>NZ_CAKZHY010000118.1 GCF_936928535.1 uncultured Bradyrhizobium sp. | reverse complement strand
CGCTGGCGGGGCGGTCTTCGCTGGTCATGCGGGCGAGACGGTCCTCGGTCAGCGGATGGCTCGCCAGGATCGTCGCGAAGCTGGAGCCGCCCTCCTTGCCGGTGATGCGGAACATCAGCTCTGCCGCGGGCTTCGGCGAGCGGCCGAGCTTGTGCATGATTTCGATCGCGAACGTATCGGCGGCCGTCTCGGCCTCGCGCGAATAGGAGGCTTCGACCACGCTGCGCGAGGCGAAGATCACGGCGGAGGAGCCGGTCACGTCGCCGAACAACAGGCCGATCAGGAACGAGGTGCCGCCGTTGTAGATCAGGCCGCGCATGTTGTCGTGATGCTTGAGATGGCCGAGCTCGTGGGCAAGGATGCCGGCAAGCTCGTCGGGATTGTCGGCCTTGTCGAGCAAGGCACTCAGCACGTAGACCTTGCCGCCCGGTAGCGCGAACGCATTCGGCACCGAAGTTCGCAGCACGCCCGCCGTCATGGCATCGTCGTCGAGGCCGGCGGCGTCGCGCAGGCGGTTGACGAGCTTGCGGAATGCCGCCTGACCGGCCGCGTCATTGCAGGCCTGGCCGCGAAAGATCGTTTTCACCTGCACCTCGGACGCATCGCCGATGCGCCGCTCGATCGGTTTCGGCACCAGCGGCGCCAGTCGGTCCGCGGCCAGCGGCACGCCGAACAGCACGACGCAGACGATGGAGACGGCGGCCGCAACCGACCAGCCCACGATTTTTGCAACACCGCGACCGGTGGTCTGGTGCTCGTCGATCCCAGGACAGCGTGCGATGAGAGCTGCGCCGAAAGCTAAATCGCGAATTTCGAGCCGCGCCAGCGGCGGTGCAGAGGTCGAGGTCAGGCGCAGGATGCCGGCCGGACTGTCGGCGCGGCGGATGTCGTCAAAGGCCCAGCGTGTAACGACTGCGCCTGCCTGGGCTTCGCCCGGCTCGGCGATCTCAAGGGCGTCACCGAGCGTGAGCATGACCTGGCGCCGCCGGCTCGACAGGCCGTCAAAGAAGATCGCCTTCTGTCCAGACCCGGACTCGGAGCCGGGCTCGGCGGTCACATCGCTCACGATCTAGAATCCCGCGACATCGAGACCATCGGCAAAACCTTCGCCAAGCGCGCTGGCGAGCTCGCCGCTGGCGCGGACATCGGCCGCCGCTCCGATATCATGCACCGCGACGGTCTCCAGCACCTGGGCCCAGAGATCGCGCTGCAGATAGACACGCATGATGATGTTCATGGCAAGGGCCAGCGCGAAATAGCCGATCACCATCATGGCCAGCATCGGAATGCTCTTGGCGGCGTGGCCCGGCCCGAACAGCTGCTCGGCCGGCACGCCGCTGAGCTTGACGACGAGTATGGTGGCGCCGCCGACATAGAAGCCGAACAGTGTCGAGAGCAGCATCCACCAGCCGACCATCTTCCAGTAGAGGCCGTAAAAAGCATTGTGCGGCAGGTCCGAGGACAGGCTGACGCCGCCGATGCGGATGCCGTTCAGCCACCAACGCCATTCGCGCGCCTTGAACTCGGCATAGAAGAACGGCGCGAGCGGGAAGATCACCACCGCGATCGGGCTGAGCAACCACAGCCACCAGCCGCGCTTGAAGAATTCCCAGCCGCGACCTTCGAAGTCGCCCTGCAAATCGCCGAAATGCGTGTGCTGCATCTTGTAGCGCTCCAGCGACGCCTCGCGCCACGGCAGCGCCAGGCCGAGCGTCAGGAACACCAGGAGGCCCCACAACATCGCGCGAAACGAATAGGCCCAGCCGGAGCCGTCCATCCAGAAGCGCACGCCACGCCAGACCGTCCGCGTCAATCGATAGCGTCGCGCGCGAAAGATCGCGAACTGGCCGAACGCATAGAACGAGATGAACAGCGGCGTCGAGGCAAAGCCCTGCCAGCGCTCGAACTCGATGCCGATGAGGAAATAGGCGAGATAGATCGGCACCAGGATCGCGAGCGCGAACAGGAATCCGATCAGCAGCTCCTTGGCCCGGCCGGTGTATTCGGCGGCGTCGCCGTCGATGGACGTATTCGACCACAAATGGCGGCGGATGTCGGTGACGAGCCAGAACCGATAGAAGCCGAAGGTGACCAGCTCCAGCATCGCACCCTTAGTCACCATCTTGCGGAACGCGGTGCGGTCGCCGGTGAAATCGACCCGTGTGGGCGGCAGCGGCGGCGGGACTGGTTCGGAGGGACCAATGGGGGCCCATTGCATATCATTCACGGCAGCAACCTCGGGATGCGGGTCTGACCCGCTCAAACTATAGATCGGAGATTAGTCGATCCCCAAGATGGGCGGGTTCGATTTACCTCGGTTTCGAGCGAATTCTGACAGGATTTCATGACGAACCGCGTGCGCGAGGTCACGTTCGCCGATGTGCCGTAGCCCGAGGGACAACTGTCTTGCGGCAAAACTGCCGCTTGCTCCGAAGCACGTAACGCGTTGTAATTGTAGTCCAAATACCGCGTCGCAGAATTCACAAAAATCGCGCGGTCACGTCAGGGAGAACGGTCATGCATGGGACCATGGAGAGCGCGGCAAATCTCGACGCGTTGCGCGCGCGCGCGTTATCGCTTCCGCTGGCGCAATTCGATCCAGGTGACCCTGAGCTGTTCAGGACCGATACGTTCTGGCCGTATTTCGACCGGCTGCGCCGCGAAGATCCCGTGCACTATTGCAAGGATTCGATGTTCGGGCCGTACTGGTCGGTGACGCGCTACAACGACATCATGGAGATCGAGACCAATCATTCGGTGTTCTCCTCGGCCTCCGCGCTCGGCGGCATCACAATCCGCGACGTCGATCCCGATCTGCGCCGCGAGAGCTTCATCTCGATGGACCCGCCGCGCCATGCCGCGCAGCGCAAAACCGTGGCGCCGATGTTCACGCCGACGCATCTGGACAATCTCGCGCTCAACATCCGCAAGCGTTCGGCCGAATGCCTGGACAATTTGCCTGTAGGCGAGGTGTTCGACTGGGTCGACCAGGTCTCGATCGAGCTGACCACGCAGATGCTGGCGGTGCTGTTCGACTTCCCCTGGGACGACCGCCGCAAGCTGACGCGCTGGTCTGACATCGCCACCACCATCCCCGGTCCTGATGGGCTCGTCGCCACCGACGAGGAACGGATGGCCGAGCTTGGCGAATGCGCGGCCTATTTCTCGCGCCTCTGGAAGGAACGCGCCGAGCAGCCGCCGAAGAGCGACCTGCTCTCGATGATGGTTCACAGCGCGGCGACGCGCGACATGGACGCCAAGAACTTCCTCGGCAATCTCATCCTTTTGATCGTCGGCGGCAACGACACCACGCGCAACACCATGTCGGGCTCGATTTACGCGCTGAGCCAGTATCCGGAACAATATCGCAAGCTGCGCGAAAACCCCGCGCTGCTCGACAGCTTCGTGCCCGAGGTGATCCGCTGGCAGACGCCGCTGGCGCATATGCGCCGCACCGCGCTCACCGATTTCGAGTTCCGCGGCAAGCAGATCAAGAAAGGTGACAAGGTCGTGATGTGGTACGTCTCGGGCAACCGCGACGAGGAGGCCATCGAGAAGCCCTACGACTTCATCATCGACCGCGCCCGCCCGCGCACGCATCTCTCCTTCGGCTTCGGCATCCACCGCTGCGTCGGATTGCGGCTTGCCGAACTCCAGCTCAAGATTATCTGGGAGGAGATCCTGAAGCGGTTCGACCACATCGACGTGGTCGGCGAGCCGAAGCGGGTGTATTCGAGTTTCGTAAAGGGACTTGAAACCTTGCCGGTGAAGATTGCGGCGTGACGTAAGAAGACCCCCTCGCCCCGCTCGCGGGGAGAGGGTTGGGGTGAGGGGGAATCTCCGCGGGGACGGTGAGAGCCGAATCGCGGAGAGTCCCCCTCACCCGGAATCCGCGCTGCGCGCGCATTCCGGCCTCTCCCCGCAAGCGGGAGAGGCGAAGAGAAACGACACTGGAGCGACTGCCCATGAACATTCAGACCCCGGTCAAGAGCGACAAGGCCGAACGCATGCGGCGCGCCCGCGAGGAGGCCTATGCGACGCCGCTGAAGAATTTTCATCCGGGCGCACCGAGGCTGTTCCAGGACGACACGCTGTGGCCGTGGTTCGAGCGGCTGCGCAAGGAAGAGCCGGTGCATTACTGCACCAACGCGCCGATCGAGCCGTACTGGTCGGTGGTGAAGTACAACGACATCATGCATGTCGACACCAACCACGGCATCTTCTCCTCTGATTCGACGCTCGGCGGTATCTCGATCCGCGACGTGCCTGAGGGCTACGATTGGCCGAGCTTCATTGCGATGGACCAGCCAAAACACTCCTCGCAGCGCAAGACCGTGTCGCCGATGTTCACGCCGACACATCTGGACGAGCTGGCAAAGCTGATCCGGCAACGCTCGCAGACCGTGCTGGACAATCTGCCGCGCAACGAAACCTTCAATTTCGTCGAGCGGGTCTCGATCGAGCTGACGACGCAGATGCTGGCAACCCTGTTCGACTTCCCCTGGGAGGAACGGCGCAAGCTGACGCGCTGGTCCGACGTCTCGACCGCGCTGCCCAAGAGCGGCATCGTCGCCTCGGCCGAAGAGCGCCGCCGCGAGATGGACGAGTGCTACGCCTACATGTCGAAGCTGTGGAACGAGCGCGTCAACTCGGCGCCGCGCAACGATTTGCTGTCGCTGATGGCCCATAACGACGCGACGCGCTTCATGGACCCCGACAATCTGATGGGCAACATCATCCTGCTCATTGTCGGCGGCAACGACACCACGCGCAACACCATGACCGGCTCGGTGCTGGCGCTGAACGAGAACCCCGAGCAATACGACAAGCTCCGCGCCAATCCTGCGCTGATCGACACCATGGTGCCCGAGGTGATCCGCTGGCAGACGCCGCTGGCGCATATGCGCCGCACTGCACTTGCGGATACCGAGATCAACGGCAAGCACATCAAGAAGGGCGACCGCGTCGTGATGTGGTACGTCTCCGGCAACCGCGACGAGGAGATGATCGAGCGGCCGAACGACTTCATCATCGACCGCGCGCGCCCTCGCACGCATCTGTCCTTCGGCTTCGGCATCCACCGCTGCGTCGGCATGCGGCTCGCGGAGTTGCAACTGCGGATCGTCTGGGAAGAAATGCTGAAGCGCTTCGACCGCATCGAGGTGGTGGGGGAGCCGAAGCGGATCTATTCCAGCTTCATCAAGGGCTATGAGTCGCTGCCGGTGCGGATTCCGGGGTAAGTCGTCATGCCCCGCGAAGGCGGGGCATCCAGTACGCCGCGGCTTATCGGCTCAAGCACTGCGGCCTCTGGAATACTGGATTGCACACCTTCGCGGGCAATGACAGCGGTGGGTGAGGCGCCACCCTGCCCGGCTATAAAATTCCGGCATGACAGGTCGCGCCAGATGCGAAGACAACGCAGCGCCTGACTGTTCTACGACACGGGTCGCATCTAACTCAATTTGATGTCCCACACGCCTTCCTTGCGGCAGGCGGCGACTTCCTCGCGCAGGAGTGCGGTGACGGCCAGTGAGGCCGTCGAGGCCGGGCGGTCGATCGGAGAGGCGAATATGAGCTCGCGGGTCATCGGCTTGGACACCATTGCCGTTTCGAGCCTGCCGTCGGCGACCTCGCCACGGACCGACGACGGTGGCAGCAGCGCGAAGCCGAGGCCTTCCTCGACGAGGCTCGTCAGCACCCGGAACGAATCCGCCTCGAGCTGGACGTTGAGCTTGATCTTGCGTTGGGCTGCGGCGTGCTCGATCAGCGCGCGGAGGCCGTGGGAATGACTGGGCAGCACGAGGCGCTGCCGCAGCAGCCAGCCGATATCGACGCTCTTCTTGCGCGCAAGGCCGCAGCCGCGCGGGCCGACCGCGACGATGTTGTCGCGTCCCAGGCTCTGCACATTGAGGTGCAGATCGGCGGAACGGCCGTAGAGTATGGCGAGATCCATCTCGCCGCGATGCAGCCATTCGACGATATGGCCGCTGTAACTCTCGACGATGCGCAGCGAGATGCCGGGATATCTTTCGACGCAGCGCCGCGCAAAGCGTGCCGACAGCACGCAGCTGACGGTTGGAACCAGGCCGAGCACGACCTGCCCGGACGGCGGTCCCTTGGCCGACTGGATGTCGTCGCGGATCTGGTCGATCTGCCGCACGATGCCGGAGGTGCGCGCGAGCAGCAGGCGGCCGGCCTCCGTCAGCACCATGCCGCGGCCGTTGCGGGTGAACAGTTCCGTGCGCAGCTCGTGCTCCAGGAGCTTGATTTGCCGCGACAGCGCCGGCTGCGCCACGCGCAGCGTATCGGATGCCTTGGAAAGGCTACCGAGCTCCGCCACGCAACTGAAGGTCCTGAGCTGCCGGAAATCCATGCTTGCCAATCCTGGAAGGCTACTCCATGCGCTATAACAAATGAGCATAGGGGGCTGGCAATGTTTTCACAACGCCAGAGGATCGGCCGGCGTTATCTTAACAGCCGCTCAATACGGAAAACGCCATGAGTGAAGACCACCACAGCGAAGATTACGCCGACATCCGCGACGCCGTCGCAAAGCTCTGCGCGCAGTTTCCCGGCGAATACTGGCGCAAGCTCGATCGCGAGATGGCCTACCCCAAGACCTTCGTCGATGCGCTGACCGAGGCCGGCTATCTCTCGGTGCTGATCCCCGAGGAATATGGCGGCGCGGGGCTGAAGCTGTCGGCGGCGGCGGCGATCCTCGAAGAGATCCAGCGCGCGGGCTGCAATGGCGGCGGCTGCCACGCGCAGATGTACACGATGGGCACGGTGCTCAGGCACGGCAATGCCGAGCAGAAGGCAAAGTACCTGCCGAAGATCGCCAGCGGCGAATTGCGGCTGCAGGCATTCGGCGTCACCGAGCCGACCAGCGGCACCGACACCTCCTCGCTGAAGACCTTCGCGCGCAAGGAAGGCAACGACAGCTACATCGTCAACGGCCAGAAGATCTGGACCAGCCGCGCCGAGCATTCCGATCTGATGGTGCTGCTGGCGCGAACCACGCCGAAAGAGCAGGTCAAGAAGCGCACCGATGGGCTCTCGGTGTTCATCGTCGACATGCGCGAGGCCAAGAACAATGGCCTCGAGATCCGGCCGATCCGCACCATGATGAACCACGCCACCACGGAGGTCTTCTTTACCGACATGAAGGTGCCGGCGGAGAATCTGATCGGCGAGGAAGGCAAGGGCTTTCGCTACATTCTCTCAGGCATGAATGCCGAGCGCATCCTGATCGCCGCCGAATGCGTCGGCGATGCAAAGTGGTTCATTGCGAAAGCCACCAACTACGCCAAGGAGCGCAGCGTTTTCGGCCGGCCGATCGGGCAGAACCAGGGCATCCAGTTCCCGATCGCAAAGGCCTACGCCTCGATGCGCGCGGCCGAATTGATGGTGAAGGAAGCCACGCGCAAATACGAGGCCGGGCTCGACTGCGGCGCGGAGGCCAACATGGCCAAAATGCTGGCGGCGGATGCGTCATGGGAGGCGGCGAACGCCTGCATCCAGACCCATGGCGGCTTCGGCTTCGCCGAGGAATATGACGTCGAGCGCAAATTCCGCGAGACACGGCTGTATCAGGTCGCGCCGATCTCGACCAATCTGGTGCTGTCCTTCGTCGCCGAGCATGTGCTCGGCATGCCCCGCTCGTACTGAGGTCGCACCATGGGAGCATTGGACGGGATCAGGGTGATTGCGGTCGAGCAGGCGGTGGCGGCGCCGTTCTGCTCGTCGCGGCTGGCCGACGCCGGCGCCGAGGTGATCAAGATCGAGCGGCCGGAAGGCGATTTTGCCCGCGGCTATGACGCCGCGGCCAAGGGGCAGAGCAGCTATTTTGTCTGGCTCAACCGCGGCAAGCAATCGGCCGTGGTCGACCTCGCCACCAAGGAGGGCCGCGCCGAGCTGGAAAAGCTGATCGCGAGCGCCGACGTGCTGGTGCAGAACCTCAAGCCGGGCTCGATGGACAAGCTCGGCTTCTCGCGCGAGCGTTTGCTCAAGGACTATCCGAAGCTGATCTCGTGCACGATCACCGGCTATGGCGACGAGGGCCCCTACGCGCATCGCAAGGCCTATGATCTCCTGATCCAGGCCGAGAGCGGGCTTGCCTCGATCACCGGCAATCCCGACGGCGCTTCGCGCGTCGGCATGTCGATCGTGGATGTCGCGACCGGCGCCACCGCGCATGCGGCGATCCTGGAAGCACTGATCGCGCGCGGGCGCACCGGCAAGGGCTGTGACATCCGCATCTCCATGTTCGACGTGATGGCGGATTGGTGCACCGTGCCGCTGCTCAACGCCGAGGCCGGCAATCCGCCCAAGCGCATGGGGCTGCGTCATCCCTCGATCGCGCCCTACGGCGTGTTCACCTCGAAAGACGGCAAGGACATCCTGATTTCGATCCAGAGCGAGCGCGAATGGAAGACGCTCTGCGCCGAGGTGCTGGACCGGCCTGATTTGCCCAGGGATCCCCGCGTCGCCAACATGGTGGAGCGCGTGCGCAACCGCGATTTCACCGACACGACGGTTGCGGATATCTTCGGCAAGATGACGCGCGACGAGCTCTTGAAGCGGCTGTCGGACGCCGACATTGCGTTTGCGGAGGTCAACACCATGACCGATCTCACCAACCATCCGCATCTGCGTCGCATCGAGGTGAATACGCCGAACGGCCGCGTCAGCTATCCTGCGCCGGCGCCGATCATCGTCGGCGAGACGCGCACCTACGGCGCGGTGCCCGCGATCGGCGAAAGTCCCAAGAAGTAACAAGAGCAGGGCGTCATGACCGAGAAGCTCGACATCGATCACCTCAGGCAATGGATCGGCCGCAGCACGGAGGCGACCGACATCGTCACCGCGCAGCTCGTCATGGGGCTGCGCGCGACGCTGTTCCAGGATGTCGGCGAGCCGAAGGCGGGCGACGCTGCGCCGTTCACGGTGCATTGGTGCCTGGCGCAGCCGGTGTTCCCAATGTCGATGCTCGGGCCCGACGGCCACCCGACCCGCGGCGGCTTCCTGCCGCCGGTGCCGCTGCCGCGCCGGATGTGGGCCGGCGGCGAGATCGAGTTCCTGCAGCCGCTGCGTGTCGGCGACGCCTCGACCCGGACCTCGCGCATCGCCGACGTGCAGGTGAAGACCGGTTCGACCGGCACGCTGTGCTTCGTCTCGGTCGAGCACAGCATCTCCTCGCCGCGTGGCATCGCCATCCGCGAGCGGCAGGACATCGTCTATCGCGAGATGACGAGCAGCGCGCCCGCGACGGCCAAGGCCCCGCCGCCGCAGGCGCAGCACCGCGAGACCCATGTCAGCGATCCCGTGCTGTTGTTTCGGTATTCCGCGCTGACCTTCAACGGCCACCGCATTCATTACGACCGCGACTATGTCACCAAGGTCGAGGGCTATCCGGGTCTGATCTTCCACGGCCCGCTGCAGGCGGCGCTCATCGTCGAAATGGCGGCAAAACTGCACAGCGGCAAGCCGCCGAAGAAATTCACTTATCGCGGCGTGCAACCGTTGTTCGAGGGCACGGAGTTTTCCATCAACGCCAACGAGACCGAGGCGGGCATGGAGCTGTGGACCGCGAATGCGGAAGGGCAGCCGACGATGAAGGGCACGGCGGTGTGGTGATACGCTGCTACTAGACCCTCACCCTGAGGAGCGCGCCTCTTCGCGCGCGTCTCGAAGGGCGAGGCCACCAGCCGGGCCTTCATCCTTCGAGACGCGCGAAGACGCGCTCCTCAGGATGAGGAAATAAGAGGGGACGGAAACCAATGTCCAAGAACGGCAAGGCCGGCAGCAAGTCCGTCACCGTCAAGCAGGCGACGCTCGATTTGCTGCGCGCCTTCGGCATCAGGCGCGTATTCGGCAATCCCGGTTCGACCGAGCTGCCGTTCCTCTCCGACTGGCCCGACGATATCGACTATGTGCTGGCGCTGCAGGAAGCCTCCGCCGTCGGCATGGCGGACGGTTATGCGCAGGCGACCCGCAATGCGGGCTTCGTCAATCTGCATTCGGCGGCCGGTGTCGGCAATGCGCTCGGCAACATCTACACCGCGCATCGCAACCAGACGCCGCTCGTGATCACCGCGGGGCAGCAGGCGCGCTCGATCCTGCCGCTGCAGGCATTCCTCTACGCCGAACGCGCCTCGGAGTTTCCGCGGCCCTATGTGAAATACAGCGTTGAGCCGGCGCGGCCCGAAGACGTGCCCGCCGCGATCGCGCGGGCCTATTACACCGCGATGCAGCCGCCATGCGGGCCGACCTTCGTGTCGATCCCGATCGACGACTGGACGCACGCGACTGCACCGGTCGAGGCACGCAAGGTCAGCCGCGAGATCGGCCCCGAGCCTGAGGCGATGAAGGCGCTGGTCGCCGCACTCGCGACCGCAAAGCACCCTGCGCTCGTGGTCGGCCCCGGCGTCGATCGCGCCGGCGCGGTCGATCTGATGGTGCGCGTCGCCGAGAAGGCGAAGGCTAGCGTCTGGGTCAGCCCGTTCTCGGCGCGCTGCTCGTTCCCCGAGCGTCACCCGCAATTCGCAGGCTTCCTGCACGCCTCGCCGGCACAGCTGTCCGACGCGCTGCGCGCGCACGATCTCGTCGTCGTCATCGGCGCACCCGTGTTCACCTTCCACGTCGAAGGCCACGCTGCGATCTTCGATGGCGACGCCACGATCTTCCAGATCACGGATGATCCGGATGCGGCCGCGGTGACGCCATCAGGCACCAGCATCGTCGCGACGATGAAGCCGGCGCTGAGCGCGCTGCTCGACCTGCTGCCCGAAAGCAAACGCGCCACCCCAAAAGGCCGCACACTGCCGCCCGCGCCGCACGCCGCCGATCCACTGCCGGTCGAATTCCTGCTGCACGCGCTGTCCCAGGCGATGCCGGACGGAGCCTCACTCGTCGAGGAAGTGCCCTCACATCGGCCGGCGATGCAAAAGTTTTTGCCGATGCGCGGCCAGGACAGCTTCTACACCATGGCGAGCGGCGGTCTCGGCTATTCACTGCCCGCCGCCGTCGGCATGGCGCTGGGCAAGCCGAACAGCCGCACCGTGTGCCTGATCGGCGACGGCTCGGCGATGTACTCGATCCAGGCGCTGTGGACCGCCGCGCAGCGCAAGCTCCCGCTGACCATCGTCGTCATCAACAATTCCGGCTACGGCGCGATGCGCTCGTTCAGCCAGGTGATGCAGGTGCGCAACGTGCCGGGACTGGAGCTGCCGGGCATCGATTTCGTCAGGCTGGCCGAAGGCTTGGGCTGCCATGCCGTGCGCGTGAGCAAGGCGGCGGAGCTTGGCGAGGCACTGAAGAGCGAGATGGCGTACGAAGGCACGAGCCTTGTCGAGGTTGTCGTGGATTCGGCGGTGCCGGTGCTGTACGGGCAGAAGCATTAGGACGTCACGCCGCCAGGAATCCCCCGTCCGCCGCGAGCACGTGGCCAACCACATAGGACGACGCATCCGACGATAGCCACACCACGGCTTCCGCCACCTCCTCCGGCGTTCCCATCCGCCGCAGCGGCAATCCTGCACCGACCGTTGCGACGTCGCCGACGCCGGCGCGCAACATCATGTCGGTGACGACGCGGCCGGGTGCGACGGCGTTGATGCGGATGCCGCGCGGGGCGTTTTCCATCGCCGCCGAGCGCGTCAGCGAGATCGCGGCCGCCTTGGAAGCCGAGTAGAGCGAAAAGCCGGGATTGGGATTGCGCACGCCGCTGACAGAGGCGTTGACGACGATGCTGCCGCACCCTTTCGCCAGCATCGCCGGCAGTTGATGGCGCAGGCACAGAAACAGCGCGCGGACATTGGTGTCGAACACGCTGTCGTAGATGTCGGTGCCCTGCTCTTCCAGCGGCGCGCGGCGCTCCTGAAAGCCGGCATTGTTGAAGGCGACATCGAGCCGGCCGCTGCGTTCGGTCACCGTACGAACGAGCCGCGCGACGTCATCCTCCCGCGTGATGTCCGTCTGGACAGCAATCGCATCCGCACCGAGCTCGCGGCAGGCGGCTGCGGCCGCCTCGATCTCGGCCTCGCGCCGGCCTGCGACAATGACCGCCTCGGCGCCCTCAGCCGCCATCCGCAGCGCCGTGGCCCGGCCGATGCCGCTGCCACCGCCCGTGACGAGGCAGACCTTGCCCCTCATCCGTTCACCGGTTGGCAAAGTTCCGCTCATGGGCCACTCCAAAACGCTTGCGCGCGCCGTTGCACGCATATAGTTGTATGGTACAACTATATGCCGGGAGTCAAGATGGCTGAGCTCGCGCTGATCGACGACATCCGCGCCGCCTCGCGGTTGATGGTGCGCGAGCTCGGCTTCATGGACGCCACGGTGGCGGCCTCGGATTATCCGCCCTCGGCCGTGCACACCATTCTGGAGATCGGCATCCGCGGTCCGCTGACCTCCGGCGAGCTCGGCGATTTCCTGCGGCTGGAGAAATCCAGCGTCAGCCGCATGGTGCGCAAGCTGATCGATTGCGGCGAGCTGCGGGAGACGCCGGATGAGCTTGATGCCCGCAGCAAACTGTTGTCGTTGACGGCGAAGGGCCGGCGCACGCTGGAGGCCCTGCATGCGTTCGGCCGGCAGCAGGTCAGCGGTGCGCTGGCGAGGCTGACGGCGGCGGAGCAGCGCGCGGTGCGCGAGGGGATGATGCTTTATGCGCGGGCGTTGCGGCAGAGCCGCGCGGAGGGCGGGACGGGAGCGGCGGCGTAACGCCCTTTACTTCCCGAACTCCTCCCGCATCCTGGCCTGGATCTTGGCCATGCCGCCGATCCAGCGATCGTAATTCTCGGTCTTCTTGCGCATGTAGCCGAGCACCTGCGGGTGCGGCAGGATCAGGAAGGTTTCCTGATCCAGTCCGGCGAGCACGTCCTTTGCGACCTGCTCCGGCGTGAGGTCGCCGTCGCCGGATTGCGGGCCCTTGGGGATCGAGCGCAGCATGTTGGTGTCGACCCCCTGCGGGCAGAGGATCGAGACCTTGATGTTGTGGGCCTGGTGCGAGATCGCGAGATTTTCGGCGAAGCCGACCGCGGCGTGCTTGGTGGTGGAGTATGCGGGGCTACCGACCTGCGACAGCAAGCCCGCAGCCGAGATGGTGTTGAGGAAATAGCCACCGCCGCGCGCCTTCATGCGGGGCACGAGGTGCCGCGCCGCGTAGACATGCGCCATGACGTGGATCGCCCAGCTGCGCTGCCACGGCTCGTCCGAAGCGCCGCCGGCATTGACCGACATCGGATCGAAGCCGCCGCCGATGCCGGCATTTGAACAGAACAGATCAATAGGCCCGAACTGCCGCTCGGTCTCCTCGATGACGTGCGCGACCTCTTTCTCTTGCGCGACGTCGCATTTGAATGCCGCGCCGTCCACCGTCGCGGCAACGGCGCGCGCGTTGGCGGCATCCATGTCCGCGACCACAACCTTGGCAGCACCGGCCTTGCGAAAGGCTTCGCACAGCGCCTTGCCGATGCCATTGGCGCCGCCCGTGACGACCACGACCTTGCCGGTCACCTGCATGCGACGTCTCCTCATTTTTTATGTGATCTGCTTGTTTTGCCTTATCCCGCATCGCGGGACGTGCTCAGTTCAGCACGAGGTCGAGCACCGCGGTATAATGGCATGCCGCGCCGGCCAAGACAAAGCCATGCCAGATCGCGTTCTGGAAACGCAATCGCCGCCAGGCGTGGAAGATCACGCCAAAACTGTAGAGCAGGCCGCCCGCAAGGATGAACCCGAGCACCAGCGCGGGCAGCGCCTTGACCACGGGTCCATAGAGCATCACGCCGCTCCAGCCCATGACGAGATAGATGCCGACCGAGACACGATCAAACCGGCCGGGGCAGAAAAGTTTCAGCACGATGCCCAGAATCGCGACGCACCAGACGCCGGCGAGCAGCACCAGCGCGAACGCGCTGTCCCTCACCTCGAGGATGAATGGCGTGTAGGTCGCGGCGATCAGCAGATAGATCGCGGAATGGTCGAAGCGGCGCAGCAGCCATTTAGCGGGCGAGACCGGCCAGAGATTATAGGTCGCCGACAACACCAGCATCGAGAGCAGCCCTGCGACATAGATCGAGACGCCGACGATGTCGGTGGCGTCGGCATAAACAGCCGCCAGCACCACCAGCACGGTCGCGGCGATGATGCCGGCGAGCACGCCGACCCCGTGGACGATGCCATCGGCGATCAGCTCGGCACGGTCATAATTCCAGCGGATCGCGTCGGCCGCGGCGTGGACGGAAGTGGACGCAAGCTGTTTCAACGTGAACACGGTCATGGCAATCCGCAACGTAGGGCAATGCCCTCTTCTATAGGTCTTTTGGGACCCGCGCGTCGTTCAATCGGCTGATCGCCGACAAAGGCGGTGGAAGTATGAAGCTTGATTTTCCCCACTCAATTGCCACTTTTGTGAACGGCTTCACTGTTCCCCGCCCGAGATCACTCCCTTCAATGTCCCCGCTTTAAGTTAATATGGCATTCAGTTTCCAGGATATGGTTGAAGAGGCGCGCCTGTCGGCCCGGGCACTGATCGACTATGGCGAGCACTTCTTCAACCCGACGGTGCGGCTCGGTGTCACCGGCCTGTCGCGCGCCGGTAAGACCGTATTCATCACGGCGCTGATCCATGGGCTGACGCGCGGCGGGCGGTTTCCGGTGTTCGAGGCTTACTCATCGGGCCGGATCGCGCGGGCACATCTGGCGCCGCAGCCTGATGATGCCGTGCCGCGCTTTTCCTACGAGAGCCATCTGCGCGCGCTGATCGAGGAGCGGCGCTGGCCGAGCTCGACGGTCGACATCAGCGAGCTCCGTCTCGTCATCGACTACCAGCGTCAGAACGGCGCCGACCGCACGCTGACGCTCGACATCGTCGACTATCCCGGTGAATGGCTGCTCGATCTGCCGCTGCTTCAGAAAAGCTACGAGCAATGGGCGTCGGAGAGCCTGGCGCTGTCGCGCGAGACCCCGCGCGCGCATCTTGCTGCCGATTGGCACGCGCATCTGGCGACGCTGAAAGGCGACGCGCGCGAGGACGAGCAGGCGACGCTGACGGCTGCGAAGCTCTTCACCCAATATCTGCGCGCCTGTCGCGACGAGCGGTTTGCGATGAGCCTGTTGCCACCCGGCCGCTTCCTGATGCCCGGCAGTCTCGCCGATACGCCGGCGCTCACGTTCGCCCCGCTCGACGTGCCGCTTGGCGGACAGGCGCCCGAGGGATCGCTATGGGCAATGATGGTGCGGCGCTTTGAAGCCTACAAGGACATCGTGGTGCGCCCGTTCTTTCGGGATCATTTCGCCCGGCTCGATCGCCAGATCGTGCTGGCCGATGCGCTCGCCGCATTCAACTCGGGGCCAGAAGCGCTGCACGATCTTGAGGCGGCGCTATCAGGCATTCTCGATTGCTTCAACATCGGCCGCAGCACCTTTCTCTCCAGCCTGTTCAGGCCGCGCATCGACCGCATCCTGTTCGCGGCGACGAAGGCGGATCACCTGCATCATTCAAGCCACGACCGTCTCGAGGCCGTGCTGCGCCGCGCGGTTACACGCGCCGCGGCGCGCGCGGAAGACACCGGCGCGCAGATCGACGTCGTCGCACTCGCGGCCGTCCGCGCCACCCGCGAGGCGCAGGTTGCGCATGGCCGCGACAGATTGCCCTCGATCGTGGGCACGCCGGCTGCCGGCGAAAGTGCGAATGGCGAGTTCTTCGACGGCAACACGGAAGTCGCGACCTTTCCCGGAGACCTGCCGCTGGATCCCGAACCGCTGTTCAACGGCTCGGATGCGTTTCGCGGATTGTCGACGCAAGCCGCCGAAAAGAGCGATTTCCGCTTCCTGCGCTTCCGCCCGCCCAAGCTCGAACGCGAGGGGACCGAAGAGCCCGCACTGCCACACATCCGCCTCGACCGTGCCTTGCAGTTCCTGATCGGAGACAAGCTCGCATGAACGACCGATCCCAGCGGCGGCCGGCAACCTTCCGGCTCGACGATCCCGGCGTCGTCGTCACCGAAGCCGACGAGACCAGCCGGCTCGGCCGCGCCACGATCCAGATCACGCCGGAGCATGATCCCCAAGCGTTGCCGGTGCCGATTGCAGCAGTATTGCCTGCGCGGCGGCGCTTCCGCTGGGGCACGCTGTTCTGGTCGGGCCTTGGCGGACTGACGCTGCTTGGCACCGGGCTTGGCGTGGTGCATCTGATCGAAGATCTGTTCGCGCGTAGCGAAACGCTCGGCTTCGTCGGCCTCGCCTTTGCTTTCGTCACTGCCCTGGCGCTTGCGGTCGTGCTCGGACGCGAGGCGCTTGGGCTGGCGCGCCTTGCGACTATCGAGAAACTGCATGCGCGCGCCGCCGCAGTCCTTGCCAGCGACGATCGCAAGGAGAGCCGCGTCATCGTGCGAGATCTGCTCAAGATCGCGCACCAGAACCCGCAGCTCGCGCGCGCCCGTGCCACGCTGGAGAGCCACACCGGCGAGATCATCGACGGCGCCGACATGATCAGGCTTGCGGAGCGCGAGCTGATGTCGCCGCTGGATGCCGAGGCACGGCGGCTGGTGTCGTCAGCGGCGCAAAAAGTCTCGATCGTCACGGCGGTCTCGCCTCGCGCCGCGATCGACGTGCTGTTCGTGTTCGTCGCGGCGGTGCGGCTGATCCGCCAGCTCGCTTATCTCTATGGCGGCCGCCCCGGCGCGCTCGGCATGATCCGCCTGCTCCGCCACGTCATCGCCCATCTCGCCATTACCGGCGGCATGGCCGCGAGCGACAGCCTGGTGCAACAGATGCTCGGTCACGGCATCGCGGCAAAGCTGTCGCAGCGGCTCGGCGAAGGCGTGCTGAACGGACTGCTGACGGCGCGGCTGGGATTGGCGGCGATCGATGTGACGAGGCCACTGCCATTTGCGGCGCTGCCGCCGCCAAAACTGTCGGATCTCGCGACGGATCTGCTGCGGAAGAAAGAGGACGAGGAGTAGGGCTCTCCGCGCGCTCGCTGCACCCTCTCCCCTTGCAGGAGAGGGTGGCTCGCCGCGAACCGGCGAGACGGGTGAGGGGTATTTGTCCTCACGAACAGCATTGCGAGTGGAAAGAACCCCTCATCCGGCGCTTCGCGCCACCTTCTCCCACAAGGGGAGAAGGAAAGACGCCCGCGCTTGCCGCGCTCAGCCGTACACGCGCATTTCAAACTCCCCCGCCAGCACCCGCCATTGAAACAGCGGCGAGTCCCTTGGCGGGTTGAGTTCCGGAGTCCATCCGGAGAGCTTTTCCAGGACGTAAGTATCGGTCACAACGCCGCGCCAGCGGCGCTCGACCAGGCCGAGTTGCTCACGCTTGGCGGGGATCATCTGCCACAGCGCCGTCCGATCATCGGATTGACGCCCGATGAATAGTCCTGCGTGCCCCCTGATCCTGTCCATGCCGGGATCGCGGAAATCCTGGAAGCGGCCGCGTTCATTGATTTCGACCACGGGCACTCGGTCACGAAACACCCAGCGCATCATGGCATAGGTGCGGTAATCGCCGGTCGCGATCCAGGTCGCGCCGGTCTCGTCCAGCGCGGCCTGTGCGCGCGCCGCCACCTGCTCGAAGCCGGCTTCGGCGCCGATCGGATCCAACCTGCCGAAGAAGTTCCAGGGCGCGGCGACGTAATAGAGGAACACGATCACGACGAAGGCGATCCCCGACACCAGCGCCGTATTCATCCAGAAGACGCTCGAACGGAGCATCCGGGCCGACCAACCGTCTCTCCGCATCAGCACGAGATTCACGGCAGCGGCCGCGAAGCCGGTCGGCCACATGAACATCGGCCAGGTATCGCCAACCCGGAGCGTCAATGACTTGACCAGGAAATAGACGAACGGCACCAGCACCGCCGTCGACAGCAGGATCCCCACCGGCTCGCGCGAGCGATAGCCGCGCCACGCCGTCATCACCAGGCCCGACAGCACCACCGGCAGCATGACGAAACCGACGAGGCCGAATTGCAGGCCGATATAATCGCCGAGGGTACGCAGCGAGATGCCATAATTGGTGGTGGCGCGCACGCCCTGGAAACGGAACGAGGCCCAGTCATGCTGCGCGTTCCAGATCAGCACCGGCGAGAACACGGCGATTGCGATCAGCAGCGCAAGGTACGGATACGGGCTGCGCAGCCAGCGCCAGCGCCAATCCGGCACCAGCAGAAAGGCGGCGACGGCGGGTGCAAACATGACGACGGTGAATTTCGACAGCAGCGCCAGGCCGGCGAAAAGGCCGGCCGCGAGCCACCAGTGTCCATCGTCGCTTTGCGCAAGACGCACCAGCGACCAAGTCATCGCCATCGCGAACGGGATCATGGCGACGTCGGGCGCGACCTTGGCCATCAACAGGCCGTAATAGAGCGCGGCCTCCGGCATCAGCACCGCAATCGCGATCGCGCGCGCATCGTGGGTCAGGCGGCGAACGATGTCGGCGAGCAGGCACTGCGTCACCAGCATCGCGACGATGCCGCCGAAGCGGACGCCCAGCACCGTGTCACCGAAAATGAAGGTGCCGAACCGGATGAGCCAGGCGATGCCGGGCGGATGATCGAGGAAGCTGAGCGCCCCCTCCTTCGACCAGGTCCAGTAATAGGCCTCATCGGTGCGCAGATCGATGGCCGAGGCATAGACGATGCGGAGCGCGGTCATCGCGGCGATCACCAGCCCGGCCACAACGAGCGGCCGGCGCGATGCGCCGTCGGATTTCGCGGTGATGTCAGGAGCGAGCGTCACGGCCGCGCTTTTCCCCGACTTGGGAGGGGGAGTCAATGTGGCGGCAAACTCTCTGCCCGTCGTCCCGGCGAAGGTCGGGACCCATAACCACAGAAAGTCGTTTGACGACGGCTCGTGGTTGATATCTCGCGCCAAACGCCTCCCTGTGGTTATGGATCCCGGATCGGCGCGCGCTTATGGCGCGCTTGTCCGGGACGACGCCGGAGGTCCTACGGAAACTTGCCGTTACGGTAACCTTGCCGCCGATGTGATCGGAGGCGCGGTTCACGGGCGGAATTTAACTCTCCGCTGGCTGTTCTCCTCAGTGAACTGGTACAACCGAATCATGGCCGCCACCGCACTTGCACGATTGCCCGAACTCGTCCGTTCGACCAGCGCACGGCAGGTGCGACTGGTCTGCGGCGTCATCCTGTTTGCTTACGTGGTCAGCCATTTCCTCAACCATGCGCTCGGCAACATCTCGGTCGATGCCATGCAGGTCGGGGTGTATTACCACACCGCGTTCTGGCAGTTCTTGCCCGTCGCGATCGTGTTCTATGGCGCGGCTTTCACCCATATGGGTCTCGGCATCTATGCGCTGTACCAGCGACGCCAGTTCCGCTGGCGGACGATCGAGCCGCTCCAGCTGGTGCTGGGCCTGAGCATCCCCGCGCTGGTGATGGCGCATGTGATCGGCATCCGGCTCGGACAGGTGCTTTACGACCACGAAAAACTCTATCCGCAGGAGCTTTATCTGTTCTTTGTGGTGGCGCCCGGCCGGCTCTGGACAATGACGATCCTGCTGATCGTCGCCTGGGTCCACGGTTGCATCGGGATCTATTTCTGGCTCCGGATGAAACCGTTCTTCACGCGCGCGGCACCCTATCTGCTCGCGGCCGCCGTGCTGATCCCGACGCTGGCGCTGCTCGGCATCTACCAGGGTGGCCGCAGTGTCGCAGCCGACAGCGAGGACAGCGACTGGCGGCGGCAGAATTACACGCAGCGCGAGGTCGGCACGTTCGCACAGGCCGATACGCTCGACCGCATCACCGGCGGACTGACGATGGGTTACTTCGGCCTGCTCGGCCTGGTGCTGATTTCGCGGGGCGTGCGCGGCTGGCGCGAGCGGCGCGGCGGCATGATCGCGCTGTCCTACGGCAACGGCAAGACAGTGCGCGTGCCCAAGGGCTTCTCCGTGCTGGAAGCGAGCCTGCGCCACAACGTGCCGCATGCTAGCGTCTGCGGCGGCCGCGCCCGCTGCTCGACCTGCCGCATCCGCATCATCGGCGACCACGGCGCCTTGCCCGAGCCCTCGCAGCGCGAGGCCTTCGTGCTGGCCCGGGTCGGTACCGCCGATCCCTCGATCCGCCTCGCCTGCCAGCTGCGGCCGAACTCCGATCTCTCCTTCTTCCAGCTGTTCATGCCGCAGATGCTGACTGCGGACGCCCATGCATCCTCGTCCACACGAATCGGCCAGGAGCGCTATCTCGTCAGCCTGTTCGTCGACATGCGCGGCTCGACGCAGCTTGCCGAGAAGCGGCTGCCGTTCGACACCGTCTTCATCGTCAATCGCTTCCTCAGCGCGGTGTCGCAGGCCGTGATCGAGAATGGCGGCCAACCGAACCAGTTCGTCGGCGACGGCATGCTGGCGCTGTTCGGCCTGACCTGCGATCCGAAAGAAGCCTGCCGGCAGGCGCTCAGGGCCGTCGCCAGCATTGCGACCCACGTGGACGAGCTGAACGAGCTCCTGAGCCACGATCTGCGTCAGCCGATCCGCTTCGGCATCGGCGTCCATGGCGGCGAGGTCATCATCGGCGACATCGGCTATCGCGACCACATCGTCTTCACCGCGCTCGGCGATGCCGTGAACGTTGCCGCCCGGCTCCAGGACATGACGAAGACGCTTCAATGCGAGGCGATCGTCTCCGACGAGGTCCGCCGCACCGCCGGTCTTCACGAAGCTGCGCTGCCGGAGCAGGAGGTTGCGATCCGCGGTCGCGACGAGCCGATGATGGTGCGTGTTATTGCGGATACCAGGACATTGTCCAAGCTCATCGCCGGCGGCGAACGCGTCGCGGCGTGATTCTAGGCCGCTCGGGCGGTGCACTCCCTCTCCCGCAAGCGGGGGAGGTGAGGAAAGAGTCTTCGCGCAACACCGGCCTGTTGCGGCGCAACGACATGGGCTTGCTGCGAAAGCACGAATTGACTTCGCCTCGTTCGTTGCGACAGATGAGCGCGGGTTCCGGTGATGACCGCGACTCAACGAAAAAGCTCCGGGAGGAGACCCGAATGTTCGACCGACGCGACCTGCTCAAAGGAGCGGGCCTTGCCGCACTGACGGCCACGCTGAATTCCACCAGGGCATTGGCACTCGACACCATCACCCTGCCCATGGGCAATGGCGAGCGGCCGCTGGTGAAATATCCGCAGAAGCGGCCGATGATCAGCTTGACCAGCCGGCCGCCGCAGCTCGAGACGCCGTTCGCGGTGTTCAACGACGGCCCGATCACGCCGAACAACGCGTTCTTCGTGCGCTATCACCTCGCCGGCCTGCCCTACGATCTCGACCCCGACAAGTTCACGCTCGAGATCAAGGGCAAGGTCGACAAGCCGCTGAAACTGTCGCTGAAAGACATCCGCAAGATGAAGGCGACCGAGATCGTCGCCGTCAATCAGTGCTCCGGCAACAGCCGCGGCTTCTCGGAGCCGCGCGTCGCCGGCGGCCAGCTCGCCAATGGCGCGATGGGCAACGCGCGCTGGCGCGGCGTCCCTCTGAAGACCGTGCTCGAAATGGCCGGCGTGCAGGCCGGCGCCAAGCAGGTCGTTTTCGGCGGCATGGATGGTCCGGTGAGCGACAAGACGCCCGACTTCGCCAAGGCGCTCGACCTCGATCACGCCACCGACGGCGAGGTGATGCTGGCCTATGGCATGAACGGCGACGATCTGCCGTTCCTCAACGGCTTCCCGCTGCGCCTGGTGGTGCCCGGCTATTACGGCACCTACTGGGTCAAGCACCTCAACGAGATCACCGTCATCGACAACGTCTTCGACGGCTTCTGGATGAAGAGCGCCTATCGCATTCCCGATACCCCGAACAATTCGATCGAGCCTGGCACGACGCCGAAGGCGACGATCCCGATCAACCGCTTCACCATCCGCTCCTTCATCACCAGCGTGACCGATGGCGCCAAGCTGAAGGCGGGACGCACGACGCTGCGCGGCATCGCCTTCGACAGCGGCAAGGGCATCAAGGACGTCCAGGTCTCCACCGATGGCGGCAAGACCTGGGCCTCGGCCAAGCTCGGCAAGGATCTCGGCAATTACTCGTTCCGCGAATGGAAGCTGCCAGTGAAGCTCGCGGCAGGCGAGGTCGAGCTCAAGGTGCGCGCCACCAGCAATTCCGGCGAAACGCAGCCGGACACGCCGCGCTGGAACCCGGCGGGTTATTTGCGCAACGTCGTCGAAACCACCCGCGTCCGCGTGGCCTGAGGAGAATTATCATGCAGCGCACCGTTCTCCTCGCCGCCACGCTTGCCGTCGTCGCAATGGTGGGTTCGGCCCTTGCCGCGCCGGTCAATTACAAGACGCCGGATGAGGTCGCGGCCTTCAAACCGGGGCCCAATCTCGAGGTGGTGCAGGGCAATTGCACCGCCTGCCACTCGTCCGACTACATCGCCACGCAGCCGCCGATGAAGGACAAGAAGGGCTTCTGGCAGGCCGAGGTGACCAAGATGATCAAGGTCTATGGCGCGCCGATCGACGATGCCGACGTCGGCAAGATCGTGGACTATCTGGCCGCGACTTATTGACAGGCTCAGGGCTCAACTGACCGCGAAACGGGCAAAACCGGCAAAACCGCCGCGAAGTTGAGCGAATTTCTGCGAAATGCGGATGTGGTTTGATCTACCAAGCCCGCCACATTCCGCGTATCCTATAGGACCGAACCGGCCGGTTGGCGGGGACTGGCGGTTCGTGATCTCGGAGGAAGACCCGCGGAGAAGCGTGATGGCTAAAGGTACGGTCAAGTGGTTCAACCCGACCAAGGGTTATGGATTTATCCAGCCTGCGTCGGGCGGCAAGGATGTGTTCGTGCATATCTCGGCAGTGCAGAAAGCCGGTCTGTCGTCCCTGAACGAAGGACAGACGGTGGAATACGAAGAGATCGCAAACCGGGGCAAGACCTCCGCAGAGAACCTCAAAGTATAAGCCGCCAGCTTTTGCTGCCTCCCGGATCTGTCCGGGAGTGAGGCCAAGAAAATTTCAGAAGACGATCCGTGCATTCGACGACAGGCGTTGCGACTGCACACGGTAGGCTATTTGCCTGGAGAGATCGCCCATCAACGCCGCAGCAATGACAATCGCGACCGCATGTGGTCAGCCCACCGGCAACGGTGCGTCGCGCTTGATCTCTTCCATCACCGCATAGGTCCGCGTCTCGCGCACGCCCGGCATCGACAGCAAGGTCTCGCCGAGGAAGCGCCGATACGCGGTCATGTCCGCCAGCCGCGCCTTCACCAGATAGTCGAAGCCGCCTGCAACCATGTGACACTCCAGCACTTCAGGCGCGAGTTTGACCGCGCCTGCAAAGCGCTCGAAATTGTCGGGCGTGGTCTTGTCGAGCAGCACCTCGACGAACACGAGCAGACCCAGGCCAAGCCGATGCGGATTGAGCCGCGCCCCATAGCCTTCGACGAAGCCCTCGCGCTGCAGCCGCTTCAGCCGCTCGCCGATCGAGGTCGGCGACAGACCGATGCGCTCGGCGAGCTCGACATTGGCGATCCGCCCGTCTTCCTGCAAAATTGAGAGGATTCTGCGGTCAAGTCGATCAAGTTCCATATTTTGTTCGGCCACTATGCTGATGATCTTCATTTTCTAAGGCAAAATGGCTATCTTGTCTATCGAACTACGGTCATGCGGGCTCTATCCTGAATCTCAGCCACAGGACACGCCATGCCGAACATCCCGCCGCCCTTCTCCGCCCCCTATGCCCCAGATGATGCCGACATCGCGGCGGGGCTGTTTCGATCTGCGCATCTCAGCCCCCCGCAGGAATCGCGGATCGACCGCACCGCGACGCGGCTGATCGAGGCGATCCGCAAACGCGACGACCGGCTCGGTGGCGTCGAGGACATGCTGCGCGAGTTCGCGCTGTCGACCAAGGAAGGTCTCGCGCTGATGGTGCTGGCGGAGGCGCTGCTGCGCGTGCCCGATGCCCGCACCGCCGATCAGTTCATCGAGGACAAGCTCGGCGAAGGCGACTTCATCCATCACGAGACCAAGTCCACCGCGTTTCTGGTCAATGCCTCGGCCTGGGCGCTCGGCCTGTCGGCACGGGTGATCCAGCCCGGCGAGACGCCCGACGGCACCATCGGTCGGCTGGTGAAACGGCTCGGCGCGCCCGCTGTGCGCACCGCCACGCGCCAGGCGATGCGGCTGATGGGCAATCATTTCGTGCTGGGCGAGACCATCGAGCAGGCGCTGGAGCGGGGCAGGCCGCGCTCCGGCGAGCGGCCGCGCTACTCCTTCGACATGCTCGGCGAAGGCGCGCGCACGGCTGAAGACGCCAAGCGCTATTTCGATGCCTATGCCAGCGCGATCGAAACCATCGGCAAGGCGGCAGGCCACCATCCCCTGCCCGATCGCCCCGGCATCTCCGTGAAACTCTCGGCGCTGCATCCCCGCTTCGAGGCGATCAGCCGCGATCGCGTGATGTCTGAGCTCGTGCCGCAACTGCTGGATCTTGCCCGCCGCGCCAAGACGTATGATCTCAACTTCACCGTCGATGCCGAGGAGGCCGACCGGCTGGAGCTGTCGCTCGACGTGATCGCGACCACGCTCGCCGATCCCTCGCTTGCAGCGTGGGACGGTTTTGGGCTCGCGATCCAGGCCTATCAGAAGCGCGCGAGCGCGGTGATCGAGTACATCCACGAGCTGGCGCGGACGCATGACCGCAAGCTGATGGTGCGGCTGGTCAAGGGCGCCTATTGGGACACCGAGATCAAGCGCGCCCAGGAGCGCGGGCTCGACGGCTATCCGGTGTTTTCGCGGAAGGCGATGACGGATCTGAACTACGTCGCCTGCGCATCCAAGCTCTTGAGTTTGCGACCTCGCATCTTCCCGCAATTTGCGACCCACAACGCCCTTACCGTCGCGACCGTGCTGGAGCTCGCCGGCGACAGCGGTGGCTTCGAGTTCCAGCGCCTGCATGGCATGGGCGAAGCGCTCTACGAGCAGCTCGCCAAGGATCATCCTGAGATCGCCTACCGCACCTATGCGCCGGTCGGCAGCCATCGCGATCTGCTGGCCTATCTCGTGCGACGCCTGCTGGAGAACGGCGCCAATTCGTCCTTCGTGGCGCAGGCGGCCGATTACCGCGTGCCGGTGCCGGCGCTGCTGAAGCGCCCGGTCCATCTCATCGTCCGTCCCGATCACGCGCATCACGCAAAAATTCCGCTGCCGGGCGATCTGTTCGCGCCGGAGCGGCATAATTCAGCCGGCATCGAATTCGGCGAACGCGCCGCGCTCGACCGGCTAGTGGCTGACGTCAAGATCGCGAGGCCAGATCTCAAGCCTGTCACGGATGCAACGCCCGACCAGGCGGGCGCCGCGATCGCGGCGGCCGGAGCGGGCTTTGCTGGATGGAGCCGGACGCCTGCGGCAACACGCGCGGCGGCGCTGGAGCAGGCCGCGCATCTCTTGGAAAGCCGCGGTGCGCATTTCATCGCGCTGTTGCAAGCCGAAGGCGGCAAGACCCTCGACGACGCGCTCTCCGAGCTGCGCGAAGCCGCCGATTTCTGCCGCTATTATGCCGCGCAGGGCCGAAAACTGTTCGGCGGCGAGACGGAGATGCCGGGCCCGACCGGCGAGAGCAACGCGCTCGCCCTGCGGGGCCGTGGCGTCTTCGTCGCGATCTCGCCGTGGAATTTTCCGCTCGCGATCTTCCTTGGCCAGGTCACGGCGGCACTGATGGCCGGCAACAGCGTGGTCGCAAAGCCCGCCGAGCAGACGCCGCGCATCGCGCGCGAGGCTGTCGCGCTGTTGCACGAGGCCGGCATCCCCAAAAGCGCACTGCATCTCGTCGCCGGCGACGGCCGCATCGGCGCAGCGTTGACCGCACACCCCGATATCGCGGGCGTCGTCTTCACCGGCTCGACCGAAGTCGCGCGCCACATCAACCGGACGCTTGCCGCCAAGGACGGACCGATCGTGCCGCTGACCGCCGAGACCGGCGGCATCAATGCGATGATCGCCGATGCGACCGCGCTGCCTGAGCAGGTCGCTGATGACGTCGTCACCTCGGCGTTCCGCTCCGCCGGCCAGCGCTGCTCGGCGCTTCGCCTCTTGTTCGTGCAGGAGGACGTCGCCGACCGCATGATCGAGATGATCGCGGGTGCCGCGCGCGAATTGAAGATCGGCGATCCTACTGACGTCGCGACCCATGTCGGTCCTGTCATCGATGCTGAAGCCAAGCAACGGCTCGACGCCCACATCGCGCGGATGAAGAACGAGGCGCGGCTGCACTTTGCCGGCACCGCACCGGAGGGCTGTTTCGTCGCGCCGCACATCTTCGAGCTCAAGGACGCAGGCCAGCTCACCGCGGAGGTGTTCGGACCGATCCTGCATGTGGTGCGCTACCGTGCCGAAACCCTCGAGCGCGTGCTGCAGGCAATCGCGCGCAGCGGTTACG
Organism: uncultured Bradyrhizobium sp.; assembly: GCF_936928535.1. Taxonomy (GTDB): domain Bacteria; phylum Pseudomonadota; class Alphaproteobacteria; order Rhizobiales; family Xanthobacteraceae; genus Bradyrhizobium. The sequence continues at coordinate 44,328 of NZ_CAKZHY010000118.1, read as the reverse complement.
GGCTGACGCTCGGCATCCACTCCCGCATCGACGACACCGTCGGGGCCATTATCGACCGCGTTCAGGTCGGCAATATCTACGTCAACCGCAACATGATCGGCGCCGTCGTCGGCGTGCAGCCGTTTGGCGGCCACGGCCTGTCCGGAACCGGCCCCAAGGCCGGTGGCCCGCATTATCTGACGCGCTTCGCCACCGAGCAGACCGTGACCATCAACACCGCCGCGGCCGGCGGGAACGCCGCCCTGCTCGCAGGCGAAGAGTGAGCCGCGCGAGCAGCGTTGCATCCCGCTGAAACATCAGTCTAATGCCTCCGCGAGTGGCCCGCGAAAATTCCAGCCGGCGGGAAACAACAAGAGCGAGGAGCAACGCCGCGATGGAAAAAGGCATTTTTGCAGGGCTGAAGGTTCTGGACTGCGCGAGCTTCATCGCGGCACCGGCGGCCGCCACCGTGCTGTCCGATTTCGGCGCCGATGTCATCAAGATCGAGCCACCCGGCGCCGGCGATCCCTACCGCAATCTGCCCAACCTGCCCGGCTATCCCACCGGCGAGCACAATTTCGCCTGGCTGCTCGAGGCCCGCAACAAGAAGAGCCTGGCGCTCGACCTCTCCAAGGCCGAGGCGCAGGCGGTGCTCTACAAGCTGGTCGAAGAGGCCGACGTCTTCATCACCAACATGCCGCCGCCGGTGCGCAACAAGCTCGGCATCGCCTACGACCATCTTGCCCATCTCAACGACCGGCTGATCTATGCCTCCTTCACCGGCTATGGCGAGAAGGGCGAGGAAGCCAACAAGCCCGGCTTCGACAGCAACGCCTATTGGGCACGCTCCGGCCTGATGGACCTCGTCCGCGCCGACACCGACACGACGCCGGCCCGCTCGGTCGCCGGCATGGGCGATCATCCCTGCGCCATGGCGCTGTACAGCGCGATCGTCACAGCGCTCTATCAGCGCGAGAAGACCGGCAAGGGCTCGCATGTCGCCTCCAATCTGATGGCCAACGGCGTGTGGGCGGCGAGCGTGCTGGCGCAGGCAAAACTCTGCGGCGCCAAGTTCAGCGAGCGGCGCCCGCGCGAGCGCGCGCTCAATGCAGTCGCCAACCACTACCAGTGCAAGGACGGCCGCTGGTTGATCCTCTCGCTGCTCAGCGAGGAGAAGCAGTGGCCAACGCTCGCCAAATGCCTGGGACGGGAGGACCTGATCAACGATCCGCGCTTTGCCACCAAGCCCGACCGTCACGCCCGCTCGGTCGAGCTCATCAAGATCTTTGACGAGACCTTCGCGACCAGGGATCTCGCCGAATGGCGCAAGATTCTCGATGGCAACGGGCTCGTCTTCGGCATCGTCGGCATCCTGGACGACATCCCGAATGACAAGCAGATGCTGGACAACGAGGTGCTGGTGCCGTTCGAGAACGACACCATGCTCACCATCAGCTCGCCGATCTGGATCGACGGCACCAAGAAGGTGCAGCCACGCAAGCCGCCCGGCGTCGGCGAGCACAGTGACGAGATTTTGCGTGGCGCGGGATACGACGAAGCCGCGATCAAGCAGCTGCGATCGAAGGGGGCGGTGGGGTAAGGAGCGCACTGCTCTAACCCCGTCATTGCGAGCGTAGCGAAACAATCCAGAATCCCACCGCGGATGCATTGCTGGATTGCTTTGCTACGCTCGCAATGACGAAGCGGAACGATGTAGTTTCCCTAACAACGTCCTGCATCCGCCGCCCGAGGTCCCATGCCCCGCTATCGCCTGCATTACTTCCCCGAATCCGGCAACAGCTACAAGCTGGCGCTGATGCTGACGCTTTGCGGCGAGACGTTCGAGCCTGTCTGGACCGATTTCGGCGGCGGCGTCACGCGCACGGCGGAATGGCGCCGGAGCGTGAACGAGATGGGCGAGATTCCCGTGCTCGAGGTCGGCGGCGTGAAGATGACGCAGACGGCCCCTCTCCTGCTCAGGCTTGCCGAACAGTACGGCCGTTTTGGCGCCGAGACCGAAGCCGAAAAATTCGAGCTGCTGCGCTGGCTGTTCTGGGACAATCACAAGCTCACCGGCTATATGGCGACCTATCGCTTCATGCGGGCCTTCACCGAAAAGAACGATCCGCAGGTGCTGAAGCATTTTCGCCGGCGGCTCGACGACTTCCTCGGCATTCTCGACGGCCATCTTCAGCACAATGCATTTGCGATCGGCGCCAGGCCGACCGTCGCCGACATCTCGATGATGGCCTATCTGCATTATCCCAAAGACGAGCACGGCTTCGATTTCGCGGCGAGCCATCCCGCCATCCATGCCTGGCTCGGCCGCATGGCCGCGCTCCCAGGCTGGAAGCCGGCGTATGAGCTACTTCCCGGGCAACGGATGACGAATTACGCGAAGTGAGGGTACGCGTTCTTCTCCCTCCCCCGTTCTTACGGGGAGAGGGTTGGGGTGAGGGGCATCTCTCCACACGTGAGATCGTCGCCGCACCTGTACCCCCTCACCCGGATCGCAAGAGCGATCCGACCTCTCCCCGCAAGCGGGGCGAGGTAAGGAAGATCACCTCAGCGCGAGCCAGCCGAGCGTGAACAGAATGCCGCCGATGATGACGACGACCGCGATCGCCCAAGTGCTGACGCGGACCCTGCCGGTCACCTGCTTGGCTTCTTCATTGCGCGCGATCTCGCGATTGCGCTCCTTGTTGGCTTCGCTGGTATCCGTCATGAATCATCCAAATCGCTTGTTGGCTGACGCATGACCTCCAGGTCATGCGCTAACGCGTCTTGATGAAGCACATGCCAATGCGGCTCGAGGCTGCCGCAGCCTGACAGGTGAGACCTTTAGCACAGGTCCATGACGTAAAACTCTTGTCGGCCGTTCCCGATCCCGCATTTTGCAGGGAACAATGCGCGCCCCAGCCGTCCTGATATTCGGTGCCGGCAAGCTCGGCACTGCCGCGCGTCTGTGGCCGGCTGGCAAATCCGCGTGAAAAATCAGGATGTTTGCCGGCGGCAAAGGCGGCGAGGATGTCGCGGCGGCGGAGCTGGTCGCCAAAGAAATGCGGCGAGGCCGGCACGATGGTGGCATTCGATGCCCCCTCCGTCAGCCAGTCCACGCCCGGAAAGTGAAAACCGCCGATGCCGCGGGTCTGGTGACAGCCCGAGCAGGTGACATCGTTGAGGCGGCGCTGGAAGCCCGCGACCGAGCGGATATTCTCCATGGTGATGCCGCGAGCGGCTGCCTGCTTCAGCGCGCCGATGACATCGTCGTCGGTGAAGACAGGGTCACTTTTGCCCTCGCCCTTGCCCTCCCCTTGCATCATCCCGAATTCGGGTTGCAACGTTGATGCATCCAGGCCCGCAGGTGTCGGTGCCACGGCGGCCTTTGCCGAAAACTTCTCCGGGATCAGCACGGTGCCGCGATCGAACTCGCGCAGATTGGCGGGCGTGAGCAGCCAGGCCTTGAAGTCGCGCCGGAGCGCGTCATCGGCCAGGATGCGGTCGCGGTCGATCTGGTTCTCCAGCGTCGATTCCGCGAACGTCCTGGTCGCGGGGTCGTATTTGAAAACCTTGAGCAGATAGTCGGAGCGGAAATCGTGCAGCGCCGATTTCGGTGCGATCGAGATCTGGATGTTGGTCTCGATGCGGTCGATCATCGCATCGTAGGGCGCAGTGCGGCTGCCGATCAGCTCCTGCCAGTCGCTGACGTCGAGCCAGCGCCGCGCCACCTCGGCGCAACTGACGGGCTTGCCGCTCCCATCGGTCTGATGCGGATCGCGCGCCTTGATGATCAGATTGAACGTCATCGGCAGGCACGCTGCGTGAGCGCGTCGCGATGCTGCTGCCGTCCGGCTTGGTCTCGAACCGCGCCAGGCGGTAGATCAGCCGGATCTCACCGCAAGCTTCTTCCGACACATAGGCGCGATCCATACGGTTGACGATGCCGGCAAGCACGAAGCGTGTATTGTCGGATTTCAGGTTGCCGCGATCGAATAGCTGGACGTCGAAACCTTCGCCGACGCCGATGGTCTCGCTCGGCGAGGCCTGCTTGTGCTGCGCGATGTAGCGATCGAACTCCGCATCGATCGCCGGCGGAATTTCCCTGAGCTGCGGCAAGGATGCGAACAGCAGGTCGCTCGTCAGCGGAACATTGTCGTTCCGCTCGGGCTGCAACAGGCGCGAGATTGACAGCGCATCGCTCCGGTCGAGCTTACGCAGCAGATCAGGATCGGTGATCGCGGTGCCGCGCGCGAGCGGTGCATTCTCCGCTGCCCAGAGCGACATGACGCTGCCCAACAACAGCATGGCAGCCAGGAGAATTCGCAGCGCGCGGCTCATGCCTCCACTAACACCGCGCCTGACAGTCTATTCAAGTAAAAAGGCGCTTCACACGGTGGTGAAGCGCCTGTTCTGAAGTCGTGTGTTTGACGCTCAGCGCGCGACGATCAGGCCCCTGGGCGTGACGACCACCCAGCGGCCGTCCTGGCGCCGGATCGCATCGACGCGGCCGAGGCCGGGGATGGGATCGCCGGCATAAACTTCGTAAAGACCTCCACGACCCTCGATCAGCGCACCGCCATTGGCGACGTCACGGAGCCTCCAGCCATCGATCGTCGGCAGGCGGCCGACTTCGGTTTTGGGCGCGGCCGGCGCCGGGGCCGGCGCAGCAGCGGCCGCCGTGACCTGGGTCGGGGCCGGCGCAATCGTGCCGGTGGTCTCCTTCGCGGGCACTGCTGCGGCGGCCTGCGCGGGAGCAGCGGCCGGCGGCGTGGCGCGGAGCTTGTCGACGGTCTCAGACAGTTTTGCCAGCCTGGCCAACGGTTCGGCCTGCGCCTTCTCGAGCTTGTCGAGACGATCGTTGGCGCGGTTGAACTGGTTGAGGCCGGTCTTCGAGGTGTGCTCGACATTGGCCTTGAGCGCAACGATGTCGGCATCGATCCGGGCGACGGAGGTGTCCAGCGCGCTGGTATCGGCGACCTGGGCCGGCGCCGGGCTCGCCGCGAAATGCATCATGCCGGCGGTCGCAAGCGCGCCGCTGATGGCGCCGACGCAAGCCGCGATCGCCACGACCGCGGCCATCGCCGACAGGCGGCGCTTGCTGCCGGTGTCACGGACCTCGTCGGCCTTGATATGCGGGGCGTATTCTTCGCGGTCCCAGGACCGCGCCGAGGGCGCCATCACGATGAGCTTGCCGGGCTTTGCCTCTGCTTTGGGCTCGGGCTTCGGTTCGGCTTTAGCTTCGAACTTTGGAACCACGATGCTTGGCGGCTCGACCTTCGGGGCATCCGCCTTAACCGCATCAGGCTTGGGCAGCGTCTCATGGTCGGGGGCTATCGAGGGGGCCTCGAAGCCGGCGGCGGCGTCAACGGCGCCAGTCCGGTCGTTCGTCCGGTCATCAGTCTCTTGGCCGGCCAGGTCGGACATTGGTTCGCTCACGGCTCAAATACTCCAGTCTGGGTTGACCTTTTGGTAACTTTCATTGCTTGCGAATTCCTTACCTCGGGACCCGCTTACCGAAATTTTAGGAACTCGTCCGAGGCCGAATTGGGTCGGGAAAGTGGAACCGGCGTGGCGCCGTGCAACAAATTGTCAGCGGATGCTGCTCTGCGGCAGGCCCGCCCCTTAGCCGAAGGCGTTGTTTGCCAGTCATTGTTCCCCGGCTAACATGGGTCGTCCCGTCGGCCAGAAGGCGTTTGGGGGTACCATGACGATCGAAAAGTGCATCAACGCGTTTGATGTCGATGACGTCATCTTCGAGGAAGGCTCGGCCGGCCGCGAGTTGTTCGTCGTGCTCGACGGCGAGGTCGAGATCGCCAAAATGAACGGCGCCAGCAAGACCAGCATCATCAAGCTCGGCAAGGGCGAATTCTTCGGCGAGATGGCCGTGATCGACGGCTCGGCGCGCTCGGCAACCGCGATCGCATCGGCGCCGAACACGCGCGTCATGCGGATCAACCACGCGCGCTTCGTCTATCTCGTCAGTCAGCAGCCGGCATTCGCGCTGATGGTGATGGACGCGCTATCGAAACGTCTGCGCGCCTCCAACGCGGTCACCTACCGGGCGGCGCAATCATGAGCGAACGCAAGCCGACCGCATTCCCGATCCTGATGAAGAACGACGTCTGCTCGCTGATCCAGGCGGCCGACGACGTCTACCAGATCCGCTTCTCCAACCGCGCCGCCAACGCCTATCTGGTGCGCGGCTCGGCGCGCACCATCCTGATCGATGTCGGCCTGTCCTCGAATTATCCGGCGATGGTGGAGTGCCTGACTTTCGCCGGATGCCCGCCGGAAAAGATCGACATGGTGGTGCTGAGCCACGAGCATCTCGATCACATCGGCGCGGCCTGGCACTTCAACGAGCGCCGGACCTATGTCGCCGCCCACCGGCTCGCCGCCAACAAGATCATGCTGCGCGACGACTTCTCGATGCTGCGCAAGATGTTCAACGAGCCGAACGTGCCGATCAATATCGACATCTGGCTCGAGGAAGGCAATCTCATCGACCTCGGTAATTTCCGCCTCAACGTGATGTATACGCCGGGCCATACCTCGGCCTGCATCACCCTGTTCGAGCAGGACAAGGGCCTGTTGTTCGCTGCCGACACCTTGATGCCAGGCGGCGTGATGGGCGGCGTGTTCGGCTCCGGCAGCATCGCCGACTACATCCAGTCGCTGGAGCGCATCAAGGGGCTGAACACCAAGATCCTGCTGTCGGGGCACGGACGGCTGTCGGACACCCCGCAGGAAGACGTGCGCATTGCCATCGCGCGGTCGCACGGATTGCTCGAGGACACCGCGCAATTGTTCGACGCGCTAGACGCGCGCTCGAACTTCGAGCCGATCATGCAGTCGGTGCGGGATTTGAACAAGCTGGATGATTAGGGTGGTGGCATGGCCGCCAAAGCGCGATGCGAATCGTTGCGCCCTTTCTCCTTGTGGGAGAGGGCAGCTCCGCTGGCGGACACGAACTCTTTCGGGTGAGGGGTCTGTCTCCGCAAGACATATTATTGTGCTGGGATAGAACCCCTCATCCGGCGCTTCGCGCCACCTTCTCCCACAAGGGGAGAAGGAACAACCCTACATCACCACCGGCTTATCCGGCAGCTCATTCGGATGCGCACCCGATGGCGGGAAATACTTTGCCAGCTCCCGCGATACCGCGGCGATGCCACTGGTCACGCCGCGTTCGAACTGGCTCGCGCCGAATTCGGCTTCCATCGCGCGGCAGATCTTCTCCCAACCCGCGGCGCCGACCTTCGCATCGATGCCGCGGTCGGCGATGATCTCGACGTCGCGGTCGGCGAGCAGCAGGTAGATCAGCACGCCGTTGTTGTGGGCGGTGTCCCAGATGCGCAAATGCGAGAACACATCGAGCGCGCGCTCGCGGGCGTGCTGATTGCGGAACAGCGGCCGGCCGTCGAGCGCGCCTTCGACGACGAAGCGGATCTGGCCAGAATGCGTCGCTTCGCTTTGCCTGATCGCCTGCTCGATCCGGTCGAGCACGTCTTGCGGAAACACTTGCTTCGCGCGCCAATGGTGCTGGACCAGATGCCTGGTGATACGCCCAATGCCCATGACTACCAGCTCCCCGAGGCGCCGCCGCCACCAAAGCTGCCGCCGCCCCCGCTGAAGCTGCCGCTGGATGACGAACCGCTGCTCCAGCCTCCGGACGAAGAGCCGCCTGACCACGACCCGCCGCGCGAGGTCCCTGTCGATGCCGGAAACAGATCGGCGATGAAGGACAGGACAAAGCCGATGATTCCGGCCAGCAAGGCCAACGCGCCGGATCCGAGGATAAGCATGGCCAGAAGACCGATCACGCTCCCGGTCGCGACCGAGCCCAGCAACCGCCCCAGCAGCGCGCGCAAGAAGCCGCCGACGATGAGCGAGGCAAACAGCGCGACCGGGAGGAGAGGTCCGATGTCGTCCAGATTGGCAAAGTTCACACTGCGCGAGGGCGCGGGCAACGGTTCACCGTCGACGACGCGCATCATTCGCTCGGCACCTGCCGAGATGCCGCCAGCGAAATCACCCTCCCTGAATTTCGGCGTGATGGCTTCATCGATGATCCGCCGCGAGGTGACGTCGGTGAGCGCGCCCTCGAGACCGTAGCCCACCTCGATGCGCAAGTGCCGGTCGTTCTTGGCGACGACGAGGATCGCGCCGTCGTCGACCTTCTTGCGGCCGATCTTCCAGGCCTCGGCGACGCGGATCGAGAACTGCTCGATCGTCTCCGGATCCGTCGTCGGCACGATCAGCACCGCGATCTGGCTGCCCTTGCGCGCCTCGAAATCGCTGAGCTTCTGCGACAGCGCGGCGATGTCGCTGCTCGACAGCGTGCCGGTACGGTCCACGACGCGGCCGGTAAGCTGAGGGACCGGGACGTCGGCGGCGGCGGGGAAGGCAAAGACGAAGAGCAGCGCGAATGCCACAAGCGCCCGCCACAATCTCGCTGTCATCGCCCGGCTTGACCGGGCGATCCAGTATTCCAGAGACGCCAGCGGATCACCGAGAAGCCGCGGCGTACTGGATTCCCCGCCTGCGCGGGGAATGACAGCGGTGGGTGGGGTGAAGCGCATTCGCAAAACGACGCGCGCTTACTTCGACGGCGCCGGCGCCGGATTGAAATCGACCTTCGGCGCCGTCGAGATCTCCTTCTCATTCTCGACCGTGAAGTTCGCCTTCTCCTTGTAGCCGAACATCATCGCGGTGAGATTGCTCGGGAACGAGCGGATGGTGACGTTGTAGTCCTGCACCGACTTGATGTAGCGGTTGCGCGCCACCGTGATGCGGTTCTCGGTGCCCTCGAGCTGCGACATCAGATCTCTGAACAAGGCGTCCGACTTGAGCTGCGGATAATTTTCCGTGACCACGAGGAGCCGCGACAGCGCGCTGGAGAGTTCTCCTTGCGCAGCCTGGAATTTCTGGAAGGCGGCGGGATCGTTCAGCACCTCCGGCGTTGCCTGGATGCTGCCGACCTTGGCGCGGGCATTGGTGACGCCGAGCAGCACGTCCTTCTCCTGCTGCGCGAAACCCTTCACCGAGTTGACGAGGTTGGGCACGAGATCGGCACGACGCTGATACTGGTTCACCACCTCGGACCAGTTGGCCTTGATCTGCTCATCCTGGCTCTGGATCGCGTTGTAGCCGCAATTGGTGAGGCTGAGCGAAGCCAGCGCGGCCAGCACGGTCAGGATCTTGCGCATCAAATTTCTCCCGGTGGAATCGGCCCGCAAACTACCAGATCGAGCGCATACAACGCCAGATGTCCCGGCAAACAGCGCAACAGGCAGCCGGCTGACGCAAGCCCCTTGCCTATCACCACGCGACATAGTCAACTCGCAGCAAACAAGACGAAAAATGCAGGGAGGCGCGCCATGTCCTCGTTCGAGACCATCCTCGTGGAGCGGCCGGAGCCGGCGATCGCCCGGATCGCGATGAACCGCCCCGATGCGCGCAACGCGCAAAACTTGCAAATGACCTACGATCTCAACGCCGCCTTCGACGAAGCGGTGCAGGACGATACGGTCAAGGTCATCATCCTCGCCGGCAACGGGCCGCATTTCTCATCGGGTCATGACCTTCGCCCCGCGACCAAGAATGCCGCAGGTGTCGATTTTCCGCCGATAGGAAATTGGGGCGGCTTTGCGGAAGCGAACGCGCACGGCCGCTTCGCGCGCGAGCAGGAAATATATCTCCAGATCACGCGGCGCTGGCGCAATCTCGCCAAGCCGACGATTGCGGAAGTGCATGGCAAATGCATCGCCGGCGGCCTGATGCTGGCCTGGGCCTGCGACCTCATCGTTGCCAGCGACGATGCGCAGTTTTGTGACCCGGTCGTGACGATGGGCGTCTGCGGCGTTGAATGGTTCGTGCATCCCTGGGAGCTCGGTCCGCGCAAGGCCAAGGAATTCCTGTTCACCGCCGACTCCTGGGGTGCGCAGGAGGCGCATCAGCTCGGCATGGTCAATCAGGTCGTGCCGCGCGCGGAATTATCGGCACGCGTGCTGGAGCTGGCACGCCGGATCGCGTCAAAGCCGTCCTTTGCGCTGAAGCTGACCAAGGAGGCGGTGAACCGCTCCGTCGACGTGATGGGCCAGCCCGCTGCGATCGACCAGGCCTTCGCCCTGCATCAGCTCTGTCACGCCCACAATCTTCAGGAGTTCGGCATGGTGGTCGATCCGTCGGGCCTGCATCCCTCCGTGCACAAGCCGGCGGCCGCGGAGTAAGCGCCATGGATCTCAATCTCAGTGACGAGCAACGGCTGCTGCGCGAGAGCGCGGAGCGCTTCGTGGCCGAGAGCTACGATGCCGATCACCGCCGCAAGATGGCCGGCGATCCGCTCGGCTTCAGCCCTGCGGTGTGGAAGCAGTTCGCAGAGCTTGGCTGGCTGGCGCTGCCGATCCCGGAAGAGTTTGGCGGCCTCGGCGGCGGCCCGATCGAGATCGGCATCCTGATGGAAGCGTTTGGCCGCGGGCTGGTGTGTGAGCCCTATGTCGCGACGGTCGTGCTTGGTGCCGCGCTGATCGAGCGATGCGGCAGCACGGCGCAGAAGCAGGCGAGCCTGCCCAAGATCGCGGACGGCTCAATGAAGCTCGCCTTCGCGCATTCCGAGCGCGCGGCGCGGTTCGATCTCGCCAAGGTCTCGACATCGGCCACCAAGACGGCGCAGGGCTGGCGTCTGTCGGGCAGCAAGATCGCGGTGCTCGACGGCCATGCGGCCGACGAGATCATCGTCTCCGCGCATCTGCACGATCATCATGGACCCTCGGGGCGGATCGGTCTGTTCCTGGTGCCGGCGACCGCCGCTGGCCTTGCGATCTCCGACTATCCGCGCCTCGGCGGCGGGCGCGCCTGCAACATCGAGCTGCCCGACCTGCATTTGCCGGAGGACGCGCTGCTCGGCGATGGCAGGGACGCGCTGCCGGCGATCGAATGGGCCGTCGATCGCGCCATGGCTGCGCTCGGCGCGGAGGCCGTCGGCATCATGCAGACGCTGCTCGACACCACGCTGGAGTACACCAAGATCCGAAAGCAGTTCGGCCGGCCGCTCTCCGCCAACCAGGTGATCCGCCATCGCCTCGCCGACATGGCGATCCAGGTCGACGAGGCGCGCTCGATGGCACTGCGCGCCGCGCTGAAGGCCGATAGCGCCCCGGTCGAGCGGGCCCGCGCGGCTTCGGCGGCCAAAGCGAAGATCGGCAAATGCGCACGCTTCGTCGGCGAGCAGTCGATCCAGCTTCACGGCGGCATGGGCGTCACCGATGAGCTCGAGGTCGGCGCCTATTTCAAGCGGCTCGTTGCCTTCGACACGCTGTTCGGCGGCACCGCGCACCACTATGCGCGCCACGCCCGGCTTGGCCGCAGCACCGTTTCAGCCTGAGAGGAGCGCCTCATGGATCTCCAGTTCAATGCCGAAGAGCGCGCCTTCCAGAGCGAGGTGCGCGGCTTCATCGCGAAGAATCTCACCGAGGAGATGAAGCGCGCCACCGCGCTGACACCGTCGGTATTCTCCGACCCTGACATCGGCATGGCCTGGCAGCGTGCGCTGCACAGCCGCGGCTGGGGCGCGCCGGGCTGGCCGGTCGAACATGGCGGACCCGACTGGACACCGGCGCAGCGCTGGATCTTCGAGAGCGAATGCGCGCGCGCCGGCGTGCCCAATGTCAACGTGATGGGCGTGAAGATGGTCGGGCCGGTCATCATCGGCTTCGGCAGCCCTGAGCAGAAGAATTTCTATCTGCCGCGAATTCTGTCCGGCGAGGACTATTGGTGCCAGGGCTATTCCGAGCCGGGCTCGGGCTCCGACCTGTCCTCGCTGAAGACGCGCGCGGTGCGCGATGGCGACGACTACGTCATCAACGGCACCAAGATCTGGACCACGCATGCGCACCACGCCAACCGCATGTTCGCGCTGGTGCGCACCAGCGACGGGCCGCGGCAGCAGGATGGCATCAGCTTCATCCTGATCGATATGACGACGCCTGGGATCACGACGCGTCCCATTCTGACCATCGGCGGCGATCACGAGGTCAACCAGGTGTTCTTCGACGACGTGCGCGTGCCCGTCGCCAACCGCGTCGGCGACGAAGGCAAGGGCTGGACCTACGGCAAATATTTGCTCGAGTTCGAGCGCGGCTCCGGCATCGCGTCAGCGAAGCTGCGCGAAGGACTGCGCGCCATCACCGAGCTTGCGGAGTCCGATCTCACGGGACGCGCGATCGACAGCCCCGATATCGCGACCCGCATCTCCGAGGTCGAGGTCGACATCGACGCGCTTGAAATGACCGAGCTGCGCGTGCTCTCGGCGCTCCAGACCGGGCAGAACCCCGGCGCAGTGTCCTCGATCCTGAAGCTGCGCAACAGCGAGATCCGGCAGGCCGTGACGCGGCTAGGCGTCGACGTGATCGGCCACGATGCGCTCGCGGTCGAGACGATGCGCCCGCTCTACAAGCTCAACCACGAGCCCGCGCTGCCCGAGGACATGCTGACGGTCGTGCCGGAATATCTCAACGGTCGCGCCTATACGATCTTCGGCGGCACGTCGGAAATCCAGCGCGACATCATCGCGAAGATGATGTTGGGGATTTAGGGCCGGCGGCGGCTTAGCGATGCGTGCGCCCCACCCTCCGCCGTCGTCCCGGCGAAGGCCGGGACCCATACTCCGCAGCGGGAATGTGACGCGGGATAGTCATAACCGATCTTAGCCAAACTAGACTCGGTGGTTATGGGTCCCGGCCTTCGCCGGGACGACACTTGTGTTTGTTGCGACGATGCGGGCCTATCCCGCCACCTTCGCGTCCTTGATCGCCTTCCAGATCTTCTGCGGCGTCAGCGGCGTATTCAGCTGGGTGATGCCGAGCTCGGCGAGCGCGTCCATCACGCCGTTGGTGACGCAGGGCGGACCGCCGATGGCGCCGGATTCGCCGCAGCCCTTGGCGCCGAGCGGATTGGTGCGGCAGGGCGCGGAATCATCCAGCGTCACCACGATCGGCGGCACGTCGTCGGCGCGCGGGATGCAATAGTCCTGGTAGCTCGCAGTGAGGAGCTGACCGTCGGCATCGTAGGCGACGCCTTCGTACAGCGCCTGGCCAATTCCTTGCGCGACGCCGCCATGAATCTGGCCGGTGACCAGCATCGGGTTCACGGCAACGCCGACGTCGTCGACCGTGGTGTAGCGCACGACCTTGGACACGCCGGTCTCCGGGTCGATCTCGACCTCACAGATATGCGTGCCATTCGGCCAGCTGGGACCATCGACCTCACCTTCGGAATCGACGGTGAGCTTCGCGCCAGCCTCCTTCTCGGCGATATCAAACAGGCTGATGCGGCGGTCGGTGCCGACCACGGTCAGCATGCCGCCCTGATATTCGATATCCTCGACCGAGGTCTCCAGCACGTTGGCCGCCTTCTCGCGCGCCTTCTGAATCAGATCGTTGGAGGACACCGCCACGGCCGTGCCGCCGACGAACAGCGAGCGCGAGCCGACGCTGCCAAAACCCATGGCGAGATCGGTATCGCCCTGCACGACGTCGATCTTGTCCATGGCAATCCCGAGCGTGTCGGAGATCATCTGGGTGTAGGTGGTCTGCAGCCCCTGCCCCATCGCCATGGTGCCGGAATGCAGCACGACACGGCCCTGCGAGGTCGCCTGCAGCGTGACCTTTTCAGTATGGGCGCGGCCGCCGGTCCACTCGATGTAGGATGTGAGGCCACGGCCGTAGAGCAGGCCCTTCTTTTTCGCGGCCTTCTTGCGCGCGGCAAAACCGTCCCAGTCCGCAAGCTTCACGGCGCGATCGAGCATGTGCGCGAAGGCGCCGGAATCGTAAACCTGCCCCGCAGCGTTGGTGTAGGGCAGTTGCGCCGGCTTGATGTAATTCGCCTTGCGGATCGCACGCGGGTCCATGCCGATTTTTCGCGCGGCGGCGTCGAACAGGCGCTCGACGATGAAGACAGCCTCCGGGCGACCTGCGCCGCGATAGGCGCCGACCGGCGCGGTGTGGGTCATCACCGACTTGACCTCGAAATGCACCAGCGGCAGGTCATAGACGCCGGTCTGCACGAACGGCCCGAGCACCAGCGGGATGATGTTGGCAGCGCCCGAGGAATAGGCGCCGGTGCAACCGATCGAGGTGACGCGATAGGCCAGCACCTTGCCCTTCTCGTCCAGCGCGAAGGACGCGGTCGAGGTGAGGTCGCGGCCATGGGTGCCGCCGACGAATTCATCGGTGCGGTCGCCGCGCCAGCGGATCTTCTTGTTCAGCTTGGTCGCGACATAGGCGACGATGCCGTCTTCCGGATAGAGATTGGTCTTCTGGCCAAAGCCGCCGCCGATGTCGCCGACCAGCACGCGCACGCTGTCCTTCGGACGCTTCAGTACCGCTTCGGCGAGCACGTCCCGGGTCGAGGCCGGGGTCTGAGACTGCACATGCAGCAACAGACGGCCGGTCTTCTTGTCGATCTCGGCAATGGTCGAGCGCGGCTCCATCGCGGAGGGCACCAGGCGCTGACTGACGAGATCGAGCTCGACCGTGTGCGCAGCCCTGGCGAAAGCCTCGTCCACCTTCGTGGCGTCGCCATAGCTCATCGCGCCGACGATGTTGTCGGGCGCCTCAGGCCACACCACGGGCGCGCCGGGTTTGACGGCTTCGAGGGGATCGACCACGGCGGGCTGCACGTCGTACTCGACTACGATTGCTTCGGCTGCGCTCTGGGCTTCCGCACGCGACGAAGCCACCACAGCCGCCACGGCTTCGCCGGTGTAACGCACGATTTCATGAGCGAGCAGCCGCCGCGGCGGGACCGTCATCGGCTTGCCGTCAGGGCGCTTGAAGATGTTCAGCGTCGGAATGGTGCCGACGTCGTCCTTGATCAGATCGGCGCCGGTGTAGATCGCGGCGACGGCCGGCATCGATGCTGCAGCGCTGGTATCGATCGAGACGATCTTCGCATGCGCATGCGGCGAGCGCAGCACATGCAGCCACAGCGCGCCATCTTCCGGCTTGTCGTCGATGAACTGTCCCTTCCCGGTGAGCAGCCGCTGGTCTTCCAAACGCTTGACGGGCTGGCCCGCTCCGAAACGCAAATTGCCGGGAAGAATGTTCATTCCGCTGGATCCTCTAAGCCTCAAAGTGCGGCCGCCTTTTAGCGGACCAATTGAGGTCAGACCAGCCGCGGTTTCGGGCGGGATACCTACGATTTCGTCATGCCGTCCTGCAATCCGCGATTCCGTAGGGTGGGCAAAGGCGCTCTTGCGCCGTGCCCACGCACTCAAAATGGTGGGCACGCTACGCTTTGCCCACCCTACGGGACTGATCGTGTCGCGGATGACCGCTCGCTATTCAAGCTCCCTCAACGCCGCTTCCACCACCTTGCGCGCATCCGCGGTCAGCGCGGCCTGCGGCGGGACCGGATCACCGACATCGTAGCCCTGGATGGCAAGGCCGGCCTTGATGCAGGCGGCGAGGTTGAAGCGGGCGAAGGCCTCGTTGATGCGCCACAGCCGGCGCTGCAGCGCCATGGCCTCGTCCCAGCGGCCCGCCTGGCAGAGGTCGTAGAGGGCGACGCTCTGGCGCGGGATGATGCAGGCCGGGCCCGCCATCCAGCCGAGCCCGCCGATCAGCATCACCGCGGCAGGGATATGGGCGGAGGCCGAGAACACGCGCAGGGAATCACCGCAGCGATTCATGATCGAGAGCAGCCGGCCGGTGTTGGTCGAAGCGTCCTTGATGTAACCGATGCGCAGATGCTCGGCGAGACGCGCGATGACGTCGAGCGTGAGGTCGGAGCGCTGGAATTGCGGATTGGTGTAGATGACGACGGGAATGTCCACGGCATCGGCAATGCTGCGGAAATAGGATTCGACCTGGGCGTCATTGAGCGGAAAATACGCCTCGAGGATCGCCAGGATGCCGTCGGCACCAAGCTTTTGATAGGCCCGCGCCTGCGCCACAGCATCGGCTGTCGAGGTGGAGGCGACGCCTGCCACCACAGGCACACGGCCCTTCGCAGCCTCGATCGTGGTCTGCACGACCGCCATGCGCTGCGCGGCATTGAGATAGGCAAACTCGCCGGTCGACCCAAGCGGCGTCAGCCCGTGCACCCCGGCCCCGATCAAATCGTCGCAGAGCCTTGCGAGCACATCCGTCCTCACCGTGCCGTCAGCGCTGACGGGCGAGACCAGATAGGGGAAGACGCCGCGAAAATCGGTCATGTCGGGAATAAATCCGGGAGAAGCTAAGTCCATTCTGGAGTGGTGCGCAGTCCATCGCGGACTAGCATGGGGTCTTGGTGCCAGCAAGCGATCGGCGTTCGAAGAGCATATTTGTGGTTCCGGGATTTGTCCTGCAGCGTTGGCGGGCCTCGTTGTGCTGCGTCGGCCTCGTCCTCGCGCTGTGCCCGCAAATGGCCGAAGCCGGTGAATGCCCCTCGCCGCAATCCGAGATCGCGACCGACCGCCCCGACGTGACCAATTCAAGCCTGGTCGTGCCTGACCGCAGCATCCAGATCGAGAACGGCCTCAACACGTCAGGCCAGAGCGCGGCCAAGGGATTTGACGCCAGCAACAGCCGTCTCCGTTTTGGGGTCGCGCCCTGCCTCGAGGTGCTGGTCGATATTCCGAGCTATGTCGGGCGACTGACCGGCTCGCTCGACACCGGCTTCACCAATATCGTCCCCGCCGTGAAATGGCAGGTCAGCGGACTGCCTGAGCCGGCGAACCTCTCGGTGGTCGCTGGCGTCGGCCTGCCGACCGGCACTCCCGCGATCACAGGCGCGGGCCTTCAGCACTATCTGCAAGTCCCCTGGTCCTACGAGCTTGGCGGCGGCTGGGGCATTAGCGGCATGGTCACCAGCTTCTTCCGGCCATCGGACCTCGCCAATCGCCAGACGAGCGAGGCGACCTTCGTGATCGAGCGGAAGGTCAGCGAGAAGCTGGCGCTGTTCGCCGAATATGTCAGCGATACGCCGTCGCGCGGCGCGAGCACGGCGCTGCTCAATGTCGGCGGCGGCTATCTCCTGAACCGGACCGAGCAGATCGATTTCCACCTGGCTTTCGGCCTGAACCGCAACTCGCCGGACTACATCATCGGCATCGGCTATTCCTACCGGTGGGACGATGTCCTCGGCACGGCGGCGCAACCGCGGGTCCGGCATTGATCGTCTCAGACCGATCGCCTCGAACGTCAGGCAGGCTGACGTCTCTACGCTGACAATCAATAATACTTGACGCCTCCTTGTACATCCTTGCGATGTGAACGACTTCACACTGGACTCTGCCTCGCAGGTCTAGCGTCGCTGACGCTGCAACACGAACGCAGCGATCTCTTAGCGAGGAGACAAGCCATGGAAATTTGCATCAACTTCGGTGGCGCACGGCATTGCTTCTTCCTGCCGATCTATCAGATCCCGGTCAATTGGGGCAGGCCCGGCCCCAATCCGCACAACTACCCCGCCCTATTCCAGGATGCGATGATCCTGGCGGCAGTGTCTAATGTGACGAAACAGATCGTCGACGACAACGTCCGGAAATCAGTCGAGCAAGGCATCACCGCCGGTTTCCAGGCCGCGCAGAAGCACGCCGGCGCCGATGTCTCGATCAACCCCGTGGCACGCGGCTGATCGCACCACATATATGAGCTGTGAGCCGTTCGCGCGAGCGGCTCACACCTTTAGCAGCCGTACCCGCGTGCCCCAGGGATCGACGGCCTCGACGCCGTCAGGCAGCTGCGCGACGCGCGCGCCACCCTTGCGCAAGCGCTCTTCCTGCGCTGCGAGGATGTCCTGTTTCCCCGTCACCAGCGAAAACCAGGCGAGCCCCGTCATCGCGTCGTCGCGCTGGCCGGCGCCCTGGCTCTGCCAGACGTTCATGCCGAGATGGTGGTGATAACGCCCCGATGACAGGAACGCGGCGCCGTTGCGACTGCGGGTCGGGTCGAGGCCAACAGCGCCGTGGTAAAAGCTCTCCGCCTGCGCGAGATCGCCGACGCGCAAATGCATATGGCCGATGCGCATTCCGTCTGGCGCCCTGGCATAGTCGCTGACACGCGTGTTGGTCAGCGACAGCAAATCGGCGACGTTCAGCTCGTCGGTCGTCATCTTCACGCTGCCCTCGCTCCACTGCCATTGCGAGGGATCGCGGTCGGCATAGACCTCGATGCCGTTTCCTTCGGGGTCGTCGAGATAGACGGACTCGCTGACGAGATGATCGGCAAAGCCCGTCAACGGCACGCGATGCGAGGCGGCGTGGACCAGCCAGCGCGCGAGGTCCTTGCGCGTCGGCATCAGGAAGGCCGTGTGGTAGAGCCCGGCGGCGTTGCGCGGCTCGATCGCGGCGTCGGGACGAGCTTCCAGCACCAACAGCGCGACACCTGCCGTGCCGAGCCTGGCGGCGGTGCTCGAACGCTCCATCACGGTGAGCCCGATCACGTCGCGGTAGTAATCGGCCACCTTGTCGAGATTTTTCACCCGCAACGTCACTATGCCGATCCGCATCGGCGTGCGGCTGGCATAGGTCGGCCCACCGCCTTGCGGATTGCCCTCGGCACGCGCCGCGCCGACCGCAGCCATCGCCAGCGAGCCGGCGCCGGCGAGTTGAAGCAGAGTGCGGCGGGTGAGGTCGATGGTCATTGGTCGGGGCTCGCTGAAAATGGTCTGAAGCCGTCAGGTGCAATTGTGAGATTGCTACACGTTCCCGTGAGCGGCTCCCAATCACATGTTCGTCGGCGGTGGCTTGGGGCGGACTGGCCACCCGGCCAGTTTCACAATCGCCCGCGAGGTACCAGATTGAGGGCAGCTTAAGGAGCCTTCCATGACCGACCTCACTCCACTCACCTTGCTGTCATCAGCGCTCGCGGATGTCGTGTCGCGCATCGCGCCGTCCGTCGTCTCCGTCCATTCGCATCGCTCGCGCTCGACCGGTTTCGTCTGGAAGCCCGGCCTGATCGTCACCGCCGACGAGCCGTTGGCCGACGAAGGCGATGTCCAGATCACCCTTGCCGACGGCAGCACAGTCGCCGCCGCGATCGTCGGCCGCGACCATACGACCGATATCGCCCTGCTGCGCGCTGATACCAACATCGCCCCGGTCAAGCTGGCCACGACGGTGCCTGCTCTCGGTGCGCTGTCCGTCGTGGTCGCCACCATCAGCGATGCGCCGAGTGCGGCGCTCGGAATGGTGTCCGTCTCGGGCCAGGGCTGGCGTTCCCTGCGTGGTGGCGAGATCGACGCACGGATCGAGCTCGACGTTCGCCTGCGTCCCCGCCAGGAAGGCGGCCTTGCCGTCGATGCTTCGGGCGAGGCTTTCGGCATGGCCGTGCTCGGGCCACGGCGGGTACTCGTGATCCCCGCGGCGACGATCGAACGCGTCGCCGCACAGCTCGAGACGCGCGGCCGCATTGCGCGGGGGTATCTCGGGCTCGGGCTGCAGCCGCTGCGGCTCGATGACGGCATCGGCGCAATGGTGATGAATGTCGACAAGGCCGGCCCCGCGGCCGCGGCGGGCATCCGTCAGGGCGACGTGATCGTGGCGGTCAACGACCAGAAGCTCTCCGGCGTGCGCGCGCTGTTGCGGACACTGGGACCCGCAAGCGTCGGCCGGGTGGTCGATGTCGCGGTCCGCCGCGGCGGCGAACCGGCGAGCTTCAGGGTGACGATCGGCGAGAGGCCCGAGGCGTGAGCGAGGACAACGCGCCTGACATCGTGCTGTCGCTCGAGATCGACGATCCCGCACTGGCCGACCGCCTCGCGAAGCTGCTCGGCAGTGTCGCGGGGCTTCGCCTTGCTGCGTCCGGGGAGGCCGCCAATGCGACGATCGTCGCCCGCGATCCTCGCGGCATGCCCGAGGACATCGCGCTGACGCAGCGCGAGCTCGACGTGCTGGCGCTGATGGCCGAAGGCGCCTCCAACAAGATGATCGCGCGCCAGCTCAACATCTCCGTGCATACCGTGAAATTCCACGTCGGCTCGCTGCTCGACAAGCTGGATGCAACTGGCCGCACCGACGCGGTGGCGCATGCGGCGCGCCGCGGCGTGATCGAGCTGTAGGATCATGAGGGAGATCGTGTGATCACTGCTCCTTCAGGGCCGTGATCCGCGCCTTCAGAGCGGCGGCCCCGACTGCCCCGGGGATAACGCTGTCGCCGACGACGTAGCCGGGCGTGCCGTTGATTCCGAGCGCCGAAGCAAGGCGCATGTTTTCCTGAAGCGCGTCGTTCACCTCGGCGCTCGCCGCATCCTTATCGAGTTCGCCTGCGTTGAAGCCAAGGTCAGCGGCGACCGTGAGCGCCGCGGCACGATCGACCCGTCCTTGCGTCGCCAGGAGGCGACGATGAAACTCGAGCGACTCGGCGGCACTCGGATGATGCATCTGTAGCGCGATGGCGACCTTTGCAGCTTCGACGGAATCGGGCCCCAGGATCGGAAGCTCCTTGAGCACGATGCGCAGACCGGGCTCGTCGGAAATCAGCGCGAGCGTATCGCCGAGCGCCTTGCGGCAGTAGGCGCAATTGAAGTCAAAGAACTCGACCACGGTACGGGCACCTTCTGCGGCGCCGACCGTCGTCTGGAGCGGCGCGGAGTACAGCGCCTTGGCGTTGTCAGTGATCGCCTGCCTGGCACTGGCAGAAGCTGCCGTTTGCGTTGCCTGCGCCGCGGCACTTCGCTTGGCGACCAGCGCCAGCAGCGCGTTGCGCAGCGCCTCCGGATGGTCGGCGAGGTACTTCTGGATCGCCGGGCCCAGGGCTTCCGGATGTGTCGCGAGATATTGCTGGATGGCATCATCCACATCTGCGCGCTGCATCTGGGCATGCCCCGTCGCCGGCATCGCGATTGCAGCCGCGACGAGCGCGCCGGCCGCCAGCTTAGTCAATCCAATCATCGCTCGGTTCTCCTCACAGCTCATTTGCTTCGAAACGCGCCCGATCTCCGGGCCACGCAGACAATCATCCTAGCGCCCTCTTTCCAGCGGAACTGGCGCCACCCGGCCCGGCGCCACCCGGCCCGGCGCAAGCGGGGCGGTGTGGCCGCGCCCGATCGGCCAGCAGCGTTGGCCCAGTGGCCCCGGCACCGTTCCCGGCGGGCAGTTGATTGGGCCAGGCGCACGCTCGCCCGACGGTCTCTGTGTCGATGGCTGACGCGGTTTGGGCGTAGGCGTCGGAATTGGCGTGATCGGCGATGGCGTGGGCCTGCGCGCGACGCAGGCGCCTTTCTCGTCACGCGTCTCGCCCGGCGCGCAGATCTGCGGCGGGAATGATTTCTTCTCGCTTTGCGCAAGGCATTGCCGGCGATCGTTTGGATTGACCGCGGTCGGACAACATTCGCCGGTTGTCGTCAGGTTGCCGGCCGCGCAGCACTTGCCCGCCACGGTCGGGACATAGCCTGCGGCGCAGCAGAAGGATATTTTGGGAATCTTGAAGGTCGTCTGGCAGTGCGTTCCGTCTGCGCTCGGCTTCTGGCCGATCGGACAGCAGACTCCGCCCGCGGTCGCCTGGCTCTTCAGGCAACACTTGCCGCCGGTTTTCACATAGCCGGGTGAACAGCAGTCGAGACATATTTTGCTTGGAATCTTTGGCGTGAACGGCTGGCACATGCCGTTGACCAGAGCGTCGGCGCAGCAGAGCTGCGTGCCGCCTGATCCGGAATAGATGTGGTCGTTCTCGCAGCATTCGTGGTTGGGACCAATCGCGGTCTGAGTGTTTCCGCACATCACCTTGGCAATGTTGGTGGACGGAATCGAGGAGCCGCCGCCGCTCGAACACGCGCCGCCGGGTCCGAGATCGACGGGCGAACAGCACTTGCCGTTGACGAGTATCTCCGACTGCGCACATCCGGAGGCGCAGGCGCCTTTGCTCCATACCTGATTGACGGCACAGAGCTGCGTACCCGGTGGATTGCACACATGCGTTTGACAGGTCCGGAAGTTTGGCGGCGGCAGCGGCACGCCGACGGGGAGCATGCCGGGTGGGAGCTGCGCGGGCTGCACGCCGCAGGCGCGCAGGATGGCGATGTCTCCGAGATGTCCGCGCGCGGACAGATCGGGCGGCGCATCGGCATAGTCGATGAAATAGCTGAGCCGCGGCGACTCGGCGTCGCGCTTGATCCGCCAGATCGGATTTCCCTGCAATCCGTCGATCGCGACCGCATCCGGCTGACCAATCTGCGCGGCGAGCTGGGGGTCGGTAGCGTGGCGCAATTGTTCGCCGGTGGTCCAGAGGAAGCCGCCGCAGGAGCGCGGATTGATGTTGCCGCGCTCGTCGTAGCTGTAGCCGATCGCGACGCCGCCATTGTCGTTGCGGAAATTTCCGGGGAAACCAATCGCATATTCATCCGGCGCCGCCTGCCAGATCGGCTGCTTCGCGGCCGTCACACCGATCACGGTGTAGCGCAGCACGCGGCCGATCGACGGCACTGTCAGTGCCTCGAAATCCTGGGCGCCGGTTGGCGCCGCCCGCTCGGCGAGATAGATCCGACCTTCGTCGTCGAAAGTGATGCCCGAGATCTCCGTGGGGCCGGCAGCCGGCGGCACCACGATTTCGATCCTGATATCGGTGCCGAACGAGCCGTCCGGCTTGAGACCGACCGACCAGACGCGCAGGCCTTCGGCGACCGCGTAGTAGAGGCGGCGGTCGCGCACGGCAAGGCCGAACACCCGCCGTCCCGGCGCGGCGTACCCCCAAGTCTCCGGCCGCGCACTGTCGAATTGCGGGCTCGTAATGTCTACGATGGAGGCCGTTTGCGCGACCTGCGCAAGTCCAACGGCGGAGGTTCCGGATACGCCATGATCGTAGGTGCCAAGATCGGCGCCGTTGGCGCCGAAGCGGTGGATGAGGCCGGTCTCGCGGTCAGCGACGAACAGCGATTTCGTGGCACGATCGTAGGCGAGCGCACCGAGGGCCGCGCCCGAGTTGGCCTTTCCGCCGGTTGTGACGTTGGCAAACAGTCCGACTTCGCCTGTGAGGCCGCTGATCTTCCAGATGGAGCCTGGTCCACCTGCCGGCCCCCACTGCGCCGACATGAAGGTCGCACCGTTCGTCCCTGTTCTGACATGCTGTGACTTGCCATCGCCTCCTGGCGCGACGATCGAGAGCCCGTAGGCCGAAGTCGCCGCGACATAGATGTTGGCGGGCGATCCGTCGTCCAGCGCGATGCCGAACACCTGACCGATCCACTTTGCGCTCACCGTGAACGGCTTCGGTGCGCCGACGAGCTGCGCCTCGGGCGGGCCGCCCATGCGGCTCAAGTCGACGACGCGCAGCGACGGCCCCTCGGAATCGATGAAAGTTCGCGCGTCAGCATCCTGCCCTGGCTCCATCTCGAACGGGCGGAGAGCGCCGGAAAATCCGGTAACTGCCGCCTGGCCGGGCGCGTAGACGCCACGCGGCGCCTGGGCCGAGGCTGCGTTGCCAAGCACGAGAGCAAGGCTCGCTGCGAGCACGATGCGCCGCAGCGCGCGGAAGCTGGTTGCGATCGATGTGTATCGGTGAGGCGTCATGAGTGGGCCTCACTTCACGATCTGCTTCGGCACGCAGGTGCCGCTGTTGGTATCGGGTATGGTTCCCACCGGACAGCATTGCCCGCAGGACGTCATCTGCGAAGGATTGCAGCAGCTGCCATCGAACGCCATGCCCTGGGTTGGATCGGAGCATGGAGTGATGCATTCGCCGGTCAGGCTCATGCGTGTCTGTCCATCAGGACACTTTGGCGGCGGACACATGCCGAACGGCTGCCAGCCGAAGTTCGCAGGCTGGTTGGAATTGTAGCAGAGACACTGCGAGATGCCGCTCGGCAGCGTCGCACCGGGATAGGTCTGATGATCCGGATTGTCCGCCTCATACGGACAGTCGCAGGAGAAGATCCAGCGCTGCCAATCGCTGTCGGGATTGGGAATCTGGTGCCAGGCGGGTGTCATCGGCTTGGGGCAGAAGCACGATATGATCGGATCGCAGCCTGTGTCCTCCGCGGTCGGAGGCAGCTGGATAGCCAAAGTGCCTTGGGGCGAATCGATCTTGGCTACTGAAGAGCGGGTATTGTAGTACTCGCCTCCGTTCTGCCAGTTTCCATTCGTGTTGGAGATCGAGCCCTTGGGAAAGCAGGCCTCGTTCCAATAGCCGTGGTGGTTGGGGTCCGTGCAGCCCTTGACGTCGACCGAGGGGCAGGAAGCCGTCTGCGGCGCGGGTCGCGTGCAGTTGCAGCCTTGGCCGAACCAGTCGCACATCACCTCCTCAGCGCATTGGCCGATGTCGAAGCCGAACGAGTTGGTGGCCTGTTCGGTTTCGCAAGAGCAGTGCACGACCTTGGCCGCAGAACCGACACTCGAGAGTTCGCTGGAGAGGTCCCCGAGCACCTCCTTGGCGATCGCATTGCCGAATATGGTGTTCAGCAAGCCGACGATCTTGTCGGCATCGCCCTGTGCCTCCTTGCAGAACTGATTGACGAGGGCTTGTCCCTTGCCCGTATCAGATCCTTCCAAGGCGACGCCCGCGAGGGCTGCATCCAGCGCGACCGCCGCGGCACAGGCCTCCTCGCTGTCGCAGACCGACTTGCAATCCCATGTTGCCTGCAATGTTCCGAAGATGCCATTTCCGAGATCGTGGAGGCTGCATCCGGCCTGCGCGGGCGACGCGAGCATCGTCATGACCGCGAGAACCGCTACGCTTGGAGTCCGCCAGCCTGCTGGAAATCGCATGATCACCGCCCCGGGCCATGACTTTATTTTCACAGCCTAGGACAACATTCGCCGGCTCAAATTGAGGTGGCTCAATGAGCGCGTGACGTGAGAATGCGCGATTGGCACCCACGCACCTCTACGCCGCGGGTGACGGAAATCGAAGCTCGACAACAAGTCCTGGTGCGTTGTCGCGCAACGCAGCGTCGGCGCCATGAAGCCGCGCGACCGCGGCGACGAGGCTGAGGCCGAGGCCGTTACCCGGGGTGTAGCGGCTCTGCTCGAGCCGATAAAAGCGTTTGAACACGTGATCGCGCTGGTCAGCCGGAATGCCCTCGCCGTCGTCGGCAATCGTGATCGAGGCGCCACTGTCGGTGCCTTGGCAGATCACCGCAACCTTCCCGCCCGGGCGACCATGCTTGATGGCGTTGTCGACGAGATTGGCGATCGCATCGAACAGCAGGTCGCGGTCACCAGTCACCGCGACCTCGCGGTCACCAGTGAGGCTCAGGCGCGTCGCGACCTGCTCGGCGGCGGCGTCGTAGAGCTCGACGACCTCGCCGGCGATCTCGGCAAGATTGAGCGGGCGAAACGCGCTGCGGCGGGCGCGGGTCTCGATCTCCGAGATCCGCGTGATCGAGGCGAACATGCCGAGCACGGCATCGAGGTCGGCGATGGTGTCGCCGATCAGGGCGGCATCGGCCTCGTCGTTGCGCGGCGCATGATAGGCCTTTTCCAGCCGGCCCCGCATCCGCGTCAGCGGCGTGCGCAGATCGTGGGCGACATTGTCGCTGACCTGCTTGACCTCGCCCATCAGCGTCTCGATGCGGTCGAGCATCTGGTTGAGGTTTTCGGCGACGCGGTCCCACTCGTCATGGCTGCCGCGCAGGGGAATACGCCGGTCAAGGCCCGAGAGCATGATAGCCCGGCTGGTGGCGTTGATCTCCTCGATCCGCCCGACCGTACGCCGCGTCACCAGCACGGCCGCGACGCCCGACAGCACGACGAGCAGCACGGCGACTGCGATCATCGCGAACTCGAGCATCGCAACGAAGCCAGAGTGGTCGCCGACGTCGCCGACCCGGCTCCGCACATAAGCCAGCGTGCCGAAATAGACATAGGCCATGATCGCCGCGACGATCAGGCCGAAGACCGCAATCGCGATCAACGCCAGGCGGAAGGTCGAGGACCGAAGCGTGTCAAGCAGGAGCACGGAGGCAATATCCGATGCCGCGGATGGTGTGGATCAATGGATAGGCCTGGGCATCGTCGACCTTGCGGCGGACGCGTCCGACGTAGACGTCGATGATGTTGGTGGAAGGATCGAAATGCAGATCCCAGACATGCTGGAGCAGCATCGCGCGGGAGACGACGCGGCCTTCGTTGCGCACGAGATATTCGAGCAACTGAAATTCGCGCGGCAGCAGCGGGATCTTGCGGCCGCGGCGGCTGGCATTGCGCGCGATCAGATCGACGGCGAGATCGCCGACGCGCAGGATGGTTTCCTTGGCGATGGTCTCGCTGCGGCGACCGAGCGCCTCGAGGCGCGCCAGCAGCTCGACGAAGGAAAACGGCTTGACGAGGTAATCGTCACCGCCGGCGCGCAAGCCGCGCACGCGATCGTCGACCTCGCCGAGCGCGGAGATGATCAGGAACGGCGCGGCAACGCCGTCGTCGCGCATCTGCCGCATCACGGTGATGCCGTCGATGTCGGGCAGCATGCGGTCGATGGTAATCACGGCATAGTCGCGCGCGACGCCGTGGCTGAGCGCTTCGCGCCCCGTGGCGGCAAGATCGACCTCATAACCTGAGGTCGTCAATTCCTCGACAAGCTGGCCTGCGGTTTCCGGATCGTCCTCGACGACGAGGATGCGGCGATGGCCTCCGGTCATGACAAACTCCGCGCGACGATCGCCACCAGATTATCCCGTTCCGGGGCTGAGCGGAACCACCCGGTGGCGATCGCGACAATGGTGCGGTCCGGCGATGCTAGTACCAATTGTCCCCGCACACATT
Source organism: uncultured Bradyrhizobium sp. (assembly GCF_936928535.1). Lineage (GTDB taxonomy): Bacteria > Pseudomonadota > Alphaproteobacteria > Rhizobiales > Xanthobacteraceae > Bradyrhizobium. The sequence goes on along the minus strand of NZ_CAKZHY010000118.1, from coordinate 17,669 downwards.
GACCCATTGCCACCCGTGGGGCGTCCAGTTCCTGCGCCAACAGCCGTCGTCGTAATAGTTGGAATAGTAGAAGGGCGCGCCGAACACGGCGAAACGGCGGAAATGACGGTGGCGGAAGAAGAAGGCGTGACGGCCGATGAAAGGCCCGCGATGCCAGCCGGCGCTGGCGAAATGCGGCCCGATCGCAGCATGCGCAAAGTGCACGCCGCCGAAACCAGGTCCACTGATGCCGGGTCCGCCGACATGGGCGAAGCGGGCGCCGCCGAAGCCTGGTCCACCGATATGGGCGAAATGTGCACCGCCCATGCCGCCGACATGCATGCCGCCGAAGCCGCCGGCGCGCATGCCGCCGCCGGCGAAGTGGCCTCCGCCGCCAAAGCCGCCGTGACCGCCGCCTCCGCCGCCACCCCGGGCCAGCACCGGTGAAGCCAGCGCCATCGCCGCAGCAATCGCCACCGCAGCGAGGCCTTTGAGAAGCCTGTTGTCCATCGAAGCATCCTCCGTGCTGTGCGGCGATATGCCCGCTGCACCGGAGGGATCAGAGAGGAACGGACAAGCCGCTTCAACTTACAAAGGCGCTAGATTCTGACGCGGATGTTAGGGAGGCGCTGCTCTCTCGCTCCTCGCCCCGTTCTTACGGGGAGAGGGTGGGGTGAGGGGCTGCTTCCGCGAATTCGATCTTGATTTTGAAGCTACTGCAAACCGGAGTCGGATGGACAGTTGATCCGGCTCACAAATTGCCCTGCCCCTCACCCGGAATCCGCGCTACGCGCGAATTCCGACCTCTCCCCGCAGAAGGGCGGGGAGAGGTAAAGCTCACGCCCGCTTGCCGTTGTTCTTCTCCGCCGCGCGCCGCATCGCCTCGGCGAGCGCGCCGCCGCCGCCCGATGATTCCGGCTTGCGCGGAGCCGACGAGGTCATGCGGGCCGGGTTGCGCTGGCTGTTGTCGCGCTGCATGCCCGGCGCATCCTTCTTGGCTCCGACCTCGTCGTCGAGACGCAAGGTCAGCGAGATGCGCTTGCGGGCGACCTCGAAGTCCAGCACCTTCACTTTGACGATATCGCCGGGCTTCACCACCTCGCGCGGATCCTTGATGAAGTTCTTGGACATCGCCGAAATGTGAACGAGCCCGTCCTGATGCACGCCGATGTCGACGAAGGCGCCGAAGGCGGCGACGTTGGTCACGGTGCCCTCCAGGATCATGCCCTTCTGGAGGTGCTTGATCTCCTCGACGCCCTCCTTGAACACCGCGGCCTTGAAGGCCGGACGCGGGTCGCGGCCCGGCTTTTCCAACTCCTTCAGAATGTCGGTGACGGTCGGCAGACCAAAGGTCTCGTCGACGAAATCTTTCGGCTTCAGCGTGCGCACGATCTCGCTCGAGCCGATCAGCGCCTTGATGTCGCTCTTGGTGGCCGCGAGGATGCGGCGCACCACCGGATAGGCTTCCGGATGCACGCCGGAGGCATCGAGCGGGTCTTCGCCACCAAGGATACGCAAGAAGCCCGCGCACTGCTCGAACGCTTTCGGACCCAGGCGCGGCACTTCCTTCAGCGCCTTGCGCGACTTGAACGGGCCATTGGCGTCGCGATGCGCGACGATGCTCTGGGCGAGCCCTGAACCGACGCCCGACACGCGAGCGAGAAGCGGTGCCGAGGCAGTATTGACGTCGACGCCAACCGCGTTCACGCAGTCTTCGACCACCGCATCGAGCGACTTTGCGAGCTTGGCCTGGCCAAGGTCGTGCTGGTACTGGCCGACGCCGATCGCCTTGGGCTCGATCTTGACGAGCTCGGCGAGTGGATCCTGCAGACGACGGGCGATCGAGACCGCACCGCGCAGCGTGACGTCGAGGCCGGGCAGTTCTTCGGAAGCAAAGGCCGAGGCGGAGTAGACCGACGCGCCGGCTTCGGACACCACGATCTTGGACATCTTCAATTCGGCGAGACCCTTGACGAGATCGCCTGCGAGCTTGTCGGTTTCGCGCGAGGCGGTGCCGTTGCCAATCGCGATCAGCTCGACTTTGTGCTTCATCGCGAGCCGGCCCAGCGTCGCCAGCGACTCGTTCCACTGCCGCTGCGGCTCGTGCGGATAGATCACGGCGGTATCGACCACCTTGCCGGTCGCATCCGTCACGGCGACCTTGACGCCGGTGCGGTAACCGGGATCGAGGCCCATGGTGGCGCGGGTGCCGGCGGGCGCCGCCAGCAGGAGATCGCGCAGGTTCGAGGCGAACACGCGCACGGCCTCGGTCTCGGCCGCATTCCACAGCCGCATGCGCAGGTCGATGTTGAGGTGTACCTGGATCTTGGTGCGCCAGGCCCAGCGCACGGTGTCGATCAGCCAGCGGTCGCCGGCGCGCTTGAGGTCGGCGATGCCGAACCGCTTCATGATCTTCAGCTCGTAGGCGCCGGGAACGCCGGCGGGCGGCGCTTCCTCGGCCTGGATCTGAAGATCGAGGATCTCTTCCTTCTCGCCGCGGAACATCGCGAGGATGCGATGCGAGGGCAGTTTCGTCAGTGGCTCGGAGAAGTCAAAATAGTCGGCGAATTTTTCGCCCTCGGTCTTCTTGCCCTCGCGCACCTTGGAGGCCATGCGCGCATTGGTCCACATCTCCTCGCGCAGCGCGCCGATCAGGTCGGCGTCCTCGTCGAAGCGCTCGACCAGGATGGCGCGGGCGCCATCGAGCGCAGCCACGGCGTCCGCAACGCCCTTCTCGGCATTGACGAAGCCTTCGGCGATGACCTTCGGATCGTTGGCGGGCTCAGCCATCAGCTTGACGGCGAGCGGCTCGAGGCCGGCTTCCTTGGCGATCTCCGCCTTGGTGCGGCGCTTCGGCTTGAACGGCAGGTAGATGTCTTCCAGGCGCGCCTTGCTGTCGGCGGCCATGATCGAGGCCTCCAGTGCGGCATCGAGCTTGCCCTGCTCGCGGACCGATTCGAGGATGGCCTTGCGGCGGTCTTCGAGCTCACGCAGGTAAACCAGGCGTTCCTCGAGGGTCCGCAATTGCGCGTCGTCGAGCGCACCGGTCGCTTCCTTGCGGTAGCGCGCGATGAAGGGAACCGTGGCGCCGCCGTCAAGCAGCGTCACCGCCGCCTCGACCTGCTCCGCCCGTACCCCAAGCTCCTGCGCAATCTTCTGGTTGATATTTGCCACGCGAGATTTCCTCTTGATCCAAGCACGCGACGCAGACCGAAATCCGGCCGCGGGACGCCGCTTATGGACCAACCGGGGTTGATTCATCAAGGTGCGGCGGGCGGCCGTCGACAGAGGATTTTTTATAGAACCGATGCGATCCCGCCACAATCGTGGGGATGGCGCCGGGCAACCGGGGCACAGGAGCGAAGTTCGGCGTGTCCTCCGTCTACGTCATCACGGTGAGTGCAGCGCGAGGCAATCCAGGATCCCTCCGCTGGGACCGTCGGGATTGCTTTGCTGCGCAATGACGTAGCGTCAGGCTGCAGCGCGCTGCCCGCCTATGATGCTGCAGATCAATGCGTTGGCGGCCTCGTCGAGCTCGAACCGGACGAGCGTGCCACGGTCGCTCTTGCGGACGACGACACCCTTGAGCCGCGCAGGAAGTCCGTCGATAGCAACGACCACATTCTGGTGAAGAACGATGCCGGCGATGTCCTCGACCAGGATGGCCCCACTCTCCGAGAGATCGCGGACATGGACACGATGCACATGCCCGCCCGCTTCGACGGTGCCACTCCGCTCCACCGGCGCACGGGCGGAGATTCTGCGGTTGACCTCGGATGTCGAGGTCCTGACCACCCGCACGAGGGTCTCCTTGAGGTCGCCCATCTTGCCCGCGATCTCACGCGAGCCCTGCGAAATCTCCGAGGCTCGGCGTCCCGTTTCCGCAGCCTCGCTCGACACGCCGACGATCTGGCTCGCGACCTCGCGTGCCGCCTCGGAAGACTCCGCCACCGTGCGCGATATCTCGGCCGTCATTTGGCTCTGCTTGTCCATGGAGAGGGAGATCTCGGCGGATACGGCATCGACGCCGCGAATGACCTCGCCGATGGCCGCGATGGACTCGGCCGAATCGCGCGTCACGTTCTGAATTTCCGTGATCTGCTGCGCGATCTCGGAGGTCGCCTTGGTGGTCTGCTCGGCGAGCGACTTCACTTCCGCGGCGACGACAGCGAAGCCTCGTCCGGCTTCGCCTGCCCGCGCCGCCTCGATCGTGGCGTTGAGCGCAAGCAGGTTGGTCTGCTCCGCGATTTCGCTGATCAGGCTGGTGACGGAGCCGACCCTGTTGGCCGCATCCGACAAGGCACCGACCAGCGTCTGGGCCTTCTCCGAGCTCTCGACCGCGTCCGTCGTCAGCTTGCGCGACGAGCTGATCTGCCTGGCAATATCGGCGATCGAGCCGTTCAACTGCTTGGCGGCATGGCTCAAGGTCTGCGCGTTGGCAAGCGACTGCTCGGCAGCCGCGGCGACATTGCTGCTGTTGGCTCCGACCGTGCCGGCGCTCTCATTCATGAGCACTGCACTTTCGGCCATTTTTCCCATCTGGCTCGATACGGCATCGACCGCAGCCAAGGTCTCGCGCTCGACGGTGCTGGCCATATCGTTGAGGGCACTGACTTTCTCCAGATCCGCGAGCCGCGCGCGGTCGATTCGCTCCTCCAGTTCGAAGCCGAGCCTGGCCTGCATCGCCTGAATGTTGCGGAGGGCAACACCGAGTTCGTCGTCGCGGACGACCTCGATGCGGTTGTTGAAGTGCCCCATCGCCACGAGGTCCATCGCCTCGTTGAGCTGCTGCAAGGGCCCGGTGATCGCCCGCATTGCCTTCAGGCCAACCGCGGCGCAGGCAAGCAAGGCAAGCACGGCGAGGCCGATTGCGACGGCCAGCGTCACGCGATAGCCACGGGCGGCAGCCTCATATTCCGACTTTGCGACATCGATCTGGATCGCGACGAGCTTGTCCAGCTCGGTCTTGACGCGCGCGAACAGCTCCTTGGCTTTGCCGGCCTGGAGGCTGGCCAACTCGTCGAACTTTCCGGCGCCGAGCAACGGCAGGCCGGCGTTGATGCCGTTCTCGCTGTAATCCTTCCGCCGAGCGGCGAAGGCTTCCGCAGTGCGCTGCTCCTCCGGCGTCAGGTAGGTGGCCATGTAGTCGGCCCACACCTTGTTGATCGCCTCCGAATTCTTCAGGACTTTCGCCTCGACCTCGGCCACCGGCCTGCCGGCGCGACCGTCGACCGCGGCCTGGTAGAGCATGATCGAGGCTTCTTTCATGCGGTCGTTGACTTCGAACAGCTGCGCGAGCGGGACGGCGCGGTCCTCATAGATCGTGGTCAGCCGGCTGTTGCTGTCATAGGCGGCCATCAGACCGACGGCGGCCATGACGAGCAGGAAAGCGGATTGCAGCGCAACCAGGCTGGTTAGCCGCGCCCTGAGCGTGCCGGCGAACACGCCGAGAAAGTCGAACAACGACCTGCGGCGAACGACGCCGGCCTGAAGGCGATAAGCCTGCGCCTCGCCCGCCCGGTACTGTGCATAGATGCGCTCGGCCGCCTGGCGCTGGTCGGCGGGAAGTCTGGAGCGGATCGACATGTAGCCGCTGATCTTGCCATCCTCCCAGATCGGAGTGGCGCTGGCCATGACCCAGTAATAGTCGCCGTTCTTGCGCCTGTTCTTGACCGCACCGGCCCAGGGCTTTCCGTCCTTGAGAGTCTTCCAGAGATCCTCGAAGGCCTCCGGTGGCATGTCGGGATGACGCACGATGTTGTGCGGCTGCATCCGCAGCTCTTCCTCCGTGAAGCCCGATGCAGTTACGAACTGCTCGTTGAAGAAAGTCAGGCGTCCCTTGAGGTCGGTCTTCGACACGATAATGACGTCGTCGGCGATCTCGTATTCCTTGTCGGTAACGGGAACGTTCTTGCGCATAGCAATGCCCTTAAAGAAAGCAGTCGGCTTGAATCCAGTGCACGACTGTCGACTGCGCGTGCTTAACTCGCCTTGAAGATCGGAACCCGGACGAGTACGGTCGGCAAAATTGATCCAAATCAATGCATGCCCCGATGAATCGCCATCAAGGCGATTCATCCGCGATCAGAGGTGTGCGCCCTTTTTGCGAGGACTGTATGCGGACACCATCGGTCGGCGTCTTCAAGATCGCCACCCGCGGCCCCGGCGACGTTTCCGGTCTCATGAGCCTGATCGCGTCAGGCGCGATTGATCCCGTCGCGATCCTGGCGATCCTCGGCAAGACCGAGGGCAATGGCGGCGTCAATGATTTCACCCGCGAATATGCCGTCGCGGCGCTCTGCACGGCGCTGGCGCCGAAGCTTGACCTGACAGCTGGAGAGGTCGAGCAGCGCATCGCTTTCGTGATGTCGGGCGGCACCGAAGGCGTGCTCTGCCCGCACATCACGGTGTTCACCCGCCAGGACGTTAAACAACGGCCGGCAGGCATCTCCGGCAAGCGGCTGAGCATCGGCATGGCGCAGACCCGCGACTTCCTGCCTGAAGAGCTCGGCCGCTCCGCGCAGATCACCGAGACCGCCAGGGCGGTGACGGCTGCGATGGCGGATGCCGGCATCACTGATACCGCCGACGTCCATTTCGTCCAGATCAAATGCCCGCTGCTCACCAGCGAGCGTGTCGAGGCGGCCACCGCGCGCGGCCACAAGACCGCGACGACCAGCGCCTACAGCTCGATGGCTTATTCGCGCGGCGCCTCAGCGCTCGGCGTTGCCGTTGCGCTCGGTGAGATCAGCGCCGGCGTCAAGGACGAGGACGTGCTGCGGCGCTACGATCTGTTCTCGAAGGTGGCCTCGACCTCGTCGGGGATCGAGCTGATGCACAACGTCGTCATCGTGCTCGGCAACTCCGCATCCTCAGCGAGCGAGTTCGAGATCGGGCACGCCGTGATGAGCGACGCGATCGATGCTGTCGCGGTGACCGAGGTGCTGAACAGCGTCGGACTTGGTGCGCAGGGTCTTGGCGCGCAGGCGAAGGCCGGCCGCGAGCTCGTCAACGTTTTCGCCAAGGCGGAGGCTTCACCTGATGGTACCGTGCGGGGCCTGCGCCACACCATGCTCGAGGACACCGACATCAGTTCGACACGCCACGCCCGTGCGGCGGTCGGCGGCCTGATCGCCGGCCTTGCCGCTACCGGTGCGGTCTACGTCTCCGGCGGCGCCGAGCACCAGGGACCCGCCGGCGGCGGCCCGGTTGCAGTGATCGCGCGCTTATCCTGAGGAGTGCGACCTCTCCGCTTGGTGCAACCCTGCCCTTCGCGCCGGCTCAGTTGATTCAGGCGGGCCCTTGCGAAAAAGGTGGCGCCGCACCTCGAGGGGATTTTGACTTCATGACTTTGCCGATGAGTTGGAACGAATGGACGCAGCACGATGGCGTTGGCCTTGCGGCGCGCGTCCGCAAGGGTGAGCTGACGGCAAAGGAACTGGCACGGCAGGCGGCAGCAGCCGTCGCCAAGGTCAATCCGACGCTGTCGGGCGTGGTCGAGCTGTTCGATGACGTGATTGCCGATCCCGCCAAGGATAGCGCCAATCTCGCAGGTCCCTTCGCCGGCCTGCCTTTCCTGATGAAGGACCTCGGTCCGACCATGAAGGGCCGGCTGCAGGAAATGGGCTCGCTGTTGATGCGCGGCAACCGCGCTGCGGCCGATACGTTCCTGACAGGCAAATTCCGCCAGGCAGGCCTGAACCTGATCGGACGGACGACGACGCCGGAATTCGGCGTGTGCAGTTCGGCCGACAACCCGGCCGTCTACGTCACCCGCAACCCCTGGAATACCGACTACACCACCTGTGGCTCGTCGGCGGGCAGCGCCGCGATGGTCGCGGCCGGCGTGGTGCCGATCGCCCATGCGACCGACGGCGGCGGCTCGATCCGCATTCCCGCCGGCGTCAACGGCAATATCGGCCTGAAAGTCTCGCGCGGCGTGTTCTCGCTGGCGCCGCACATGTCCGACCTCACCGGCCTCGTCTCGATCCAGGGCTGCCAGTCGCGCACGGTGCGCGATACCGCGGCTTTCGTCGACCACGCCCGCGGGCCTGCGCCCGGCGAGTTCATGCCGTTCTGGACCACGGCGCAGCCTTATGGCGAGATGATCAAGCGCGATCCGTCAAAGCTGCGCATCGCGCTCTCACACACCTGGGGCGACTACACCGCAACGCCCGAGATCAAGGCCGAGCTGGAGAAGACCGGCCGCTTCCTCGAAGGCCTCGGCCATCACGTCGACTACGCGCTGCCCGAGCTTGATTTCCGCGCCGCCTTTGCGGCGCAGACCACCTGCTACATCTCGAATTTTTCCGTGGTGATCTCCAAAATGCTGGCCGCGCGCGGGCTGGAGCGGCCGCCGGAAGATTTGATCGAGCCGATGAACATCCGGATCTGGGAAGCCGGCCTCCATACCAGCTTTGCCGATCGGGCCAAGATGCAGGCCGTTTTCAACACGACCTCGCGCGGCTTCGGCAGCTTCTTCGAGCAATGGGACGTGATCCTGACGCCGATCACCGCGGTGCCGACGCCGAAGGTCGGCACCAAGCAATATCTCACCCTCTCCGACAATCCAGATGTGCTCGACTGGTTCGACAATCTCTGGCGCTTCTTCGCCTTCACGCCACTCGGCAATCTCTGCGGCATGCCGGCGATCTCGCTGCCGATGGCAAGCCAGGATCACGGCCTGCCGCTCGGCATCCAGGCCATCGCCAAGCAGGCCAATGACGGCCTGCTGCTGCAGCTCGCTGCCCAGATCGAGCGCGCGCTCGAGGGTAAGTGGAACAGCGGGAATACGCCGAAGGTGCATGTGACGAAAGGATGAGGTAACGTTGCGCTGAGCCGTCGGAGGACTCGAGTTGGACCCGTTAGAGATTCTGGAGAGCCTCAACAAGAAAAAGGATCTTCCCGTCGAAGCGATTCAGGCGGCGAGGGCCGAGAAAGACTCGGTCATACCCATCTTCTTGCGGGCTTTCGAAGACGTCGGATCGCCTGGTCGAACGGATTACGATGCAGCGCTGTTCTTCGCGTTTCACCTCCTTGGCGAATGGCGCGTGAAAGCCGCCTACCCAGTGCTTGCAAGCTTCTTACGCAAGCCCCCGACATCGTGGATGCGATCTTGGGTGATGCAATCACCGCGACAACCCACCGCGTGATAGCCTCCGTCTTCGATGGCAATTTGCAGCCATTGTGCGACATCATCCACGATGAAGATGCCGAAGAATTCGTTCGTTCACGCATGATCGAGGCGATCGCATTATTGACCTCGCGTGGAGACGTTTCGCGCGCTTGGTCCGAACAGTTCTTGCGCGAATGCTACGACCGGATTCGGCCGCAAGATTGTTGTTATGTCTGGTCCGGTTGGCAGCAATCGATTGCCTGGCTCGGGATCTCCAGCCTGAAGCCATTGGTCGAGCGCGCATTTGCACAAGGGTTCATCGACGAAACGTGGTGTTCATACGCGGATTTCGTAGGAGATCTGCAATCCACGCTCGACAATCCTGATGCCCCGCCGTTCCGCGCCGAAAACGATTTGATCTTATTCGGCGACACGATTCAGGAACTGTCCACATGGGCATCCTTCAATCCAGAGCCTCGCCCAAGGAAGCAACCTGCGCCGGTGTCCTTCTATGACCCCGAACGCAATCCGTTTCGTAATGTCTGCCGGAACGATCCGTGCCCCTGCGGCAGCGGGAAGAAGTTCAAAAGATGCTGCTTGAACGCGAGTACCGCCGGCTAACTACAGGCTTTCAGTTCTTCACCGCCGGGATCGCTTCCTCCGGCTGCTGCTGGCCAAGCTTGAGCATCGCGAGCGCCTTGTCGAGTGCTTCGCGCAAGGCGAGCGCGGCGGCCGGACTGCAGCGCAAATGCGCGGTCTGGACCACGTCGACCCTGACGGCGGCGCCGATCGGCATCAGGAGATTTGCGGCAAGCTCGATCTGGATCGCACCATTGTGATGGCCGAAGCAGGACGCGCCGTCAAAATAGATGATCGGCGCCCGCTCCGAGCTCGAGTTGGAAATGGTGACGGGCCCCTCTTTGGCGGCGGGCGTTTCGGGGTCGGCCATGGGGTACTCCTCGCGGGCAGGGAACGGACGCCCACCATCGTTGCTTAAGCGGGCCGTGTCGAGGCCAAACCTGCCGTGCGGCGGCGCATGCGGGGTTTTGCGCGGCGCCTGACTGGTCTAGAACATCTCCATGTCCATTTCAGCGACCACGCTTCCCTTCGAGGAACTCGCCGAGGCCATCAAGGGCCGCCGTTCCGATTACGGCCAGATCAGCGGGCTCCAGCTCGACCGATTCGCACCGGGCGAGGCCTGGTCGAGCCTGCCCTACCGCCCCGTCTTCGTCGGCGACACCGAGACCGGGGTGCTGCATGGCGGTGTCGTCACCGCGATGCTGGACGAGAGCTGCGGCATGGCGGTGCAGCTGGCGCTCGACGGCACCAGCGCGATCGCAACCCTCGATCTACGCATCGACTACCAGAAGCCGGCGACGCCCGGGCTTGCCATCAAGGCGCATTCGGTCTGCTACCGCACCACGCGCTCGATCGCCTTCGTGCGCTCCACCGCCTACCAGGAGTCCGAAGATGATCCGGTGGCGACCGCCACCGCCTGCTTCATGATCGGCGCCAACCGCACCAACATGCTGGCGGACCGCCGGATGGACACACGTAGCATTCCGACACTGGAGGCGCCTGAGGATCCCGACGGACCGTTCGCGAGCAGTCCGTTCGCGCGCTGCCTCGGCATTCGCGTCAATGATGACGCCACGCTGACAATGCCGTTCTCGCCGAAGATCATCGGCAACCCGATCCTGCCCGCGATCCATGGCGGCATGACCGGCGCCTTCCTCGAGACCACGGCGATTTTGGGCGTGCGGCGCGAGCTCGGGATCGCGGCGCTGCCAAAGCCGATCGGGCTCACGATCAATTACTTGCGTTCCGGCCGCGCGCTTGACACCATTGCCAACGTCTCGATCGTGAAACAGGGAAGGCGCATCGTCGCCTTCGAGGCGCGGGCCTGGCAGGACGGTCCGGCCAAGCCGATTGCCTCAGCCTTCGGTCATTTCATGCTGCGTCCGACGCCGGGAAACGACGAGGAATAGGCGTATTTTACTTGACGGAACGGGCTCAACGTCGAAGGTTTGGGCTGCACCATAGCACGTTCCATCGAGAGGTATTTGCTTGCGGCATCCGATCGACATCATCGCCATGTTTGCCGCCATCTGGCTGCTCGCCTCGATGGTGCTCGACGCGGTGACGCCGAAGGAGCTGACGGCGGTCATGATCGCCGTTGCGATCGCGCCCGCCGTGATCATCACCGCCGTGTTCTATTATCTGCGCTGCCCACGCACGGATTTCGCGGTGATGTTTGCCGCACTCTGGCTGATCTCCGACATCGCCATCGCCTTCATCTCGCCGAAGGAATTGCCGCTCTGGCTTCTGCTGCTCGGCTTCGTGCCGGCCGCCATCATCGGCATCGTGCTGCACTGGCAGCGCTTCCAGCGCCGTCATGAACAGCTGCCCGCGCCGTCTGTGAAGCGCGGCTAGCGCGACAGCAGATTGGTCTTGGCGAGGTCGATGACCTCGTCGCCGCGGCCGCTCATCACCGCGCGGAGCACCCACAGGCTGAAGCCCTTGACCTGCTCGGCAGTGATGGTCGGCGGCATCGACAGCTCCTGCTTGGCGGTGACGACGTCTAGCAGCGCCGGGCCTTTGTGCGCCAGCATCTCCTTCATCGCGCCCGGCAGCTCGCCGGGATCTTCGACGCGTTTGGCAAAGATGCCCATCGCCCGCGCCATCGCGGCGAAATCGGGATTCTCCAGATCGACATTGGTGTCGACGAAGCCCGCGGCCTTCATCTCCAGCGCGACGAAACCGAGCACGCCGTTGTTGAACACGACCACCTTCACCGGCAGCTTCATCTGCGTCAGCGTGATCAGGTCGCCCATCAGCATGGTGAAGCCGCCGTCGCCGGAGAGCGAGACCACTTGGCGGCCGGGCTGCGAGGCTTGAGCGCCGATCGCCTGCGGCATCGCGTTGGCCATCGAGCCGTGCACGAAGGAGCCGATCAACCGGCGGCGGCCGTTCATGGTGAGGTAGCGCGCGGCCCACACCGTGGGCGTGCCGACATCGGCGGTGAAGACGGCGTCGTCCGCGGCGTGGTCGCTGATCACCTTTGCCAGATATTGCGGGTGGATCGGCTTGGCTCCCGGCGTGCCTTTGGCGAGCGAGTCGAGGCCTTCGCGCGCCTTCTTGTAATGCGCGACCGCGTCGTCGAGATGGCTGCGCTGCGTCTTGGTCTTGAGCAGCGGCAGCAGCGCCTCGATGGTCAGCTTGACATCGCCGACGAGACCGAGATCGATCTTGGCGCGACGGCCGAGATTTTCCGGGCGGATGTCGATCTGCACGACCTTCGCATCGGTCGGGAAGAACTGCTTATAGGGAAAATCAGTTCCCAGCATCACCAGCGCATCGCAGGCGTGCATGGCGGCGTAGCCTGAGGAGAAGCCGATGAAGCCGGTCATGCCGACGTCGTAAGGGTTATCATATTCGACATGCTCCTTGCCGCCCAGCGCGTGCACGATCGGGCTCTTGAGGCTTTCTGCCAGCTGCATCAGCGGCGCGTGCGCACCGGCGCAGCCGCGGCCGCAGAACAGCGTGATACGCTCGGCACCGTTGAGGAGATCGGCGAGCGCCTTCAGCTCATCGGCTTGAGGCACGACCTTGGGCGAGGCGAGCGCGAGCCCACGCGTCGTCGATATCGCACGCTTCGGGGGGCTACGGAACGCGACATCGCCGGGCATGGCAATGACGGCAACGCCGCGCAGGCCCACCGCGGCGCGGATCGCGTTCTCCAGCACGAAGGGCAGCTGGCTCGGATCCGAGATCAGCTCGCAATAATGGCTGCATTCGCGAAATAGGTTTTGCGGATGGGTTTCCTGGAAATAGCCGCCGCCGATCTCGGCCGAGGGGATTTGCGCAGCGATCGCCAGCACCGGCACGCGGCTACGGTGCGCGTCGAACAAGCCGTTGATCAGATGCAGATTGCCGGGACCGCAGGAGCCGGCGCAGACCGCAAGGCTGCCTGTCATCTCGGCCTCGCCGGCGGCCGCGAAAGCCGCGACCTCTTCATGGCGGACGTGGATCCAGTCGATGGTGCCGCGGCGACGCAGCGCCTCGGTGAAACCGTTCAGACTGTCGCCGACAATGCCGTAGATGCGCTTGACGCCGGCCTGTTCGAGCGTGGCCACGAACAGATCGGCTATGTTGTTGATCGCCATGTCGGTCTCCTGATCTCGCTAATGCAGCAAGATAGGACAACGCCCCAACGTGACCGCATCACGGCTTGTTTATTGCCGCGTCAGTCTTTCACAATCGCCCGATCATAGGCCGCGATCGTCGCCTTTGCGCGCGCGGCAACATCGGCGGCCGACATGCCTGGTTTGTAGAGGCTGGAGCCGAGCCCGAACGCCGTCACGCCGGCCTTGATGTACTCCGCAAAATTCTGATCGGAGACGCCGCCGACGGCGGCGATCATCACGCCTGCGGGCAGGATGGCGCGGATCGCGGCAATGCCGGAGGCGCCGAGCACGCTCGCCGGAAAGAATTTCAGGCCGGATGCGCCGGAGCGCGCTGCAAGAAGCGCTTCGGTCGGCGAGAACACACCGGGCAGCGTAATCATGGCGTATTGATGCGCACGCGCGAGGACCTGCGTATCCACGTTCGGCGAGACCATCAGTCTGCCGCCGACATCGTTCAGACGGTCGACGTCTGAGGTGGCCAGCACGGTGCCGGCGCCAATCAAAACGTTTGAAGGCGCGAGTTTCACGGCGGCGCCGATCGAGCGGAACGGATCCGGCGAGTTCAGTGGAATCTCGATCGCGGTCATGCCGGCCTCGATCAGCACGCCGACGATGGCTACGGCCTCTTCCGGCTTGACCCCGCGCAGGATCGCGACCAGGGGCCGCTTCATCGGCGGAAAGGGAACGCTCATTGCAAAAGTCCTTCTACTTCGTCCAGATCGCAGCAGCCGCCATCGACAGGCCGCGGCGCACGGCTTCGTCGGCATCGATCGGGTTCACGTTGACGTTAAGCGCATCGAAAGCCTGCCGGTACAGCGCCGCGAGCCGCCCCGAGGCGATCAACGTGACGCCGGCAGTCGGCACGCTGCCGGAGAGGCCCGCTGCCAGCTCCGCGCCGATCAGCGTGCCCGACAACGTCTCGCGCGCCGCAGCCTGCGTGCCGCCGAACAAGAGCTGCCGCGACCGCGCGCTGAACAGGAGATTGGCAGCGAAAGCCGGCGCCTCGTAAGCGGCCTTCACCGCCGTCTTGAAGCTTTCGGCATCCTCCGCCGCATCGGCGCCGGCGACGGCGAGCGACAGAATCGTCTCGCGCGAGATGACGCTGAAGAGTTCGCCGGTCATGAAGGTGGCAAAGTGCGCCACCGTACCGTCCTTGACCCTCACCCATTTGGAATGGGTGCCGGGCATGCAGACCAACGCCTCGCCGGCGGCATCGAGACCGAGCGCGCCAAGCAATTGCGTCTCCTCGCCGCGCATCACATCCGGCGCCTTTGTGTCGCGCTGCGCGATGCCGGGCAGGATGCGGATGTCGCGTGTCTCACCCGGCACGCGCGCGGCCTGCTTCAGGATCGCCGCGAGTGGCGCCGGCGTGTCGACATAGCCGGCCTCGACCCAACCGGTCTTGGCGCCGGCCATGCCGCAGACCAGGACCGGCAGATGAGCGGGCGCCTGAACCGCGGCGAGGTGCGATTGCAGCACGCCGGCGAAGCCGGCTTTGGCTGCCGCCAGCATGCCCTCATCGCTGCGGCGCTCGGCCAGCACTTTGCCAGCGCGGTCGACCAGCCACAGGCGAAAACTGCTGGTGCCCCAGTCCACCGCGACATAAGCGGGTTCGGTCATTTCGAATCGCGTCCTCGTCTCACCGCCAAGTCTCAGGCCTAAGACACCGTCTCGCGACAATGAGACGACGCCTCAGCAAATCCACCCCGGGATATCGGCAATTGCCGCCGCAAACCAGCGTTTTCTCGCTGGGTCCGGACGAATGAGTGCTGGCACACCGCTTGCTGAAGCTATGCCGTGCAAATCCATGAACGCGCAGCAAGACGCGTCAACATCAGATGAGGAAACCCATGGAGATCGGCTATTTCACGATGCCTTCGCATCCGCCGGAGTGCGGCCTGAAGGAAGGACATGACTGGGACCTGCAAGTCCTGCGCTGGCTCGACGAGCTCGGCTATCAGGAAGCCTGGATCGGCGAGCACCATACCGCGCCCTGGGAACCCAATCCCACGCCGGACCTGCTGATCGCGCAGGCCTTGATGCAGACCAAGAAGATCCGCATCGGGCCGGGCGGCTTCCTGCTGCCCTATCATCACCCGGCCGAGCTCGCCAACCGGGTCGCGATGCTCGACCATCTTTCCGAGGGCCGGCTCAATTTCGGCGTCGCCGCCTCGGGGCTACCGAGCGACTGGGCGATGTTCAACGTCGACGGCATGAGCGGCCAGAACCGCGACATGACGCGCGAGGCGCTGGAGATCATCCTGAAGCTTTGGTCCGATCCCGCGCCCTTCACCTACAAGGGCAAATTCTGGACGGTGACCAAGCCGGATACCATGTTCGACTTCCTCAAGCCGCACATCAAGCCGTTGCAGGCGCCGCATCCGCCGATCGGCGTCGCTGGGCTGTCGAAGAACTCGGATACGCTGAAGCTCGCCGGCGAGCGCGGCTTCATCCCGATGAGCCTCAACCTCAACCCGGCCTATGTCTCAAGTCATTGGGATTCGGTCGAGATCGGGGCCGCCAAGACCGGGCGCAAGCCGAACCGGCAGGACTGGCGCCTGGTGCGCGAGGTCTTCGTCGCCGACACCGACGAGGAGGCCTGGAAGCTTTCGACCGGCGACATGATGGGCCGGATGATGAGCGAGTACTTCCTGCCCCTGCTCGGCCATTTCGGCTTCAAGGACTATCTCAAGCACGCCCCTGACGTGCCCGATAGCGACGTCACCGTCGAATATTGCGCCAAGCGGAACTGGATCGTCGGCTCGCCTTCGACCGTCGCCGAGAAGATCGAGAAGATCTACGAGGAGGTCGGCGGCTTCGGCGTGCTCTGCGTGTTCGGCTTCGACTACAAGCACAAGCCGGAAGCCTGGCACCGCTCGCTCGCGCTGCTCAAGAACGAGGTGATGCCGCGCCTGAAGCATCTCGGCTCCGCGAAGAAGGCAGCTTGACGCTTGGCGGGTGCGGCGCGAACCTGCCGCACCCGCATTCATTTCGGAGATTTCCGCTTGAGCGTCGATGCCAAACCTCTTGATGCAAAGGATTTCAAGCAGGCGATGCGCCATGTTGCCGGCGCGGTCGCGCTGGTCACTGTCGGTGCCGAACACGGCAAGCGCACCGGGCTGACCGTAACCTCCGCCTGCTCGCTCTCGGACAATCCGCCGTCGCTGATCGTCTGCGTCAACCGCAACGCCAGCGCCCATGCGCGCATCCGCGAGGAAGGCGCCTTCGCGATCAACTTCCTGCACGAGGATCACGCGCTGCTGGCGCTGACCTTCAGCGGCCAGAAGGGCGTCAACGGCGACGATCGCTTTGCATTCGGGCAATGGACGCGCGGCGAGACCGGTGCGCCGGTGCTGACGGATGCGGTCGCGGCGTTCGATTGCGTGCTGGCACAGGAGTTCGAGACCAGAACGCATTCGATCTTCATCGGCGAGGTGCGCGCTGCGAGGCATTCGGCGACGGCGACGCCGCTGGTGTATCTGCGCAGCAGTTTCCACACGCCGCAGGAAATCCGCGAGACCGTTTCAGTCGGCGATCTCGATTCGCGGCATCTGAGCTGGACGGATTTTTCGTAAGGGCGCGCTCCCCTTCCCTTCTCCCCTTGTGGGAGAAGGCGGCGCGCGCCGGATGAGGGGTATCTATCGGCGCGTTCAAGTGGGAGCAGGACTCGCGGAGAGATACCCCTCACCCGTCTCGCCGCTGTGCGGCGAGACACCCTCTCCCACAGGGGGAGAGGGGAAGTATGCCGTGCTCCTAGATCTGCCTACTCATGCCGATGCCCGTGCTTCCGCGCCTTCGCCTGCTTGCCTTGTTCCGTCGGAATCATCACCACGCGCCCATAGCGCACGCCGCGCTCCGCGATGATGTGGTCGGCGAAGTGCCTGACCTCGGCCGCATCGCCGCGCAGCGCCGTCATCTCCATGCAATTGTTGTCATCGAGATGGACGTGCAGGGTGGCCAGTGCGAGGTCGTGATGGCCGTGGAATTCCTGCACCAGTCGCTTTGAGAGATCGCGCGCGGCGTGGTCGTAGACATAGACGAGACCGGCGACGCAGGGGCCGCCCTGCGCGTTATCCTCGCTCGATTGCTGCAGTCCGGCCCGTGCGAGGTCACGGATGATCTCGCTGCGGTTCTGGTAGCCGCGCGCTTCGGCCGCGGCATCGATCTCGGCCAAGAGATCGTCCTCGATCGTGATCGTAATCCGCTGCATCAGGTCCTCTCCGCGCGTCTTACCTCGCCCCGCTTGCGGGGAGAGGTCGGAATTCGAGCGTAGCTTGAATTCCGGGTGAGGGGGACTCTCCGCGAGTCACACTTGCAATGAATTCGTGGAGGCGGCCCCTCACCCTAACCCTCTCCCCGTAAGAACGGGGAGAGGGAAAGGAGAGAAA
>NZ_CAKZHY010000117.1 GCF_936928535.1 uncultured Bradyrhizobium sp. | reverse complement strand
CTCTTGTGCCACGGGGGCCGTCCACATATGGGTCCTGGCTTTCGCCAGGACGACGATGTTGAGAGATTGCGTTTCGACAACGCCGCCCCTCACGCACTCCTTGCCAGCGCGCCGTCGATCATGTTGACGGCATTCTGCACGCCGTACACCGCGACAAAGGAGCCGAAGCGCGGGCCCTTCTCCTGGCCGAGCAGGACCTGGTAGAGCATGTTGAACCAGTCGAGCGTCACGCCGGGGCGGCCGTCCTTGCCCTTCTTGACCTGGTCGAGGAACGGCTCGCGGCGGCCGATCTCGTAGACGACGTTCTGGATGTCCTCGGCCGAGGCCTCCGCCGGAAGCTGCGAGAGCGCATCGCGCAGATCCTGCAAGGCGGCGCGCTCGGTGTCATCAGGCACGCGGAACTGCTTCGTCGGCGCGACGAAATCGCGATAATAGTTGATGGCGTAGCCGACCATCGCATCGAGCTTCGGATGCGTCTGCGGGCTCACGCCGGGACGATAGCGGCCGATGAAACCCCACAGCGTCTCGGCGTTCTCCGCGTTCGACGACGACACCAGCGTGAGCAAGAGCTGGAACGTAACGGGCATGTCGCCCTGCGGCGGCTTGCCATTGTGGATGTGCCAGACGGGATTGCCGAGCTGCTGCTTGTCATCCTGCCTGGCGAAGCCGTCGATGAATTGCTGGTAGTCATCGACCTGACGCGGGATCACGTCGAAGAACAGCCGCTTCGCCGCCTTGGGCTCGCGATACATGAACAGCGACAGCGATTCCGGCGAGGCGTAGCGCAGCCATTCGTCGATGGTCAGGCCGTTGCCCTTCGACTTCGAAATCTTCTGGCCCTTCTCGTCGAGGAAGAGCTCGTAGTTGAAGCCTTCGGGCGGCGTTGCGCCAAGCGCCCTGGCGATGGCGCCCGAGAGCTTCACGGAGTCGATCAGGTCCTTGCCGGCCATCTCGTAGTCGACGCCGAGCGCGACCCAGCGCATCGCCCAATCGGCCTTCCACTGACACTTGACGTTGCCACCGGTCACCGGCGTCTCGACTTCCTGATTGGTATCAGGATCGACATAAGTCACCGTGCCCGCGGCGACGTCGCGGCGGATCATCGGCACCTGCAGCACGACGCCCGTGGTCTTGCTGATAGGCAGGAACGGCGAATATGTGGCGCGCCTGTCAGGACCGAGCGTCGGCAGGATGATGTCCATGATCTTGTCGTAGACGGCGAGCATCTTGAGCAAGGTCGCGTCGAAGCGGCCCGACTTGTAGTAGACGGTCGAGCTGGCGAACTCGTAGTCGAAGCCGAAATGATCGAGGAACGCGCGCAGACGCGCATTGTTGGCATCGCCAAACGACGGGTGCTCGTTCGAAAAGGGATCCGGCACAGACGTGAGCGGCCGCCCCAGATATTGCGCCAGCAGCTCTTTGTTCGGCACGTTATCAGGCACCTTGCGGAAGCCGTCCATGTCGTCGGAGAAGGCCAAAAGGCGCGTCTTGATCTTGTCCTCGGTCAGCACGCGGAAGGCATGGCGCACCATCGAGGTGCGCGCGACCTCGCCGAACGTGCCAATATGCGGCAGCCCGGAGGGACCATAGCCGGTCTCGAACAGCACCTCGTCCTTCGGGCTCTTCTTCAGCCGCGCGACAATGGCCTTCGCCTGCTCGAACGGCCAGGCGTTGGATTGTTCGGCGAGCGCACGAAGATCGCTCGGGCTCATAAGGGGATCGATAACGGACATTCAGAAGGCCTCCGGGCCGCGGAAAATAGCGATTTTTGCGCGGAATGCAAAAACGTTGGTCGTCATTCCGGGGCACGCGCATCAGCGCGTGAACCCGGAATCTCGCGCCACAATCTCGAGATTCCGGGTTCGCGCTTCGCGCGCCCCGGAATGACGGGATTGGATGGCTAGAACGGGCTCACCGAAAAATACTTCAGCCACAGATCGGTGTAGCGACCTTTTTCCCAGACCCGGAACAGGGCCCAGTTCAGGGCCTGGCGCAGCACGTCGTTGCCCTTGCGCACGGCAATGCCGATGCCTTCGCCGAAGAAGCGGCTCTCGACGAAGGCACCGCCGGAGAACGCGCAGCAATCGCCGGAGTCGGTGCCGTTGATCCAGAACGCCAGCGAGATGGCGTCGCCGAAGATGAAATCGACCTCGCCCTTGCGCAAGCTCGCGCGGAGCGCATCGTCGTTGGGATAGGGATGCAGCTCGGCGTCGGTGAACATCGCCTTCAGGTAGGCCTCGTGCGCCGAGCCCGCGATGACGCCGACCTTCTTGCCTTCGAGATATTCGGGCCTGATCTCCGGCATCACCGCATCCTTGCGCGAGACGAAGCGGGCCGGCACGCGGTAATAGGGATCGGTGAAGTCGACGCGCGCGCGAAGCTGCGGGCTCACCGCCATGGACGCGATGATCGCGTCGCCCCGGTTCGAGGTGAGTGCATCGACCAGCGTCTCGAAGCGGCGCATCTGCACCGTGCAGCTGACCTTGATCTCCTCGCACAGGCTGCGGGCGAGATCGACATTGAAGCCGGCCGGATTGCCGTCGGCGCCGGTGAAGTTGAACGGCGGGTAGTCGGTCTCGGTCAGGAAGCGGATCACGGTCAGGCGCGACAGGTCGGGCCGCTCCGGCCGCCGCCGCGGGTCCCAGAAGCCGGGCACGGCCTGGGGGGCGGCTTGTACAGTGGTTCGGGGCGCCGTTTGCGGCGTCGCCTGAGGGGCTGCCGGGGGCTGCTTGGCCGGCGCTTGCGCCCGGACGCCCGGCAGGCCTGCGAGCAGGCACGCCGCAACGGCGAGCCCGGTCAGCAAGCCACGGGCAGATTTGGTCGTTTTCGCCTGTTGCGATGGAGCCATCGGCCGGAAATGAATGAATTTCGTTGGGATCGGAAGGCCTTATAGACCATCCGGCCGGGAACGCGAGTGGGGAATGTGGCTGGTGGTCGTCATGCCCGGGCTTGT
>NZ_CAKZHY010000116.1 GCF_936928535.1 uncultured Bradyrhizobium sp. | reverse complement strand
CGTGGAGAGAACCCCTCACCCGGCTTCGCGTTCCGCGAAGCCACCCTCTCCCACAGGGGGAGAGGGTAACTCACCAGGTCCCCGCAGCAAATCGTTTAGAAATTGGGACAATAGTGCCGGGATAATTTCGAGGGAGGCCGGAAATGGCCGAAATCAAGAAGCCGATCGACTATTCGCCGAGCTGGACTTTCTTCGAAGGCAAATGGCACGAGGGCAATGTGCCTATCATGGGGCCACGCACCCATGGCGCCTGGCTCGGCTCGGTGGTGTTCGACGGTGCGCGTGCCTTCGAGGGCGTGGCGCCCGATCTCGACCGGCACGTTGCCCGCGCCAATCAATCCGCGATCAATTTTGGCCTGAAGCCGGTGGTCGATGCCGACACCTGGCTCGCACTCGCGGGCGAAGGCATCGCGCGCTTTTCGCCGAATGCCGAGCTCTATATCCGTCCGATGTATTGGGCGCAGAATGGCGCCGGCGGCGGCGTGTTGTTCGACCCCGAGACCACCAATTGGTGCCTGTGCATCTACGAGGCACCGATGCCAAAGCCGACAGGCAATGCGATCACGCTGTCGCCGTTCCGCAGGCCTACGGCCGAATGCGCGCCGGTCGACGCCAAGGCCGCCTGCCTCTATCCGAACAATTCGCGGGCGCTTGCCGAAGCCGCCTCGCGTGGCTTCCAGAACGCGCTGATGCTCGACATGCTCGGCAACGTCGCCGAGTTCGGCAATTCCAACGTTTTCATGGCCAGGGATGGCGTTGTCTTCACGCCGGCGCCGAACGGCACCTTCCTCAACGGGATCACGCGCCAGCGCGTGATCAGCCTGCTGCGCGCCGACGGCGTCACCGTCGTCGAGCAAACGCTGCGCTATCAGGACTTCCTCGCCGCCGACGAGATTTTCTCGACCGGGAATTTCGCGAAGGTCGCGCCCGTGATTCGCATCGACGAGCGGGAGCTGCAGCCGGGTCCATTCTACACCAAGGCGCGAAAGCTCTATTGGGACTTTGCGCATGCGGTGAAGCTGGCGGCCTGACGAGAGCTAGCCGCGCCGCCGAAACCGGCTGAACTGAAACGCTTGTGTCGATTGCCACGGCGTGCGGTGGATGTCGCTCCGCGTCTCGACCAGTTCGAATTCGGGCCCAAGCTCGCTTGAAAGGCTTGCGCTGTCGTGCCGCTGCACCGGCAGGCCGCTGCATTTCTCCGGCCCGTCAGGCGCGAACGTCGCGATGATCACGTGCCCGCCTGCCGCCACCGCCGATCGCAGGCGCTCGACATAGGCGGCCCGGTCGCGTGGATCGGTCAGGAAGTGAAACGCGGCGCGATCGTGCCAGACGTCGTAGCTCTTCACCGGCTGCCATGTGGTGGCATCGGCCACGATCCAGTCGACCGTCGACGCCGCCGCGCCGATACGCTCCTTCGCCGCATCGAGCGCATTGGCAGAGAGATCCAGCACCGCGAGATTGCGATATCCGTCCTGCAGCAGCGCATCGACCAATCGCGACGCGCCGCCGCCGATGTCGATGATGGCAGTGTTTCGATCGGGGCTGGCCGCTCGGATCATCTCGAGCGAGATCGCCGGGGTGTCCTGAAACCAGCTGACCTCGGCCTCGCCCTTGGTGGCGTAGACGTGCTGCCAGTGCGTGGTGCGGTCGGACATGACGGCTCCGGCTTTGGCCGGCATGGCAGCGCTCTGGTCGCGATGCCGTAATCAATTGGCAGTCCGCGCGCCCGCGGCATGCGGACGCGCCCGTGCGGAGCCGGGACTACTCGTCCTTCTTCGACATCCGCTCGAGGCGTTCCTGCATGTCCTTCATCTGCTGGCGCAGGTCGTCGATGTTGGTGTCCTTGGCGGGCTCGGCATTCGCATCGGCCTCCGGCTCCGGAGTGGCCGAGCGGGCCGGCGGGGCAAACGGCTTGAACATCGAGAAGGTTTGCTGGAACAGCTCCATGTTGCGGCGGACCTGCTCTTCCAGCGGCGCGAAGGGCGTGCCGGACAGCGTGTTGGCGATTTGCTTGCGGAACTTCTCCTGCTCCTGGGTCAACGTCGCGATCGACTGCTCCAGATATTTCGGCACCACCATCTGCATGCTGTCGCCGTAGAAGCGGATCAGCTGGCGCAGGAAGGTGGTCGGCAGGAGGTTCTGTCCGGCCTTGTTCTCCTGCTCGAAGATGATCTGGGCGAGCACGGAGCGGGTGATGTCGTCGCCAGTCTTGGCATCGTAGACCAGGAAATCTTCGCCGTCCTTGACCATGGCGGCGAGGTCTTCGAGCGTCACATAGGTGCTCGTTCCGGTGTTATAGAGCCGGCGGTTCGCGTATTTCTTGATCGTGGTGGGTTGGTCTGATTTCGCCATGGGCTCTCACTTGCAAACGCGGAGAACAGGAACCTGCAGGGCTATGCCGCAGGGCGGGAAGAGTACGCAACGCAACAAAATAAGCATTTTCAAAGGGCTCACGCTACCGTTTTGTGCGGCACGGTTAATCCCGGAGCAAAATCTTGCTTGCGAAAGCGCCAAGAACGCTATTTTGAATGCGCTGCGGCATGAATTCGGTCGCCGGCCGATTGACATGCCTCAACGACGTTAACAGGATGGCTCACGAGACTGGCGAACGCTTTTCCAGCCCCGCCGCCCCTCTACCCAGAACCTCAAGCCTCAGGAGATGCCCATGTCAGACGATGTCGTCATCGTCAGCGCCGCCCGCACCCCGGTCGGAAGCTTCAACGGAGCCTTCGCGACCCTTCCCGCACACGACCTCGGCGCCATCGCCATCAAGGCCGCGCTGGAGCGCGGTGGCATCGAGCCCGGCCGGGTCTCGGAAGTCATCATGGGCCAGATCCTGACCGCGGCCCAGGGCCAGAATCCGGCCCGCCAAGCCTCGATCAACGCCGGCATTCCGGTGGAAAGCCCCGCCTGGGGCGTCAACCAGCTTTGCGGCTCGGGTCTGCGCACGGTCGCACTCGGCTACCAGGCGCTGCTCAACGGCGATTCCGAGATCGTCGTCGCCGGCGGCCAGGAATCCATGAGCATGGCCCCGCACGCCCAATACCTGCGCGGCGGCGTCAAGATGGGTGCGCTCGAATTCGTCGACACCATGATCAAGGACGGCCTGTGGGATGCCTTCAACGGCTACCACATGGGCAACACCGCCGAGAACGTCGCGCGGCAGTGGCAGATTACCCGCGCCCAGCAGGACGAGTTCGCTGTGGCCTCGCAGCAGAAGGCCGAGGCCGCGCAGAAGGCCGGCAAGTTCAACGACGAGATCGTGCCCGTCACCATCAAGACCCGCAAGGGCGATGTGGTCGTCAGCGCCGACGAATATCCGCGCCATGGCGCCACCCTCGATGCGATGGCGAAGCTTCGTCCCGCCTTCGAGAAGGACGGCACTGTCACCGCAGGTTCGGCCTCCGGCATCAATGACGGCGCTGCCGCCGTGGTGCTGATGACCGCCAAGCAGGCCGCCAAGGAAGGCAAGAAGCCGCTCGCGCGCATCGTGTCCTGGGCGCAGGCCGGCGTCGATCCGAAGATCATGGGCTCTGGCCCGATCCCGGCCTCGCGCGCCGCGTTGAAGAAGGCCGGCTGGAGCGTCGGCGACCTCGACCTGATCGAGGCCAACGAGGCCTTCGCGGCACAGGCCTGTGCGGTCAACAAGGACCTCGGCTGGGATACGTCGAAGGTCAACGTCAATGGCGGCGCGATTGCGATCGGCCATCCGGTCGGCGCGTCCGGCGCGCGCGTGCTGGTGACGCTGCTGCACGAAATGCAGAAGCGTGATTCGAAGAAGGGCCTTGCCACGCTGTGCATCGGCGGCGGCATGGGTATCGCGATGTGTCTGGCGCGCGACTGAAGCTGACGCCACGCTGAACGATGAACTTGTGCGTGCGCTGCACACTAAGTGAGTGCGATGCACGCGACTAAAAAGGCGGCGGTTGCAAATCAAATATTCTTCGCAACCGCGCAAGCCTCGACTAAATACAAACGCCCGGCTCAACGCCGGGCGTTTTGTTCTTGATGTCCGTCAAACCAACCGCATAATCCATCACTAAAAACGATCACTTCAGAAACGTCCGAAGAGTCCAAGGGAAGGAATACGATATGGCACGAGTTGCATTGGTGACGGGTGGCACGCGGGGTATCGGAGCTGCGATCAGCAAGGCGTTGAACGCGGCCGGCTACAAGGTCGCTGCGAGCTACGCCGGCAACGACGCGGCGGCGGAGAAGTTCAAGGCCGAGACCGGTATTGCCGTCTACAAATGGGACGTCAGCAGCTTCGATGCCTGCGCCGAGGGCGTGAAGAAGGTCGAAGCCGATCTCGGGCCGGTCGAGGTGCTCGTCAACAATGCCGGCATCACCCGCGACACCGCCTTCCACAAGATGACGCTCGAGCAGTGGAACGCCGTCATCAACACCAATCTCGGCTCGCTGTTCAACATGACGCGTCAGGTGATCGAGGGCATGCGTTCGCGAAAATTCGGACGCATCATCTCGATCTCGTCGATCAACGGCCAGAAGGGACAGTTCGGCCAGGTCAACTATTCCGCGGCGAAGGCCGGCGACATCGGCTTCACCAAGGCGCTCGCGCTCGAGAACGCCAAGGGCGGCATCACCGTGAACGCGATCTGCCCCGGCTACATCAACACCGAAATGGTGCAGGCCGTGCCGAAGGACGTTCTGGAGAAGAACGTGATCCCGCAGATTCCGGTCGCCCGTCTCGGCGAGCCCGAGGAGATCGCGCGCGCGGTCGTGTTCCTTGCAGCTGACGATGCCGGCTTCATCACGGGATCGACCATGACCATCAACGGCGGCCAGTATCAGGCCTGACAGGACATCAAGCCTGTAGCGTTGGGCGAGACAAGGCGATAGTGAAGAGCGCAAATGCCCGGCCTCGTGCCGGGCATAAGCGTCCTCAGAGCCTTTTGATCGATGACCCCGCGCGCCGCCACACTGATCGGATTGACCGCGATCCTGATGTGGTCGCTGCTGTCAGTGATGACGGTGGCGACCGGGAAGATTCCGGCGTTCCAGCTCGCCGCGATGACGTTCGCGATCGGCGGTCTCGTCGGGCTCCTCACCTGGATCGGCCGCGGTGACGCCGCGAAGAGCCTGCGCCAGCCGCTGGTCGTGTGGGTTGTCGGCGTCGGTGGCCTGTTCGGCTATCACGCGCTGTATTTCCTAGCGCTGCGCTTCGCGCCGCCCGCCGAAGCCGGCCTTCTCAATTACATGTGGCCGCTGCTGATCGTGCTGTTCTCGTCCTTCCTGCCGGGCGAGCGGCTCGCCATGCATCACATCATCGGCGCCGTGCTCGGCCTCGTCGGCACTGTGCTGCTGTTTGCCGGCAATACCACCGGCTTCGCGCCGGGCGCGGTGCCGGGATTGATCGCGGCCTTCATCGCCGCCTTCGTCTGGGCGACCTATTCGGTGCTGTCACGGCGGCTGAAGGCCGTCCCGACCGATGCGGTCGCAGGCTTCTGCCTTGCCACTTCAGTGCTCGCCGCGCTGATGCATGGCGTGCTGGAAACCACGGTGTGGCCGGAGACCGCGCTGCAATGGCTTGCCGTGATCGGGCTCGGCATCGGTCCAGTGGGAGCTGCCTTCTACGCCTGGGACATCGGCATGAAGCGCGGCGATATCCGCGTTCTCGGCGCCGCGTCTTACGCGACGCCGCTGCTGTCGACCGGCTTCCTCATCGCCGCCGGCTTCGCCAAAGCCAGCGCCAACATCGCCGTTGCCGCTATCCTGATCGCCGGCGGCGGCCTGATCGCGGCGAAGGATATGGTGCTGAGGAAGCGATGATGCGGTTGATTGCGATTCCGCTGGCGTTCACCGTGATGCTCTCCGGCCCGAGTGTCGTTGCGCAAGTCAGCGCGACGCCCGAAACGTTCACGGGCATTCATCGCAGCGAGCGCGGGAATGGCCGACCCGAGACGGTTACGGTAACCGATGGAAAATCCTTCATCCAACTGACCGTAGAAGAATATCGAATCGGTGGCTATCGGCCGGCCTACGAAAGCCTTCCGACGAGGATTATTCGTCGACTGCCTGTTCGGGCTCCCGCGCCAGCCGATCTAGATTGATCCTCGGCTAAAGCGCCGGCTGCCAGCCCGGCGGGCGGTACATCGCTTCCGGAATCTGTCCGAGCTCGGAGCGCTGCAGGCGCTGTGGCGTCAGGCCATAAAATTCCTGAAAGCTCATGATCAGCGGCCGCCATTTGTCGGGATCGACGCGGTTCGGTGCCTCTTCCATCATGATGCCGGGATGCACATGGACGCGGGTGATGCGGACCTCGATCGCGGTGAGATTGCCGCGCCAGATCGCATCGTCTTGCGCCATCTCGTGCACATAAGCGACCTTCGCTTCGATCTGCACCGGGCACTCGGCGGCGCGCGGGGCGCTGACCGTCTCGCCCGATAACGCTGTCAGGTCGCTGAGGCCGAACTTGTCCTTCTCGTGCCTATAGCCGCGATAGAGTTTTCTCGGCGGCACGGGATTCGAGCCTGTGGTGCGGGCGAGACGATCGACGGCAGCAACAAGATCCACCGAGGGCAGATTGAGCACGCATTCGCCGGTGCGAATCATGTTCTCGGTGGTTTTTGAGTTGCGCCCGAGCCCGAGCATACAGCGCCATCCAACCCACCAGGCCGAGGACATCGGTGCGAGATTGTGGGAGCCGTCGTCGTTGGTCGATCCGATGAGGACGACCGGCGTTCCGAAATATAAAATAGCGGGATCGATCTGGACGGCGGTGGGGCCGAGTGTTCCGTGCATCGTGCGCTCCTGTTGACTGGAAGCGCTCTCCTAACGCGGGACACGCATCGAACCCACCCGATTTCAGATCGCGCTTATGGCTCCCAGCCCTTCGGTGCGAGTTCGAACTTTGCGAACTCGAATGCCGGCGCCACCGTGCAGCCGACCAACGTCCATTCGCCTGATGTCTCCGCCATCTGCCAGGCGTCGGCAGGCACGATCGCCTGGGGCCGCTCGCCGCCGATGAGATCGGTGCCGAGCCGCACCTCGTGCTGGGAGCATCCCTCGTGGGCGATGCGCAGTGTCAGCGGGCTGCCGGCGTAATAGTGCCAGGTCTCGACTGCATCGATCCGATGCCAGTGCGAGCGCTCGCCGCGCGCCAGCAGGAAGTAGATGAGGGTCGAGCGCGACCTGCCATTTGCGTCGGTGGTCTGGTCGCGAAAGGTCTCGCGGTAATGGCCGCCCTCGGGATGCGGGCGGAGCTCAAGGCGCGCGATGATCTCGGCTGCGGTCGGCATCGATCCCCGTCAGGATTTGTTTTTGCGCTCGCGCAGCTCGCCGAACACTGCGGCGGCATCCGCGCCCTTCATGTGTAGCTTGGCGGCGACCTCGGGCGCATCAGCGCGCAGGAACACATTTGCTCGCTTCTCGTCACCAAGCAGTGAGGGAATCGTGGGCTTGTTCTCGGCCCGAAGCTTCGCGACTTCCGCCGCGCGCGCCTGGAGCGCCGCATTGTCGGGCTCAACCGTGAGTGCGAATTTCACATTGGACGCTGTGTATTCGTGCCCGCAATAGAGCCTGAAGTCGTCGGGCAGGGCGCGCAGCTTCAGCAGCGAGTCCCACATCATCGGATAGTTGCCCTCGAACACGCGGCCGCAGCCGATCGAGAACAGCGTGTCGGCGGCAAACAGCGTCTTCTCGGTGTCGAACACGTAGGAGATGTGGTCGAGCGTATGGCCGGGTGTCTCCAGCACGCGCCCCAGCAGCGTGCCGACCTTGACCACGTCGCCATTGGCAACGCGCAGATCGACGTCGGCAATTTTCGTCGTCTTGTCATGCGGCGCGACGACGCGACATCCGTATTTCTTCTTGAGCTCGGCAACGCCGCCGACGTGATCGCCATGATGGTGGGTGATCAGGATGTCGGTGAGCTGCCAGCCCTCGCGCTCCAGCGCCTTGATGATGGGACCGGCTTCCGGGGCATCGATCGACGCGGTTGCCTTGGTTTCCACATCGTGGATCAGATAACCGAAATTGTCGTTTAAACAGGTGAAAGTACGAATTTCGGCGGCCATGACATCTCCATCGCGCTCAGCCCCGCCTGACAAATATGGCGTTAACGTTGCGCAGGCAATGCAATATTGGGCGCGCAGCGGCGCCCCAGCGCATGTTACATTGCGATCATGACCATCGACGTCGTCGACCTCAGAGAATTCTATTCCCGCCGCCTCGGCATCGTGGCGCGGCAGATGATCAATCGCGGCATCAGGGAGCGCTGGTCGGGCGCCGAGGGGCAGCGCGTGCTCGGCGTCGGCTATCCGACGCCCTATCTCGGGCTGTTCCGCGAGGACGCGGAGCGCTGCATCGCCTTCATGCCGGCAGCCCAGGGCGTGTTGAAATGGCCGACCGGGCGGCCTGCGCTGGCCGCGCTGGTCGACGAGTTCTCGCTGCCGCTTCCCGACGCCGCGGTGGACCGCATCCTGCTGGTCCATGCGCTGGAGATGTCGGACGATCCGGCCGCGCTGTTGCGCGAGGTCTGGCGCGTGCTGTCGCCTTCGGGGCGCGTCATCGCGGTGATTCCGAACAGGCGCGGCGTCTGGACGCGCAGCGACAACACGCCGTTCGGCCACGGCCGTCCCTATTCGCGCTCGCAGATTACGGACCTCTTGCGCCAGACCTGGTTCACGCCCACAGGCTGGGGCGAGGCGCTGTTCATGCCGCCCTATGCGGGCCGCTGGGTGCTGAAATCGGCGCAGATGTGGGAGCGTGCCGGCGCGGCGCTCTCGCTGCCCTTCGCCGGTGTCCACATCGTCGAGGCGACCAAGCAGGTCTATCGTGCGATCCCGGCCAAGCGCGAACGTGCCAGGCTGATTCCCTCGCTGGCGAAGCCGGTGCTGGTGCCGTCCTCGACCACGATGAGGCGGGGCTGAGACTGAGGCGCTGCCGCGAACGCCGCCACCAATCGTCGTCAAAAACAAATCGTCCCGGCGAGGCCGGGACGATTGCAATTCGTCAAGATCGAAGTGCGACCTATTCGCCCGGGGCGAGATCGTCGCTGGTGGCGGCCGGAGCTGCCTCGCGCTCGGGGCGCGGGCCGCCATGCGGCCGGCGCCGCCGTCGCGGATAGCGTTCGCCACCGCCGCCATTGCCACCTTCGAAGCCGGCGGGCGCACCGTTGGCCTGCGGCTGTGCACCGGTGATGAAGGACGGCAGACGGTCGACGCTACCGGCATCGGCGACGACAGGTTGCGGCTGGTTCGGCGGCTGCGGCTGCTGATGATATTGCGGCTGCGGACGATGGTCGCGTTCGCGATGCTCGCGGGGCTGCTGCTGATCGCGCTGATAGGGCTGCTGCTGGTTGTCGCGGTGCTGGAAGTCACGCTGGTGGTCGCGCTGGCCGTCGCGGTCGCGCATGAAGGACTGCTGCGGCGGCTGTGGAACGAAGCCGGGCTCCTGGCCGAAGGCCGAGAAATTCTCGCCGTCGTCCTCGCCGTCATCGCTGCTGGTGCTGACGGGTTCGTCGCCGCGCGGCTGCTGGTTCTGGCGGAACTGTTCCTGGGCCGCCGCGATCAGGCGGAAATAGTGCTCGGCATGCTGGTAGTAGTTTTCGGCGGCAACCGGGTCGCCCGAGGAACGCGCGTCACGCGCCAGCTGCAGGTATTTTTCGGCGATGTGGGAGGCGGTGCCGCGGATCTTGATGTCGGGGCCGTTCGATTCGTAAACCCGGGTCATCGGGTTCTGGCCGCGTCGGTTGTTGTTATTGTTATTGTTGTTGTTGTTGCGGTTGCGCATCCGCTGCTTGTTTTGACCGTTTCTCATGTCCTGCCTTTAATTCCAGCCCTAAAGGTTGCACGCATTACTGATTGCTAGGAGTGACCTGATGACAGCGGTTCACATGCCTCGCGCGCACCGCGCGCAAGGGCGGATTGAACCCTGCCAATGTTCGTCGACCGTCGCGTTCAACAAAGACGCGTTCCCCACTCAAATAATGGATTAGTACATCTCTCGTTTGCATTTGCCTTGTTGAAGGGGAAGA
>NZ_CAKZHY010000115.1 GCF_936928535.1 uncultured Bradyrhizobium sp. | reverse complement strand
TAGCCTCATCCTGAGGAGACCGCGAAGCGGTCGTCTCGAAGGACGAGGCGCGCGCGCTCAGGCGGCGTCGAGCTGCGAAGGCTGAACCGGCGCGTCGAGCTCGATCTGGCCGATCGGCCGCGGGCGGCCGAACAGATAGCCTTGCGCGAAATTGATGCCGAGCGCCTTCAGCCGCTCGAACTCGTCCGATGTCTCGACGCCTTCGGCGGTGACCGACATGTCGAGCCCGCGCGCCAGTGTCACTATCGAGGAGATGATCGCGGAAGAGCGCGGCTGGTGCGTGAGATTGCGGATGAACGATTTGTCGATCTTGATCTTGTCGAACGGAAATGCGGTGAGATAGCTCAGCGAGGAATAGCCGGTGCCGAAATCGTCGAGCGCGAGCTCGACGCCGATGCTCTTGAGCCGCTCCATGAAAGCATGGTTCTCGGTGCCGCGCTCAAGCAGGACGGACTCGGTGATTTCGATCTCGAGGCGCTCCGGCGACAGGCCGGAATCCCGCAACGCCGCGCTGATGACGTCGAACAGGTCGGCTTCCTTGAACTGGATTGGCGACAAATTAACCGCGACCATCAGGCCGGACGGCCAGCTTGCCGCATCCGCGCAGGCGCGACGCAGCACGAATTCGCCGAGCGGCACGATCAGCCCGGTCTCTTCGGCGAGCGCGATGAACTGATCCGGCGGGATCAGCCCGCGGGTCGGATGCCGCCAGCGCACCAGCGCCTCGAAGCCGCGCCGCGCACCGGTGCCGGCATCCATGAACGGCTGATAGTGCACCTCGAGCTGGCACAGCGCGATGGCGTCGCGCAAATCCCCTTCCAGCGTGTTGCGCGCCTCGAGCTCGGCCGACATCGCCTCGTCGTAGATGGTGAAGCAGTTGCGGCCGGCCGATTTCGAGCGATAGAGCGCAAGGTCGGCCTTCTTCAACAGCTGCTCCTGGTCGCTGCCATGATCCGGCGCGACCGCAATGCCGATGCTGGTGCCGATCTCGACGCGATGTCCGGGCAGCAGGAATGGCTCGGCGACGAGCTTGGCGATGCGGCCTGCGAGTTCGGTCGAAGAGGCGCGCTGATCCTCGCAGCCCTCCTGGATGATGGCGAATTCGTCGCCGCCGAGCCGCGCCAGCACGTCGGTGGCGCGCACCGCGGATTTCAGCCGCTGCGCCACCAGACGCAGCAGCGCATCGCCGGCGCCATGACCGAGGGAATCGTTGACGTTCTTGAAGCGGTCGAGGTCCAGCATCAGGATCGAGAAGGTCCAGCCGCCGTGCGCCAGCTGGCTGTTCAGCTCGTCCAATCGGGCCAGGAAGAAGGCGCGGTTCGGCAATCCGGTGAGGACGTCGGTCTGCGCAAGCTCGAGCACGCGCCGGTTGGCCAGCGACAGCCGGCGCGAATTTCGGCTTGCGAGCATCAGATAGATCGACAGCGACAGCGTCAGCAGCATGCCGACGGTGAGGACCGCGCTGGCGCGGTCGTAGGTCATCTCGAGGGAACCGCCGACCGTCGGCATCGCACGCACCTGCCAGTCGGTGTCCCCGATCTTGAGATGGCCCGACCAGTGCAGGCCCTGCGCCACGTCGCGCATCGACTGCGGCGAGGAAGGCGCCGACGAATAATCCGGCATCATCTCCTCGAGGTTGACGATCCGGGACGTGAAAGGCGGATACACGTTCACGCTGACCGCAGGGCTTGCGCCGGTCGTGACACGAATGGCCTCCATCAGCAGCGGCAGGTCGAACACGCCGATGACATAGCCTGTGAGATTGCGGCGCCGGTCCGCAATCGTGTCCCGCGAGGTTCCCTTGGCGTAGACGGGAACGGCGACGAAAACATCAGGCAGCCGGCCGCCCTCGCGCGGCTCGTAGAGACGCGCACGAATGCTGGCGATCCGATCGTTGTCGCGCGCGCGCTCGAGCGCCGCGGCGCGTTCAGGAACGGTCGCGTAGTCCATGCCATAGACGGACGACGTCTTCGGCTGGGTCGAATAGAAGATCGGAAAATACTCGTCGCTTTGCGGCGCGATCGCAAAACCGTCGCCCTGGAGCGCCTTGATATGATAGCCGGACACGCCGTCGGCGACCGCGGCGGCCTCGTATTCGGCGCGTTCCTTGCGGTTGACGCGCGGCAGCCAGGCGATGCGCAGCATGCCGGGATGGTGCTCGAACAGCCGGGCGCTGAACGTCTCGAACTCGCTGCGGGTGATTTCCTCGTTGGTCGATTCGAACAGGGTGCGCAGCGCGACGAGCCGGCTGATATATTCGTTCATGCCGTTCTGCATGACGATGGATTCGGTCTCGGCCGTGCTTGCGAACTCGATCCTGTTGACGCGATCTTCCCAGCGCGCCACGGCCGCCGCGCCCGCCAGCGAGAACAGCAGACCGACGCCGGCTGCGACGAGCGCAGGACGACAGAGCCCGAGCAGCAGCGCGGCGCGCCACCATCCGGTCGTCCGTTTCCGACCCTGATCATTCTGATCGCGATCGCCCATCCGTAAAGCCGCCATCCCCCTCTTCGCGGCGGACCGAACTTCTGGTTGAACCGCCGAGGTGGCAATCGGACAAGGACGCGGTTAAGAACTGCACAATTTCGGAACCCGGCTTTCCCGCATTGCTCGGCTTAGTTAACGAACTACCCGGATGAACCGTCGCCATCGGCGCAACTTGCCGGCTTTGCCCGGGATATTACGGAGCTGCCGGTGCAGCGCCGGTTAGCGAGCTATTCAGGCCGCGCGACTATGCTCGGCACGCTCTTTCCTGCATCCGGCAACACGTCTTGATGAACCTGTCTCGATCAGCGACACGCATCGTGCTGACCTTCGCACTGCTCGCCGCAGCCACGCTCGCGGCAAGCGGCGAAGAGGTCGGCGTCAACGCTGATGCGATTCTGTTCGGCCAGGCAGCTGCATTCGAAGGCCCCTCCTCCGTGCTCGGCCAGCGCATGCGGCAGGGCATCGTCGCGGCATTCACCGAAATCAACGCAAACGGCGGCGTCCATGGCCGCAAGCTGCAACTGATCAGCCGCGACGACGGCTACGATCCCGACCGTTCGGTGGCGCAGACGCTGCGGCTGATCGAGGACGACAAGGTGTTCGCGCTGATCGGCGCAGTGGGCACGCCGACAGCGATGGCGACGATTCCGATCACCAGCGCCCGGAAAATTCCCTTCATCGGACCGTTCACTGGCGCCGCATTCTTGCGCGACCTCGAGCTGCCGAACGTCGTCAACATCCGTGCGAGTTATGCCGCGGAGGCCGAAGCGTGGATCAAGCATCTGACCGAGGATCGCAAGTTCACCCGCATCGGCATCTTCTACCAGGACGATTCCTTCGGCCGTGACGGCCTTGCGGGCGTGAAGAGCGCGCTGGCCAGGCGCGGCCTCGAGCTCGCCGCCGAAGGCACCTTCGAGCGCAACACCCGTGCGGTCGGCTCGGCCTGGCGGGTGATCAAGCGCGCCGAACCCGAGGCGATCGTCATGGTCGGGACCTACGGTCCCTGCGCAGAATTCATCAAGCTCGCGCACCGCAGCGGCCTGTCTCCGACGTTCGTCAACATCTCCTTCGTCGGCGCCAACGCGCTCGCCAGGGAGCTCGGCCCCGAAGGCGAAGGCGTCATCGTCTCGCAGGTCGTGCCCTTTCCGTGGGATCGCTCGCTCAAGCTCGTGGCCGATTACCAGGCCGCGCAGAAAGCGCTCGATCCAACGCTGGCCCCCGACTTCGTCTCGCTCGAAGGCTATCTCGACGGCCGCTTTGTCGCCACGGCCCTGCAACAGCTCGGACCGAATCCGACGCGGGCGGGCCTGATGCGGATGATCAACGACGTCGGCCGGTTCAACATCAGCGGCACCGTCATCACCGTCGGCGCGCGTGCCATCGAGACACCGCCGAAGGTGTTTCTGACGGTGATCCAGAAGGACGGAACGTTCAAGGCGGTGGATAGGCTGTAGGTCGTTTCACGGCCGCCGCGTCCAGCGCTCAGCGTTGACGGCGCCTTGCGGCGCCTCGCCCTTGATGATCGCCGCGACCTGCCGCACCGTCTCCAGCGACTGGTATTCGATCGCCTGCGGCGTCAGCCCGCCGACATGCGGCGTTGCGATGACGCTCGGGAATTTCGCCAGATCCGGCGTCGGCATCTGGTCCGGCGCACGGCCGACATCCATCGCAGCACCGGCGATGCGGTTCTCCAGCAGCGCCTTGGCGAGTGCCGCCTCGTCCACGAGATTGCCGCGCGAGAGGTTGATGAAGACGGCATGCGTCTGCATGCGGGCCAGAGCTGCCTCACCGATCAGCTTCTCGGTCTGCTCGTTGGCGATGGCAAGGCAGACGACATAGTCGGACGCGCTCAGCAGCTCGTCGAGCGTGACCTGCCTGATGGCGCTGTCGGTCACGGTCGCAAAGGGATCGGAGACCAGCACCTGCATGCGCATCACCTTTGCGATCTCGGCAAGATAACGCCCGATGCTGCCATAGCCGATGATACCGATCGTGCTGCCGGCGAGCTGGCGGCCCATCCGCGCTTCCGGCTTGCGGCCGGCGTGGTAATCCGCCGTCGCCCGCGACACGCCGCGTGACAAATCGACCATGAAGCCGACCGCGAGCTCCGCGACCGCCTGCACGAAGCCGGGACCGGCCCGCGTCACCAGCACGCCAGCTTGCGAGGCGGCATCGACATCGACGTTACGGATATCGACGGCGCAGCGGACGAAGGCACGCAGGCGCGGCAGCTGCGCAAAAATCTCGCCGCGGCCTTCGGTCATGCGATCGGCGACGATGATGTCGGCGTCTTTCGCCGCATTCACGAGGCTCGTCGAGTCGAGCGCCTGGTCACCGTCGTGCAGGATCACATCGGCAATCGCGCGCAGACCGTTCAGGCTGCGATCGCCGTAGTAATTGCGGCGCATCTCCGGCGTATGGGCCAGCAGGACTTTCACGGCAGCACTCCTTCAATAGCCGAACGCGCGCGGAAGGGCGGTGCTCAGCCATGGCACGAACGCGATGACGAGCAGGCAGAGGAACAGGAGGCCAAGATAGCCGAGGATCGGCTTCACCGTCTGCTCGATCGGCACGTTGCCGATCAGGCAAGCGCCGTAGAGCCCGAGCCCGAGCGGCGGCGCGAACAGGCCGACGCCCATCGCAATGACGAGCACGACGCCGAAATGCAGGGGATCGATGCCGAGCTGCACCGCAACCGGGAGCAGCAGCGGCCCGAAGATGATCAGTGCAGCCGCTCCTTCCAGCACCGAGCCCATCACGATCAGCACGGCGATGGCGAGCAGGATGAACAGCCACGTCCCGCTGGTTTTGGACAGGCCCAGCATGAAGTCGCC
Source organism: uncultured Bradyrhizobium sp. (assembly GCF_936928535.1). Taxonomy (GTDB): domain Bacteria; phylum Pseudomonadota; class Alphaproteobacteria; order Rhizobiales; family Xanthobacteraceae; genus Bradyrhizobium. The sequence goes on along the minus strand of NZ_CAKZHY010000115.1, from coordinate 18,902 downwards.
GACCGCATGCGGCACCTGCTGCAAGGTCAGGGTGAAGGCCAGCGACTGTGCCGCGGCGACGATGAACAGCACCAGCCCGGCGCGCGTCGCCGCATGGACGAAACTCTGCGCGGCCGATCTGAAGCTAAGTTCGCGGAAGACCACGCTGCCGACGACAAGCGCATAGGCCACGGCGAAAGCGGAGATTTCCGTGGCCGTAGCAAAGCCGCTCTTGAAGCCGAAGAAGATCATGAAGATGAGGCCGAACGAAGCGATCGCGCCGCTCCAGAGGCCCGAGACCGGCATCTGCCGCTCGACCTCCTCGGCGCGGTCAGGCGTCTTGCCGAAGATGATGGAGAAGGCGATCAGCACCGCCGCCATCAGCGCGGCCGGTAGCAGGCCTGCCATGAACAGGCCGCCGATCGAGAGGTTTGCGACAAAGCCCAGAATGATCAGGTTGATGCAGGGTGGAATGGTCTCCGCCATCACCGCGGATGCCGCGAGCAGCGCCACCGCGCTGCCCGGATTCTGCCTCGAGCGGCGCGCCGCCGGGATCAGCACGGAGCCGACGGCGGCCACATCGGCCATCTTCGAGCCCGAGATGCCGGAGAACAGCACCATCGAGGCCACCATCACGACGTTCAGCCCGCCGCGCATGCGCCCCACTGCGCGCTGCAGCAGCTCGATCAGCCGCACCGACATGCCGTTGGCTTCCATGAGGTAGCCGACGAGGATGAAGAACGGGATCGCGAGCAGCACGAAATTATCGATGCCGCGCGCCATCTGCTGGGCAAAGATGACGCCGGGCAGCGCGCCCTCGACCCAGATGAAGATCAGCGCGGCCAGTGCCAGCGCAAAGCCGATCGGCAGGCCGCCGAACAGCGTCGCGAAGAAGCCGATCAGCATCAAGGTGCCCGCCGACGGCACCGAGGACGGCGACAGGTAATCCCAGGCGAGATAGAGGCCGGTAACGACGGCGACGGCAACGAGACCCCTGACAATATCCGGGAGCGGCCGCGCGCAGAGATGGTCGATCGCGAACACCGTCATGAACAGCGCTCCGATGCCCATCGGATAGAACGTCAGTTCCAGCGGCAGGCCGGAGCCGGTGGTCTGCCCTGATGTCAGCGAGCCCAGCTTGATCGCATTGTAGGCGACGTAGCCGGAGATCAGCACGACGAGCAGGCTGCTGGCAGCATCGACCAGCGTACGCAGCCGCATCGAAAGCAGATCACGGAAGAACGACACGCCTACATTCTCGCCGCGCGCAAGCGCGCTGGCGGCACCGAAGAAGGCGGATCCGACCATCAAGCCGCGCGCGACGTCGTCGGACCATTCGACCGGCGCATTGAAGAAGAAACGCAGCACCACCGAGCCGCAGACGACAGCGAGATCGGCGGCCAGCAAGATGGCCGCGATCGCGTCGCTGCAACGAAGCAGCAACGCAATCGCGCCGTGGCGACTGCCGGAGAGCGACAAGGCGCCGATCATCGTGACCTCAGATTTGGCCACCTCAGACTTGGCCATCTCAGGCTTGGGTCGAACGGATGATGTCGATGACGGCCTTGGACTCCGGCCGCGCCTTGATGAAGTTTTCGATCTGCGGCGCCACGCGCTTCTTGAAGGCCTCGCGGTCGCATTCGGCCACCGTCACGCCCTTCTCGGTCAAGGCTGCCAGCGCCTCCTTCTCGACCGCGAGCCCGTGGGACCGCGTGTCGATCGCAGCCTTCTTCGCGGCGTCGAAAAAGCCCTCGCGCAGCTTCGGATCCATGCGGTTGAATGTCATGTCGCTGAAATAGACCGCGAGCGGCGAGAAATTGTGCTGCGTCAGCGCGTAGAATTTTGCGGTCTCGTAGAACTTGCTGGCAAGGATGGTCGGCGGATCGTGCTCGAGACCGTCGAGCACGCCGGCCTGCAGCGCCGTGTAGATTTCGCCGAACGCCAGCGGCGTGGCGGCGGCGCCCATCAGGCGCAGGCATTCGGTGATGACGGGATTGGGCAGGGTGCGGATCTTGAGGCCGGCGAGATCCTCCGGCGTCTTCACCGGCTTCCTTGCAAGCACGCTGCGCGAGCCGAAATTATAGGCCCAGGCGATGATGCGGATGTTGCTGCCCTTGAGCAGCGCGTCCTCGATCGGCTTGGCGGCACCGGCATCGAACGCCTTGGTCTGCTGCGGGAAGCTCGCGAACAGGAAGCCGAGATCGTAGGTGCCGACCAGCGGCACCAGATTGGCCGAGATCGACGAGCCCGAGATCATGAGGTCGATGACGCCGAGCTTCACCGAGTTGATGACGTCGATTTCCTGACCGAGCTGGTTGTCGGGGAAGAAGGCGACCTCGACCTGTTCGCCAAGACCGTTGGCTTTGATCTGCTTGACGAGGTTGTCGTAGTAGACACGGCCGTTGGCGAATTTGGGATCGTTCGGCAACGAGGAGGAGCATTTCAGCTTCAGCGTCGCAGCTTCAGCGCGACCGATGATGGCGGGAGAGAGAACAAGGCCGGCGGTCAGCGCCGTCGACGACTTGATGAACGTGCGACGGCTGACGGGCACGAGGGTCATGGTGTCTCTCCCCAATATATTTTTGTTGCCGGCCGCGGTCATTGCCACAGCCTGTTGCGCGGAGAGTACGGCCAAAGCGACGGGACAGGCAAGGCTTGCGGCCGGGAGACGCGCACGCGCAAGCAGCAGGCGCGCCGGGACCGATTGCAGTGGAACGCCTATGATTTCCGACGTTTTCGATCATGCCGCATCGCGGCTAAACGACCGCCATGCAAGATTGACGCAGATCGATCCAATTCAGGTATGGATCAATGCCGAACGCAGATTGATGGGCACGCAGCAAAAAGCTGCGGGACCGGAATCCCGCAGCTTCGCATTCCAGCGATCAACAAGATCAGCGCGACGGCGCGACGCTCAGCTGTCCGCTCGCGGCCTCGACATCCCGCGAGGGCCGCAGCGCGAAGGCGCCATCGCCGAGCAGAGCCTGCGCGACCAGCGCAATCGCCCAGAACGCGGGATATTCCCAGCCGCCCTTCGGGTTGGTGAAGAAGAAGCCGGCGGCTGCGTGCACCGTGAAGATCGCGCCGAGCAGAACTGGAATGCCGGCCAACGCCGCATAGCGGGTCCAGACGCCGAGGATCAGGGCGATGCCGCTGAGCACCTCGAGGGTCATCACGAGATAGGCCAGTTCGGGCGGGAAGCCCAGGCTGCCGAAGAACTTTGCGGTCCCGGCGGGGGTGAAAACGAACAGTTTCAGGCTGGCATGGGCCAGGAACAGCGCGCCCAAGGTCACGCGCAGCACCAGCGCGGCGTAGGGGGCGGTACGGGAATCGATCATAGCGGTCTCCATTGTTGAGTGAGCTATGATCTATTCTCAGGAGAATGATAATCTGCTATCTTGGAAATACACTTCATACCCATAGAGTGAAATAGATGCTCGACCGCCTGACCAGCCTGGAAGTCTTCGCCAAGGTGGCGGCGAACGGCAGTCTGTCAGGCGCGGCCCGGGCGATGGGCCTGTCGCAGACCATGGTGACCAAGCATGTCGCCTCGCTCGAGACGCGGCTCGGCATCAAGCTGTTCCACCGCACCACGCGGCGGCTGTCGATCACCGAGGCCGGTCGCCTCTATCTGGAATCCTCCGAGCGAATCCTCGCCGATATGGAGACGGCAGACGCTGCGGTCGCGCGCGAGCGCGTCGAGCCGCGTGGCTCGCTACGGGTCAACGTGCCCGTCGTGTTCGGCACCAGGCAGATCGCGCCGCTCATTGCCGATTTCTGTCGGCGCCACCCCGAAGTCACGGTCGAGCTCGGCCTCAACGATCGTCTCGTCGATCTCGCCGAGGAAGGCTGGGACCTCGCGATCCGCATCGGACGCCTGCGCGACTCCAGCATGGTGGCGCGCAAGCTCGCGCCGAACCGCCTGGTGGTCTGCGCCGCGCCGTCCTATCTGGCCGAGCACGGCACGCCGCGCAGCGTGGCCGATCTCGCCGCACATAATTGTCTCGGCTACACGCTGTCGCAGCAGGCGAGCGCCGCGGAATGGCTGTTCGGCGTGGATGGCGAGATCCGCGTCCAGGTGTCCGGCAATCTGCGCGCCAACAACGGCGATGCGCTGCGCGCGGCGACGCTGGCCGGCCTTGGCCTCGCGCGCCAGCCGACCTTCATCATCGCCGACGATCTGCGCGCCGGCACGCTGGTCGCGCTTCCGCTCGACCAGCCGGAGATGCAGTCCTCCGCCGTGCATGCGGTCTACCTGCCCGATCGTCGTCCGCCGGCAAAAGTGCGCGCCTTCATCGACTTCCTCGCCGCGCGGTTTGCGCCGGAGCCGCCGTGGGATCACGGATTGTTCTGACATCGAACGGCATGAGGCGTCAGCTGCGGCAGAACCCCTGCCCCACTTTGCCGCTCGGCTGAGGCGCGACAAATCGTCATCGCGCTCCGCTGCGCACGTCTGCGGATCACGCTCGGGCGTGAGCTAGCGCACAGACAGAGCGATGGCGGACGACTAGAAAAGGTGACATCCTCGCGCCCATTGCCAATGGAGGTGACATCATGCGCCGTCCAGTCCTTTGCAATTTGATCCTTGCCTCCGGTCTCCTAGCGCTCACCCAAATGATGATTCCGACGGACGCTGCCGCGGAAGCCCGGCTTGCGCTGGTGATCGGTCAGTCCGCTTATCGCACCGTGCCGGAGCTGCCCAACGCGGCCAATGATGCCAAGGGCATGGCCGAGTTGCTCGGCAATGCCGGCTTCACCGTCATGGCAGCACCGAACCTCGCGCAGAACGAGATGCGCCAGGCGATCTCGGATTTCGCCGGCAAAGTCAGCGCCAGCGGTGCCGATACCGTCGCGCTGGTGTTCTATGCCGGACACGGCCTGCAGATCGACGGCGAGAATTATCTCGTGCCTGTCGATCTCGATCCCAAGCGCGAGGCGGACATTCCACTGCAGGGTGTGCGGCTGAACGATCTGCTCAACACGCTCGGCGCGCTGCCGACGCGGGCGCGCATCTTCATGCTCGATGCCTGCCGCAACAATCCGTTCCCGGCGCTATCAGGCGCCGGCCACGGGCTCGCCATCGTCGACACCAAGGCCGGCGCGCCCGGCTCCTTCATCTCCTACTCGACCTCGCCCGGCGCCGAAGCCGAGGACGGCTCAGGTGCCGACAGCCCCTACACCACGGCGGCGTTGACCGTCGCCAAGCAGCCGAACGTTCCGATCGAGGAAGTGTTCAAGCGCATCCGCATCGCGGTGGCGCAGTCGACCGACGGGCGGCAGATCCCGTGGGAAAGCTCCTCGCTGACGACCGATTTCAAATTCTTCGGCGAAAGCAGCGGCCAACAGCCTCAGTCTCCGGCGACGAACGCGATGGCACTCGCCAGCGCGACGCGCAGCGTCGAGGACTGGCGCAAGGATCTGCAGGGCAAGGATGCCAAGGTCGCCTATGATCTCGTGATCGCCGACGACACGGTGCAGGCCTATCAGGCCTATATCGAGCTCTATGCACAAGACACCCGCACGCCGCGCTTGCGCACCGTCATGGAGCGGCGGCGCCAGATGCTGGCATGGGACCGCGCGATCGCGATCAACACCCGCGCGTCCTACGAGGCCTATCTGGCGAACTGGGACAACAGCGATCTCGCCGCGACCGCGCGCCGGCTGCTGCTGCGCGTGCAGAACCGCAATTACGTCTTACCGGTCGCCGCGGCCGCAGTTCCCGTCGCCGTCGCCATGGCACCGACCTGCCCGTGCTCGGCACCGACACCGCCGGCGACGACGCCGATCAACCCGACGGTCGCGCCGATCATCAAGAAGCGCGTCGACGACACGCCGCCGCCGTCAAAGCGCAAGGTCGTCGACACGCCGCCGAAGCGCCGGCCGCCGCCTGACGACGTCGTGGTCGAGCGCGCACCGCCGCCTCAAGGACCACCGCCCGCCGCCGTCATGCAAGGCATCGGCATCGGTGTCGGAATTGGCATGGGAATGGGTATGGGCGGCGGAGGCCGTGGCGGCGAGATGGGACACGGCGACTACGGCGGCCGCGGCACCCGATACTGAGACTGCCGCACTACAAGCGGAGGGCAAATGTGTGCCCTCCGTTATTGCGAGCGAAGCAATCCAGAGTCTTTCCGCTGAGGGATTCTGGATTGCTTCGCTCCGCTCGCAGTGACGACACAGAGGCCACACCTGCCTCTCTTCCGGAAATGCTGTAGTCTGATCGACAGACTCAGGATGTCCGGAGATTTTTCGTCGATGCCGCAAGACGCCCACGCCAAAGGCTCATGGCCGCTGTTCAGCTCACTCCGGTCGTACGCCCTGCCCGGCGATCTCATGGCCGGGCTGACTTTGGCGGCCATCGCCATCCCTGAGCAGATGGCGACCGCGCGGCTAGGCGGCTTCGCGCCGCAGATCGGATTCTTCGCCTTCATGGCAGGCTCGCTCGGCTTTGCGCTGCTCGGCGGCAACCGCTTCCTGTCCTGCGGCGCCGACTCCACGATCACGCCGATCTTCGCCGGCGGGCTTGCCGCACTGGCGACTGCCGGCTCACCGGAGTATCAGGGGCTCGCGATTGCGCTGGCCGTGATGGTCGGCGCGATGATGCTCGCCGGCGGCGCGTTCCGGCTCGGCGGCATCGCCAATCTCTTGTCGGTGCCCGTGATGGTCGGCTTCCTTGCCGGCATCTCCGTCCACATCATCGTGTCGCAATTGCCTGGCGTGCTCGGATTGGAATCTCCTGGTGGCCCGACACTCGACCGCATCGGCGTGCTCGCAACCGAGATCGGCCGCACCAATCCCGTCACGTTCTGCATCGGCTTCGGCGTGCTGGCCGTGGTCTTCATCTCCGAGACCATCAGCGCGAAAATTCCCGGCGCGCTGATCGGGCTCGTCGCGGCGACGCTGGCCACGATCGCGCTCGGGCTCGAAAGCAAGGGGGTCAACGTCGTCGGCGCCGTGCCGGGCACGCTGCCGCGGCCGACCCTGCCGATGCTTGCGCCGGAACAGTGGGTGCGCCTCGTGCCGCTCGCCTTCGTCATCACAGTCGTGGTGATGGTGCAGACCGCGGCCACCACGCGGTCCTTCCCGTCCGACCCCGATAAGCCCGCCGATGTCGACCGCGATTTCCTCGGTGCCGGCGCCGGCAGCATGCTGTCCGGCCTGTTCGGCGCGTTTCCGGTCAATGCCAGTCCGCCGCGCACCGGCATCGTCGCCGAGACCGGTGGGCAATCGCAGCTCGCGGGCCTTGCGGCGGCCGTGATCGTGCTGTTGCTGCTCGCGTTCGGCACCGGACTGTTGCAGCACGTTCCGGACGCCGCACTCGGCGGCATCCTGCTGTTCGTGGCAATGCGCATCATCCGCGTAAAGCAGATCACGACGATCTACCGCCAGTCCTTCAGCGAATTCCTGCTGATCGTCGCCACCGCCGCGCTGATCATCGTGCTGCCGATCCAGCAGGGCGCCTTCCTCGGCATCGTACTGTCGCTGCTGCACGGCATCTGGAGCACGACGCGCGCGCGGCTCGTCGAGTTCGAGCGCGTGCCGGGCACCACGATCTGGTGGCCGGCGCATCCGCACATCACCGGCGAGCGCATCGCCGGCGTCGCCGTGATCGGGCTTCAGGCGCCGCTGTCCTTCCTCAACGCGCCGGGCTTTCGCAGCGACGTGGCGAAGGTGTTGGGCACGGCGACACCGCAATTGCTGGTGCTGGAGGCGAGCGGCATGGTCGAGATCGACTTCACCGCCGCGCAGATCCTGCTCGACGTCTTCAAGGTGTGCAACGCGCAAGGCGTGACCGTCGCGCTGGCACGGCTGGAATCGGTGCGCGCGCAGGATGCCTTCGAGCGCTTCCGCCTGTTCGATGTCCTGCCGAAGGAGCACGTCTTCCACAGCGTGGACGAGGCCGTGCACAGGCTGGCGAAGTAGAACGGTGGCTCTAGGTTAAACCAGTCGTGCCGCGGGTTTCCAACCCCTCGCGCTTGCGGGAGAGGGAGCGCACCGATTTCGTGGAGGCAGCCGCTTTCACTGCACCAGCGCCGGATGGTCCGTCTGCGCCGTCTCGCGGATCCAGCTGGTGTGGATCGCGCGGAACAGGATCTGCGCCGTCTTGAGGTCGTTCGCCGTCATGCAGAGATTGACGATGCGATGCACCGCGTCGTCGCGCATCAGGCCATCGGAGATCTTCATCGCGATCTCCATCGCGACCTTCGCCGCGCGCTCGTAACGAGCAGTCTCGCCCTTGTCGCTTCGCGCAGCGGCGATGGCGCTCTGGGCCGCAGCGTCACAGATGGCGCGGATGCGCTCGGCAGCCTCGATGTCGCCGAGCGGCGTTTCGATCGCTTCGTCCCAGATGTCTTTCCGCGTCTTGCGCGCGAACCACTGCATTGCCTCGCTCCGCCGTGACGGAGCGACCATAGACGAAAGGCGATGCCGCGCGCTACGCTTCCGGCACGATCTTGCCGGGATTGAAGATGTTCTGCGGGTCGAGTGCCTTTTTCAGCGCACGCATCGCATCGATCGCCTCGGGGCCAAGCTCGGCCTTGAGATATTTCTGCTTGCCCTGGCCGATGCCGTGCTCGCCGGTGCAGGTTCCGTCCATCGCCTGCGCGCGTTCGACAAGGCGGTGCATGAACTCCTCGCCGCGCGCCATCTCGTCGGCATCGTTGGTGTCGCACACCAGCGAGCAATGGAAATTGCCGTCGCCGACATGGCCGACGATCGGCGACAATAAATTGAGCCGCTTGAGATCTTCCTCGGTTTCGCTGACGCAATCGGCAAGGCGCGAGATCGGCACGCAGACATCGGTTGCGACCACGCCGATGCTGTCGCCGGGCCGCAGCGCCTTGACGGACCAGTAGGCATCGTGCCGTGCCTGCCACAGTTTCGTGCGATCCTCCGGTTTGGTGGTCCAGGAGAAATCGCCGCCGCCGCAGTCTTTTGCGATCTCGCCGAACGCCTTGGACTGCTCGGCGACCTCGATCTCGCTGCCGTGGAATTCCATCAGCAGCAACGGCGTCTCCGGCAGCGTCAGCTTCGAATAGGCGTTGCAGGCCTTCACCTGCGCGGCATTGAGCAGCTCGATGCGCGCCACGGGAATGCCGGTCTGGATCGCCAGGATCACGGCCTGACACGCGCCATGCACGGACACGAACGACACTGCGCCGGCGGCGATGGTGTCAGGAATACCGCGCAGACGAATGGTCAGCTCGGAGATGATGCCGAGCGTGCCTTCGGCGCCGACAAACAGATGCGTCAGATCGTAACCGGCCGACGACTTCTTGGCGCGCGTCCCCGTCGTGATGATCTCGCCGTCGCCACGCACCACCTTCAGCGCGAGCACGCTGTCGCGCATCGTGCCGTAGCGCACCGCATTGGTGCCGGAGGCGCGGGTCGAGGCCATGCCGCCGAGTGAGGCGTCGGCGCCGGGATCGATCGGAAAGAACAGGCCCTGGTCGCGCAAATGCTCATTGAGCGCTTTGCGGGTGACGCCGGGCTGGATCACGCAGTCGAGATCCTCGGCATGCACCGCGAGCACCTTGTTCATGTCGCGCAGATCGATCGAGATGCCGCCGGCGGGCGCGTTGACCTGGCCCTCGAGCGAGGTGCCGGTGCCGAAGGCAATGACGGGCACGCCGTTCTTTGCGCAGATCCGCACCACATCCTGGATGTCGGCCGTCTCCTGCGCCATCACCACCCCGTCGGGCGGCTGGTTGACGATCCATGTGGTGGTATGGCCGTGCTGCTCGCGCACGGCCTGCGAGGTGATGAGCCGGTTGCCGAAGCGTGCGGCAAGCTGCTCCAGCGCGCTTGCAAGGGCTTTCGGCTCCGGCCGCGGCGGCTTATTGGTGATAACAGTACCCACGGATCGTCCTCCCGACAGAACAAACCGTGGCAAAGGACATCTCACCGGTCAAGTCAAGCGACCGGACGCATAGCCAGGGAATGAGACATGCCGGACAGTGCAGCCCCGAAGCCCGAGCCGTTCCGGTCTTCAATCATGCAGATCGAGCCGCAATGGATCGACTACAACGGCCATCTCAACATGGCCTATTACAACGTGATGTTCGACCGGGCGATCGATCAGATGTGGCTGCAGCTCGGGATCGGGCCCAGCTACATGAAGGAGCGGGGCGGCTCGACCTTCACTGCCGAGTGCCACGTGCGCTATTTGCGCGAAATCCATCTCGGCGATCCCGTGCAGGTCTCGGTCTGGCTGCTGGAAGCGGACGAGAAGCGCCTGCACACATTCCAGGAACTGCGGCATGCGACCGAAGGCTGGGTGTCGGCGACCTCCGAGAACATGTCGCTGCACATCGACATGGGCTCGCGCAAGGTGGCGGCATTTCCGCCTGACATCAGGGAGCGCATTTCGGCAGTGATCAAGGCTCACAGCGCCGTGCCGCGGCCCGAGGGCATCGGCCGCAGCGTGGCGATGCCCTCGAAGCGGAGCTAGCTAGATCCTGCGCCCGCGGGCGAGGCCGACCACGGCCGAGACCAGGAACAGCACGACCGCGATGAAGAAGATGATCTTGGCGATTTCGATCGACGCGCCGGCGAGGCCGCCAAAGCCCAGGATACCGGCGATCAGTGCGATAATCAGAAACGTCACAACCCAGCTCAGCATGGTGAAAACCTCTGTTTCGATGACTGTCTGCGATCAGCGCAGCTGAGGCGCCTCACTTGCAGAACCAATCGTCGGCTCGGAACATTTGTTCCGGCCGGTTCAGGCTGGAAATTCGCCCGGCGCCCGGGAACAAATTGGCCATCCGCGCACGTGGAAAACCCTGCCCGACCGCCCCATATAGAGGCCAATCCCTGTTATGAAGGCTCCCTTCCGCCACCCCGCGGTGCCATCGTGGCGCCAATGATTCGCATGACCGAGCCGAGCAAGATCACCAGCGTACCCGACCACCAGCCTGCCGCCGGCGGCATTGCCGCGCGTGCGCGCGCCTCGGTGGGTCCGAAATACCTGACCGGGCTCAATCCGGAGCAGCGCGAAGCGGTCGAGACGCTGGACGGCCCGGTCCTGGTGCTGGCCGGCGCCGGCACCGGCAAGACCCGCGTGCTGACCACCCGCATCGCCCACATTCTGAGCCAGGGCCGCGCCCGCCCCGCCGAGATCCTGTCGGTGACCTTCACCAACAAGGCCGCGCGGGAAATGAAGCACCGGCTCGGCCAGATGCTCGGCCATGCCGTCGAAGGCATGCCGTGGCTCGGCACCTTCCACTCCATCGGCGGGCGCATCCTGCGCTTCCATGCCGAGCTGGCGCAGCTCAAGTCGAATTTCACCGTGCTCGATGTCGACGATCAGGTGCGGCTGCTCAAGCAGCTGCTGCAGGCCGAGAGCATCGACGACAAGCGCTGGCCGGCGCGCATGCTGGCCGGCCTGATCGACGGCTGGAAGAACCGCGGCCTGACGCCGTCGCAGGTGCCGTCAGGCGAAGCCGCGATGTTTGCCAACGGCAAGGGCGGCAAGCTCTATGCGAGCTACCAGGAGCGGCTGAAGATCCTGAACGCCGCCGATTTCGGCGATCTCTTGCTGGAAAACATCCGCATCTTCCGCGAGCATCCAGACATCCTCCGGCAGTATCAGCAGCGCTTTAAATTCATCCTGGTCGACGAGTATCAGGACACGAACGTCGCGCAATATCTGTGGCTGCGGCTGCTGTCGCAGGCGCCTTCGTCAACCAATGCCGTCATTCCGGGGCGGCTCGAAGAGCCGAACTACGACGCGCAATTGCGCGCCGGAGAATCTCGAGATGAGTCCTCAGCTCGAGATTCCGGATCTGCGCCTTCGGCGCATCCCGGAATGACGGTGGCGCCCACAGGCCCCACCAAAAACATCTGCTGCGTCGGCGACGACGACCAGTCGATCTATGGCTGGCGCGGCGCCGAAGTCGACAACATCCTGCGTTTCGAGCACGATTTCCCGGGCGCCAAGGTGATCCGCCTCGAGCGCAACTACCGCTCGACCGGTCACATCCTCGCCGCAGCCTCGCATTTGATCGCACACAATGAAGGCCGGCTCGGCAAGACGCTCCGCACCGAGGACGTCGAGGGCGAGAAGGTCACGGTGACAGGCTCCTGGGACTCCGAAGAGGAAGCCCGCGGCATCGGCGAGGAGATCGAGCAGATCCAGCGCCAGGGCGAGAAGCTCAACGAAATCGCGATCCTGGTGCGCGCGTCCTACCAGATGCGCGAGTTCGAAGACCGTTTCGTCACGCTCGGCCTGCCCTATCGGGTCATCGGCGGCCCGCGCTTCTACGAGCGCGCCGAAATCCGCGATGCGCTGGCGTACTTGCGTGTCATCAATTCGCCGGCTGACGATCTCGCCTTCGAGCGCATCGTCAACGTGCCCAAGCGCGGCCTCGGCGATGCCACGATACAGCTGCTGCACGACCACGCCCGCAAGCGCCGCATTCCGCTGTTCGAGGCGGCGCGCGCCGTGGTCGAGACCGACGAGCTGAAGCCGAAGGCGCGCGGCTCCTTGCGCGACGTCGTTGCCCAGTTCGACCGCTGGCGCGCCCAGCGCGAGGTCACCGCGCATACGGATCTCGCCCAGATCGTGCTCGACGAGAGCGGCTACACCGAGATGTGGCAGAAGGACCGCTCGGCCGATGCCGCCGGCCGTCTGGAGAACCTCAAAGAGCTCGTGCGCTCGATGGAGGAGTTCGAGAACCTGCAAGGCTTCCTCGAACATATCTCCCTCGTGATGGACCGCGAGGGCGGCGCCGAGGATGACGCGGTGTCGCTGATGACGCTGCACTCCGCCAAGGGGCTCGAATTCGACAACGTGTTCCTGCCCGGCTGGGAGGAAGGCCTGTTCCCGAGCCAGCGCACGCTGGACGAACAGGGCCGCGCCGGTCTCGAGGAAGAGCGGCGGCTCGGACATGTCGGCCTGACCCGCGCCCGCCGCCGCGCCATGATCTATTTCGCGACCAACCGGCGCATCCATGGCACCTGGTCGACCACGATCCCCTCGCGTTTCCTCGACGAATTGCCGGCGGCCAATGTCGAGATCACGGAATCCAAGGGCGGCTCGGCCTGGGGCGGCACCGGCGGCTATGGGGCGTCGCGCTTCGACGACATGGAAGCCTTCGGCTCGACCTATTCGACACCGGGCTGGCAGCGCGCCCAGGCAAACCGCAACCGCGGCGGTGGTCGCAATGGCGGCGGAAGTGGCGGCTTCGAGGAACAGGCGTCGACGTTCTCGTCCTCCTCGTCTTCAGGCCCGGATTTCGGCAGCTTCTCCTCGCGCCGCCGCGGTCCCCTGACGATCGAGGGCGAGCTGGTCGCCAAATCCACCGGCACGACCTCGGAATTTTCGCTGTCCGATCGCGTCTTCCACCAGAAATTCGGCTACGGCCGCGTCACCAAGATCGACGGCAACAAGCTCACCATCGCCTTCGACAAGGCCGGCGAGAAGAAGGTCGTGGACAGTTTCGTGCAGCGGGCGTGAGGCCGGCATGCCTCACTACATCGCCATCATGGAAGACAACGGCCCTGACGACGTCAGCCTGTGGTTTCCCGACCTGCCCGGCTGCATCTCCGGCGGCGACGACGTCGATGAGGCCCTGGAGAATGCAACCGAGGCGATCACGTTCTATGCGGAGGAGCTGATCGCTGACGGCCGCGAGCTGCCCCGGCCGAGAACCTTGGACGAGCTCAAGGCCGACCCCGCATTTGCCGACGATCTGGGGAAACACACGGCGGTCGCAATCGAATTTCCTCCGGCCGACGACGCCGAGGAGTGACGCCCAACAGTGAGGACTGTTCGCCGCACTGGCCGGCCCTTTGACAGTTGTGCGCCGATCAGCCCTTGACCATGGCGAACTTCCCCGTATCAGATGCAACCATGGTCCGGGGCCTCGTCACATCGATCGTACTTGCATTGGTTATGCCGTCGCTTGCGACGGCGGAGACTATGAGCTTTGGCGATTCGATCGGGCTGCTGGCCAAGAGCTGCGGCGCGGAAATCGTCGCCAATTGCCGCGGCGTCAATCCTGATTCGACTCGCCTGAAGGAATGCCTGTCCCGCAACCGGGACGTGCTCTCCCAACAGTGCCAGAACGACTATTTGGCGGTGTTCGACGCGATCCAGAAGCGCATCGCCGCCCGCGTCACGGTCGCGAACGCCTGCCAGCGCGAGATCGTCAAGGTCTGCGGCGGCTCGACCAAGGAGACCAGCAAGTCGATCCCCTGCCTGATCTCGACGCCCAAGGGCATCAGCAACAACTGCTTGAAGGCCGTCGACGATGCGGGGTATCGCTGATGCGCGCGATCGGGCACATCACCGCCGGACTCGCTGTCGCCCTGAGCCTCACTTTGCTCGCAGGCCCGGCCGGCGCACAGACGGCGCCGACCCGCGACGACATCGTCGGCAAGCTCAATCATTTCGAGGAAGCGCCCGAGCTCGACCTCCCTGCGCTGAAGCAGCAGGTGATGGAGCGGGCCAAGGCCAGGATCAAGAACGATCCGGGCCCGGTGAACCGGCCGCTGATCGCGCCTGATCTGGCCAAGCTGCCCGCCTTCAACGCGCAGATCCAGTTCGACGCCGACACACCGATCATCCAGCCGGAATCCTACCAGACCGTGGGGCGGCTCGCCGATGCACTGGTTCACGCCTCGCTGCTGCCCTACACGTTCCTGATCGTCGGCCACGTCGAATCCAATTCGAAGACGCGCGAGGCCAACGCGATCCTGAGCCAGCGCCGGGCGGATGCGATCCGCGACGTGCTGGTGAACACGTTCAAGATTTCGACCAAGCGGCTGCAACCGATCGGCCTCGGCGAGGAGCAGTTCCTCGACCGCGCCAAGCCGACCTCTGCTGTCAACGGCCAGTTGCAAATCATGACCTTTGCCAAAGTGCCCGAAGAAGCGCTCGCGCATCCCGCAGCAGCCCCTGCGCCTGCGGCAAAAAAGCCCGCCAAGAGGCATTGAGCGCCCGCCTTCGCGTTGCGGGGAACCCGTTGAACTTCTGATTATTTTGTGAACTGTCTCACAGCGCACAAGGCAGCCCTGCGCGACAATAGTGCCGGTTTGTGCACTGCCCTCTCTGGTGCTATAGGCTGTCTTCGCCCTTGCCCACCCCGTGCCGCACGAGACTGAAATGGCTGGCTATTTTCAACGCCAACTGGCCGACTATGTCGAATATCATCGCGATCCCTGGAACTGCGCGATGCATGTGGTTGGCATTCTCCTGCTCTTCACGGGCGCGACGCTGCCGCTGACGCTGGTGCATGTCTCGGTGTTCGGGGTCGAGGTGAGCCTGGCGGTGATTTTGGCCCTGCCAGTGCTGGTATACTGGCTGATGCTGGACGCCGGTGTCGGGCTTGGCATCCTGGTCTCGATGATCGTGCTGCTTTCAGTCGCAACTGCGATTGGCAATCAGGTCTCGACCGCCATGATGTGGTCGGTTTTTGCGGTGCTGATCGCGTTTGGCGTCGCAGCCCAGGTCGTTGGTCACAGGGTGTTCGAGGAACGGCAGCCGTCGATGGTCGACCACCCCACGCATTTCCTGCTTGGACCTATGTTCGTCATGGCAAAATTATTCATTGCTCTCGGTTTTCGTCGCGACCTTGCCGCTATTCTCGCGCCTCTTCCGACCAACTCCCTTTCAACCCGATAGCTTTCTCGAAGCGGAACAGCAAAACCTACTTCATGACTCCCGTACTCGTTACCGGTGGCAGCGGTTTCATCGGACAGCATCTCGTCGAAGCGCTCCGCGCCCGTGGGCAGCGGGTACGTGTTCTCGACGTCCGGCCGCCGGCGACCGCGAATGCGGACGTCGAGTATGTGCACGGCTCGGTGCTGGACGCTGCGACGGTCGATGCCGCGGTTTCGGGGGTCAATCAGGTCTATCACCTCGCCGGCCTGCCCGGCATGTGGGTCGCCAACAAGCAGGACTTCCACGACGTCAATTTCCGCGGCACCGAGGTCGTGCTTGCGGCTGCGATGAAGCACAACATCTCGCGCTTCCTGCATTGCTCGACGGAATCGATCCTGTTCCCCTACGCCAACCTCAACGGCGTGGCCGCCGAGGAAGCCTTGCAGCCCGCCGAGGCGATGCCCGGCGCCTATACGCGTTCGAAATCACTCGCAGAGCATCACGCCGCGAAGGCCGCGGCCAAAGGCTTCCCGCTCGTGATCGGCACCCCGACCATGCCGATCGGCGCCGCCGACCACAATCTGACGCCGCCTACGGCGATGCTGTGGTACTTCCTGCAAAAGAAGGTGCAGCCGCATCTCGACTTCCTGGTCAATCTCGTCGACGTCCGCGACGTCGCCATGGGCCTGTTGCTGACGATGGAGCGTGGCCGCATCGGCCAGCGCTACATCCTCGGCGGCGATTGCGTCAGGCTCGGGCAGATCCTGCGAATGATGTCGGCGATGAGCGGACGGCGACAGTACCCGGTCGTCGTTCCCGGCAAGATCGCCGAGCTCTCCGCGATCCTGCTGGAATCGATCTCCGATCACATCACACGTCGTCCGCCCAACGGCACCGCCGAGGGCGTGCGCATCGCGCTTGCCGCGAGCGACCTTTCTATCGGCAAGGCCCGCAACGAGCTCGGCTATGCGCCGCGCCCGATCGAGCCGGTGCTGCGCGAAACCATCACCCATCTGCTCGTCCGCAACGGCCAGGTCGCCGCCAATGCCATCGAGCATCACGCGCTCTCCTCGCGCGCGAGCTGATCAGCTCCCCAACCCAAAGAACCTTTCCTTATGTCCTTCGATTTCAGCAAGCTTCTGTCCGTCGCCTGGGGTGGCTGGACCACGGCGTGGCCGACCGAACTCCTCGCCCTGATCTGGCTCGCCTTTCTCGCCAGCTGGGTGGGCGCCTCGTTCTGGCAGGGGCGGACCAAGAAGCAGGTGATGACGCTGGAGTCGCAGCGTTACAGCCTTCCGATCCTGATCGGCGGCATCCTGTACACGCCCTTTATTGCGCAGGTCATGGGCTGGAAGCCGCTCTGGGTGCTCGGCAACACCGGTATCGCCATCGCCGCGATCCTCTCGGTCGCCGGCATCGCCTTCGCATGGTGGGGGCGGCTGCATCTCGGAAAATTCTGGTCCAACACCATCACGCACAAGGAAGACCACCGCGTCATCGACACCGGCCCCTACGGCATCGTGCGCCACCCGATCTACACCGGGCTGATCTTCGGCATGCTGGTGACGGGCATTGCGATAGGCCTGGTGACGACGATCCTCGGCGCGATCCTGATCTCGCTCGGCATGTGGCAGAAGGGCCGGATGGAAGAGGTGTTCCTGTCGAAGGAGCTAGGCGAGGACGCCTACGGCGCCTATTGCCGCCGCGTGCCGATGATCATCCCGTTCACCTCGCCGCGGTGAAGGCCACAGGCCGCCGCCACACCTGCGATGTCGTCCCGGCGAAGGCCGGGACGACGCTGGAAGGGCAGTGCGCGCGACTGCATCAGATCGGCCGCTGATCTTCCCGTCCCCCTTCATGCAAATTTGGTCGGCAGCCATTCCCAGGGAATAGGCCCTCACGATGCGCCCCAGCGGTTGACGTCCGCCGCGGTAACCAGTTGGATGCGCGCGCAATCAGGGGCTTCTCATGACTTTTTCCAGTATCTTTGCGCAATTCGTCGCAGTCCTCGGCGGCATCGCGCTGCAATGGCGCAAGCTGACCGGCTCCGAGGCGGCGCCGGCCTGGGGCCAGACGCCGGCCATTCCCGAAGCCAAGCCGCAAGGTGCCATCCCGACCTTGAAGATGCCGACCGCGCGCGGCTGGAGTCAGGGTCAGAAGCCGACGGTCGCGCCCGGGCTCAAGGTCAATGCGTTCGCGAGCGATCTCGACCATCCGCGCTGGATCGAGGTGCTGCCCAATGGCGACGTGCTGATCGCGGAAGCGACGCAGATCGCAGGTCCCCCGCGCAGCGTGTTCCACTACGCGATGCAGGCGACGATGCGGCGCGCCGCGGCGCTCGGCGTCTCCGCCAACCGCATCACGCTGCTCCGCGACAAGGACGGCGACGGCGTTGCCGAAGTCCGCGGCGCCTTCATGGAGAACCTCAACCAGCCGTTCGGCATGGCGCTGGTCGGCGACACCTTTTATGTCGGCAACACCGACGGCGTGATGGCTTTTCCTTACGTCGCCAATGCCGACAGCATCACCGCGCCGGGCAAGCGGCTCACGACCTTCAAGCCGAGCGGCCACTGGACGCGCAGCCTGCTCGCCAGCCCCGACGGCAAGAAGCTTTATGCCGGCGTCGGCTCGCTCAGCAACATCGCAGAAACGGGCATGGAGGTCGAGGAAGGCCGCGCCGCGGTCTACGAGCTCGACCTCGTCGCCGGCACGCATCGCATCTTCGGCGCGGGCCTGCGCAACCCCGTTGGCCTTGCCTGGGAGCCGACGACAGGCGTGCTCTGGACCGTCGTCAACGAGCGTGACGGGCTCGGCGACGAGACGCCGCCGGATTATCTGACCTCGGTGCGCGACGGCGGTTTCTACGGCTGGCCCTATTGCTACTGGGGCAAGACGGTGGACGACCGCGTGCCGCAGGACCCGGCGATGGTCGCCAAGGCGCTGCAACCGGACTACGCGCTCGGCGGCCACACCGCCTCGCTCGGGCTGTGCTGGATGCCCGCGGGCACCCTGCCCGGCTTCGGCGACGGCATGGTGATCGGCCAGCACGGCTCGTGGAATCGCAGCACACTGTCCGGCTACAAGCTGGTGTTCATCCCGTTCGCGAACGGCAAACCCTCCGGCCCCGGCCGCGACATCCTGTCGGGCTTCCTGTCCCCGGACGAGAAGGAATCCTATGGCCGTCCGGTCGGCGTCGTGATCGGCCCCGACAAGAAGTCGCTGCTGATGGCCGACGACGTCGGCAACGTGATCTGGCGCGTGACGGGGGCGTAATTCCGTCATCCTGAGGTGCGAGTGGCGCGATGCAAAGCATCGCGCC
>NZ_CAKZHY010000114.1 GCF_936928535.1 uncultured Bradyrhizobium sp. | reverse complement strand
CGGCTGAAGGCGTTGTGATTTCTCGTGTCCCGGACGCGCGAAGCGCGAGCCGGGACCCAGAAAGCAACGTGGGAAAGTGGACGTGGGCCCCGGCTCTGCAGCGCACCGCTAAATAGCGCTGCGCTGCGTGCGGGGCACAAGAGCGGCTTAAGCCGCCTGCTTCTTCAGCCCGAACGCCTCGGCCAGCAGCGAATACGATTTCTTCCGTGCCTCGTGGTCATACACGGCGGTGATCACCATCAACTCGTCCGGCCTGCTTGCGTCCATCAGCGGTTGCAGCTTCTTCTGCACCGTCGAGGGACTACCGACGAACAGGCGCGAGCGGTTGCGCGCGATCGAGACGCGCTCGGAATCCGTATAGGGATAGGCCAGCGCCTCCTCGACGCTCGGCAGCGGCAGATATTGGCCACGGTCGCGGCGCAGGCGGTTGAGATCGAATGACGTGGCAAGTCTATCGGCCTCCTCGTCCGTGTCGGCCGTGATGACGGCAACGGCGAGGATCGCATGCGGCGTCGCGCGCCAGGCCGAGGGCTGGAAGCGATTGCGGTAATGCACCATCGCGTCGATCGCATCGTGAGACGCGAAATGATGCGCGAAGGCGAAACCCATGCCGACTTGCGCTGCAAGCTCCGAGGAATAGTCGCTGGAGCCGAGCAGCCAGATCGGCGGCAGCGGCGTGTCATCAGGCATCGCGACGACGTTGTGATAGGGGTGGCCTGCGGGGAATTCGCGAGTCTCCCACAGAATCAATTCGTGCAGCCGCTCCAGGAAATCATCGCCCTCGCGGCGGTCGAGCCGGCTGCGTAGCGCATAGGCCGTCGCACCGTCGGTGCCGGGCGCACGGCCAAGGCCAAGGTCGATGCGGCCGGGAAACAGCGCCTCGAGCATCTTGAAGCGCTCGGCCACCACCAGCGGCGCGTGGTTGGGCAGCATCACACCGCCGGACCCGACGCGGATATGCTTGGTCACCGCCGCGATCTGCCCGATCATCACGTCGGGTGCGGGGCTCGCCACCGAGGCGAGGTTGTGGTGCTCGGCGAGCCAGTAGCGGACATAGCCGAGCCCGTCGGCATGACGCGCCAGGTCGATGCTGTTGCGAAGCGCAGCGGCGGGCTTTGTGCCTGTGGTGACGACGGAAAGGTCGAGGACTGAAAGGGGGATCATGGCGCAACAACGTAGCGAAGGCCCGGGCGGCGGCAATGGGCCACCAGCGCAGATCTGGCGTGTGCGGGCCGAGAGGTCTTTGGTTTGGGAGGACCCTGACGTTGGGACGAATGGAGGCTATGAGAAGCCAACTTCATGCTGCCCACAGCACAGAGGCGATCTCCTCAGTCACAGTTTATGATGCAAGATATTGATTTTAGTATAAAATAATTCTAAGTAAGCCCCTTCCCACTCAACACCATTGCGACGCAATATTTCGTCTGATCTGGCAGTAAGTGGGCCACTTCCCATCCTCGATGGGCTGTCGAGCGGCCCGCCTTTGCCGTATCTTAGCCGCTCCCAGACTAGACCCGGCCGCCAGCCCCGCTGGCAAGCCTCTGCAGTGAGTGGTGCCATGACTGATTTGACGAATCCTGCCCGCGCCGAAGGGCAAGATGGGTACCTGAAGCGGCCTGCGATCTCGTTCGAGTTCTTTCCGCCCAAGACGGAAGATATGGAGCGGAATCTCTGGGAAACCATCAATCGGCTGGCCCCGCTCGACCCGAAATTCGTCTCGGTGACCTATGGCGCCGGTGGCTCGACCCGCGAGCGCACTCACTCGACCATCTCCCGCATCCTCAAGGAGACCGCGCTGCTGCCCGCCGCGCACCTGACCTGCGTCGGCGCTTCCCGCGGCGAGATCGACGAGATCGTCGACCGCTATCACGAGGTCGGCGTCCGCCACATCGTGGCCTTGCGCGGCGATCCCGCCGGCGGCATCGGCACACCTTATTCCAGCCATCCCGAGGGCTATCAGAGTTCTGCGGACCTCGTCGCCGGCATCAAGAAGCGGCACGCGGATATCGAGGTGTCCGTCTCGGCCTATCCCGAGAAGCATCCTGAGGCGCGCGATTTCGACGCCGATATCGACACGCTGAAAGCAAAGGTCGACGCCGGCGCGACGCGCGCGATCACGCAGGTCTTCTTCGATAACGACCTCTACTTCCGTTATCTCGACCGCGTCCGCGCGCGCGGCATCAACATCCCGATCGTGCCGGGCATCATGCCCATGCACAATTTCAAGCAGGCCCGCAATTTCGTCACCCGTGCCGGCACCACCGTGCCGGACTGGTTTGCCGCGAAATTCGAGGGCCTCGACGAGGACGCCGAGACGCGCAAGCTGGTGGCCGCGACCGTTGCGGCCGGCCAGGTGCAGAAGCTGGCAAAACACGGCGTCGACACCTTCCATTTCTACACCATGAACCGCGCCGATCTCGTGTTCGCGATCAGCCATTTGCTCGGCATCCGCGCCAAGAGCGCGCAGAAGGCGGCGTAAGACAACATGACCGCAACTCCCTCTCCCAAGCGAACTGCCCTGCTCGACGCGGCCCGCGCGCGCATTCTCGTGCTCGACGGCGCCATGGGCACGATGATCCAGAACCTGCAGTTCGACGAGGCTGCCTTCCGCGGCGAGCGCTTCAAGAATTTCCATCGCGACCTGCGCGGCAACAACGATCTGTTGATCCTGACCCAGCCGCAGGCGATCGAGGACATCCACACCGCCTATTTGCGTGCGGGCGCCGACATCGTCGCGACCAACACGTTCTCGACGACCTCGATCGCGCAGGCCGATTACGACCTCACTGACATCGTCTATGAAATGGCGCGCGAAGGCGCCCGCCTCGCCGGCAACGCGGCCCGCCGTGTCACCGCCGAAGACGGCAAGCCGCGCTTCGTCGCCGGCGCCATCGGACCTACCAACCGCACCGCCTCGATCTCGCCTGACGTCGCCAATCCCGGCTACCGCGCCGTCACCTTCGATGATCTGCGCAAATCCTATGGCGAGCAGATCCGCGGTCTGATTGATGGCGGCGTCGACCTGCTACTGGTCGAGACCATCTTCGATACGCTGAATGCCAAGGCGGCGCTCTATGCCATCGCCGAGATCACCGAAGAGCTCGGCATCGACATGCCGGTGATGGTGTCGGGCACCATCACTGACAAATCCGGCCGCCTGCTCTCCGGCCAGCTGCCGGAGGCGTTCTGGAATTCGGTGCGGCACGCAAAACCCATCACCATCGGCTTCAACTGCGCGCTCGGCGCCGAAGATCTGCGCGCGCATATCGCGGACATCGGCCGCGTCGCTGATGCGCTGGTCTGCGCCTATCCGAATGCCGGCTTGCCCAACGAGTTCGGCCAGTATGACGAGACCCCGGAATACATGGCGCGCCTGGTCGGCGAGTTCGCCCGCGACGGCCTCGTCAACATCGTCGGCGGCTGCTGTGGCACCACGCCGGACCATATCGCGGCGATCGCCGCCGCGGTCGCCCCGCACAAGCCGCGAATCGTACCTGAGATCGCACCCAAGCTTCGGCTCTCCGGGCTCGAGCCGTTCGTGCTGACGGATGCTATCCCATTCGTGAATGTCGGCGAGCGTACCAACGTCACCGGCTCGGCCCGCTTCCGCAAGCTGATCACCGCCGGTGACTACACGGCAGCGCTGCAGGTCGCGCGCGACCAGGTCGAGAACGGCGCGCAGATCATCGACGTCAACATGGACGAGGGGCTTCTGGATTCGGAAGCCGCGATGGTGACTTTCCTCAACCTCGTCGCCGCCGAGCCCGACATCGCCCGCGTCCCCGTGATGGTCGACTCATCAAAATTCTCGGTGATCGAAGCCGGCCTGAAATGCGTGCAGGGCAAGCCGGTCGTCAACTCGATCTCGATGAAGGAAGGCGAAGAGAAGTTCATCCACGAAGCCAAGATCGCCCGCCGTCATGGCGCGGCGGTCGTGGTGATGGCGTTCGACGAGGTCGGCCAGGCCGATACGTTCGCGCGCAAGACCGAGATCTGCAAGCGCGCCTACGACATCCTGGTCAACAAGGTCGGCCTCCCGCCTGAGGACATCATCTTCGACCCAAATATCTTCGCGATCGCGACCGGCATCGAGGAGCACAATAATTACGGCGTCGACTTCATCGAGGCGACGCGCTGGATCCGGCAGAACCTGCCGGGCGCGCACATCTCGGGCGGCGTGTCGAACCTGTCGTTCTCGTTCCGCGGCAACGAGCCGGTGCGCGAGGCCATGCATTCGGTGTTCCTGTATCACGCCATCAAGGCCGGCATGGATATGGGCATCGTCAATGCCGGTCAGATGATCGTCTATGACGACATCGACCCCGAGCTGCGCCAGACCTGCGAGGACGTCGTCCTCAACCGCGACCCTGGCGCGTCCGAACGCCTGCTTGCGCTTGCCGAGAAATTCCGCGGCAAGAAGACCGAATCCAAGGAAGCTGATCTCGCCTGGCGCGAATGGCCGGTGGAGAAGCGGCTCTCGCACTCGCTGGTGCATGGCATCACCGAGTTCATCGAGCAGGATACCGAGGAAGCCCGCAAGAATTCGTCGCGCCCGCTCGACGTGATCGAGGGGCCGCTGATGGCCGGCATGAACGTGGTCGGCGATCTCTTCGGCGACGGCAAGATGTTCCTGCCGCAGGTGGTGAAGTCGGCCCGCGTCATGAAGCAGGCGGTGGCCTGGCTGATGCCGTTCATGGAGGAAGAGAAGGCGCGCAATCTCGCCAATGGCATCGGCGCTGAAGGCTCCTCCTCGGCCGGCAAGATCGTGCTCGCCACCGTGAAGGGCGACGTCCACGACATCGGCAAGAACATCGTGGGCATCGTGCTCCAGTGCAACAATTACGAGGTCATCGACCTCGGCGTGATGGTGCCGGCGGCCAAGATCGTCGAGACCGTCAAGGCGGAGAAGGCCGACATCGTCGGTCTCTCAGGCCTGATCACGCCCTCGCTCGACGAGATGGCATTCTTCGCCGGCGAATTGCAGCGCGAAGGCCTGAAGCTGCCGCTGCTGATCGGCGGCGCGACAACCAGTCGCGTGCATACGGCTGTGAAGATCGATCCGAGCTATCGCGCCGGTCCCGTCGTTCACGTCAACGACGCCAGCCGCGCGGTCGGTGTCGCCTCCTCGCTGCTGAGCCCTGAGAAGCGCGAGGCCTATGCCGCCGAGGTACGCGCCGAATACGCAAAGATCTCCGAGGCGCATCTGCGCGCGCAGGCGGATAAGAAGCGGCTCAAGCTCGCCGATGCCCGTGCCAACCGCGTGCCGGTCGATTTCGCGGCGAACAAGCCGGTGAAGCCGACCTTCCTCGGCATCAAGAGCTTCGACGACTACGATCTCGCCGAGCTGGTGCCCTATATCGACTGGACGCCGTTCTTCCAGACCTGGGAGCTCGCTGGCCGCTTCCCTGCGATCCTCAAGGACGACAAGGTCGGTGAGGTCGCGCGCTCGCTCTATGACGACGCGCGCAAGATGCTCGACACCATCGTCAGGGAGAAATGGTTCCGGGCGCGCGCCACGGTCGGCTTCTGGCCGGCGAATGCGCAAGGCGACGACATCGTGCTCTATGCCGACGAGAGCCGCACCAAGAGCATTGCGACGCTGCACACGCTGCGCCAGCAGCTCGAGAAGCGCGAGGGCCGCTTCAACGCGGCGCTGTCAGACTTCGTGGCGCCTACAGGCGTGCCCGACTATGTCGGCGGCTTCGTCGTCACCGCCGGGATCGGCGAGGATG
Organism: uncultured Bradyrhizobium sp.; assembly: GCF_936928535.1. Classification (GTDB taxonomy): domain Bacteria; phylum Pseudomonadota; class Alphaproteobacteria; order Rhizobiales; family Xanthobacteraceae; genus Bradyrhizobium. The sequence continues at coordinate 5,006 of NZ_CAKZHY010000114.1, read as the reverse complement.
CGGTTGCCGATCGCTTCAAGATGGCCAACGACGACTATTCCTCGATCCTGTGCAAGGCGCTGGCCGACCGCCTCGCCGAGGCGTTCGCCGAGCGGATGCATGCCCGCGTGCGCCGCGAGTTCTGGGCCTACGCGCCTGACGAGGCGCTCTCGAGCGAGGAGCTGATCCTGGAAAAATATCAAGGCATCCGCCCCGCGCCCGGCTATCCCGCGCAGCCCGACCACACCGAGAAGGCGACGCTGTTCGAGCTGCTGGATGCCGAAGCCACCGCCGGCGTGAAGCTGACCGAGAGCTTTGCGATGTGGCCGGGCTCTTCGGTCTCCGGGCTCTATTTCGCGAACCCCGAGAGCTATTATTTCGGCGTCGGCAAGATCGAGCGCGACCAGGTCGAGGACTACGCCGCCCGCAAGGGCATGAGTGTCGCGGAGACCGAGCGCTGGCTCGCGCCGGTGCTGAACTACATCCCGTCGCAGCAACCGACCGACAAGGCATTTGCCGCGACGCCGGCGAATGACGAGCCGTCGAACGACCTCGCCACGCATCCGCCGGGCTGCACCTGCGCAGTGCATCTGGTCTGGCAGAAGCGGCGCGCGGGCGCGGGATAGGCAGCTCCGACGGCGAAACGCGAAAACAACCCCATGCACAGTAGGATGGGGTTGAAAGGCCTGACGCAATTTCGGCCTTGCCGAAAAAGACTTGTTCCGTCGGGCAAAACACCTGTATAAGTGCAGGATCGGATGGTGCGCGTGATGGCCACCGCCGTCATTCCGGGGCGCGCGTAGCGCGAGCCCGGAATCCATTTATCCGCACGACCCGTCGCATGATGGATTCCGGGCTCGCGCCAAATGGCGCGCCCCGGAATGACAGAGGGGCTCACCCCTTCGGCGGGGCCAGCGGCTGCACGATCTCCTGGAACGGAGCCAATGCCTCGCACCGATCGACGTGGGCGGCGAGCGCGGGATAGTGCGCCGCGTCGAACAGGTCGGAATGCGCCTCGCGGGTGAAGCGGACGACGCAGGCAACCGCGATGTCGGCGTGGCCGATGCGCGTCCCCAGCCAATATGGCGTCGTCACCGTCGCGCGCTCGGCCTCAAGCACCTTGAGCACGTCGCCGATCTGCGCCTGGCAGCGCTCGACCCATAGCGCCAGCTGCTCCTTCCGCAGCACGCGCTCGTAGAGCAGGCTGACTGCCTTGTCGCCGAGGCCGGTCGCAAGCGCGCAGATGCGCAAATGCTTGCGCCGATCGACGCCACTGCGCGGCAGCATCGCCTTGTCGGGCCCGACAAGCTCGTCGAGATAGTCCAGGATGATGGTGCTCTCGATCAGCGCCTCGCCATCGTCGAGCACCAAAGTCGGCACCCGGCGCAACGGATTGTACGGCGCGATCTTGTCGGCGTCGCCGAAGGTCGACCACGGTCTGTGCTCGAAGGCGAGCCCGTAAAGCCGCAGCGCAATCGCGACGCGGCGGACGAAGGGGGAATCATATTGGCCGATCAGGAACATGGTTCTCGCTCTTCTCTGTCGTTGGACAAGGCAGGGCCAGCCAGTTCATCGTCAACGCACGCGAAGCGCAACAAATATCTCGGAAGGAGAGCATTGCGTACACTGCAAGAACGCGGAATCAATAGGACGTCCAGCCGGGAGTCGTCTCATGCGCTTACGATCATTCGCCGTGCTCACCCTGCTCATCGCGACGAATGCCGCCCACGCGCAGGACCGCCCGATCGGCTTCTTGACGCCGTCGAAGAACATCGCCTGCCAGTTCTCCAGCGATAACGGTCAGGGCGTTCTCCGCTGCGACATCATGGCGACCGATGCGCTGCCGCGCCGGCCCGCCGATTGCGAACTCGACTACGGCCGCGCCTTCGAGATGAGCGCGAAGGGAGCCGCGGGGCGCATCTGCGCCGGCGACACCATCATGGACCCGTCACTGCCGGTGCTCGCCTATGGCGAAGTATGGCAGCGCGCCGGCTTCACCTGCCGGTCGGAGCAGACGGGACTGACGTGCTTCAACGCCATGCAACACGGGTTTTCGCTGGCGCGGGCGGAGCAGAAGGTGTTTTGAGGGCGCCCCCCGCACTCCGTCATTGCGAGCGCAGCGAAGCAATCCAGAATCCCTCTGCGGAACGATTCTGGATTGCTTCGTCGCATCCGTGCAAAATTGCTACGCAATTTTGTCACGATCTCCTCGCAATGACGGTGTGGTAACTGCCTCACAGCCCATCCCTGATCGCGCGCTTCAAGGCCGCGATTGCCGTCTCGTCGCGCTTGTACATGGTCCATTGCTTGATGCGCTTGGCGCGCACCAGTTTGGCCGATGTCAGCACCCGCATATGCTCGCTCACGGTTGGCGCGCTGACGCCGAGCTTCTCGGCGATCAGCAGGCCGCAGACACCGTCCTCGACCAGGTCGCCGTCGACCTGGGCGCGAAAATGCCGCCGCGGATCCCGCAGCCATTCCAGGATCTGCAGGCGCCGCTCGTTGGCCAAGGCGCGCATGGCGGTTGCGAATTTCATTTAGCCATTTTGCTAAATACCTAATTGATGTCAACACCCGGACGCGGTAGCATTCACCACCATGACAGCACCATCAGACATCACCCGCGAACGGATCGCGGCGACCGAGGCCGTCATCCGTCCGCACATCCGCCGCACGCCGCTGCTCGAGGCCAATCTCGCCGATTTCGGTCTGCCTGCAGCGCCCGTCACCTTCAAGCTCGAAATGCTGCAGCACTCCGGATCGTTCAAGGCCCGCGGTGCGTTTGCCAATCTGTTGCTGCGGCAGGTGCCGCAAGCCGGCGTCGTCGCCGCATCCGGCGGCAATCACGGCGCGGCGGTGGCCTATGCGGCGCAACGCCTCGGCATTCCCGCCACGATCTTCGTGCCTGATATCACCTCGCCGGCCAAGGCCGAACGGATCAGGTTCTATGGCGCCGAGCTCGTGACCGCCGGCAGCCGCTATGCCGATGCACTCGCGGCCAGCGAAGCGCATGTCGCGCGGACCGGCGCGCTTGCCGTTCATGCCTATGACCAGGCCGAAACGCTGCTCGGCCAGGGCAGCGTCGGACTGGAGCTGGAGCAGGACGCGCCTGAGATCGACACGCTGCTGGTGGCCGTCGGTGGCGGCGGCCTGATCGGCGGCATCGCGGCGTGGAGCGCCGGCAGGACGCGCATCATTGCCGTCGAGCCGGAGCTCTCGCCAACCCTGCACAACGCGTTCGAGGCGGGCGCCCCGGTCGACGCGCCGGCGGGCGGCCTCGCCGCCGACAGCCTGGCTCCGCGGCGCGTCGGTGCGCTGATGTTTCCGATCACGCGCGCCCATGTCGAGCGCGTCCTGCTCGTCAGCGACGATGCCATCCGGCAGGCGCAGCAAGCGCTCTGGTCGAGCCTGCGCCTCGTCACCGAGCCCGGCGGCGCCGCCGCATTCGCGGCGCTGCTGTCCGGCGGCTATCGTCCCTCTCCCGGCGAGCGCATCGCGGTTCTGGTGTGTGGGGCGAACACGACGGCGGTCAGTTTCGACAGCTAGCGGCTGGACGGCGCCGCCCTCGCCTTTCGTCATTGCGAGCGCAGCGAAGCAATCCAGAGTCTTTCCGCGGAGGGATTCTGGATTGCTTCGCTGCGCTCGCAATGACGGCGTGACGAGAACCGTACAGACCCGATGGGGCGCGGCGGCGTAACCCGCAGGGGCAATCGCACATGCTTTCAAGGAAGTGTCGCGAGCTTGCCCCGCCTCTCCCGCTTGGGGGAGAGGCCGACGCGCCCCGGGCGAAGCGAAGCATCGTCGCGAGCGCGGCGGGTGAGGGCTCTCGCCGCGCAGAGACTTCCTCGGCAATTCTCAACACCCCAACGCGGAGAGACCCTCTCCCCAGCCCTCCCCCGCCTACCGGCAGGGTGATCGCATATGGCGGATTGCGTTGGTTGGAGATGCTTGGGCGACAAACTCGTCGTGCCCGGGCTTGTCCCGGGCATCCACGTTCTTCGCTGACCTCCCAAAGACGTGGATGGCCGGGTCAAGCCAGTACAAGCCCGGCCATGACGACGGAGAAATCCTCTCAAAGATACTTCTTCAAATCCGCTGCGGCCTCTTCCGGGGTCCGCTTCAGGTTGAACGGCGAGACGAAGCGGCCGTCGCGGTCCATCAGATAGATCAGCGCGGTGTGGTCCATGGTGTAATCGCCGTCCTTGGTCGGGACCTTCTTGGCGTAGACCCGGTAGGAGGTGATCACCTTGGCGGTCTCGGCGGGATCGCCGGACAGGCCCTCGAGATGCGGATCGAAGCTGGACAGATAGTCCTTCATGGTCGCGGGCGTGTCACGCTCGGGATCGACCGAGATGAAGACGGCATTGACCTTGTCGGCGTCCTTGCCCATCGCGCGCAGCACTTCCGACATCTCGAACAGCGAGGTCGGGCAGACGTCAGGGCAATGGGTGTAGCCGAAGAAGATCAGTGTCGGCTTGCCCTTGAGATTCGCCTCGGTGACGGCCTTGCCGTTCTGGTCGGTGAGCTGGAACGGGCCGCCGATCGCGGCCGGCTGCGCCACCTTGCTGACCCCGCCCATGGCCCAGAACAGCACCAGGAGGCCGACGACGAGGCTCGAGGCGAAGGCGGTCGCGATCACCAGCGGACGGGCAGTGGAGCTCATGGGCGGAAGACTTCCTGTCGCGGGTCAGAAGCAGGCGGCAAAACCCGATCTGATCATTTCGAAGAACACCTGCGTGCCGTAGTGGAACCAGAGCGCAAGCGCGCCGATCACCATCAGCCCGCCGATTCCGGCCCCAAGCCACAGCAGCACGGATGGCGTGCGGCCGGCATTGGGCGAATTGTCCTGTAGCGGATGTGCCTGTTGCACTGGTTGAGCCATGACAAGGATCGGGTTCCCTGCCGCTGAAATAGGCGCTCAGGCGTGGTCGGGCAAGCCAAACGGGGGCGGACGGAGATCAATTGGTGATGATGGCGCTCGGCTATCGCCCCACCCTCGTCATGCCCGGGCTTGTCCCGGGCATCCA
>NZ_CAKZHY010000113.1 GCF_936928535.1 uncultured Bradyrhizobium sp. | reverse complement strand
GCGAAACTCTCTCACCTTGATTGACGCTGCCTTCCATCCTGATCGCCGCGCGACAGAAGACCCCGCGCCGTCCAACTAAGTCCCTGGCTTCTGATGTCGGACGGGGTCGCACTGTAGCGGCGCCGAAACGCCCTGTTGAAATACGACAAGTCGTTGAAGCCGAGCTCGAATGCGATCGCGCTTATCGTGCGACGCGAATGGAGCGGGTTTCTCAAAACCCGGTGCGCCCGCTCAAGTCGCTGGCAGAGAACAAACTCCGAAAATGTGATGCCTTCGTTTTGAAACAGTTTGTGCAAGTAGCGTACGGTTACGCCATAACGCGCCGCAACCATCGTGGCGTTCAGTGTATGATCCTGTAGGTCGGCGACGATGCCGCCCTTGATGGCGGCCAGCCGCGCCGCCCCCGCGGTCCGGCTTATTTCAGTCCCTGTCCCATCGCTTTTCGCCGTAAGCGCTAACACGACGAGATCGTAGAAGTGGTTGGCGACAAGGCGCAGGGAGGCGGGCGTTCCCAGTCCTTCGTCGTCGGTCACGACCCTGAGATATTTTCTCAGCAGCCTCAGTCCGTCTGCGTCCCGCGGTATCCGGCGCATCGTGACGTCTCCAAGCTTGGAAACGAATGGCGCAATCGCGGATCTGGGCAATCGTATTCCGGCGATGTCGACAGGTGACGACGAGGCAAGTGTCCAAGCGTGTTCCTCGCTGGCCATCAAAACTGCATCGCCATCACTCAAGACCAACTCTTTTTCTCGCCAGCTTGCCTGGCTCGTCCCGCTCAGAGTCATGCACAGATAGAGGAAGGCTCCGTCTTCCCGTGCTCCGTGGCGGCGGACGCCGGCAAAGCGACCGGTGAGGATGCCGAGCCCAGGCAAGCTCCGATTGGCGAAGTCGACGTGCGGCGTCGCTTCGACATCGCCTGTGAGCCTGATCTCCAGCAAACCGCGTTCGTGCAACTCCTCTATCGCTTTGGCGCGTCCTTCTACTGGCAAGGCGCAGCTTGAAAATCGAACGACGGAATAGCCTGTCACCATCAGCCATCCTCCATAAAAGGTCGGCATGCAAAGGTTTGCCAGCTCGCGTTTTACCAAGCTGGGCACTTTGGTCCAAGCTGTTGTTCCTTCCGGTCCAAGACGTCGATAGCGATAGCGCTACCCTCGCGGCGGATTGCTTGCAGTCGCGGGCAATAATTTCAATGCAGATACATGGAGGACAACAATGAAGCACCGTAGCGTCCTTGGCATGTGCGTTGCCACCGGGCTGGGATTGTCCCTGCAAGCGAATGGCGCCTACGGTCAGCAACCATCGCTGAAGGAAGAGCTCGTCGGAACATGGGTGGCGGTCTCTTGGGAGCAGAAGAAGAGCGACGACACGGTTTTGCGGCAGTTCGGAACGAATCCGGTGGGTATGGCCGTCTTCGATGCGGGCGGGCGATACGTCATCACGGTCATGCGCTCGGATCGCGCCAAAAACGTCAGCAGCGCGCTCTGGCAGGGCACCGCGGAAGAAAATACAGTCACCGCGAATGGGACCCAGACCTATTTCGGGACGTACTCGGTGAACGAGACGGACCACAGCATTGCGATTCACGTTGAAGGTAGTTCCTTCCCAAACTGGAATGGCACAAACCAGAAGCGCTTTGTCGCGATTGCGGGAGATCGCCTCACTCTAACCATTCGCCCTCCAAGCGGGGAGGTCGTCGACGTCATTTGGAAACGGGCGCACTGACCCTCCATGGCTGCGCCGGCAGAGACCGATAGTCGCCAAGGGAAGCCGAACATAAACAGGTGGACAAGCCCCAGCCCTGCCGATTGCGAATCCCTGACCCGTGCTAACCGCTCGGAACGAGTAGGCGGGCGGAAGGATTCGTCCGCGGGAGCGATTTCGATGCTGATGTTCAAGGAAAGACGACCCGCGATCCGGACGCTGCGCGGTTGGGCGATCGGCGTGCTGCAGGAAGCCGGCGCCATCCACGAATGCGAGGAGCACGGCTGGGCGAAGGACCGGGCCGACCCGCACGCGCGCCAGCGCGCCTTCGAGACCGCCCGCGAGGATCCGCCGTCCGGATTCACTCCTGACGAGGCCGTCGCGGAACTTCGCGATGTCCTGGATTCGATCGGCGATACCTGCCCGGAGTGCTGATCAGCCCGGGTCGGCGGCTCCGCCGTCGCCAGCCGATATTGCACGCGATGCGCTCGCGCACAGCAGCATGAACAGCGCCTGTCCTGCCTTGTACCTCGCGCCCGCACGACTGCATTCCGACCCGGACATCACGGTTTCTCCACCAGTCCGGCAGACGGCCCACTTCCAACGCCCGCGCCCGCGCTGCTTCAACACGATGTCGTAGCCCGGATAGCGGTCTTCTTCGATGTCGAGCTTCATGCCGCCGACCTCCGAGGCATGCCGTCCGGGAGCCCGTCCAGCAGCCGCTGCTCGCGTTCGATCCGCGTCAGATAGAGGTCGCGCTCTTTGTAGGACTTGGTGCCGGCAAGCAGCAGGCGGTAATGGGCGATGACCTTCTCGCTGCTGCGGATCAGCATGCTCCGCACGTCGGTCATGGCGCCGCTCCGCTCTTCGCAGCAAAGGACGGTTTCGAGGGCATGGCGAGCGTGAGCGGGAAGGTCTGGGAGGTCAACGCCTCCAACGCCGAGCTCTCCTCCGACAGGCGCCGCTCGATGAACTGGCGCTCGATGTCCGATAGCCGCGTCTCGAGCAGGCTGCGGTAGCGGTGGACGTTGTTGCGGTGGGCACGGAAGCGGGCAAAGTGCTCGTCTAGCATGGGCGTCGCTCCTCCGGTCCTAGGCCGCGGCACGTTCGGCGGACCGCACGCGCATCGGCTTGCCGCCGGGCGGATCGCGCGGGCTCTCGTCCAAGGCACAGAGCGCCTCCAGGATCTCGTCGATGTTCACCGGGGCCTTCAGCCCTTCGGGGGCGCGCAGCGACGGGCAGGATGCGATGGCAGACGCATCGGACGCCCACGAGGCCAGGATGGCGCGCTTCTCGGACAGGCTGAGGTTCGGATCCGACACCACGTCGCTCGGATGCTGGTAGACGGTGCCGGGGTGAAGGATGGCGTTCAGATCGATCACGTTGTCGTAGAGCGCGGTCGTCGGCCGCATGGCTTCCTCCGTTTCGAATGACGAGATAGGGGAAAGGCCGCGCGGGAAGTCCCGCGCGGCTCCTGAGGCCTGGTCGCCCGGTCCGGTAATCAGGCGGCCTTGGCTTCGATCTGGGTCACGTTGCTCGGCGCGGCGCCGTTGATCTCGATGCGGCGCGGCTTCATCGCCTCGGGGATTTCCCGCAGCAGGTCGATGACAAGCAGGCCATTCTCGAAGTGCGCGCCCTTGACCTCGACGTGGTCGGCCAGCGTGAACTGGCGCTTGAAGTTGCGGGTCGAGATGCCGCGATGCAGGAAGGTCTTGCCCTCCTTCTCGGCCTTGCGTCCCTCCAGCGTGAGCACGTTCTGCTCGGAGGTCAGCGCGACCTCGTCCGGCGTGAATCCGGCGAGCGCGACCGAGATGCGGAAGCGGTTCTCGTCCAGACGTTCGATGTTGTAGGGGGGGATAAGTCTCTTCGGCGGTCCGCTGGACCTCGTCGAGAGCGTCGAAAAGGCGGTCGAAGCCGATGCTCGACCTCCAGAGGGGAGTCCAATCATACCTCATATCCAAATCCTCCTTGGAGCAAGATGGGTACGAGCAGGCTCCGGACACCGCCGGCGCCCGTCTCAGCCGCGGGACCCCGAAGGGCATCCCGGCGACGTCGAAAAAATCTGGAATCCCGCGAAATTTTTCAAGAGGGCGGCGCGATTTTTTTGGCCGCTGAAACCAGCAAAGTTAATGCTTGCTGCGCACCCGTTCAGGCGGGCTGACCAATCCCGTCGGGGTCCGGGCGCCCCCGAGCGAGCTCGAGCCAGGCCTGCGCAAGCTGCAGCCAGCGCTGCCTTTCGGGGCCGTCGGCGCGTACGGCTTCCTTCATCGCCGCTTCCGCCCGTGCCTGAGGATCGAAATCGTTGCCCATGCGCGGAATATCGTAGAGCACAGACGTAAAGGATAGATGGCCGACCTCCCGTACGACTCCGGATCAGGCGGACTTGCGCTGCTGCCTGGCCGCCGGCTTCTTCGCCGCTGTCTCCTTCGGCTTCTTGCCCTCGATCGGCATCAGCATTTCCTTTTGGCCAGCCGCTGCCTTGCGCCCCTTCTTGGCAGGCTTTTCGGCTTTCGCCGGGGCAGCCTCCTGACCCACGCTTCGCCGTAGCGCCTCCATCAGGTCGACCACGTTGCCAGCCGCCGGCTTGGACTTCGGCGTGATCGGCTTGCCGGCGCGCTTCTGGTTGATGAGGTCGATCAGCGCGGTCTCGTAGTGGTCCTCGAACTTCTCCGGGTCGAACCGACCGGCTTTCTGGTTTACGATGTGCTTGGCGAGATCGAGCATGTCCTGCGTGACCTTGACGTCCTGGATGTCGTCGAAATATTCGGCGGGATCCCGCACCTCGTAGGGATACCGCAACAGCGTGCCGATCAGGCCCTTGTCGCGCGCTTCGAGCGCGATGATGTGCTCGCGGTTCGTCAGCACGACCCGGCCGATCGCGACCTTGTCCATCTCGCGGATGGTCTCGCGGATCACGGCGAAGGCGTCGTGGCCGACCTTGCCGTCGGGACGCAGGTAGTAGGGCCGGATCAGGTAGCGTGGGTCGATGTCGGCCTTGTCGACGAACTCGTCGATCTCGATGGTGCGCGTGGACTCAAGCGCAATCTGCTCAAGCTCCTCCTTGGTCACCTCGATGAACTGGTCCTTCTCGAGCTGGTAGCCCTTGACGATGTCCTCGTTGGGCACCTCGTCGCCCGTGTCGGCGTCGACCTTCAGGTACTTGACGCGGTGACCTGTCTGCCGGTTCAGCTGGTTGAAGGAGATCTTCTCGCTCTCGGAGGTCGCCGGGTACAGCGCGACCGGACAGGTGACGAGGGACAGACGCAGAAAGCCTTTCCAGTTCGCTCGCGGGGCCATGGTTACGCAACGCTCCAGGTACGGTGACTAGGACTCAAGACGAACGGACGGGGCCGGTTCCGACACGCTGGCCGTCCGTCTCCGAGATTCATCCGTATGCCGTCACGGTGCCATGGGAATTACCTGTTCTCTTTAGAACAAAAAGAGAACATAATTCGATGAACGCTACCTCCGAACGGACCGGCCTCGACCCGGACGATCTCGACGTCGCCGCTGACCAGGCCATTGCGGCCTGCGGCGGGGATTCCAGGGAGGCGGTCAAGGCGCTGATCGTCGCCAACGACTTTCTCGAGACCCAGCTCGACGACCTCCGGAGAAAGGTGTCCACCGGCTATGCCCGGGGGCGGCTTCCAGGGGGGCACGGACGCGAGGATGAAGATGATGTCTGAGGTGACCTATTACGTCGGTCTGCCGTTCGTTTTCTCCGACGACGGCGTGGCTGCCGGCGAGCCGGCCGAGTGCCTGAGCGCCAACGCCGCTGTGATGCGGGCAGAAGCCCTCTCCCGCAAGCCGGGACATGCCGGCGCCATTGCCTTCTCACGGACGGGCGACCCGTCGTCGGGCGATTTCAGCGACGCCAGGCTAATCAGGAAGTTCGGCGACGTGCCGGACGATCTGAGCGCGCTGTGAAGCTCGACTGGGTCCGCAACGAGATCACCCGCATGCGGGGGCAGATCCGCGCCCAGGAGCGCGAGATCCGGATGCTGCAGCGGGCCGGAGTGGCGGCCGCATCGGCCGAACTCCTACTCACGCGCATGCGGGTGAAGGTCGATGATCTTTGCCGCGAGCGAGAAGAGCTGCGGAAGAGAGCCGCTGCAGCCACGCGAAGTTGAGCTGGCTCAAAGCGAACCTGCCCATGAAGCGTAGAGTTGACAACGTACCGAGCGGCATGAGCGCGCGCTCCGGTGCTGTTACGGTTGCGGAGACCCGGACTCCTAGGCACTCCGGGGCTCCGCCCCTCTATTTGCGACCGCAGATACGACGTCGGCTCAGAGAGCGACAGGCGGGCAGGTTCGATGGAACGAAGCCCGGGACTGCGGGTTGGACGGCGAAAGCATTTGACAGTTTGAGAGCACGATCGGCCCGGGCAGCAATTCGGCTGCCGGGGCCGATTTCTGTCCCGCTACTTGGCCGGCGGCCGCAACGAGCTGTCGGCCCACTTTTGGGCCGCGGGGTCGTGCAGCGGATCGTCATCGCAGGCGCGGCAAACGTACCGGTGCCGGTCCGCCGCCGCTTCGCCCGGAACAGCCGTCATCGGCTTGCCGCACGTCGGGCACAGCTTTCGGCTCGAGTGGAGCACAGCCATCGGATTTTCCCCTGCCGCCTGCAGCTTATTTCCCCGTACGGCGTCGGCGCAATAGTGTCGCGGAAAGTTATCCGCAATCTCCCCCGGCCCTTGACCTATCCGCCGCCCGATATTGAAATCGGGCTTTCAGTGATGTTGCGGGGGTGGCGTCGTGGAAGAGTTCTACAGAGGCTTCGCGCAGCGGGCGCGCGATCTCGCTGAGAAGGCGGATCCAATTACCAGGCGGAGGCTGCTCGACCTCGCTCAGCGATACGATCTCAAGAGCAGACCGGGACCGGTAAGCGCACGGTCGATGCCGCCGCCCCGCGCAATGCCGCCGACGGTCCTATTCTCCGGCACCAGCGAAGCCTGAGGCCTTAGTCCTTCTCGTCCGTCGGCCCCGGGTGAGCATCGGCTCGGCGCTCGTCCTCTTCTGCGAGCGCCGTCAGCCGTGCGACCGTCTCCGGATCACTGATGGCTGCCAGACGGCGACATCTCTGAGCCTCGGCGAGCAGTCGCGTCTTCTCGTCTTCCACGCCGATTCCAATCCGCTTTCTTCGAGCAGGTCGCGGCCCCGCCCCCCAGCGGCGACGCTTCCGCCGTCCTTCAGCGCGTTCTTGACGTCCCTCGCAGGCCAACTCTCGCCGGCGCGCCTCACGCGCACTGCCGCCGCCACCCACCAGTTCATGGGTGGCGACATCATCTTCGGCTTCGACCACGGTCAGCTCGGTCTCGGGCTTCCAGTCGAGCGTCAGATCGAGATGCCCGGGAAGATCTGCCAGCGCGAGCCGTCTTCGAGCTCGACGATGTGGCTCTCGGAATGAGAGCGGATCTTCATGAGACGCGCGCCAGACGCTTGCCCGTCTAACTACTTCTGGCCCGACGGCGCCTGAGCATTCGAGTCGCTCGGGTTCGCCTGCTTGTTGGCCTCATGGTGCCCGATCGCGCATCCTGCGGCGGCGCCGAGTTTGCCGTGTCCGGCCATGTGGCCCGCTACGCCTCCGACAATTGCACCCTTGATGCAGCCCTTCGCTTCCGCAGGCGAGACCGAGGCAAGCGCGAGCAGGCACGTGGCGGCAAGAATTGTTTTCATGATGATCTCCATTCTCCAGTAGTTCCTGACCAAGTCGCGAGACAGGGGCGCGTTCCGACAAGCCTGGCAGAAAGCCACTCAGGCCGCGTCGAGGCCACGTGGCGCCGAGACCCGCGAGAGGGCTGCACGGCGGAGCCGACCCTGTTCCTCGCTTCCGCACTTCGGACATTTGAAAGAGATCTTGCGTTGCGCGAACGTTTCCTTTCCCGAAGAGACCGCCATGGGCCCTCCACACCTCGGACACTTCACCAATAGATCGTTCGTTTCCACCATCGTGTCGGCTCCTCAACGTGCGCCACATCGCCGGCCAACCACGGGCCCGTGACGTCGTTCCTCGCGCAGCGCGCAGGCCTGCCATCGCGGTTGTCGCAAGACACCCGGTAACCCGGGAAGCTCGGTACGGGAGATGGTACGCGCGCAGCCTGCGCGGACCCGATCGAGGGCAGCAAAGACTACTCGACCGCCTCAGCGAATTATTGACCTCGCGAACGACCAGATCGCGCGGCGACCGTCTCAAGTGGCGGTGCACTCCGCTGCCGGGGCGGCTAGGAAGCCTCTCGCATAGACGATTCAAGGGTTAGGGACTCGTCGACCGCCGCAAGCCGCCGCGGACGTCCGATCAGGTAGCCCTGCATTTCGTCGCAGCCTTCCTCTAGCAGAAGGGACATCTGGGTGTCGGTCTCGATCCCCTCCGCGAGCACAGGCAAGCCAAGTCCGTGGGCGAGGCCGATCACGGCCCGCACGATGGCCAGCGACCGCTCGCTTTGGCCTAGCGCCATGACGAACGACCGATCGATCTTCATCCGGTCCAGAGGGAAGGCCTCCAAGTACGACAGGGAGGAGTATCCTGTTCCGAAGTCATCCAGGGCGATCTGAATGCCAAGCGTCTTGAGCGACTGCATCGTTCTCTTGGCGCGCTCGATGTCCTCGATCAGCACGCCTTCGGTAATTTCCAGCTCGAGCCGTGACGCCGGCAGGCCCGTCTCTCGCAGCGCCTTGCGAACGTGCGCATCGAGGTTCTCTCGGCGGAACTGCGCGGCCGAGACGTTGACGGCGATCCTGAGAGGCTGCTGCCAGGAAGCCGCTTCCCTGCATGCTTCCATCAGCACCCAGTCGTCGATCTGCGCGATCGAGCCGCTCTGCTCCGCGACCGGGATGAACTCTCCGGGCGGAATGATGCCGCGAACCGGATGGCGCCAGCGCACCAGCGCCTCATAGGCCTTTAGCGTGCCATCCCGATGCTGCTGCGGTTGGTACTCCAGATAGAGTTCGCCCCGTTCCACGGCGACCCGCAGGTCGTGCTCCAGCGCGCGGCGGTCCCGGAGCTGCTGATCCATGGCGCTCGTGAAAAGGCGGACCGCCCCTCTGCCCTCATGCTTCGCCCGGTAGAGAGCGGCATCGGCGTTGGCCAGCAGCGAGACCGCGTTGTCGGCGTCTCGCGGATAGAGAGCGACGCCGACGCAGAGATCGATCTGCAGCGCGTGGCCGTCAACCTCGATAGGCGTTTCGAACTGGGCGCGCATGCGCGTGGCCAACAGTTCTGCCGTTGCGGGCAAGGGCGATTGATCGATGATGCCGATGAATTCGTCGCCGCCGACGCGCGCGACGTATGCACCCTGCGCGGCTACCTGAAGGCGCCTTGAGGTCTCCCGCAGCACCGCATCGCCGATGGCGTGGCCGAACAGGTCGTTGACCTCCTTGAAATGATCGAGATCGATGCAGAGCACGGCGAATGGGCTGCCCGTGACCTGCGCTCGTTCGACGGTGGATCCCAGATGTCGATCCAGGGCCGTTCTATTGGGCAATTCCGTCAGAGCATCGTGGGAGGCCAGATAGCTGATCTTCTCTTGGGCCCGATTCCTGTCCGTCACGTCGAAGGCGACGCAAACGTGCGCCGCACTACCGCCGTAGACGAGCGGTCGAGATTCGATCACCACCTGGATCACGTCGCCGCTGGACGTGCTGTGGAGCTCGTAGTCACGACCCTCGCTACCGGGATAATCTTCGCACTCGAGCTGCGGCTCGAGCATTTCCAACAGAGCTTCTCGCGCATAACCATAGTGGCGGCACATCGCGCCGTTCACGGCGATCAGTCGTCGCGTGCTCGCATCGACAACCCACATCGGAAGCGGGTTCTCCTCGAAGAGCAGCCGGAAGGACGCTTCCCGTCGCTTCAGGTCCGTGATGTCGATCCGGACGCCGATGCTGCCGCCATCCGCAGTGCGCCTTTCCTCGACCCGAACCCATCGATCGCCGTCCAAATGCTGTTCGTGCGAGTGCTGAGGAAGTGCATGCCGGGCCAGGCGCTCGGTCAGCCATTCCTCCTCCCGACCGATGGCATCGGGGTACTGCCCTGCGTCCAGACCGGCCCGGATGAGCGTTTCGAACGGGGTACCGGCGGTAAGGGCGTTGCGGCTGACGTCATAGAGCTCGGCGTACTGCCGATTCCAAAGGACGAGCCGGTCGTCCATGTCGAAAATGGCGAGCGCCTCGGGAACAACGTCGAGCGCTTCGGTGAGGTGGGCGTGAGCCGCTCTGGCGCTCGCTTCCGCTTGCTCCGCCACCGTCTTTGCCTTCGCAAGCGCCGTCTCGGTACGGTGCCGCTCGGTGATGTCCTCATGGGTCGCGACCCAGCCCTTGCCCGGCATGGGCCGATGCCGGATGCGCACTATGCGCCCGTTGGTCAGTTCGACGGTAGTATCCGAATCTTCGGTGATCACGGGAGAACTGTTGCGCCAGACCAGATAATCCTGCTTGGACATCTTGGGTGCGCTGCCTATGGCGTAGCGGAGATCGACGATGTCGTTCAGCTTCATGCCCGGACGGACGACTTCTGGATCGAGGTCATAGATCTGCAGGTACTGCCTGTTGCAGACGATCAGGCACTGGTGCTCGTCGAAGAAGCAGAGGCCCTGGGACATGTTGTTGAGCGCCCTGTCGAAGCGCTCGGCGACGGTCGTTGCGCTCTGCTCGGCAACACGTGCGCGTTCGCCCTCTTCAGTCAATCGGCTGTGCGTCTCGACCAGTTTGACGAAAGATCGGAAGTTGGTGCTGATCATCCGCCCGAGCAGGACGAGGAGCAGCAGTAGATTGATCCCGAGCGAGATCATCATTCCATCGCCGGACAGCAGGAGCGCGGTCGCGATCGGTGGACCAGCGATCAACATGGTCAGCAGAGAGGCCGGCGGGAAACTGCCGAGGCAATAAGCCGTGCCGACGCAGCCCATGAACACGAGCAGCGCCACAGGTGCGCGCAGGCCGGGATCCACGACCCCGAAAAGCGCGAGGATCCAGAGCACGAAGCCCGTGTTGAGAAAGATCGCGACGAGGCGGGTTCTGACCAACTGACGATAGGCATCCTCGGGAGTGAATTCGGCGCGGTCCAGGCGCACCCACTGGATCAACCGGACCACGCAGATCGCGAGGAGTCCGGTTGGGACGGCAAACCGAAGCCACGGCGAGACGCTCGACGGGAGCACCAGTCCCACGCTGATGCTGTCGATCAGCAGCACCGCATACAGAACCGGCACCTGTTTCCGGAGCACCCGGAACTGCTCCACGAGCAGCGAACGACCGAGCGGGTCGGTCGTGCTGCCCACGGAGAAGGCGCCACGCATTCGCGAGAGTATGTCCATCGAAGAAACCCCAGCCAATCAACAAGCTAGAGGCGGAGTGTCGAACGACACGTAAAAAGGGAGGACAGTTCGAGCTGACGAGGTGACGGCTTGGTGACTCAAGCCTTAACGCCGTGACGCTAAAGCGGACCATGTTCCTCATTTGGAACCTTTGCAGCTTTTTCCCGTTTCTCACGGTGCGGATAAACCGGAGAACGACCAGGAGTACACCGCGATGGAACCCTCTGCTGCGCTCAGTATCCGTTCCTGCGCTTTACGGTTTGTACATCCACGCTGATTGACGTGTCGCGTATCCGAGTTGGCGATGTCGCACACTGTATCAACCCAGCTCATCCCGCCATGGCCGACGCCCCCCGATCGGCTTCCCGGCCTGGTAGGCCTCCTGCACCGGCTTCGTCGCAATCCTCTCGAATGTTGGAGCGCGGAATTCTTCCGTGAACCGATCGTTCGGATCAGGCTTCCGCTGCTCACGGCCTACATCGTCAGCGATCCGGAGGCGATCAGACGGGTGTTGATGGACAATGCCGCGAACTACCGCAAGGATCCGATCCAGCGCCGGATCCTTGCCAACGGTCTTGCCGACGGTCTGCTGAGCGTTGAAGACGAGCGGTGGGAGACGCAGCGGCGAACCCTCGCGCCGCTGCTTGCCAAAAGAACTGTGATCTCGTTCTCCTCTGCGATCCGGCACGCCGCCGAGCAACTCGCCGGCCGATGGGAGAAGCTATGTGACGGGACAATTCTAGACGTCGCCGCGGAAATGACGCTGGTGACGCTCAACGTGCTCGCTTTGACAATCTTCTCAGACGGGATCGGCGGAGATCCGGAGGACTTCCGATCGGCCATGAATGCCTATTTCGGCGTGATCGGGCGCATTGGGATCTTCGATCTCATGGGACTGCCAGCGTCCGTTCCCCGTCCCGGACGGGCAAGGCTGCGCCGCACGATGGCCTATTTCGAAGGAGTTATCGACGGTCTCATCGAGACGAGACGCCGTCGCATGGGCAGCTTCGGTGCGGCTCCCCCAAACGACCTACTCACGCTTCTGCTTCGGGCCGACGATCCGACCACGGGCCGGGCGATGAGCCTGACGGAAGTCCGCTCAAACATACTCACCTTTCTGTCGGCAGGACACGAGACTACCGCGAACGCGCTGGCGTGGTCGATATTTTTGCTTTCGCAATCGCCGGAATGGAGGATGCGCGTCCGGGAGGAGGCGCGCCGCGAATTGGACGGACCGGTCGAGGGGCTCGCCGATCGGCTGGTGGTCACGAAGGCGGTGGTCCAGGAAGCGCTCCGTCTGTACCCGCCGATCGCCGCACTCAGTCGTACGGCAACCGAGCCCGATACGATCGGACAATTTCAGATCGGGCGAGGCGCCCTGGTGGTGATCGCACCTTACGTGCTGCATCGTCATTCGACCCTTTGGGATCGACCCGAAGTTTTCGACCCCGCTCGGTTTCTCGGCGACGCCAAACGGGAGGTGCCGCGGTTCGCCTATCTGCCGTTCGGCATCGGACCGCGGACCTGCATCGGAGCATCGTTCGCGCTTCAGGAGGCGACGATCGTCTTGGCGGTCCTGATGGAGCGCTTCGAGCTGGCCCTCGCTCCCGACGCAAAGGTCTGGCCTGTCCAGAGCGTCACGTTGCGACCTGCCTACGGAATTCCCATGCGCCTGATGCGGCGCGGGGGCGTAGATCCCCTGACAACGCGCGAGAGCGTAACTTCAGGCCCGCTCGATAATGCCGGAGGTGAAGCTGCCGCGGGAGACCTGGTCATGCAAAGGACGGCTCAGATCGAGGGCTACTAGTCGGGCGTTTCCTTAGTTCGAATCATATCAGGCAGCCTCGGCGAGCTTGT
>NZ_CAKZHY010000112.1 GCF_936928535.1 uncultured Bradyrhizobium sp. | reverse complement strand
CCCGTCTCGCCGCGATGCGGCGAGCCACCCTCTCCCACAAGGGGAGAGGGTAAAAGCGGGCCATGTTTTGGTCGCGCGGCTGTGCTAATGACCGGCCATGCTCGACAGCGTCCAACCACAACAGCCGGGGCAAACCGGCGTGCAAAGCCATCTCGCACTCGAATTCGTCGAGACGCTGCGGCTGGCGGTGCCGATGATGCTGACACAGCTCGGGCAGATCGCGATGATCACCAGCGATCTTGCGCTGATCGGGCGGCTCGGCGAGGATTCGGTCGCGGCTGCGGCACTTGCGCACACCGTCTACTTCGTCAGCTTCACCTTCGGACTTGGCCTGATGGCCGCGGTCTCGCCGCTGGCAGCCCAGGCGTTCGGGGCCGGCGATGTCAGGCGCATCCGCCTCTCCTTGCGCGTCGGGCTTTGGGTCGCGCTGCTGATTTCGCTGCCGATGATGGCTTCACCGCTTTATGGCGAGCACATCCTGATCGCGCTCGGACAGGCGCCGCATTCGGCCGCGCTCGCGCAGCGCTACCTGAATGGCCTCGCCTGGGGCATCGCGCCGGCGCTCGGCTTCATCGCGATCCGCAGCATGATGAGCGCCGTGAACCGGCCGCAGGCGCCGCTGTGGATCACGCTCGCGGCGATTCCTGCGAATTTCGCGCTGGTCTATTGCCTGATCCATGGCCTGTTCGGCCTGCCGGAGCTCGGCCTGTTCGGCGCGGGGCTGGCGACCACGCTCGTCAATCTCGGCACCTTCATCGCCGCGCTCACCATTGCGGCCTTGCGCAAGCCGTTCGCCGACTACCATCCGCTCACGCGTCTGTGGCGGATCGACTGGCCCTTGATGCGCCAGCTGATCGCGATCGGCGCGCCGATTTCGTTCTCGCTGCTGCTGGAATACGGCCTGTTCTCGTCGGCTGCGCTGCTGATGGGGCTGATCTCGACCACCGCGCTTGCCGCGCATCAGATCGCACTCCAGGTCACCGCGGTGCTGTTCATGGTGCCGCTCGGCATCGGCATGGCTACGACCGTGCGGGTCGGCCACGCCTTCGGCCGCGACGACCCGGCCGGCGTGCGGCGCGCGGGGCTGGTCGCGGCGGTGCTCGGGATTGCCTTCGTCTCGGCCTTGACCGTCGCCATTATCCTTGGCCGCTTCGAGCTGGGGCGGCTGTTCTTCGGTAGCGACGCGGCCAGCGTGCCGACAGTCGAGCTCACCGCGACCCTGCTCCTGGTCGGCGCGACCTTCTTCATCGCCGATGCGCTCCAGACCATCATGGGCGGCGCGCTACGCGGCATCAATGACACCAAGATGACGCTGGTGTTCGCCGCCATCGGCTACTGGTGTGTCGGCTTCCCGATCGCCTGGATGCTCGCGTTCCACGCCGATCTCGGCGCGGTCGGCGTCTGGATCGGATTGTCGATCGGATCGTTCGTCTATGCCGGATTGTTGATCTTGCGCTTCCGGATGCTGACGCGCAAAATCACGCCATGACAGGATCCGTTCGCGAAATCACCCCCGAGGTCGATACAGGCGCCGTGCTCTCAGGCGCGCAGTTCATTGACGCCTTTCGGGCAGAGATCGGCGCAGCACCGTTGACGGCTCGCGAGGCCTGCACCCTGATGGTGCTGCACGGGCCGCGCTGGGTCGATGTGCTGACGCGCCTGCGCAACATCCTGGTGACGCCATTTGGTCTGAAAAAATCGGGCGAAGGCGCGCCTGCGCCGGGCGGCCTGATCGGCCTGTTTCCGGTGCTAAGCGAGACGCCGGAACGGCTGATCGCCGGCTTCAACGATTCGCACCTTGATTTTCGCATCGTCGTTGAAGTGGCCGGCGATGCCGCGAGCCGCGAGGTCACCCTGACCACTCTGGTGAAGACAAACAATGTGCTCGGACGGAGCTACCTCACGCTCATCATGCCGTTCCACAAGCTCGTGGCCCGCAGCATGATGGGATGCATCGTCGAGCCGGTGCGATGACGCTGTCCGTCGACCTCTTCTATTCCTTTCGCAGCCCCTACAGCTATCTGGCGCTGCCGAGGACGCTGAAGCTGGTCGAGGAGTACGATCTCGCCGTCAACCTGCGACCAGTCTATCCGATCGCGGTGCGCGTGCCCGGCTTCTTCAAGAAGGCCAGTCCGCAATTCGCGCGCTACATCGTGCTGGACAGCCGCCGCGTCGCCGAGCACGCCGACATTCCATTCCGTTTTCCGCGGCCCGATCCGATCGTGCAGGACATGACGACGCTCGATGTCGCGGCGGAGCAGCCCTACATCCATCGCCTGACGCGGCTCGGCGCCATGATGCAGCTCGAAGGCCGCTCTTTCGCGTTCACCGCCGCCATCGCGCCCGTTCTCTGGGACGGCTCTGTCGCGGGCTGGAACGAGGGCGATCACCTCGCGCGCGCCGCCGAAAAGGCCGGCTTCGATCTCACTGCGATGGACGCAGCGATCAGCGCCGATCCTGACCGATTCGAGCAGGTGATCACGGAGAATGAGAAGGACCACGCGGCCTCGGGTCACTGGGGCGTGCCGACCTTCGTGTTCGAGAACGAGCCGTTCTTCGGCCAGGATCGCATCGATCTCCTGCTCTGGCGCCTGCAGGGCAAGGGCCTGACGAAGAGGTAGCTCACTCTGCCACCTTCACCGGTCCATCGGCTGCTGCCTCCGACCATTCGCCGACGACGCGATCGAGGTCGCAGAGATTCTGATGCATCTGCTCGAGCGAAAAGCCGAGCGCGAAGAAGCGCTCCGCGGTGTCGCTGGCGTGGCCGCGGATCAGTCCGTCCTGGCGCACGGCCGCCACCGCGTCGGAATAATGCTGAAGCGCGACATGCACCGGATGGATCGGCGGCGCGCCGCCGCCTTCGCGCAAGGCTTCGGCAGCGGATTTCAGAAAGCGCTGGATCGCAGCACCGACTTCGGCCAGCGGCACGGCGAGCCTCACCTGCACCTCGACCGGCAAGGGCACCACGGTGGCGCGGCCGATCATCACGACGTCGTGGCGCAGCCGCAGGATCGTCCGCAACAATGGTCCGGTGTCCGGACCGCTCGACAGCCGCGCCGAACGCTCGCGCTCGGCTTCAGTGCCGATGGTGTTCATGCCCACCATGGCGGTGCCGATGCCGTCCTGGATCCGATGCAGCGCATCGTTGTCGCGGCCGCGCGTCAGGCCGGCAAGCAGCTCGCCGAAGGCCTCCGCGATCAAATCGAGCAATTTCGCCGCACTGGCTCTGATCTGCCGGACCGCGCGCGAGGGCAGCACCAGGAAGGAGACGAGCAGCCCCGTCACAGCGCCGACCGAAACCTCGCAGACGCGGTCGATCGCCGAAGCCATCGGATCGGCATGATGCATCGACGGCAGCACCAGCACGATCACCGCCGTCACCGTCGCCGAGCTCAGGTTCGGATAGAGCGCTGCGAGGAAGGAAAGCGGCGCCACGGCCAGCACCAGCAAGCCCAACAGGCCGAGTTCACTGGAATAAGGAATCAGGATGGCGATGGCGCCGCCATAGATCGCGCCGCCGATCGTGCCGAGCATGTAGTCACGCGTCGCCTTCAGCGAGCGGCCGACGCTCATCTGGGTCACGATGATGGAGGTCAGCACGGCCCAGAGCGGCAACAGCAGATGCAGCGCGGTGGCGAGCGCATAGGCGCCGGTGGCCGCGACGGTGACCCGGACCGCCAGCCCCAATTGCGTTCTGCGCGACCAGGCCCGGTCGAACAGCTCTCTTGCTGAAATCATCGTCTGATGTCCCGGTCCGATCCCATACGCCGACCAAAAGCATGGCTGATGCCCGCGGCCCCAAGGCCGCTTGAAAGGCAAAATCAGCCCGCCTAACTTGCCGGCCAAAACGAGGAAACACGATGGCTCACGAAACCGCAACGCTCGCCGCCTATGTCGCCGACCTGAAATACCAGGATATTCCGGCGGAGGTGCTGGATCGCGCCAAGGTGCTGACGCTGGACTTTCTGGGCAGCGCGATCCGGGCGCGGCGCGAGGCCGAGTCCACCCCGTCGCTGCTGAAGATGCTGGAAGCGCTATCGCTCGACACCAAGGGCGAGTCCACCGTGTTCGGCGATTCCAAGACCTGGACGCCGGCGGTGGCGGCGCTGCTCAACGGGGCGCTCGGTCATTCCCTCGATTTCGACGATACGCATGCGGATTCATCGCTGCATCCGAGCGCACCGGTGGTTCCGGCCGCCTTCGCCGTCGGCGAGATGGTCGGCGCGTCCGGCCGCGATGTACTGACCGCGATCGTTGCGGGCTATGAGGTGTGCTGCCGGCTCGGCAACGCGCTCGACCCGACCTCGCATTATGCGCGCGGCTTCCATCCGACCGCGACCGCCGGCACCTATGGCGCGGCAGCGGCGGCGGCAAAGCTGTTCGGCCTCACCGAGCAGCAGATCATCGCCGCCTTCGGCGTCGCCGGCAGCCAGGCGGCAGGCTCGCTGCAATTCCTGGTGAACGGCGCCTGGAACAAGCGCTACCAGGTCGGCGCGGCCGCGATGAACGGCGTGATCGCAGCGACCCTGGCGCGCAACGATTTCGTCGGCGCAACGGAATCGGTCGAAGGCAAGCATGGCCTGCTCGCCGGCTACACCGACGACGCGCATCCCGACAAGGCTGTCGCCGGGCTCGGCAAGACCTACGAGACCATGAAGATTGGTGTGAAGCCCTATCCGAGCTGCCGCTACACCCACGCCGCGATCGACGCGCTGATCGCGATGCGGCGCGAGCACAATCTGACGCCCGACCAGGTCAAGCGCGTCGAGATCGGCCTGCATCGCAACGGCATCACGCTGACGGGCGATGCCGCCACCAAGCGGCATCCGACCTCGATCGTCGGCGGCCAGTTCTCGATGTTCTTCACCGGCGCGCTCGCGCTCGACCAGGGCTCGTTCGGCTGGGACGACTACGCCAGACTCGGCGATGCCGCGATCGACGCGCTCGCCGACAAGTTCGACGTGGTGCAGGACGACCGGCTTGAGGTCGGCCGCACCCATCCGTTCGGCGCCCGCGTCAGCATCACGACCGACGATGCCGTGCATGAGCGGCTCTATGCCGATCCGTCCGGAGAGCCGACCTCGTTCCCGGACGCGCAGGCCATGCAGCAGAAATTCCTGACGCTGGCGCGGCCCGTGCTGAATGCACGGGCCGACAAGTTCGCCGACGCGATCATGACGCTGGAGCGGTTCGATCGCGTGGCCAAGGCGACTGAGCTGGGAAGGCAGTCTTAGTTTACCCCGGCTAGCTTGCCCGTCTCTCGCGTGACTGCCACGACGTCGCGCACGAGATCGAACACGCCGTCCACTTCAGGCGGCCAGTTCTGCGAGCGGCCGAGGCGCACGATCACCAGCTTCTGCGAGGGAATGATGATCGTGTACTGCCCGATCGTGCCCTTGGCGAAGAAGGCATCGCGCGGCCAGCCGTGCCTGGTGCGAAACTTTGCGCCAAAGCTGTCGCCCTGGTTGGTCCAGAAGCCCGCGCCGATGCCGACCCAGCCGTTTGGCGTGGCGGACGCGGAATAGTTCACCCAGCCCTCCGGCAGGATACGCTTGCCGCCGGCGACGCCGTCGTCGAGATAAAGCTGGCCAAAGCGCGCCCAGTCGCGTGCGGAGGCCATCATCTCGCCGGAGCCCTCGATCGTGCCTGACGCGTCGAGCTGGAGCGTGACGTGGTTCATGCCGAGCGGCGCGAACAATTCGCGGCGCGCGAAGGCCAAGGCATCGGCGGGCTTGCCGCCGGCGGCGTTGCGGATCAACTGCGCGAGGATGAGGAAATTGCCGTCGTGATAATTCCACGCCGTGCCCGGCGCAGTCGCAAGCGGCGCGCGCTCGGCAAAGCTCGCCATATCGTCCTCGGCGTATTTCATCGTGTTGACCGGCTCGAGCACCGAGCCAAGCTTGGCCTCCAACGAGCTTCCAAGCGCAATGCCGGCGGTGTGCCGCAGCAATTGATCGACAGTGATGGCGTGGCGGGGATCATCGGGGTTCTGCCAGGCGGCGATTGGCGCGGGCCCGTCGAGCTTCAGCTTGCCCTGGCGCACCAGGATGCCAGTCAGCGCAGACATCACCGACTTCGTCATGGAGAAGCCGAGCAGCTGCGTCTGTGGCCCGATGCCGTCGGCGTAGCGCTCGGCGATGATGCGGCCGGCCTTCATGACGACGATCGCGCGGGTGCGGCGATAGGGCTGCTGGGCGGGCTCAGTGAAGGCGCGGTCGAGCGCGGCGGCGAGGCCCTCGCTTTGCGGGGCTACGATGGCGGGACCTGCAATCTCGGGCAGCAACGCAGGCTGCTTGTCGTCGGGCGGCAGAGCGACATCGGCGATCCCCTGCCCATGCTCGAGCGTGCAGCCGAGCCTGTCGCGATAGACGGCGTGGCTGCGGCCGATGCCGAATAGGGACACCGTGACATCCTTCCTGCTGCGATCGACCTGAAGATCCATCGCCCAGGTCAGCAGACTGGCGCCCGGCATCGCGTCGGTGGTCTCGACGAGGTCGCGCCTGACATCGAGGCCAGAGACGAAAATCTCCGAGCAGAGCGTGTGGGCGATGAAGCCCGTGGCAACCTTGGGCACGTCACGTGCCCGCGCTGCGCCGAGCGCGAGGCCGGCACAGGCGATGGCTGACGTGAGGAGGAGGATTTTGCGGCGGCGGGTCAAAGGCTTTTCTCCGGTTCGAGGCGGGTGCCGGGAAAGGAGCCAGATGGGGTCAGAATGCGCTCGCCGGATTTGGAAAATGACCTAGCTGAAAGTGGCCCGAGGCTGGTCGATTTCAAAATTCTTTTGTGATTTCAGAGACCTATCAAGCTCTAAGCCGCTTCGGCCTTGAGGCGGCGGTATTCCGTCGGCGTCACGCCGGTCACGGCCTTGAAGGCGCGGTTGAAGGGACCGAGCGACTGGAAGCCGGCGTCCATCGCGATGGTGATGACGGGAACCTCGGCCTGGCTGGGATCGGCGAGCGCGGCCTTGGCTTCCTCGATGCGATGGTTGTTCAGGAACACATTGAAGTTGCGGTAGCCGAGCCGCTGGTTGATCAGCCGGCGCAGCCGGTACTCCGGGATCTTCAGCCGGCCGGCCAGCACGCCGATGGTGATGTTCTCCTGGCGATAGATCCGCTCGTCCGCCATCAGCCGCATCAGGGCATCAATGAGCCTTTGATCGGCGGTGTCATCGGCCGCAGGCTGGCTGAACACATCAGGCGGCGCGGGCTCCACTGCCGCCGGAAACAGATCCGCCCCGTCAACGCGCATCATGGCATAGACGATCGCCGCGACGGTGCAGGTGAGCGCGCCGGCATTGATGGTTTCGGCAACAGCGCCGACATGCTGGCCGGCGACCGCGATCTGGAGCACCGCGTTCAATCCGCCATAGAGTGCGATGGCGCAGACGATGAAGACGCGAACACGGCGGCGACGCTCGACCAGGTCGGCCGGCCAGGAGGCGATCATCTGTCCGACCGCAAGCGCGATGAAACCAAGCACGATCAGGTTGACCATCGTCACCGAGAACCGTACATGGCCGCTGGGTGCAATCCAGACACAGCCCGCGAAGCTGTAGGCCGTCACCAGCCCCCAGATCAGACCGTGCCACCAGCGCAAGCGAAACTCGTCGTCGAACAGGGCGCGTGTGAACAGCCAGAACACCACGATGGTGCCGGTCGATATTGCGATCAGCGGTGCATGCCAGAGCGGGACCCGCGACGTGACGTCCAGCGAATAGCTCGACGCATGCGCAACCGAGCCCAGCACGAAGAACGCGCCGAGGCGAGCTGCGAGCACGTTGCGATAATCATGCAACAGCGACACCGCCAGCATCAGCAGCAGCGCGACACTGGCGGCGCGAAAGGCGAGGTCGAGGGCGGCTGCTGTCATCGAAGGCTGTGATCGATCACCGTTGCGGTCGACCGAACATCGTTCGTTGCGTCCATTTTTTCAAGGACCATCCGCGCACCACACGCACTCTGTCATCGCCCGGCTTGACCGGGCGATCCAGTACTCCGAGACAGCGGTGATTAAAGCGAGGGGCCGCGGCGTACTGGATCGCCCGCCCCAGTGCGCAAGGGCGCACAAGGCGGGCGACGACAGCGGAGTGCGCGGCACCGCCGCACAACATCCAGCCTCGGCCTTAGTCGCGACGGCGATACGAAATTCTGCTACGATCGAGCCCAAGAAAGCCAAAAGGAGCCCACCATGAGCTGGCAACCCTCCAACGATCCCGTGCTGGGCGATCCCATGTCATGCGACGCGCTCGATCTCGTCATCGTGCCGCGCACCCGCGATCTCGGCGACGGCTTCGAGGTGCGGCGGGCGCTGCCGCATGGCAGGCGGCAGATGGTGGGGCCGTTCATCTTCTTCGATCATTTCGGCCCGGTGCAGTTCGTCTCCGGCAAGGGTATGGACGTCCGACCGCATCCGCATATCGGCCTTGCCACCGTCACCTATCTGTTCGACGGATCCATCATGCATCGCGACAGCGAGGGCAACGTGCAGGAAATCGCGCCCGGTGCGATGAATCTGATGACTGCGGGCCGCGGCATCGCCCATTCCGAGCGCACGCCGGATGCGCAGCGCGCCTCGGGCCAGAAGATGCTCGGCCTGCAAAGCTGGATCGCGCTGCCTGAAGGCTCGGAAGAGATCGATCCCTCGTTCCAGCATTATGCGGCCGGTGATCTGCCGATGATCTCCGAGCGGGATTTCACCGCGCGGGTGATCGCCGGATCCGCTTTCGGCATCGCCTCGCCGGTGAAGATGGTCTCGCCCTGGTTCTACACCGAGGTCACGGCCGCCGCCGGCGCGATCGTGCCGCTCGACCCAGACCATGAGGAGCGCGCGATCTATGTCGTCGACGGCGAGGTCGAGATCGCGAAGGAGCGCTACGAGGGGCCGCGGCTGCTGATCTTCCGCCCCGGCGACCGCATCACCGTGAGGGCGCTCAAGGCGACGCGGATGATGTTTCTCGGCGGCGATGCATTGGAAGGTCCGCGCCACATCTGGTGGAATTTCGTCTCCTCCAGCAAGGAGCGGATCGAGCAGGCCAAGCAGGACTGGAAAACCGGGCGCTTCGCTGCGGTTCCGCAGGAACATGAGTTCATTCCGCTGCCGGAATAGGCTAATCCGGCTTTCGGCCGTGCCATCAGGCGCGGCCGGATTTCTCGCGCGAACGCCCCGAAAGCTCTGCCCATGACCACGATGCTCTCCAGCGACCTGCCCCTGACCAAGATCGGCCGCGGCAAGGTGCGCGATATCTACGCCGTCGACAACGACCGCCTGCTGCTGCTCACCACCGACCGCATCAGCGCCTTCGACGTCGTGATGGGCGAGACCATCCCGATGAAGGGCGCGGTGCTGACCCAGATCAGTGCGTACTGGTTCAATAAGCTCGAAGGCATCGTGCCGCATCACATGATCAGCGCCGACACCGACGAGATCATCACGGCCGTACCGGCGCTTAAAGCCCACCGCGACGAGATCCTCGGCCGTGCCATGCTGTGCAAGCGCACCACCGTATTTCCGATTGAATGCGTGATCCGCGGCTATCTCTCGGGATCGGCCTGGAAGGAATATGCTGGCTCAGGCACGCTTGCCGGCGAGAAGCTGAAGACCGGCCTCGTCGAGAGCGAGAAGCTCGAGCCTTCGATCTTCAGCCCCGCGACCAAGGCCGAGACCGGCCACGACGAGAACATCACCGTCGCGAAGATGCGATCCGTCGTCGGTGACGACGTCGCCTACACGCTCGAGAGCATGACGCGCGCGATCTACACGCTCGGCGAGGAGCTGGCACGCGAGCAGGGCATCATCATCGCCGACACCAAATTCGAGTTCGGCCGCGACAAGGACGGCCGCATCATCCTGATCGACGAAGTCATGACGCCGGATAGTTCGCGCTTCTGGGCGGTCGATGCCTACAAGCCCGGCCAGCCGCAGGCGAGCTTCGACAAGCAGCCCTTGCGCGACTATCTCGACGCCGAGCGCCGCGCCGGCCGCTGGAACGGCGACGCCCCGCCGCCACCACTGCCCGCAAGCGTGGTGGATGCGACCAGCAAGCGGTATCTTGAAGCGTATCGGCGGGTGACGGGAAAAGAGCTGAAGATTTAGGCTCGTCTGCTGCCTCTTACTCCGTCATTGCGCGCGAAGCGACTTGTCCGCCGAAGCCTTTGGCGAAGGCGGAAGCAATCCAGACTGCGCCGCGGCGGGATTCTGGATTGCTTCGTCGCATCAGCGCAAAATTGCTGCGCAATTTTGTCGCGAGCATCCTCGCAATGACGCGGAGAGGCCGGCGCGTCTCGCCTCGCTCACCAAGCCCGTCGTCGTCCTGGACAAGCGAAGCGCAGATCCAGGACCCATCACCCCAAGAGGTGGTTTGGCGGTGACTCGCGGTTGTCAGCCCGTGCCAGACTCCTCCCTGAGGTAATGGGTCTGTCCTGGCTTTCGCCAGGACGACACCGGATGGCAATTTCGGTTTTCCCCCTTAGCCATATGATTGGCCGTTCACACGCAGACTCCGGCAGAACTGTCGGATACTTCATATTTGCAAGAATCCTGTTGCGCTAGGCTCGCGCTCGTCTACCTCTCCGGATGGGAATTTTCATGAGCGAGTTTCAGGACGTGACAGATCCGGCAATTGGCTTCGGTCCGATCGCGGGGATCAACCCGTCCGTCAAGCGTGCGCTCAATGATATGCTCGGAGGAGGTGCGGCGAGCGTCCTCACCGTAACGTTCGGCCTGTCCTATTCGCTGCTGATCTTTGCCGGCCCGCTCTCGCCCTATCTCTCCTACGGCATCGCTGCAACCTTCGTCAGCTCCGCGGTACTTGCGCTCGTGATCGGGCTCGGCAGCTCGCTTCCTTTCGCGATCGCTGCTCCCGACAGCTCGACCGCTGCCGTCACCGGCATTCTTGCGGCTTCGCTGGTCGAGCGCATCGAAACGGCCAATCCATCGGCACCCCTGCTCTCTCCGGTCCTGATCACGCTCGCCCTGTCGACCGTGCTGACCGGCGTCGCGCTGTGCGGGCTGGGCCTGACGCGGATGGGTCGCGCCATCCGCTACGTGCCCTACCCCGTGGTCGGCGGCTTTCTCGGCGCCACCGGGCTCCTGATCGTGATGGGCGCGATCCGCGTGATCACCGGCCATCCCGTGCAGTTCTCGACATTGCTGCACTTCATCAACAGCGTCACGCTGTCGGAGCTCGGCGCCGCCTGCGCGATGGCGCTGGTGCTGTATCTGACCTGGCACCGCTCGCGCAGTCCGTTCGGATTGCCGATCATCCTGATCGGCGGCATGCTGACGGCGCATCTGGCATTCTGGGTCACGGGCGTCTCGCTCGACGAGGCCCGCGCCATGGGCTGGACGTTCCAGCCGCCGCCGGCTGCGGCCTTCATGGTGCCCTGGCACATGGACGGCTTCATCCACTATCCCTGGTTCGCGGTGCCCGACCTGCTCGGCAACCTCGTCGCCGTCATCTTCGTCACCGCCTCCAGCACGCTGTTCAACACCACCGGCATCGAGGTCGCGGTGCATCGCGAGGCCAATCTGGAACGCGAGCTGAACATGACCGGCGTCGCCAACATGCTGACCGGCGCACTCGGCGGCTATGCCGGCTGCATCTCGGTCAGTCGCTCGATCCTCAATTTCTCGAGCGGCGGCCGCGGACGCCTGTCCGGCCTCACGGTCGCAGCCATCTCGCTGCTGATGCTCGCGGTCGCGCCGGAGCTGCTCGGCTTCATGCCGAAATTCGTGCTCGGTGGCTTGCTGCTCTATCTCGGCGCCGACCAGCTGCACAAATGGATCATCGAATCGCGCAAGCGGCTGTCCAGGCTCGAATATCTGTCGCTGATCGCCATCATCGCGATCATCGTCGTCTGGGGCTTCGTGCCGGGCATCCTGATCGGCGTCATCATCGGCTGCGCGACCTTTGCGTTCAGCGCGGCGCGGGTGGAATCGATCAAATACAGTTTTGACGGCTCGGAATATCGCTCCTCGCTCGACCGCTCGCGCGACGACCAGGAGGTGCTGCTGGCCCATGGCGGCAAGATCCAGGGTCTCAACCTGCAGAGCTATTTGTTCTTCGGCTCCGCCAACCGGCTCTACCAGCACGTCAAGCTGCTGCTGCACGAACGCCCGGAGTGCCGCTATCTGCTGTTCGATTTCAAGCTCGTCACCGGCGTCGATTCCTCCGCCGCCTACAGCTTCGCCCAGATCAAGCGTAGCGCGGCCGATCTCGGCGTCGAGCTCGTACTGGTGCATTTGTCGGCTGCGGCCGATAAGGTGCTGCGCTCCAGCGACTTCATCGGCGACGGCGTCACCATCATTCCAGAGCTCGATCGCGCCCTGGAATGGTGCGAGAACGAGATCATCGCGCAGCACCAGGGCCTGGCGCAGGAAGAAGCCAGCCTGCGCGACTGGTTCGCTGGCATTCTCGACAGCGAGGACGATGCCGACGAGCTGATCCGCCGCTGCCAACGCATCGAGGTCGAGGCCGGCGAGATCATCGTGCAGGCCGGTGATCCCGCCGATTCCATGCTCTTCATCCTCGACGGGCGCGTCGGCATCATGGTCCCCGCCGACGACGACCGCACCACGCGTGTGCGCAGCCTGGGGCGCTACACCACGATCGGCGAGATGGGCCTGGTCTCACACACGCCACGCAGCGCGACGATTCAGGCCGAGGTCGACAGCGTGCCCTACGTGCTGAACACGCTCCAGTTCGATGAAATCAAGCAAGAAGATCCCGCACTCAGCCACAAGCTGCTGACGTACTTCGTGTCTGTCATGGCCGAGCGGTTGACATTCGCTAACAGGACGATTGCGGTGCTGCGGCGGTGATTGATCCGCAATTGCTCAAAGTCGTCATGCCCGGGCTTGTCCCACGGCTGTCCGGTTTAGATTTTCTGGACAAGG
>NZ_CAKZHY010000111.1 GCF_936928535.1 uncultured Bradyrhizobium sp. | reverse complement strand
GCGCCTCGTCCTTCGAGACGACCGCTTCGCGGTCTCCTCAGGATGAGGCTAAGCGACATTGGTGCCGTTGAGACTGCAGCCGCACACTTCGTCCTCATCCTGAGGAGCCCGCCTCAAGCGGGCGTCTCGAAGGATGTGCCGCAGGCAACAACAGGCATGCATGAAAATCGCTTGACCCCGGCAGTTCCGGATGATCGGTAGTGATCGTCCAGGGATGAAACAAAAAAATGCGGCTTCCGTTCTTCTACGGCTGGGTCGTGGTTGCGGTGACATTCGTCACCATGGCGATCGGCGTCAACGCGCGGACCTCCTTCTCGCTGTTCTTTCCGCCGATCATTGCCGAGTTCGGCTGGGAGCGGGGCGTCACTGCGGGCGCGTTCTCCTTCGGCTTCGTTGCGTCCGCCGTGGCCAGCCCGCTGATCGGACGGCTGATGGACCGCGCCGGCCCGCGCGCGGTGATGGAGCTCGGGGTGTTGCTGATGGGCGGCGGGCTGCTGCTGGCGCCGCTGACCAGCCAGCCCTGGCATCTCTATCTGACGATCGGCGTCATGGTCGGCGCAGGTTCGGTGTGCCTCGGCTATTCCGGCCAGTCGCTGTTCCTGCCGAACTGGTTCATCCGCAAGCGTGGCTTTGCCATCGGCATTGCGTTTGCCGGCGTCGGCATCGGCTCGGTGACGCTGCTGCCATGGGTGCAGCATTTGATCGAGCAGACCGGCTGGCGCACCGCTTGTACCGCGATGGGTCTGATGATCCTTCTCGTGCTGGCGCCGATCAATCTGCTTCTGCACAAGCGCCCCGAAGACATCGGCCTGCGGCCGGATGGCGACACCGAGCCGGTCGCGGGTGCCGCAAAGCCGGTCTCCAACATCGTCGACCCCGACTGGGCCGCGATCGACTGGACGCTGAAGCGGGCGGTTGCGACGGCGCGCTTCTGGTGGATCGCGCTCGGTTATTTCTGCGGCCTGTACATCTGGTACGCGGTGCAGGTGCACCAGACCAAATTCCTGCTCGACATCGGCTTCAGCCCGAGCGTTGCGGTCTGGGCGCTCGGTGCCGTCAGCCTGCTCGGTATCCCGGGCCAGATCTTCCTCGGCCATGTCTCCGACCGGATCGGGCGCGAATGGGTCTGGGCCATCAGCTGCGCGGGTTTTGCGATCTGTTTCGCAGCGCTGATGGCGCTGAAATACCAGCCTTCGTTCTGGCTGGTCTGGCTGATGGTGCTCACGCAAGGCGCGCTCGGCTACGGCCTCACCTCGATCATGGGCGCGGTGGTGTTCGAGATCTTTGGGGGCCGCCAACAGGGCAGCATCTTCGGCATGATCATGCTCGCGGCGTTGGCGGGCGGCGCGGCGGGGCCGTGGGTGACCGGCCTGCTCTATGATCGCGTCGGCAACTACACGCTCGCGTTTGGCATCGCCATCATTGTAAGCCTCCTCTCCGCGCTGTCGGTCTGGCGGGCCGCGCCGGGCAAGGTGCGGGCCGTGGCCGGCCGGCTGCACACGGTCCCGGCGGGAACTCGCGGGGACTAGGTTCCGTTCGCACCGGATTACCTCTGTGTCATCAGCGGAATGTTAAGCATGTCGCGGCTTGGCCTGATGCGGCCCGGTTGCAAAAACGTCTTGGACACCATCGAGGCGTTAGCCTGGAGCCGATTGCCGATGCTGCCGGGTCCAATGATGTCTGCCTACGACTGCCCTGTGACCGAAACGCCCGACGTGCTGCACGCCGTGCTCGAATGTGCCGACGACGGCATCGTCATCGTCGACAGTGAACATCGCATCACCCATTTCAATGCTGGCGCGGAGCGGATCTGGAAGCTTGCGCGAGCCGACGTGCTCGGTGGCGACGCCGCCATTCTCACGCTCAAATGCCTTCACGCCGATCCGGTCGTGGACATTCGCGACGAGATCAGCCTTGTCAGGCGCGACGGCAGCCGGATCAAGGCCACCATCGCGTTGTCGTCGACGACCATCGACGGCGCTGTCCGGCACATCGTGTTCGCGCGCGACGTCACCGCCGACGCCGAGCGTCGCGTCAGGATCGGGCTGCTCAACGCAGTCTCGGACCAGACCAATCGCGCGGTGATCATCACCGACGTCGACCAGAACATCCGCTACGTCAACTCGGCCTTCACGTCGCTGTTCGGCTACTCGAGCGAGGAGGCGGAGGGACGACATGTGGCGGAGCTCATTGCTGGTCGCCATACCGACCGCAGGGCGATCGGCAAGCTCGTCAAGCGGCTGATGGCCGGCGGCCGGCGTGGCGAGGTCGAGACACTGGCTTACGACAAGCACGGCGAGGAGGTCTGGGTCTGCGCGCGGCTCGACGCCTTCCGCGACAACAAAGGCCGGCTCAAGCACATCTTCGCGCTGGTCGAGGACATCACCGAGAGCAGGCAGTTGCGCTCGCTGCAGCAGCTCATCATGAGCGCGCTCGCCGACGAGGTGCCGATCACCGAGATTGCCGACCGGCTCTGCCGCCGCGTCGAGGAGATCGCGCCCGACGTCGTCTGCTCGCTGCTGCATATCGATGCTGCGGGCTTGATTCACCCGCTCGGCGGTCCGAGCTTGCCCGAGGACTATTCCCGCGCGCTGGACGGCATCGCGATCGGCCCGGCCGTCGGCTCCTGCGGCACCGCCGCCTTCTACGGCGAGCCGGTGCTCGCCAAGGATCTCGACACCGATCCGCGCTGGCAGCCTTACAAGGCCATGCCGCTCGCAATCGGCTTGCGTGCCTGCTGGTCGACCCCGGTCAAGGCCAAGGACGGCCGGGTCATTGCGACGTTCGCGTTCTACTATCGCGAGCCTCGCGCGCCGAGCAACTGGCACCGGCGCATTGTCAATGCCTGCGTCGACCTCGGCGCCTTCGCCATCGAACGCAAGGAAGCGCGCGCCGAGATCGCGCGGCTTGCCTATCACGACATCCTCACCGGACTGCCCAACCGCGCGCAATTGCGCCACCTGATCACGACCGCGATCAACGCCTGTCCGACCGGCAGCCATGTCGCGCTCGCCTTCCTCGACGTCGATCACTTCAAGGACGTCAACGACACGCTCGGCCATGCCGCCGGCGACGAGCTGCTGATCCAGCTCGCGCAGCGCCTGCGCGAGCAGATCGGGCCGGAAGACATGCTGGGCCGGCTCGGCGGCGACGAGTTCGTCGTCCTGCTGCCACATCGCAATGCCGAGGCCGCCGAGCAGGTCGCTGTCCGCATCACCGAAGCGCTGACCGCGCCGTTGCGGCTTGGATCGAAGCTGATGCCGATGTCGGCCAGCATCGGCATCAGCCTCTATCCCGACCACGCGACCGATATCGACACGCTGATGCAGCAGGCCGATGCCGCCATGTACATGGCCAAGCAGGCGGGCCGTTCGACCCATCGCATGTTCAACGCCGAAATGAACGGCCTGACCGAGCAGCGGCTGGCGATGATCGCAGCACTCCGCCGCGCCATCGCCGAGGGTGCGCTCAGCCTTAGCTATCAGCCGCAGATCCGCAGCTCCGACGGCGCGATCCACGGCGTCGAAGCGCTGGCGCGCTGGCACGATGCCGCGCTCGGCGATGTCTCGCCGGCCAAATTCATTCCGCTCGCCGAAGAATGCGGCCTGATCGAACAGATCGGCTTGTGGTCGGTGCGCGAGGCCTGTCGGCAGATGGCTAGCTGGCGTCGCGCCGGGCTCAACATCCCCTCAGTCTCGGTGAACTTGTCGCCGATCAATTTCCGCCACGTCGCGCTGGCCGCACGGCTCGAGGACGTCCTCGCCGAATACGATCTGCCGCCGGATGCGCTGATGCTGGAGATCACCGAAGGCACCTTCATGCAGGACGGCGCCGCTGCGCTGGAGACGATGCATGCGATCCGCGCGCTCGGCATCGGCCTGTCCGTGGATGATTTCGGCACCGGCTA
Source organism: uncultured Bradyrhizobium sp. (assembly GCF_936928535.1). Classification (GTDB taxonomy): domain Bacteria; phylum Pseudomonadota; class Alphaproteobacteria; order Rhizobiales; family Xanthobacteraceae; genus Bradyrhizobium. The sequence continues at coordinate 1,651 of NZ_CAKZHY010000111.1, read as the reverse complement.
TTCGAGCCTCAGCCGGCTCGCCCACCTGCCGATCCGCGAGCTGAAGATCGACCGCAGTTTCATGCGCGACATCGACAAGGATGCCGGCGCGCTTGCCATCGCTACTGCCGTGGTCCGCGTGGGCCAGGGCCTCGGCTTGACCGTCGTCGCCGAAGGGGTCGAGACCGAAGGCCAGCGCAAGATGCTGGCCGAGCTCGGCTGCGACGTCGTGCAGGGCTTCCTCTACGCCCCCGCGCTCGCGCCCGTTGCCTTCGAGCGCTGGCTGATCGAGCACTGCGCCGAGCACGCGCGGGCGATGCTGGGCCGGCTGGATGTCAAGCCGGCGGGTGAGGGCGCGGTGAGGCGCTCGGCTTAGGCGCGCACCCAAGGATCACACCGGCGACCGCAAGATCGCCGGTATCTTCGTTTTGGTCTTGCAGTTCAGGCTGCGCGGATGAGGCCGAGCTGCTGCAAGGCCGTCACACCGTCGTCAAGACCGATTTCCTCGACGATCTTTCCGTTCTTGAGCTTCAACACGGTCGTGCCGGTGAACTTCATCTTGCGGCCGGTGTTGGCCGGCAGCGATCCCGCCAGGAAGTCGCCGAACGCCGGTCCGGTATGCGTGCCTCCGCCTTCCCATCGGCCGACGACATAGTCGCCTTCGGCGATGAGATCGGCCGCGCCCCAGAAGTTGAGATCGGGGAACGCTTGCCGGAAGTCCGTCATGAACGCCTTGATATCGTCGCGCCCACGCCGCGGCTCGTGCAGCGAATATTGCAGCAGCATGTCTGGCGCTGCGAGTTCATCGACAATTCCGAGGTCGCAGGTCTCGCCCCAGAACTTCGTGAACCACTGGCCAACGATGGCCTTGTTGTCGTCTTCAATCGCCACGATCACTTCTCCTGTCGTGTGCTTTGCTGCCCACCATGAGAAGCTATGACCGTCACACCGCTGCTCTCCCACCCGATTCCCGACGACGTGGCTACCCTTGCTCTTTTCCGGCATGAGGGTGTCGGTGTGGGACGTGGCGCGCCTTGCTGCGTCCCATCAGGCCAGAGCCGATCATTCCAGGTGAAGTTCGTTCAGCGAATTCTCGGACATGCCCGCCGCCGAATAGAGCTCGCCGTCCTTCATGAAGAAGACGGTGTTTTTCGGCACCTTCGCCGCGTACTTCATGATCGCGCTGCGATGCTCGTCTCCGAAGGTTCGGACGCTCATCTGTCCCGGCCCGCGATACATGTAGGCCATGTCGGACTTGAAATCCCAGCACGCTTCCGAGAGTGCCTGACTTGAGATGATCGCGAACGCAGCCGTTGCGATGGTCGTCTTCGACAGCAAGCCCATTGGAGATTCCTTTTGAGGACGCCTGACGTTGATGTGCAAATGCGTTCGTGGCCAATAACTCCCGCGGCAACGCCAGGCTCTTTCGAAAATGCATGCTGGTTTGCGGGAACACACGATATCGAGCGCGGCGACATCACCGACGAAGGCGCCATTGATTTCGCGGCGCTCATTCCGTCGTATTCCTATGGGGTTGCCCTCGGCAGCCAGCATGCCCTTAGTCGGGTCATCTCTTGGAAGCGGACATCGCCGAGCGCAGGGCTGAGGTCAGCCACGGGCCCAGGCTGTGTGAAAAGGCTCTGCTTCCTGTGATTCGCGCGATAAGATTCCC
>NZ_CAKZHY010000110.1 GCF_936928535.1 uncultured Bradyrhizobium sp. | reverse complement strand
CAAAAGTGTCAACCATGTCTCCGAACAAGTGTAAGCTATGTGTCCGGGCTAAACACTGCGCTCGCAATGACGAGGTCGTGGCAGCAGCGGCTCAGTAAACTCACAAGGGCGTGCGTTGACGCGGGTGTCTAAAGCCCAAACTAGGCCTCCTCGCGGATCCGTGCCCTCGGGTTCCGTGCCTTGCCTCACAACATCTCACAACTCCAAACGGGCGCTCCGGGTAACGGGCTGATAGTCAGTTGCGTAGCGGCAAGGAGCGTCGGAGCCAAACGGCGACCAGGCGCCGCCGAGAACCACCATTAAGGTATCAAGACCATGACACAGATGATCGACCAGCATCGCCGCCAATTCCTCGGCATCGCCGCCGGGACCGTCGCAGCGGGGCTCGGCGTGATCGACCTCGCGCGCGCCGAAACGGCAGCCGCCGCATCGAACGCGTCCTTCGGTCCGATCAAGCAGATCCATGCCGGTGTCCTCGATGTCGGCTACGCGGAAGCTGGTCCTGCGACCGGCCCGGTCGCGATCCTGCTGCACGGCTGGCCTTACGACATTCACAGCTTCGTCGACGTTGCGCCGATCCTGGCGCAGGCCGGCTATCGCGTCATCGTCCCTTACCTGCGCGGCTACGGCTCGACGAACTTCCTGTCCGGCGAGACGCCGCGCAACGGCGAGCCGGGTGCGCTGGCCGCCGACATCATCGCTCTGATGGATGCGCTCGAGATCAAGAAGGCGGTCCTTGCCGGCTTCGACTGGGGCGCGCGCACCTGCGACATCATTGCCGCGCTGTGGCCGGAGCGTTGCCGTGCGCTGGTGTCGGTCAGCGGTTATCTGATCTCCAGCCAGGCTTCGGGAAGCGCGCCGCTGCCGCCGGCAGCGGAGCTGCAATGGTGGTACCAGTTCTATTTCGCGACCGAGCGCGGCCGCACCGGCTATGAGAAGTACACGCATGACTTCGCCAAGCTGATCTGGAAGCTGGCCTCGCCGCAGTGGAAGTTCGACGACGCCACCTTCGATCGCAGCGCGAAAGCCTTCGAGAACAAGGATCACGTCGCGATCTCGATCCACAATTACCGCTGGCGACTCGGGCTCGAGAAGGGCGAGGCGAAGTATGAGGAGATCGAGAAGAAGCTGGCTTCTGCTCCCATCATCAGCGTACCGACGATTACGATGGAGGGCGATGCCAACGGCGCGCCGCACCCCGATCCCAGCGCCTATGCCAAGAGGTTTTCCGGCCGCTACGATTTTCGCCTGATCACCGGCGGCATCGGTCACAATCTGCCGCAGGAAGCGCCGCAGGCCTTTGCCAAGGCCGTGATCGATGCCGACGGCGGCGCCTGAGCTAGCCTATTCCGCCGCCACCATCTGCTGGGTGCGCCATTGCCCGAGCAGGGCGCGCAGCGAGGCCGGCTTCACCGGCTTGTTCAGCACCGCGATCTTCTCGTCGCGCGCTGCGCTCTGCACCGCAGGGCTGCGATCGGCGGTGATCAGGATCGCGGGGATGCCGTCGCCGAAGCGGCGGCGGATGTCGCGGATGGCGGCGATGCCGTTGCCGCGGTCGAGGTGATAGTCGACGAGCAGCCCGGTCACGCGCTTGCCGACAGCCTCGATCGCGCTGATCGCGCCTTCGGGATCGGCGACGGCGATCACCTCGGCGTTCCAGGCTTTCAGCAGCGTCCGCATGCCGTCGAGGATGGCGGCGTCGTTCTCGATGCAGACGATCAGCGCGCCCGAGATCGGCGTGCGGGCCAGCGGCGTTGCGCTTGTTACCGCAGCGGTGAGCGTCACGGCTTTCGCCGTCGGGACCGTCACCGAGAACAGCGAGCCGCCGCTGGCATTGGCGTCGATGGCGATGTCGTGTTTGAGCACGCGCGCCAGCCGCTCGACGATCGAGAGTCCGAGGCCAAGGCCGCGCGCGATCCGCGCACCCTGCTCGAGGCGGTGGAACTCCTTGAAGATCTCACCACGCTTGACCGCGGGAATGCCGACACCAGTGTCGTAGACGTTGATCGTGAGCGAGGCCCCACGGCGGCGGCAGCCGACCAGCACCCGCCCGCGCGGGGTGTATTTGATCGCGTTCGAGATCAGGTTCTGCAACAGCCGCCGCAGCAGCAGCCGGTCCGACTCGACCGGCAGCGAGCAGGGCACGAAGGTGAGATCGAGGCCCTTGGCGCGCGCGATCGGGGCAAACTCGATCTCCAGCGAGCGCATCAGATCGGCCATCTTGAAGCTCGAAATCGAGGTTGCCATTGCGCCGGCATCGAGCCTGGAGATGTCGAGTAGCGCGCCAAGGATCTCCTCGATCGCCTGCAGCGATTCGTCGATATTCTCGACAAGCCGCGTCTCCTCGCCATTGTGCTGGCGCTCGACCAGGCTCGTGACATAGAGCCGCGCTGCGTTCAGCGGCTGGAGAATGTCGTGGCTGGCGGCCGCGAGGAAGCGTGTCTTGGAGATGCTGGCGTCCTCGGCGCTGCTCTTGGCCAGCGCCAGCTCCGAGTTCAGTCGCGTCAGCTCCTCGGTGCGGTCGCGCACGCGCTTCTCAAGCGTTGCATTGGCGCGCTCCAGCGCTTCCGCCGCCTCGAAGGTCGGTGTGACGTCGGTGAACGTGATGACGAAGCCGCCGCCGGGCATGCGATTGGTGAGCACCTCGATCACCATGTGCCGCTCCGGCAGGCGTTCGAGGTAGGGCTCGCTGTCGGTGGTGTAAGCCACGAGCCGCTGCTCGATCATTGCTTCACGATCGGTCTCGCCGGCGGGACCACTCACGCCCATGAATTCCAGGATCTCGCGCAAGGGCGTGCCGAACTGGATGAAATGCGGGGGTACGTTGAGCAGGTCGCCGAACTGCCTGTTGGAGCAGATCAGCTGCAGATCGGCGTCGAACACCGCAATGCCCTGGCGCACATGGTTGAGCGCGGTCTGGAGGATCTCGCGGTTGAAATGCAGCGCCGCATGGGAATCGTCGAGCAGCTTTAGCGCGGCTTTCGCGGACACGGTTCGCTTGCGCAACAGCAGCGACATCACGAGGCGCGACGACGCAGCCCCGATCGAGGAGGCGATCAGGTGCTCGGCGTGCTGCAGCAGCTCGAAATCGGCGGGCGCTCCCGCCTCCAGCCGCATATTGCGCCGAGCCGAGAAGGCTTCGAACGAGTGCTGGGCGCGCTCGGGCCCGAGATATTGCGCGACCGTGGCCTGGATGTCCTGAACCGTGATGGTGGTGCGCCAGCGGCGGAAATTCGGAGCGATCGGGGCGAGCGTGTTGGGCACGAACAGATCGGCCTGCACCAGCTCGATGGAGGAGGGCTGCCGCGCCAGCGACAGCAGCACATAGGTGAGGATGTTGAGCGAGAGCGACCAGACCACGCCATGCATCAGCGGCGACAGGTCGGCGCCGAACAGCGCCTGCGGCCGCAGCGCCTCGATGCCTAAGGGGCCGTGCTGGAGAAGCAACAGGCCTGATGTCGACGTGTCCATGAAGCTCGGCAGGAATAACGTGTAGAACCACACCGCGAAGCCGACCAGCATGCCGCCGATGGCGCCGCGCGCGGTGGCCCGTCGCCACAACAGGCCGCCGAAAAAGGCCGGTGCGAGCTGCGCAATGGCGGCAAAGGACAACAGGCCGATCGCCGCGAGCTGGGCATTGCCGAGCGCGCGATAGTAGAAATAGGCCATCACCATGATGGCGAAGATGGCAAGCCGCCGCGAGCGCAGCAGGAAGTCGCCGAAATCGGTACCGCCGGTGCGGCCCTCGGGCCGCCGTTGCAGCACCAGCGGTACCACGAGATCGTTCGACACCATGATGGAGAGCGCGACGCATTCGACGATCACCATGGCGGTCGCGGCCGACAGGCCGCCGACAAAAACGGCGACGCTGAGAAGTCCCGCGCCGCCCTCCATCGGCAGCGCCAGCACGTACATGTCAGGGTCGACCGCGCCGAACGGGAAGGTGATGAGGCCGGCGAGCGCGATCGGGATCACGAACACGTTGATGGCGACGAGATAGAGCGGGAACAGCCACCGCGCACGGCTGACCTCGGCATCGCTCGAGTTCTCGACGACGCTGACGTGGAACTGGCGCGGCAGCAGCATGATCGCGCACAGCGACAGCAGCGTCATCGTGAGGAAGTTGCCGATCGACGGCGAATAATCGATGGCGCGCACCGCCTCCGGCGTCTTCATCGCGCGCTCGATCAATTCGTGCGGCGAGAACATCCAGAAGGTGACGAAGATGCCGGCTGTGAGGAAGGCAGCCAGCTTGATGGTGGACTCGGTCGCAACCGCCAGCATCAGGCCGTGCTGATGCTCGGTGGCGTCGGTTTGCCGGGTGCCGAACAGCACCGCGAACGCCGCCATCGCCAGCGTCACCATCAGCGCGATGTCGCCGAGGATCGGGATGTGGGAGAACGCCTGGTCCTCGCTCAGGATGACTTCGAGCGAGGAGGCGACCGCCTTGAGCTGCAGGGCGATGTAGGGCACCGAGCCGATGATCGCGATCAGCGCCACCGTTGCCGCCACCGCCTGGCTCTTGCCGTAGCGAGCGCCGATGAAATCCGCGATCGAGGTGATGTTGTGCGCCTTCGCAAGCTGGATCACGCGGCGCAAGACGCCGGCGCCGAGACCGATCATCAGGATCGGGCCGACATAGATCGCAAGGAAGTCGGTCGAGGTGCGGGTGGCAAAGCCGACCGAGCCAAAGAAGGTCCAGGAGGTGCAGTAGATCGCCAGCGACAGCGGATAGATCAGGCCGGACGCACGGCCGGCCTTGGCCTGCGAGCGGCGGTCGCCATGGCTCGCCACCAGGAACAGGAAGCCGATATAGCCGAAGGCGGCAGCAATCACGCCCCAATCGTGCAGCATGGCGAGCGTGCTTCTCCCATGGGCGCTGGACCGCGCCCGCTCTCATTTTCCCAGTAAATCTAGCGCGTTGGCCTGATGGAGGCGACAGCGAAATCGCCGGCGGGGGCGGGAACTGGGGTTGAAGTTAAGGTGTAAGCTCTATCGTCGTCCTGGCGAAAGCCAGTACCCATAGCCACAGGGCGTCGTTAAGGGCACGCCGCGGCCCCAGCGTGCTGCATTAATCGCGGTCGGGGTAATGGGTCCTGGCGCCAGGACGACGGATCACTCCGCCGCCAGCGACTTCTCACTCAGCGGCAGGCCCAGGCGGTCCCACACCTGCAACAGGGCTTCGGCGAGCTGATCGATCAGGCCGTCGTCATGATAGGGCGAGGGCGTGATGCGCAGGCGCTCGCTGCCCTTGGCGACGGTCGGGTAATTGATCGGCTGGATGTAGATACCGTGCTCCTCGAGCAGCATATCCGAGGCCTGCTTGCACTTCTCGGGATCGCCGACGAACAGCGGTACGATGTGGGTTTCGTTCGACATCACCGGGAGGCCTGCGGCGTTGAGGATCGCCTTGACGCGGGCGGCGCGGTCCTGATGGCGCTCGCGCTCCCAGCTCGAGGTCTTCAGGTGTTTGATCGCAGCCGTTGCGGCCGAGCAAATCGCCGGCGGCAGCGCGGTGGTGAAGATGAAGCCCGGCGCGTAGGAGCGCACGGCGTCGATGATGTGGCCGTTGCCGGCGATGTAGCCGCCGAGGCAGCCAAACGCTTTCGCCAGCGTGCCTTCGAGAATGTCGATGCGATGCATGACGCCGTCGCGCTCGGCAATGCCGCCGCCGCGCGGGCCGTACATGCCGACGGCATGGACCTCGTCGACATAAGTCATCGCCTTATACTTCTCGGCGAGATCGCAGATCTTGGCGAGCGGCGCGACGTCGCCGTCCATGGAATAGAGGCTCTCGCAGGCGATCAGCTTCGGCCGGTCAGGCCCTGCAGCCTTCAACTTCGCTTCGAGATCGGCGAGATCGTTGTGGCGGAACACCTGCCGCTCGCAGCCGGACTGGCGGATGCCCTCGATCATCGAATTGTGGTTGAGCTCATCGGAGAGGATGAGACAGTTCGGAATGAGTTTTGCGATGGTGGCGATGCCGGTCTGGTTCGAGACATAGCCCGAGGTGAACAGCAGCGCGGCTTCCTTGCCGTGGAGGTCGGCGAGCTCGGCTTCGAGCTGCACCAGCGGATGATGCGTTCCGGCGATGTTGCGGGTGCCGCCTGCGCCGGTGCCGACGCGGGTCGCGGTCTCGACCATGGCGCCGACCACCTTCGGGTGCTGGCCCATGCCGAGGTAATCGTTGGAGCACCAGATCACGACATCGCGCTTGCCCTTCGGGGAGTGCCAGACCGCGTGCGGGAACCGGCCGGCCGTGCGCTCCAGATCGGCGAACACGCGATAACGGCGCTCGCTATGGAGGCGATCGAGGGCGGAATTGAAGAACTCGGCGTAATCCATCGGTGCAACCTGAGACGGAACTGACCAAAAGGGCGGATATCCTTAGAGCTTTTCCAGCTCTAATGTCTATGCGCTATCCCACATTTGGCGATGGGGGGCATTTGGGCAAAATGCCCTATCGTGCGATCTGAAACTTGATCCCGATCAAGTTCGCGCGAGATATAATGCTGCCCTGCATCATCCGTGCTCCCACACTCGCTGTTGTCCGCCGGAGCTTCGGCCAAGGCGGATGTGGGAGAGAGCTTAGGTCGTCCGGAACTGGAGCACGCCGTCCTTGGTCTCGGCTGTCAGCCGTCCCTCGACGATCATGTAGTTAACGTGGGCGACGAGCTCGCCGGCGGCAAAGCCCATCTGGTGTTCGTCGAGCACGTGCTTGTTGAACACGACAGGCACCAGCGCGCGTGAGGTCTGCGGCACCTCGCGGCAGGCTTCCGCGATCAGGCGGCAACGCTCCTCGTGGTGATCGGCCAGCTGCTTGATGCGGGTCTTGAGCCCGTAGAACGGCACGCCGTGACCGGGCAGCACCAGCAGATCATAGGGCAGGGTGGTGGTGAGGCTCGCGAGCGAAGCCAGATATTCGCCGAGCGAATTCTGGTCGGGCTCGACCGCCCATACGCTGACGTTCGGCGAGATCTTGCTCAGCACCTGGTCGGCCGACAGGAACAACTTGTCGTCGGCGCAATAGAGCATGACCTGGTCGAGCGCATGCCCTCCGCCGGTGATCACCTTGAAGCGGCGCGTGCCGATCACGACTTCGTCGCCATGCGAGATGCGGCGGTAGGACGGCGGCAGCACCGAGACCCGCTTGAGATAATCCTGGCCGCGGCCGAGCAGCTTCTCGGTGAGCGACTCGTCCATGCCATGGCGGCGGAAGAACAGCCGCTGCGCCTCGCGCCGCTCCTCGGTGCCGCGGTTCTGGTGGTAGACCGATTGCAGATACTCCACCTGCGACATCACTAGCGGACAGTTGAACCGCTCGACGATCCAGCCCGCGAGGCCGACATGGTCGGGGTGCGAATGCGTGACGATCAGGCGCGTGATGTGGACGCCCTTGAGCGGGCCCTCGAACAGCTTGGTCCAGGCCTCGATCGTCTCCTCATTGCCGAAGCCGGCATCGACCATCGCATAGCCGTCGCCGTCGGCGAGCAGGTAGATGTTTACATGGTTGAGGCGAAACGGCAGCTTCAGCCGCGCCCACAACACGCCGGGCCGCACTTCCACGATCTCGTCATGGCCGGGATGCTGGTCCCAGGGATAGCGCAGGGCCTCGGCCGAGGACTGCACGGGTTCGATTTTTGCGTTCATGCTATCGGCTTAAACCCAGCGCGGGCGGGGCGCCAGCCGAAAAAGGACGGCCCGTGGTCTCCGCATGGCGGTCATACCGCGTGGTGTTTTTCCGTGTGCCGGTTGGCAGCGCCAAAAACGATGTCATTCCGGGGCGCGCGGAGCGCGAACCCGGAATCCGGCGATTGTAGTGCGAGATTCCGGGTTCGCCTCTTCGAGGCGCCCCGGAATGACAATCAGGCCGCCCGCATGTTGTTGAGGAACGCGTCGATCTCCCCGCGCAGCATGTCGGCTTCGCGGCGGAGCGCATCCGATGCGCTGAGCACCTCGGTGGCCGCAGCGCCGGCCTCGGCCGAAGCCGTGGAGACGCCGACGATGTTGCTGGAGACCTCGCTGGTGCCGCCGGCCGCGTGCTGGATGTTGCGGGCAATCTCGCGGGTCGCAGCACCCTGTTCCTCGACCGCAGCCGCGATCGTGGTGGTGACATCGTTGATCTCGCCGATGATCCGGCCGATGCCTTGGATGGCGCCGACCGCAGATGTCGTGACCTGCTGCATGCTGGCGATCTGGGTGCGGATCTCTTCCGTCGCCTTCGCGGTCTGGCTGGCGAGGCTCTTCACCTCGGAGGCGACCACGGCGAAGCCGCGGCCGGCTTCGCCCGCGCGTGCGGCCTCAATGGTGGCGTTCAGCGCGAGCAGGTTCGTCTGCGACGCAATGGTCTGGATCAGGTCGACCACGACGCTGATGCGGCTGGCGCTGTCGGCAAGGCTCTGCACCGTGGTGTCGGTAGCGCCGGCCTCGTCGACCGCCTTCTTGGCGATCGCAGCCGAGGTGACGACCTGCTTGCTGATCTCCTCGATCGACGAAGACAGCTGCTCGGTGCCCGACGACACGGTCTGCACGTTGACCGAGGTCTCTTCCGCGGCGGAGGCAACCGCGTTGACCAACGCGTTGGACTGGTCGGCGGTGGTCGACATGCTCTGTGCGGTTGCCTGCATCGAATTGGCCGATTGCGCGAGATTGTCGAGCGCGCTGCGCACCGTGCCCTCGAACTCGGCGATCTTCGCTTCCAAATGCGCGGCACGCTCGGCCTTGACGACGCGATCCTTGTCCTGCTCGCTCGAAAGTGCGCGGGCTTCGATCATGCTGTCGCGGAACACCGTCAGCGTTTCCTTCATCGCGCCGATCTCGTCGTCCTGACGCGAGCGGACGATCTCGGTGTCGAGGTCGCCGGCGGAGAGCAGCTGCATGGCGCGCTGAAGCTCGCGGATGCGGCGCAGGATGTTGCGGCCGACATAAAGCCAGACGAACAACGCCGAGCCGATCAGCGTCAGCCCGCCCAGCGCCAGCATCGCGGTGGTGGCGAGCGAGATCTCCTGGCGCGCCCTGAAGGTCGACGCATTGGTCTCCTTCTGCACGCCGTCGACGAGCGCCTGCACGCTGATGCCGAGACCGACATTGAGCTTGCGGGTCTCGTCCAGGATGGTCTGGCCGTAGTCGATGGAGTCGAGCTCCTTCTGGCGGATCTTGAACACGCCGGTCTTGCCCTCGCCGAAGGCGAACAGTTTCTCCACGGCGGTGCGCACGGCCTGCATCGAGGGAATGTTCGGGAGGTCCTCGAGGTTCGACTTGACGCGGTCGCGGGTGGTCTTGAATTCCTTCTCGATGGCTTCGAGCGTATCACTGCTGTTGGCCGAGAGTGCCGCCATCATGTCGGCGGCCATCAGATTGCCATTGGCGGAGATGGTCGAGACCTGGGCGACGGTGCGCGCGGCCTCGGTGGCGTCATCGGCCGACACTTCCGCCGAACCGAGGATCGCGTTCAGGCGTGTCTGTGTATCCAGCATCGCGGGGCCGGCGGCGCCGACGAACGCGATCTGCGCCTTGCGCAGCGCTTCGTACTGCTTCTCGTGCAGCGCGCCGGTGTCGAGCCGTTCGCGCGCCGCCGAGACGAGGCTTTGCGTGGCGTCGTCGATGCTCTTGGCGGTATCGCGCAGTGCATTCGCGGTCTGCTGGTCGGCGCCGAGCTCGATGATCTCGCCGAGCTTGCCCATTGCCTGCTGCTGGATGTCCTTCACGTTCTTGGTGCGATCGTTCAGCGCGTCATCTGTCGGAGATGCGAGCAGGCCGGGGCCTTGTGCTGCGAGCGTCGCGCTTTGCGAGGCGAGTTGAAGGCTGGCGGCGAGGCGCGGGATGTCGCGGCCGCTCAAATCCATCATGGTCGAGCCGAGATGGTTGAACACGAAGCCGGCGCCGGCTGCGATCAGGAGGCCCATGCCCGCGATCACGGCGAACGCCGCGATCAGGCTGCCACGCAATCCCCATTTCGGCATTTTGAAGCGTGGCTTGAAACGGCCCAAGCTCAGACGGATCGCCATCGAAAATTCCCCCAGCACCGATGATCTCTCATTTTCGCTGCGCAGTATCCTCGGCCCGGGTTAAAAAATCGCAAGTTGCACAAATGCTTGGCAGTTCCGCAGGGCGAAAAATGAAAGGGCCGGCAGCGATGCCGGCCCTCGATGGCGATGAGCGTTTTCGCGCGCGATCAGTAGCGTGCGACCACCGGGCTTGCCCAGTTGAAGCGGTAGTTGACGCCGGCCTTGAAGGTGTGGTCGTCGGTGGTGAAGTTGCCGGTGCCGACCAGCGGACCCGCGGTGAAGTGCGCGTCGCCGAAATTGTAATACTGGTACTCGGCCTTGGCCGACCAGTTCGGTGCGAACATGTATTCGAGGCCGGCGCCGACGGTGTAGCCGTTGCTGTGATCGCCGGAGATGATGAAGCCGGTCGGCACGCCGCCAACGGTCACCTTCTCATTGTTGTCGGAATAGGCGTAGCCGCCCTTCACGTAGACCAGGCCCGGGCCCCAAGTGTAGCCGACACGGCCGGTGATCGAGCCGAGGCCGCGCTGGTCGTTGGTGTAGGCCACGCCGCCCGGGAACACCGCGCCGACATTGCCGGAGAGCCAGGAATACTGGGCTTCGGCGCCGACCACGAAGTTCGGGTTGACCTGCCAGTCCGCACCGGCCTGCAGGCCGCCGAGGAAACGGCCGTTGCCGTTGTTGCCGGTGGAGAGGCCGTTGAAATTGTTGTCGCTGGTGAACGCGCCGCCGACATGCGCACCGATGTAGAAGCCGGTCCAGTTGTAGATCGGCGCGGCATAGGCCGGCGCCTTGTTGTAATAGGGGCGCGCGCCGAGATCGGCACCGATCGCGGGCGCAGCCGCGCTCACCACGAGCAGCGCAACGGTCGTAAACAGAATTTTCTTCATAGTCTTGAACTCCAACACTTCATGTCCCCGGCAGGCGCGCAGTCCGCGCCGCGTTGGTTTTGCAGATAGCTCGCTTTTGATGAAAATGCTGTCACATGCGTGGCACATCGGCGCCCAACCTAACTTATTGGGCTGCAATTGATTTTCGTGCTTAATGGCGGCTTAAGAAGTGGTGAAGGAAGGCTTAACTGGCGCACCTTGCGCTAACCCGGTGCGCACGTTCCGTTAACCAAGACGGCGCCGCACCTCGTCGCGCATCTGCGCGCGGAAGGCCGCGCGCTTGGCGGGACGGTCTTCCTCGCGCACGTCATGGCGATCGAAGATGTCGAACTTCTCCATGATCGGATAGCGCTCGCTCGCCATCGCGAGCACGCGCAGCAGCTTGGTCGCAGCCAGCGTCGGGCCGCTCACCTCCCAGCGCCTTATGGTGTCGGCGCCGCCCTTCTCCGGCAGCGCGCATAGTTTGGCCATGTCGGCCGCAGTAAGCTTCCGCTCGATGGCGTCCGAGAGGTCGTTGCGGAGTTGCTTCAGTTCGGGGCCGGTCATGCCATTCGCATCCAGAAAGGTCAGTGCCATGCCCTAGCGCTGATTCGGGTCGATCCGAAGGCGAGGATCGCGCGGCCGGCCTCCGGCACTTTCGCGTGCGCACGGAGTTATGAACGTGTTACTCTGGAAAATCGTCGGCTTCATGAACAGATGGCAGGACAGGCCCACGAAGGGATCGGCGATGACTTCAATCAAATTCACCATTGCGGCGCTCGTCAGCGTCGGGCTGGCGGCGGCGCCTTTCGCAGCCGAAGCGAAGAAGCACAGATCCAGCAGCCACCACAGCACGAGCGTGCTGGCTCCAACTTACGGCAGCCCGGGAGTGACCGCGGCCCAGCCGCGACCGTCTTACGGGTCGTCAGGACAAACGGTCGGCACAGTCACGGCGCCATCGATCGGAACGTACAGTTGGCCGTCGGTCGGCGTCACCAATGCCGTCCCGACCTGGAGCAATACCAATCCCAAGTGAAAGGCGCGCGCAGTCGTTAATGGGCGGCTAGGGTTCAGACTCAATTGATCCAATAGGCGACAATGGCGGCGATGTGGACCGC
>NZ_CAKZHY010000109.1 GCF_936928535.1 uncultured Bradyrhizobium sp. | reverse complement strand
GCCGATGCCGCTGCCGGCGCCGGTCTCGACCGTCAGCTGGTGCCCGGCTGCGACATATTCGCGGACGGCGCCCGGGGTGAGCCCGACGCGATATTCCTGGACCTTGATCTCCTTGGGCACACCGACACGCATCCTGCTGGTCTCCTTTTGACTCCTGGTGAGATCGTAGCGACGTGGCCGGTTTGGTTTCGTGCAAATATCCGCTAGCTTTGGCCGTCCCGCGCCGGTTTCGGTCGCGGAAGTGCCCTTTCACGCCGGAAACGAAACCTTGGCCCTCGACCGCAAAGACCTCGCCATTCTCGCGGAACTCACCACCAACGCGCGCGCCAGCCACACCGAGCTCGCCAACAAGGTCGGCCTGTCAAGCACTGCGCTGGCGCGGCGGCAGAAGGCGCTGGAGGATGACGGCTACATCCAGGCCTATCAGGCCGCGCTCGACCTCACCCAGTTCGGCCTCACCACGACGGTGCTGGTGCGCATCGCGCTGGAGAGCCAGAGCGACGAGGCCCTGAAGGCCTTCGAGGCGGAGGTGGTCAAGTGTCCATCCGTCGTGCGCTGCTTCCTGATGTCGGGCACCGACGACTACATCCTGATCGTGCTCGCCCGCGACATCCAGGATTTCGAACGCATCCACCGCACCGAGCTGTCGCGCCTGCCGCGCGTCGCGCGGGTGCAGTCGAGCTTCGCGCTGCGAGAGGTCGTCAACCGCGCGGTGCCAACCGTGGTGTTCGGCGAGACGAAGCGGTAGAGCACGTCCTGCGCTCAATTGCGACCGCTGTCATAGAACTGTCATCGAATGTGCAGAGACCTGTCCGTCTCTGCACATTCGGGACACGCCATGGATTATTTCAAGCGCTTCAACTTCCTGTTCGCCGCACCTGTGTTCGACGCCGACGACCTCGAGGGCCTTCGCTTCAACCAGATCATCGAGGAGATCCAGCGGTCCGGCTTCGAGGTGGTCCGGGCCCGCAAGCTGGAGGATGCCGAGATCGCGGTGCAGACCGACGCAGCGATCGGCTGCATGGTGGTGGACTGGGGCAAGAAGGGCCTCGAGGGCAAGACCTCGGCACTGATCAACCTGATGCGCCGCCGCGGTCTCGACTTCCCAATCATCCTCCTGATCCGGCGCAAGCGCTTCGAGGATCTGCCGGTCGAGGTGCTGGACTTCATCGACGGCTACGTCTTCCTCTCCGAGGAGACCCCGACCTTCATCGCCAAGAACCTGATCAGCCGCCTCAAGCAATATGCCGAAACGCTGAAGACGCCGTTCTTCGGCGCGCTGGTCGATTACGCCGAGGAAGGCAACCAGCTCTGGACCTGCCCTGGCCACAATGGCGGCGTGTTCTACAACCGCAGCCCGATCGGCCGGGTCTTCGTCGAGCATCTCGGCGAATCCGTATTCCGCGACGACCTCGACAACTCCGTGCTCGATCTCGGCGACCTTCTCACCCATGAGGGCCCGGCGCTGAAGGCACAGAAGGAAGCCGCGCAGATCTTCGGCGCGGAAAAGACCTATTTCGTGCTCAACGGCACCTCGACCTCGAACAAGGTCGCGCTCGGCGCGCTCGTCACCGACGGCGATCTCGTGCTGTTCGACCGCAACAACCACAAGGCCGCCCATCACGGCGCGCTGATGATCGGCGGCGGCATCCCGGTCTACGTCCCGACCATCCGCAACGCCTGGGGCCTGATCGGCCCGATGCGCTGGGACATGCTCGACGAGAAGACCCTGCGCGAAGCGATCCGCAATCATCCGCTGGTCACGGACAAGGACGCCTGGCGCAAGGAACGACCGTTCCGCGTCGCCGTGGTCGAGCAGTGCACCTACGACGGCACGATCCACAATGCCGAGATGATCCTGAAGCGCATCGGCCATCTCTGCGAATACATCCTGTTCGACGAGGCCTGGGCCGGCTTCATGAAATTCCACCCGCTCTATGCCGGCCGCTTCGCCATGGGGCTTTCCAACCTTCCGCCTGAGGCGCCGGGCATCATCGCCACGCAATCGACCCACAAGCAACTCGCGAGCTTCTCGCAGGCCTCGCAGATCCATATCAAGGACCGTCACATTCGTGGCCAGAAGCGGCGCGTCGAGCACCGCCGCTTCAACGAAAGCTTCATGCAGCACGCCTCGACCTCGCCGTTCTATCCGCTATTTGCCTCGCTCGACGTCGGCGCGCAGATGATGAAAGGCCGCTCCGGCGAAGTGCTGTGGGACGACACGATCCGCCTCGGCATCGAGTTGCGCAAAAAGATCCGCGCGATGCGCCGGGAGTTCGAGGAGAAGGAGCAGAAGGAGGACCGGCGCTGGTTCTTCGAGCCCTTCGTGCCGGATCGCGTCGCCATCCCCGATGTCAGCCGCCCCGGTTCGGCGCATAACGTCGCCTGGGAGTCGCTGTCGACCGACGAGCTCGCGACCAACCCCGCACTCTGGCAGCTCGGCCCGGACAGTACCTGGCACGGCTTCCCCGGCATGTCCGAGGGCTTCGCCATGACCGATCCGAACAAGCTGACGCTGCTAACCCCCGGCTTCGACCGGGCCACCGGGGCCTATTCCGAGCACGGCATTCCCGCTCCGGTTGTCGCGCAGTATTTACGTGAAAACCGTATCGTCCCCGAGAAGAACGACCTCAACTCCCTGCTCTTTCTGCTTACCCCGGGTGTCGAGGCGAGCAAGGCCGGCACGCTGATATCAGGTCTCGTCGCCTTCAAGAAGCTGCACGACGACAATGCGCTGCTCGCCGACGCCATCCCGGAATTCTACCAGCGGCGCCAGGCGCGCTATGCCGGCGTGCGGCTTCGCGACCTCTGCGGCGAAATGCACCGCTTCTTCCGCAGTGCCGATGTCAGTGCGCTTCAGGCGCGGCAGTTCATGCCCGAGCACATGCCCGAGATCGCGATGTCGCCGCGCGATGCCGCACGCTTCCTGTTCAAGAACGATGTCGACTATCTGCCGATCGAGGCGATCGCCGGCCGCATCGCCACCACGCCCTTCGTGGTCTACCCGCCCGGAATCGCCACCATCGTACCCGGCGAGCGGCTGACGGAACGGGCCAAGCCCATGGTGGATTATCTCAAGATGTTCGAGACCTGCTTCAATACGTTCCCGGGCTTCGATGTCGAGATCCAGGGCGTCTACAAGGAGATCGATGCCAAGGGCCGCATCGGGCTCTACACCTACGTCGTTGCCGAGCCGAGCCGATGAACGAAACAGCGATTGCACGCACCGATGACGCGCCGGTTCTGATCCGCCCCTCACGCGAGAGCGATGTCGAGGCGATGCTGGCGATCTACCGCCATCACGTCCGCAATGGCGTGCCCCGCGACGTCGAGGGAACCGGCGCGCCGGAGCCGGATGATTTGCGTGATCGACGCAAGAATTTGAAGCAGACCCGCCTGCCGCATCTGGTCGCAACCTGGCGCGGCGAAGTCGTCGGCTATGCCTATGCAGTGCTGTTTCGCAAGCGCCCGGCCTATCGCTACACGGCCAAGCACTCGATCTACGTCCACCACGAGCATCTTGGCCGCGGCGTCGGACGGCTTTTGCTCGGGGCAATGATCGACTCATGTGCCGCGGCAGGTTTTCGTCAGCTGATCGGCTATATCGATGCCGACAATGGACCTTCGCTGGCACTGCACGAAAGGTTCGGTTTCGCGCGCACTGGGCTGCTCTGCGGCGTCGCCTATCGCCACGGCCGCTGGTCCGACACCGTCATGGTGCAACGTTCGCTTGGTGCGGGGACGACGGCACCCCCGCCTGTCACAGCGCCGGGCCGCTAGCCCTTACGACGGAAAATCAGACGGTCTGACCTGGATGCGATCGGCATGCAGCGACCAGTGATGCAACGCCTGGTCCTTGCAGAATTTTGCCTTCGCTCGCTCCGTGGCCTCGTTCTCGTCGATAGCGTCGATCTCGAGCGTACTCTGACAAATTTCGCTCTGCCGGCCGCACTCCCCGAGCACGTCCTTCATGAACCTGACGACATAAGTTGACATGGGACCTCCTGTTACCCCGGCGGCACTCTAGTCCCATTTAGGCCGAATGGGGGAGGAAGATTTTGAGGTGAATCAAGGCAAGGCATCAGTTCCGGCTACCGATGCGTCCGTCGATACCGTCCGTCAGCAATTAGGTCGTGATATCAAGCAGGGACTTTTCCGTCTCGGAATAGGCCTTGATGACCTTGGCATTGGCCATGAAGGTGTATTTTGCGGTCGCCATCTGAACGAATTGGTCGGCGAGATCGACGTTCGGCGCGGCGATCAGGCCGTCCTGGTTTGCGAAGGGCGCGCTGGGATCGGATTGTGCGGTATAGCTCGGCGACACCGCCGAGACGGTCGCGACCGTACCCTCAGGCGTCGAGCCGCTCGCTTGAGCAACCTGATCGACCCGTAGCGGCGAATAGGCCGCAGGATAAGTCGAACCCGTGCTCGAACTGCCGCCGCTACCCGATTTGCTCGATCCGTCCGACGCGGGCAGCGGACCAGTGGTGCGAACATTGGCAATGTTGCTCGCGGCCACGTTGGCGCGCAGGCTCGCCGCAGAAAGTCCTGACGTCGCAATCGAGAAGATGCTCATGGACTTTGATCTACAGGACAAGTCATACGCGTTCACTGAGGCAATCGGTAAAATCCGTCGCTTTCTGTTTTCATCCGCGTAACCAGTGTCCAGAGGGCGCTTTGCGCCTCTATCCCGGCGTCACGCCAAAAGCCCGCCGGAAGCGCTCGGCATAGGCCGGCCAGACCTCGGGATTGATGATGCGCGGCGGACGCTTGCCGTCGAGCGTCTCCAGCACCTGCTCGGCAGCGATACGGCCCATGTTCTGGCGCGCCTCAATCGTGACACCCGCGGTGTGCGGGCTCGCCAATACGTTATCGAACTGCAGCAGCGGATGCTCCGGCGGCGGCGGCTCCTTGGACCAGACGTCGAGACCGGCGCCGGCGATACGCTTGTCGCGGAGCGCCCCAAGCAGCGCGTCCTCATCATGGATGAAGCCGCGCGCGGTCGTGATGAAATAGGCGTGCGGCTGCATCAGGCCGAATTCGCGCACGCTGATCATGTTGCGGCTGCCCTTGTTGAGCGGACACGAGATCGAGACGAAATCGGCGCGGCGCAAGAGCTCGTCGAGCTCGACCTTCTCGCCGCCCCGCTCGGCCATCACCTCTTTCGAGAGATAGGGATCGTAAGCCAGCACCTTCATGCCGAGCAGGCCGGTGCACAGTGCGGCGATGCGGCGGCCGACATTGCCAAGACCGATGATGCCGACGGTCTTGTGCTCGACCTCGTTGCCGACGAGCTCGTTGCGATTGACATTGGCCTCACGGCGCAGCCGGCGATCGGATTGGATGATGCGCTTGGACAGCGTCAGCATCATCGCGAGCGCATGCTCGGCCACCGAATGAGCGTTGCCGCCGGACTGGTTGACGACAAGCACGCCCGCATCCGTGCAGGCCTCGACGTCGACAGGGTCGAAGCCCGCGCCGTTGCTGGAGACCAGGAGCAGGTTTGGGGTGCGCTTCAGAAGGGCAGCGTCGACATGGAAATGCGGGGCCAGTTCGTCGCGGGCGGCGCCGATCTGGTAGACATGCGCCGCGCTCAGGATCGGGGCGTAAAAATCCTCGGGGCTCTCGTTCTCGATGCGGTCGAGCCGGACGTCGGAGCGAGCCTTCAGGATGTCGCTGTAAATGGGGTTGGCAAGGTATTTGACGTAGAAGACGCGCTTGCTGTTGACCGACATCAGGACCCTTCCGGTTCTCTCACGGAGGTTCGCAAGGTCGGCGCAAAGCGCGTCCCTCTCCTTACGTTCCCCCTATTCCTCATTATCCCGCTTATGGCATGGCGGCGCCGCCCACGGCAGCCCGTCTGGCGCAGATCACGGTGCCGGCTTGGACATGTTGACAATCCCGTCCGCTCCGTCAAGTTCGGCTGATAGCCACGACGGTCAAAGAAGAAGCACGCGCGGCGCAAGGGAGAACGCAATGGCTGACGCGGAGCAGCATAGTTCGACGCAGGCATCCGGCGACAAGAGCTGGCATGGCATCGTCCTGCAAACCCTGAAGCGGAATGCGATCGACCTGATCCCCTACGTGCCCGACCGGGTGTTGACGCCGCTGATCAAGAACTTGCATGCCGATCCTTTCTTTACGACCTTTGCCACCGCCCGCGAGGAAGAGGCCGTCGGTATCGTCTCGGGCGCCTGGATGGGCGGGCGGCGCGGCGCGGTGCTGATGCAGACCTCCGGCTTTGCAACGCTGGCCAACACGCTCGCCTCGCTCGCGGTGCCCTACCAGATCCCGCTGATCATGTTCGTCTCCGAGCGCGGCACGCTCGGGGAGTTCAACTACGGCCAGTCGCTGGTCTGCCGCACCATGCGCCCGGTGCTGGATTCGCTGGCGCTGGAGCACCACACCATCACCCGGCTCGACGAGCTCGAATTCATCACCGACCGCTCGATCAAGCAGGCCGTCACGACGCAGGCGCCGGTGGCGCTGATCCTCAACCCGCTGCTCACGGGCGGCAAGGTTTTCGACAAGTGAGCCCGGCCGGATGAATTCAAAAATGACCCCACGCAACACCAAGGTGATGAACCGCTTCGACGTGACGTCGCGCCTGATCGCGAAGCTCAAGCACGAGGAAGCGGTGATCGGCGGCATCGGCAACACCAATTTCGACCTCTGGGCCGCCGGCCACCGCCCGCAGAATTTTTACATGCTGGGCAGCATGGGCCTCGCCTTCCCGATCGCGCTCGGCGTGGCGCTGGCGCAGCCCGACCGGCGCGTCTTCGCACTCGAAGGCGACGGCTCGCTGCTGATGCAGCTCGGCGCGCTCTCGACCATCGCGGCGCTGAAGCCGAAGAACCTGATCATGATCGTGATGGACAACGGCATCTACCAGATCACAGGTGCACAACCGACGCCGGCCGCTGGTGTCGCCGACATCGTCGCCATCGCCACAGGCTCCGGGCTCACCAACAGCGCCTGGGCCGCGGACGAGGAGGATTTCGAACGGCTGGTCGATGCAGCCATGTCGGCCTCCGAGCCGAGCCTGATCGCGCTGCGGATCGACGACAAGCCCGGCGTCGGCACCACGC
Organism: uncultured Bradyrhizobium sp.; assembly: GCF_936928535.1. Lineage (GTDB taxonomy): Bacteria > Pseudomonadota > Alphaproteobacteria > Rhizobiales > Xanthobacteraceae > Bradyrhizobium. The sequence goes on along the minus strand of NZ_CAKZHY010000109.1, from coordinate 19,342 downwards.
GCCGGGATCCCGTGCAGATCCGCGAGCGATTTATGCACGGCCTCGGCGTGCGCGAGCCGCTCTGAGCCCTCATTATTGACGCGAAAGGCCCCGCGGAGGAGTACTCCGCGAGGCCATGTGTTTCCAATCGCTTGATGCGTCGATCAATCGATGATCTTGACGACCCGGCGCGTGCGCGGCTCGACGATGACACGGCGATCATTTACGACCGCATAGCGATACTGGGTGTAATTCGGTACGGGGCGCAGCACCACGGTCGGGGGCAGCGGCTCGCCGACCACGACGCGCTCTTGCACCACCACCGAATCATCCCGCGGGATGCCGCCCAGAATAGCGTTCGGAATCTCCAGACCGGCGCCGACGGCCGCACCGACGGTGCCGCCGACCATGGCGCCAATCGGGCCGCCGACCTCGCCACCCGCGCGCGCGCCGTTCGCGGCGCCCTCGGCGGTCGTCGACTGAGCAAAGGCTGCACTCGACGCCAGCAGCGACGCGGCAGCCAACGAAATCGCAAGACGGGTTTTCATAGCCAGATATCTCCAGTGATTGTTGTGCGCCATCAACCGCGGGGCCGGAGCATTGTTCCGGTTCCCGCGTGATGAAACGCACGTCAACACTGGCGATTGTTACGGCGTAACAGTTCAGCTGGCTGCGATCTCGTGACCTGCCATCAGTTCCAGCGCGCGCACCATCGCCGAGTGATCCCACCCCTTGCCGCCATGCGCGGCGCAGGACGAGAACAATTGCTGCGCCACCGCCGTGCTCGGCAACGACAGGCCGAGGGCGCGCGCACCTTCGAGCGCGAGATTGAGATCCTTCTGATGCAGCTCGATGCGGAAGCCCGGATCGAAATTGCGCTTCACCATCCGCTCGCCATGCACTTCGAGGATGCGGGATGAGGCAAAGCCGCCCATCAGCGCCTTGCGCACAAGTGCAGGATTGGCACCGGCCTTGGACGCGAACAGCAGCGCCTCGCTCACCGCCTCGATCGTCAGCGCGACGATGATCTGGTTGGCGACCTTGGTGGTCTGGCCGTCGCCATTGGCGCCAACATGCGTGACGTTCTTGCCCATCCTGTCGAAGATTGGCTTCATGGTGCCAAACGCCCGCTCCGGGCCGCCGACCATGATGGTCAGGCTCGCCGCCTTCGCGCCGACCTCGCCGCCCGAAACGGGCGCATCGAGATAATCTGCACCGAGTGCCTCGATCGTCTTGGCAAACTCCTTGGTCGCCAGCGGCGAGATCGAGCTCATGTCGACCACGATCTTGCCTTTGGAGATACCACCAGCGACGCCGTCCTTGCCGAACAGCACGGCCTCTACATGCGGCGTATCCGGCACCATGATGATGACGGCATCCGCTTCCTCCGCCACTTCCTTGGCCGATTTGCACGCGATGCCGCCCGCCGCGATCAGCTCGGGGGCGACGGGCGAGACGTCGTGCAGGAGAACGCGATGGCCCGCGGCCAGAAGATGGCCGGCCATCGGCCGTCCCATGGTGCCAAGTCCGATGAAGCCGATGTCGATCATGTCTGCGTTTCCTCAGGTCTCGAACGTCTGCGCGGCGTGCCAGGACAGGCCTTCCAGCGTCGTGGTGCGCGGCTTGTATTCGCAGCCGATCCAGCCGCGATAGCCGATCGCGTCGAGATGGCGGAACAGGAAGGGATAGTTGATCTCGCCGGTGCCCGGCTCATGCCGGCCGGGATTGTCGGCGAGCTGGATGTGGGAGATCTGCGGCAGATATTCCTGCATGGTGCGGGCGAGATCCCCCTCCATGATCTGCATGTGATAGACGTCGTACTGCACGAACAGATTGTTCGACCGCACCTCGGAGATCAGCTGGATGGCCTGCTCGGTGCCGTTGAGGAAGAAGCCGGGAATGTCGAGCGTGTTGATCGGCTCGACCAGCAGCTTGATGTTCTCCCGCGCCAGCGTCGAGGCCGCGAAGCGCAGGTTTCCGACCAGTGTCTCCTGAAGCTCGCGCGGATCCGCATCGACAGGCGCGATGCCGACGAGGCAGTTGAGCTGCTCGCAATCGAGCGCCTTGGCGTAGTCGATGGCGCGGAACACGCCATCGCGGAACTCGGCAGTGCGATCGGGCATGATCGCGATGCCGCGCTCGCCGGCAGCCCAGTTGCCGGCGGGCAGATTGTGCAGCACCTGGCTCAGCCCGTGGGCCTCGAGCTGCTCGCGGAGCTGCGCCTTGTCGAAGTCGTAGGGAAAGAGATACTCGACCCCGGAAAAGCCCGCGGCCTTCGCCGCGGCGAAGCGGTCGATGAACGGCATCTCATTGAAGAGCATGGTGAGATTGGCTGCAAATTTCGGCATGATGCGGTCCCCTATTCTGCCGGCTGCAACACACCGGGCCGCGCAGACCCGACCTCGTCGAGTGGCAGGTCCAGCACGTCCTCGAACTCGACGATATTGTCGATCTCGGTGCCCATCGCGATGTTGGTGACGCGTTCGAGAATGAACTCGACCACCACGGGCACGCGGTGTTTCTTCATCAGCTCGCGCGCGGTGGCGAACGCGGCTTGCGTATCCTCAGGGCGGGTGACGCGGATCGCCTTGCAGCCGAGGCCTTCGGCGACCGCGACGTGATCGACCCCGTAGCCGTTGAGCTCAGGTGCGTTGACGTTCTCGAAGGAGAGCTGGACGTGATAGTCCATCTCGAAGCCGCGCTGGGCCTGGCGAATCAGGCCGAGATAGGAATTGTTCACGACGACGTGGATGTAGGGCAGATTGAACTGCGCCCCGACCGCGAGCTCCTCGATCAGGAACTGAAAGTCATAGTCGCCGGAGAGCGCGACGATGTCGCGATCCGGGCAGGCCGCGCGCACGCCGAGCGCCGCCGGCAAGGTCCAGCCGAGTGGGCCCGCCTGCCCTGCATTGATCCAGTTGCGCGGCTTGTAGACGCCGAGAAACTGCGCACCTGCGATCTGGGACAGGCCGATCACGGTGACATAGGTCGTGTCACGGCCGAATGCCTTGTTCATCTCCTCATAGACGCGCTGCGGCTTGATCGGGACGTTGTCGAAATGACTCTTCCGCAGCATGGTCTTCTTGCGATCGCGGCAGGACGCGGGCCACGCCTGGCGCTCGCGGAGCCTGCCGGAACGCCGCCACTCCCTGGCGACGGAGACGAAGAGCTCGAGCGCCGCCTTGGCGTCCGAGACGATGCCGAGATCGGGGTTGAACACCCGCCCGATCTGCGTCGGCTCGATGTCGATATGCACGAAGGTGCGGCCCTTGGTGTAGGTCTCGACCGAGCCGGTGTGGCGGTTGGCCCAGCGATTGCCGATGCCGAGCACGAAGTCGGATTCCAGCATCGTGGCGTTGCCGTAGCGATGGCTGGTCTGAAGGCCGACCATGCCGGCCATCAGCACGTGATCGTCGGGGATCGCGCCCCACCCCATCAGCGTCGGCACGACGGGCACGTTGGCAATCTCGGCGAACTCGACCAGCAAGTTCGAGGCATCGGCATTGATGATGCCCCCGCCTGCCACGATCAGCGGGCGCTCGGCCGCGTTGAGCATCTCCAGCGCCTTCTCGACCTGTTTTCGCGTGGCGGTCGGCTTGTAGACCGGCAGCGGCTCATAGGTCTCGTCGTCGAACTCGATCTCGGCGAGCTGCACGTCGAGCGGCATGTCGATCAGCACCGGCCCCGGCCGCCCCGAACGCATCACGTGAAAGGCCTGACTGAACACGCGCGGCACCAGCGCGGGCTCGCGCACCGTCACAGCCCATTTGGTCACGGGCTTTGCGATCGACTCGATGTCGACGGCCTGGAAATCTTCCTTGTAGAGCCGCGCCCGCGGCGCCTGACCGGTGATGCAGAGGATCGGAATGGAATCGGCGATCGCCGAATAGAGCCCGGTGATCATATCGGTGCCCGCCGGCCCCGACGTGCCGATGCAGACGCCGATATTGCCGGCCTTCGCCCGCGTATAGCCTTCGGCCATATGCGAAGCGCCCTCGACGTGGCGTGCGAGAATGTGGCGGATCGACCCGCGCTTCTTCAGCGCCGAGTAAAGCGGATTGATCGCGGCCCCGGGAACACCGAAGGCGGTGGAAATGCCTTCCTTCTCCAGAATTCGGACGGCAGCATCGATGGCTCGCATCTTCGCCATATCAGACCTCGCTTAAATTGCGTCAGCGAGCGAGATCATCGGGCGCGAAAGATGCGATCTCAACGATATCGATTTTATTTTCCACGATGTGGCAGCCGCGGAAAAATCGCGGCGGTCTCAATCGGTTAGATCGATCAATGCGTGAAAGCCGCTCACTCGAACAGCGGCGCCAGCTCCATCTGCGGCACCAGCACGAGGCCCTTGTCGGTGATGCGGATTTCCGGAATGACCGATAGCGGAATCAGATTGAAGCCCATGTAGGGGATGGTGCAGCCAGCCTCCGCCCATTCCTTCTTCAGTACCTTGACCTCTTCGGCCACCTCGGTGACGCGCTTGTCGGACAAGAGTCCGGCGATCGGCAGCGGGACGAACGCCCTCACCTTGCCGTCGGCGACGACACAGACGCCGCCCTGCTGCGCCTTGATCGCCGCAATCGCCACCTGCATATCGGGCTCGTTGGTGCCGGCGACGATAATATTGTGACTGTCATGCCCAACGCTGGAGGCGACCGCGCCGCGCTTGAGGCCAAAGTCTTTCAGCAAGCCATAGGCGACGTTGCCGGCCGATTTGCCGTGGCGCTCGACCACGGTGACGAAGCACAGGCCATAGCGTGTGAACAGCGCCGGCCAATCCTTGGCCGGCTCGATCGCGACCTTCTCGTGGATCAACGTGATGCCGGGCAGCGCAGTCTTGATCGCGTTGACAGTGCAGGCTTTCGACGGCAGCTCCGGCGTCAGCTTCAGCTTTTCCGGTAGCTTCACCGTCGCATACGCAGCCTTCGGATATTGGTAGCGCTGCGACAGCGCCTGATCGAGAAGCGGCGTGATCTTGCGGTTCTCGACCACCAGCTGGCCGCCATACCAGGTCGATTGCGGCTTGAGATTGTCGTCCATCAGCACGAGATCGGCGCGGCGGCCACCGCCGAGCCCGCCGATATCGCCGTCCATGCCGAACCGCGTTGCACCATGCAGCGAGCCCATCGACCAGGCCTGCTCCGGCGACATTCCCGCCTTCACGGCTTCGCGCACCACCCAATCGAGGCCAAACAGCAGCAGGTCGTCGGCGTCGCGGTCGTCGGTGCACACGGCCGTGCGCTTGTGGGAGGCGCCAAGCTCGGTGATGGTCCGGATCGCCTGCGGCAGCGAGTGCCAGGGCGTCGTCGGCGGGCCGCCGCGCAGGAAGATCCAGACGCCAGCGTCGAGCAAATCGTCGGCAATATCGCGGTCGATCGCCTCGTGGGTATCGGTGACGCCGCTCGCCGCATAGGCCGCGACGAATTCGCGGCCGTAAACATGGCCGGACACCGGCCGTCCGCGCTTCAAGGCGGCCGCAAGAATCGCGTGGCTGCGCTCGTCACCCATCGTCACCGGCACAAAGTCCATCTTCTCGCCGAGCCCCACCGCTTCGGGCCAGCGATCGAACAAGCCGGCGATCTTGTCAGCCGTGAGATCGCCGCCAGCGGTTTCCAGTGCGGCTGACGTCGCCGGCACCGTCGAGGGCACCGTCAAAAAGATCGAGAGGGGCGCCTCGCGCGCGTCCGCCAGCATCGCCTCGACGCCGGCGACGTCCATGACATTGCCGATTTCGTGGCTGTCGCAGAAGATCGTGGTGGTACCGTTGAGAAGTGCGGCCTCGGCATAGGCGCAGGCCGTCACCATCGAGGATTCGATGTGGATGTGCGGATCGACCAGCCCCGGCGCGATGATGCCGCCAGCCGCGTCATAAACCACGACGTCGTTCCACATCTTCTTCGCGGTACCGGCCGGCTTCACCGCGGCAATGCGGCCGCCGGTGATCCAGACCTCCCGTCCCGGATGGATCCGCTCCGAATAGGTCGAGAGCACCCGCGTGCCTGATATGACGAGGTCGGGCGCGACACGCGCGGAGGCGACATCGGCGAGGCACCGCGTCATCGCATGCAGCGGCGCGACGGCAAAACGGGTAAGTTTGGTCATCAGGACCCTCGCGTGGCGTTATGGCCGAGCGATGGTTACCCCCCGCGTCAAACCGGGCAAGCTCAAATATAACGGCACGTCCTGCTTACGCCTTAGGCGCCGAACCACCTGCCGCCCCCGATCTTGCAGGTCTGCGCGAGTTCCGCGTTCTCGGGGTTGGTGCGGCAGTGGGCTTGACCCGAATCCGCATCGATCGTCCCTTTGACTCGTCGATCTCGAATGAATTCGTCTTTCGCACGAGATCACTGAGCTTGCGGAAGCCAAAGGTCCGCGGATCGAAATCGGACGCCAAATTGGCGAGCTGCCGACCGACTTCCCCGAGCGTCACCCAGCCGTCTTCGCTCTCCATCTGGGTGATGACCTTCTTGATGATGGGGGTCGCGGCATCATGCGGCTGAAGCGATGTCGATCGTAACGCGGCGTCCGGCGTGTTCGCCGGGGCGGCGAGCAGGTTCTCCGTGTAGACGAACCTTCGGCAGGCCTGTCGGAAGCTTTCCGGCGTCTTGTGCTCGCCGAACCCGAAGACATCGACGCCCTGCTCCCGGATGCGAGCGGCAAGCCGGGTGAAGTCGCTGTCGGAAGACACCAGGCAAAAGCCGTCGAACCGGCCACTGTGAAGCAGATCCATCGCGTCGATGACCAGAGTTATGTCGGAGGCATTCTTTCCAGTCGTATAGGCGAATTGTTGCTGCGGGATGATGGCGTGTTTCGACAGGATGTCGGCCCAGCCCCTGGATCGCGCATTGGAGAAGTCCCCATAAATGCGGCGAACGCTGGCTTCCCCGATCTTGGCAATCTCCTCGAACAGTCCATCCGCGATCTTTGCGGAGGCATTGTCGGCATCGATCAGTACGGCAAGACGGGGCGAACGGAGCTCGGACGGCATGACTTCCCCCAAAAGGACGCGACAATGGTGGATGGATATACCGATGTCGGGGCTGTTGCCGCCAGACCTGATTTCCTTTTTGGAGGGCCGCGATGGAGGGTAAACCTGGCTCAGCCTGGGGGCGCGGCAGGCGTTACGCCCCCAAGCGCCGCCGTCAGTTCCGCCGCGACCTCGCGCACTATACGGCCGATCTCAGGGAGCCGCGCGTCGGTGACCCGGCTGGTCAGACCCGAGACGGAAATCGCCGCCAGCGGCTCCGCGAGCGCATTGTAAACGACGGCGGCGACGCACCGCAGGCCCATCTCGGCTTCCTCATCGTCGATCGCATAACCTTGCTTGCGGATCGTCGCGAGTTCCCTGAAGAGGTCGCTCGGCCGCACGATTGACCTCTCCGTCAAGCGGGGCATGCCGTGGTGGCGGATGACGGCACCGACGTCCTCATCCGAATAGGTCGCGAGCACCGCCTTGCCGACTCCTGACGTCACCATGGGAACGCGGCCGCCGACCTTGGTCAGCGAGCGCATGATCTCGCGGCTCTCCATGCGGGTCAGCACGATGATGAATTCGTCATCGACGACGGCAAGGTTCGCGGTCTCGCGGGTGAGATCACGCAGCTTGCGTAGGTACGGAATCGCCTGTGCGGTGAAATTGCGCCGCCGCGCAAAGCTCGCGCCCACCGTAAAGCTGCGCACGCCGACATGCCATTTGGATTCGGCGCGGTCGAATTGCACGAAGCGGCGGCTTTCCAGCGTCGCCAGCAGGCGGTGCACGGTTGAGGCTGATAGCCCCGTGCGGACTGCGAGATCACTGAGGCGATAGCCTTCGTCGTCCTCAGCCAGTGTTTCCAGGATCGACAGCGCGCGGTCGACAGACTGCACGCCGCCGTCACGATCGACGTCCGCTGTCGATCGTGTTTCGAGCGATTTGCGCCGGATCACGTTCTTGCCCATCGCGACCTGCCGCTTCTGGCTGGCGTCATTCCGGGGCGCGCGCGAGCGCGAACCCGGAAGCTCGACATCCCGGGCTCGACGCTACGCGCCGCCCCGGGATGACAGGAGACTTCTTCGTACTCAGAGCAGGCCCGCGCCGCGCGCCCACTTGTACTTGGCACCAAGCACCTCGACCGGGAGTTCGGTCGAGTAAGCATAGGCTGGGATGCCGTTCTGGTAGAGATATTCGGCGGCTTCCTCGACCTCGACGTCGCCGGCGAGTGAGGCCACGATCGGCTTCACGAAACCCTTGGCCTCCATCTCCTTCTTCACCTCGACCATGTTGCGGGCGAACACCATCGGCGGCGTGACGATGGTGTGCCAGTAACCGAGGATCAGAGAATGGATGCGCTCGTCCGACAGGCCGAGCTTCACCGTGTTGACATAGGTGATCGGCGGCTCGCCGCCGGTGATATCCACGGGATTTCCGGCCGCGCCGAACGGCGGGATGAACTTGCGGAAGGCCGCATCGAGATCCGGCGGCATCGACATCAGCGACAGGCCGTTGTCGACGCAGGAGTCCGACAGCAGCACGCCCGAGCCGCCGGCGCCGGTGATGATCAACACGTTCTCGCCCTTCGGCGTCGGCAGCACCGGCACGCCACGGGCGAATTCGAGCAGCTGCCGCAGCGAGCGGGCGCGGATCACGCCGGACTGCGCCAGCACGTCCTCATAGATCTTGTCGTTACCGGCAAGCGCGCCGGTGTGCGACGAAGCCGCCTTCGCGCCGGCCGAGGTGCGGCCGGCCTTCAGCACGACGACCGGCTTCTTCTTGGAGACGCGCTTGGCGGCTTCCGCGAAGGCGCGGCCGTCCTTGAGGTCTTCGCAATGCTGCGCGATCAAATTGGTGTTCGGATCCTGCTCGAAGAAAGCGAGCAGATCGTCCTCGTCGATATCAGACTTGTTGCCGAGACCGACGATCGCGGAGACGCCCATCTTCGCCGAGCGCGAGAAGCCGATGATGGCCATGCCGATGCCGCCTGACTGGGACGACAGCGCCGCGTGGCCCTTCACGTCGTAAGCGGTGCAGAAGGTCGCGCAGAGATTGGCCGGCGTATAATAGAAGCCGTAGATGTTCGGCCCCATCAGGCGGATGTCGTACTTCTTGCCGACCTCGACGATCTCGGCCTGGAGCTCCGGCGCGCCGGCTTCAGCGAAGCCCGACGGGATCAGCACCGCACCCGGGATCTTCTTCTCACCGCATTCGGTGAGCGCGGCGGCCACGAACTTCGCGGGGATCGCGAACACCGCCGTGTCGATCACACCAGGCACGTCCTTGACGCTCTTATAGGCCTTGTAGCCGAGGATCTCCGAGGCCTTGGGGTGGATCGGATAGATCTCGCCCTTGTAGCCGCCATTGATGAGGTTCTTCATCACGGAGTTGCCGATCTTGCCGTCCTCTGCGGAGGCGCCGACCACGGCGACCGCCTTCGGCTGCATGATGCGGCTCATGGCCGCAACGATCTCTTCAGTCGGGCGCGGCTTCGGCTTGGGCTTGTAGGCGAAGTCGACGACGATGCGCACGTCGGCCGCAATCGCGTCCTTTGCGGTGGCGAAGACGGGGTTGAGATCGAGCTCAATGATCTCGGGGAAGTCGGTGACGAGCTGCGACACCTTGACGATGACGTCGGCGAGCGCCGTCCGGTTCACCGGCTCTCCGCCGCGAACGCCCTTCAAAATCTCGTGTGCCTGGATGCCGTCGAGCATCGACAGCGCATCTTCCTTGGTGGCGGGCGCGAGGCGGAAGGTGATGTCCTTCAAGACTTCGACCAGCACGCCGCCGAGACCGAAGGCGACCAGCTTGCCGAACGAGCCGTCGGTGATCGAGCCGACGATGACTTCGGTGCCGCCGGCCAGCATCTGCTGCACCTGGATGCCCTCGATCTTGGCATCGGCCTTGTACTTCTTGGCATTGCCGAGAATGGTCTCGTAGGCCTTCTCGGCATCCTCAGCCGTCTTGACGCCGACGATGACGCCGCCGGCTTCGGTCTTGTGGAGAATGTCGGGCGAGACGATCTTCATCACGACAGGGAAACCCATCGAAGACGCCATCTTGCCAGCTTCGCCGGCCGACTTCGCCACGCCCTCTTTCGGCACCGGAATGCCGTAGGCGTCGCAGACCACCTTGCCCTCAGGCGCGGTCAGGCTGGTGCGGTTGTCGGCCTTGACCTGGTCAAGGACCTTGCGGACGACGTCTTTGGAATTGGACATGAGCTTCTCCCTTGACCTTCAGTTCTTGCTTTGCAAAGCGCGCGTGATGCGGCTGCCCGTGATACTTGCCATCGCCGCGCTCTGTTCCACCTAGCGGAACGGAGCGGCGAAAGGCCTTGATTACTCCGCCAGCTTGGATCAAAAATGGCTAGCGATGGCATTTGGTATGCCAGAAGCCAACTTGTCAAGTCAGAGCAAGCCCGATAACGCCGCAAAAAATAGCCAGCTTGACATTCTGGCATGTGGTATGCCAAAAACTTTCCGGCAAATATTCCTGTAAAAGACGACTCCCATCAGAGGAGAATCGTCGTGTCACTGCGGAAACCAACCAAGGCGTTGCCGAACATGGCCGAGGCAGACATCGCAATCGTTCGTATTGCCCCGGAGAGCAGCTTCAAGAACAAGGCGTATGACGCCTTGAAGGAAGCCATCCTCAAGATGGACATCTACTCGACGCCCGAACCGGTGATGCTGGACGAGCGCGCGTTGTCCGAACGTCTGGGCGTCAGCCGCACGCCGATCCGCGAAGCGATCGCCATGCTCGAGCAGGACGGTTTCGTGAAGACCGTACCGCGCCGCGGCATCATGGTGGTGCGCCGGACCAAGAGCGAGATCGTCGACATGATCCGCGCCTGGGCCGCGCTGGAGAGCATGGCAGCGCGCCTCATCACCACCACCGCACGCAAGAAGGACATCACGGCGCTGCGTGACTTCTTCAAGGATTTCGGCAAGGACCGCCTGCCCGAGGATCACGTCGAGGAATATTCGAAGGCCAACATCGCCTTCCACCAGGCGCTGATCTCGCTGTCGGAATCCCCTGTTCTGGTCGACCTCACCAACGACCTCTTGCTGCACGTGCGCGGCTACCGGCAGCTGACGATCGGCCGCAAGGACCGCACCGCGACCTCGCTGCCCGAGCATCTCGGCATGATCGAGGCACTCGAGGCGCGCGACACCGAGCTCGCCGAGAAGCGCGCCCGCGACCACACCCTCGGCCTCGCCGCTTACGTCGAAGCGCACGGCCAGGAACTGTTCACTTAGCAACGTTCACCAGAAGGGCGAAAAATTCGCCCCGTATCTTGAGACCAGGGAGACAAGGCCCATGCTGAACACCGCGACCAAGTCCGAAGCACCGGGCACCGAGCAGGAACTGACGGATGGCTTCCATCTCGTCATCGACGCGCTCAAGCTGAACGGCATCAACACCATCTATAATGTGCCGGGCATCCCGATCACGGATTTGGGCCGCATGGCACAGGCCGCCGGCATTCGCGTGATCTCCTTCCGCCACGAGCAGAACGCCGGTTACGCCGCAGGCATCGCCGGCTATCTGACCAAGAAGCCCGGCGTCTGCCTCACGGTGTCCGCGCCCGGCTTCCTCAACGGTCTCACCGCGCTCGCCCACGCCACCACCAACTGCTATCCGATGATCCTGATCTCGGGCTCCTCCGAGCGCGAGATCGTCGACCTGCAGCAGGGCGACTACGAAGAGATGGACCAGCTCGCGATCGCAAAGCCGCTGTGCAAGGCGGCCTATCGCGTGCTGCATGCCCAGGACATCGGCATCGGCTTTGCCCGCGCCATCCGCGCCGCGGTCTCGGGCCGTCCGGGCGGCGTCTATCTCGACCTGCCGGCAAAACTGTTCGGCCAGGTCATGAACGCCGATGCCGGCCAGAAGTCGCTGGTCAAGGTGATCGATGCGGCTCCCGCGCAGATCCCCTCGCCCGCTTCGGTCAAGCGCGCGCTCGACGTGCTCAAGAGCGCCAAGCGTCCGCTCATCATTCTCGGCAAGGGCGCGGCCTACGCGCAGGCCGATGAGGAGATCAAGACCTTCGTCGAGAAGAGCGGCGTGCCGTTCCTTCCGATGAGCATGGCCAAGGGCCTGCTCCCCGACACGCACCCGCAATGCGCAGGTGCCGCCCGCTCGACCGTGCTGAAGGACTCCGACGTCGTCATGCTGATCGGCGCGCGGCTGAATTGGCTGCTCTCGCACGGCAAGGGCAAGAGCTGGGGCGATCAGGCGAAGAAGTTCATCCAGGTCGACATCGAGCCGAAGGAAATGGACTCCAACGTCGAGATCGTCGCCCCCGTGGTCGGCGACATCGGCTCGGTCGTCTCCGCCTTCAACCAGGCCATCGGTGCAGGCTGGACCGCGCCGGCCGACTGGACCAAGGCCGTTTCGACCAAGCGCGAAGAGAACGTCGCCAAGATGGCGCCGAAGCTCATGAACAACAAGTCGCCGATGGACTATCACGGCGCGCTCGGCGTCTTGAAGAACGTTATCAAGGAGCACCCGGAGGCGATCCTCGTCAACGAAGGCGCCAACACGCTCGACCTCGCCCGCGGCGTCATCGACATGTACCGCCCGCGCAAGCGCCTCGACGTCGGCACCTGGGGCGTGATGGGCATCGGCATGGGCCAGGCTATCGCGGCCGCGCTCGAGACCGGCCACCCAGTGCTCGCAGTTGAAGGCGACTCCGCGTTCGGCTTCTCCGGCATGGAGGTCGAGACCATCTGCCGCTACAACCTCCCGATCTGCGTCGTCATCTTCAACAATGACGGCATCTATCGCGGCACCGACGTCAACGGCGCCAACGCCGATCCCGCGACGACCGTGTTCGTCAAGGGCGCGCGCTACGACAAGATGATGGAAGCCTTCGGCGGCGTCGGCGTGAACGCGACCTCGCCCGACGAGCTCAAGCGCGCCGTCAACGAGGCGATGGCCTCGCGCAAGCCGACGCTCATCAACGCGGTGATCGATCCGGCCGCGGGCTCGGAGAGCGGCCGCATCGGCAACCTCAATCCGCAGAGCGTTCTGCAGAAGAAGAAGTAAGTCCACCCCTCAACCCTTATTCCCTGCCGGGTGCAGGGGCAGACACAGAGTACGGAGCAGATACAATGACCAAAGCGCTCGAGGGCGTTCGCATTCTCGACTTCACCCACGTTCAGTCAGGGCCGACCTGCACGCAACTGCTCGCATGGTTCGGCGCCGACGTGATCAAGGTGGAACGCCCGGGCGTGGGTGACATCACCCGCGGCCAGCTGCAGGACATCCCGAACGTGGACAGCCTGTATTTCACCATGCTCAACCACAACAAGCGTTCGATCACGCTCGACACCAAGAACCCCAAGGGCAAGGAAGTCCTCACCGAGCTGATCAAGAAATGCGACGTGCTGGTCGAGAATTTCGGCCCCGGCGTGCTCGACCGCATGGGCTTCCCCTGGGAGAAGATCCAGGCGATCAACCCGAAGATGATCGTCGCGTCGATCAAGGGCTTTGGTCCTGGTCCCTACGAAGACTGCAAGGTCTATGAGAACGTCGCGCAGTGCACGGGAGGTGCCGCCTCCACCACCGGCTTCCGCGACGGCCTTCCGCTCGTCACCGGCGCGCAGATCGGCGACAGCGGCACCGGCCTGCACCTCGCGCTCGGCATCGTCACCGCGCTCTATCAGCGCACGCATTCGGGCAAGGGCCAGCGCGTCACGGCCGCGATGCAGGACGGCGTGCTCAACCTCTGCCGCGTCAAGCTGCGCGACCAGCAGCGCCTCGACCACGGCCCGCTCAAGGAATACAGCCAGTTCGGCGAAGGCATTCCGTTCGGCGATGCCGTGCCGCGCGCCGGCAACGATTCCGGCGGCGGCCAGCCCGGTCGCATCCTGAAGTGCAAGGGCTGGGAGACCGATCCCAACGCCTACATCTACTTCATCACCCAGGCCCCGGTCTGGGAGAAGATCTGCGACGTGATCGGCGAGCCGACCTGGAAGACCGATCCGAACTACGCCAAGCCGGCCGTCCGCCTGCCGCGCCTCAACGAGATCTTCGGCCGCATCGAACAGTGGACGATGACGAAGACCAAGTTCGAGGCGATGGAAATCCTCAACAAGGACGACATCCCCTGCGGCCCGATCCTGTCGATGAAGGAGATCGCGGAAGACCAGTCGCTGCGCGCCACCGGCACCGTGGTCGAGGTCGATCACCCGACCCGCGGCAAGTACGTCTCGGTCGGCAACCCGATCAAGCTGTCGGATAGCCCGGCCGAAGTCACCCGCTCCCCGCTGCTGGGCGAGCACACCGACGAAATCCTGCGCTCGGTGCTCGGCTTCAGCGATCACCAGGTCGCCGACATCCACAAATCAGGCGCGCTCGACCCGCCGCAGAAGCAGGCCGCCGAGTAAGCCGACCGCCATCGATCAAGACCAAAGGGCCATCCTTCGGGGTGGCCCTTTTTGCATGGGATGAAGCCGCTCACGCGCAGGCTCGAAACCGAAAGCTGAAAACAACCCCATGCACAGTAGCCATCCCCCCTCGCCCGCAAAGCGATTTCCGATATTTCGAATTTTTCTTGATCCGTCGGGCAAAACAGGCGTAAGGTATTACGATCCGAAAGAGCGAGCGCCAGTCCTGCCGATGCTGCAACGCACCCGCTTGCGGCCGCAAACAACAGCGCTCGACACTCGCTCGCTTTGCCCTTGTCAAACACAACCGGCAAGATCAGAGTGAAAACACCGGCGCGCATGATGCCGGGTTCTAATAATTAAAAAATATGGGGCGGATGCCATGAATAGATTTTCTATTTCAAGCGCGACCTTGCTCGTCCTCAGCTTCGCGCTCACCACACCAAGTCACACACAGGAAGTCGCCAATCCGGACCAGTGGTCACCGGCCCGCGAGGCAAAAATTTCTCCGGTCACTCAGGATCAACTCAACGCGGCAGACAAGAACTCGACGAACTTCCTCCTGACCAACGGCAACTATTCTCAGACCCGTTTTTATCCCGCAAAGCAGATCAACCGCGATAACGTAAAGAACCTGCACGTTGCCTGGATCTTCCAGACGCAGGTCAAGGAGTCCCTTGAGACGTCGCCTATCGTGGTCGATGGGGTGATGTATGTGACGACCTCATTCAGCCATGTCTATGCAGTCGACGCGAAGACCGGCGAACAGCTCTGGCACTACAATCACAAGATGGGTCCTATCACGACGTATTGCTGCGGACCGAACAATCGAGGCGTTCAGGTTCTCGGCGATAAGGTTTACCTCGCCACACTGGATGCCAAATTGGTCGCGCTGAACGCAAAGTCCGGCGAAGTCGTTTGGACCACCGACATTGCCGACCCCGAACTTGGCTATAGCGAAACGATGGCGCCCACCGTCGTCAAGGGCAAGGTTCTGATCGGAACGAATGGCGGCGAGTACGGAATCCGCGGCTTCGTCAGGGCCTACGATGCGAACACCGGCAAACAGGTCTGGAACTTCGATACCATCCCGGAGCAATCCGTCGGCGTGTGGGCGACGAAGGACGCGACCGGACGCGACATGCATCGCAACATCCAGGCAGAAAAGGATCAACTGGCCAAGGTCGGCGATCCCTTTAAGAAATTGGGTGGCGGCGTTTGGCAGAACCCCGCCGTCGATCTCGCTGCGAACCGCATTTACTTCGTGGTTGGTAACCCCTCGCCCGATCTCGACGGTGCGTCTCGTCCCGGCGACAATCTCTACACGGACTCACTGGTATCGCTTGATCTCGATACCGGGAAAATTGCTTGCCACTTCCAGTACATTGCCCACGACGTCTGGGATCTCGATGCGGTCAGCCCACCCGTGCTGGTGGACGTGAAGGACAAAAATGGCTCGACGATTCCCGGCGTGATCCATGCCGGCAAGACGGGACACATCTATGTCCACAACCGGAAGGATTGCAGCCTGATCCGGTTCTCCGATGCGATGGTACCCCAGGAGAACATGTGGACACTGCCGACGAAAGAAGGCGCGCGGATGCTTCCCGGTGCGAATGGCGGAGTTGAATGGTCACCTATCGCCACCGACCCTGGACAGAAACTCGCCTACGCCATCAACCTGCATCAGCCGATGACCTACCGGGTCGAGAGCTCGGACTATCCAAACGGCAAACTGTGGCTCGGTGGCGCTTTCACAGCCATTCCCGGTGAGAAGCAATCGGGCAACATCACTGCCGTCAACTACGATACCGGCAAGATCAAGTGGCAGGTCAAGACGCCGGAGCCGATGATCGGGGGCATTCTGGCCACCGCAGGTGGCCTGGTATTTACGGGCGAAGGCAATGGCAAGTTTGCCGCCTACAACTCCTCCACCGGCAAGGAATTGTGGAATTTCCACGCCGGCGCGGGTGTGAACGCGCCACCGTCCAGCTATTCGGTTGGCGGCAAGCAATACATCGTGGTCGGCGCGGGCGGCAACACGCAGGTCAACTTCAGGCGAGGAAACAACATCATCGCCTTTACGCTCGACTGACGAACCGAGAATAGCGTCGGCATCACCAAAGCGGGGCCAGTTGCGGCCCCGCTTCTGTTGAGCCTTACCGGAATGAAATCGATGGGAGACAATTTGATCTTGAGGATCCTGAGCGCGATTATTTTCGGGACGCTTCTGAGCGCAAGCCCGGGCCTGGCGCAAAGCCTGGCAGAGAAAGTCGAGATCTGTGCAGGCTGTCATGGCCAGGACGGCAAACCGGCGGACAAGACAATCCCGATCATCTGGGGACAGCAAGCCGGCTATATCTACATCCAATTGCGAGACTTCAAACGAGGCGACCGCAAGAACGAGACGATGCAGCCGATGGTCTCAACCTTCGAAAAGAACGACATGCTGGCGATTGCGGAGTACTTTGCCCAGAAGCCGTGGCCGAACCTCGGCCAGCCACGGCCGCCAAAGGACGTTGCACAGCGGGCGCTCACCGCCGAGCAATCGGTAGGTTGCACCAGTTGTCATCTCGAGCAATTTCAAGGCGCGAGCACCGTGCCGAGGCTGGCCGGGCAGAGCGCGGAATACCTTGCCAAGACCATGGCCGATTTCCGCTCCCGGGCGCGCGGCAACAATCCCGGTATGACCGACCTGATGCTCGCGACTTCTCCGGACGATCTTTCCGCGCTGGCTCAATTCCTGGCGGGGCTCTAGCGCACGATCAACTTGATCAGACGCTGATCGGGTCAGCAGGCGGGTTCATCGAACTCGAACTGGGCCTGAACTCGCGCTGTACGTCACTGCGCCGTAAGCCGCTCACGTAGGGACGACACAGTGGTGAGATCGGCCGCGGCTTTGCCGCCCCTGTCCTTCAACGAAGCGTCAGCGCCGCGTGCGATCAGCAGGTTGGCGATCCCGGCATGACCTCCCTCCGCGGCAATCATGAGAGCGGTCCGCCCGCGCGCATCCCGATCATCGACATGAGCGCCGGCATCGAGCAGGTACGTGACAACCTTGATGGCGTCCGGCTCTGCGACCTTTTCGTCCGGGCCTGCAGCCCACATCAGGAGAGTGAGATCGTGCGCGTAGCGGGCGTTGACGTCGACGTCGCGGGCAAGCAGCCGCTTGACAACGTCGAGCTTGGCGCGAGCCGCCGCGTAGACAATTGGCGGCTTTCCCGTCTCGTCGGGCGCGCGCTCATCGGCTCCGTGCGCAATCAACATGTCAACGATGGTATCGTTGCCTGCATAAGCACTGGCTGCAACAGGCGAGAGGCCGCTGCGGCCCGACAGCTTGACGTCAGCACCTCGTTCGATGAGCCTTTGCACGACTGCGACATGCCCCCTTTCGGCCGCATAGTATAGCGCCGTCGCTCCTGCCAGATTACGCGCATTGATCGGTGCGCCACGAGCAAGCAGGAGCTCCACCATCCCAAGATGGCCGTTCCGTGCCGCGTGGCTAAGGGGCCGCGCGCCGAACCTGTCGCGGGCGTCGACCGATGCCCCGCCGTCGAGCAATTCGTTGGCTAAGTCGGTACAATTCTCGTCTGCCGCTGAAAACAGCGCGAGCGACACCTCGGTGGCGCTTACGTCAGCCCTTTCAAGACGAAGCTGATGGCCAAGCTGCTGGCATCGCTGGATATCGGTCGCGCGAACAGTCGTCGTCGCACTCAGCACCGCCACTGCGCTCGAGCATAGAATTAGAACATGTCGGTACAAGCTAGCCCCCCGCACATCCCTTTTGTCTCAGGATGCCACGGCCGCGCATGCATGCCAAGATGGCAGCGCGCGCATGCCAAGCTGGCAGGTCTCTCACAACAAGTCGCTTGAGAGGCACCCCGCTCCGGCCTAGCCTTGCTCCAGCATAGCCTTGCCGCGCTCCTTGCCGCCCTGGCTATCCGACCGCTTCGACAACCGATGGCTGCTCGCGATCTATTACGGTTTTCGCGGCGTTGCGCTGATCTGGCTGGTGGAGTCCAACGCAACGCTGGGCGCGCTCACCGCATTCGCGATGCTCTACGGGCTTGACTTCATCGCGACGGTTCCGCCGATGGTCAAGCTGACGGTCGCCACGTTTGGGCGCGAGATGGGACCGGTGATTTTCGGCTAGATTTTTGCCGCCCATCAGCTCGGTGTTGGCCTGATGGCATTTGCCGCGGGCGTCAGCAGAGATGCGCCGGGGACCTACGTGCCGGCGTTTCTTTTTGCCGGAGTTCTCTGCCTGGCGACGGCCGCGGCGTTTGCACTGGTGAGGCGTCCGGCGGCAGCGCCGGTTCCTGCATGATCGCGCCAGCCCGCGCCTTCACAGGCGCTCAATCCGGCGGAGGAAATCGGCAAAGATATTGCTCGGCCCTCGGCATCGCGTCATGCAGAAACTGCTTGGGTTCTCGAAGCCACAGACCATCATACGCGCGCGACTTTGACTCGGAGATCAGGACTTCCATTGGAAGAGGAATCAACTGAGCAGACCATCCTGGCCACCAGCGGTTCGCTTTCGCTTCCATGTGACCAAGTAAATGGCTCCAGCTTGAATAGCCATGATAGTCGAAGGCCGCATCTTGGCGCACCACCACGATGTGGTTGCCGGTGAAGCCCTTCGACGGCTTGATCCAGAGCGGAGCGAAGCCGGAGTGCGGATGCGCCTTCAGGAAGGCAAAGGCGAGGATATGGCAAGCCCCACAAGCAAAGAAGACCCGGTCCGGCAACGACCAGCGGCGAACGGGGTCCTGCTTCACTCCATCAGCAACAACGTACATGGAGACGTTCCAATCCAGCCTCGTCAGAGTGTCCGATTCGCCGGCGGCTGGCCCATCTGCAAAGATAGATCGCGTCTGACGGAGGTCCGCTCATAACCTATAGCTGACCTGCACGGCGATGCCCGCTGAGGGCCCCTTCTGACCCTGGCTGTGTGAAAACGCATTAGCGCTGGTATGATTCCGTCGTGATTCTGCGG
>NZ_CAKZHY010000108.1 GCF_936928535.1 uncultured Bradyrhizobium sp. | reverse complement strand
CCGTAGCTAGCGCGGCTTGGTTGGAAGGCCCCAGGGGACCCGTTACCCCATCTACGAAGGTCTAGAGATCAAGTCCGCTATCCCACCCGACGCGCGCGGGCCCTGGTCTCCCAGCGATCGAGCATCTGACCAAGCTGACCGAGCTCGCCGATGACAGGTCCCGCAATCCGATTGGCGGCGGTCACTTCGTTGGTGTTGGCGGGCGGGCCCGCGCTGAGCCAATCGGGCTCGCCATAGTCGCTCCAACGGCGGGCCTCTGCACGGCGTTTGCGAGACTTCAGATCACGCACGAAATAACCCGCCGCGAACGTAATCCCGAGCAGGACGATCAGTATGACGACACCCACAACCAACTCCGACCTTTCGCCCCAACATGTTTTTGCGAAGCATCGCATGCGAGGTCAAGCCTTGACACGATCCAAAGCTCGCTCCGGTGAACTGCAGGGAGATAACGAATTGCAGCTTGCCCAGACGTGGCCGCAATGCGGCCATGTTTCGACCTCGGTGCATCAGCTCGTCGCAACAGATTGTCTCGCAGAGGATGCGAACCTTCCTCTCGCAACCAGCCGCAGACCGGACTAACCTTGCGCTTGCTCGGCCGGATCAACCGGCCAGTCAACATGACCCGGGAGGACGCGAATGACACGCCAACAGCAGCGTGAGCAGGATGTTGCGCTTTCACGACGGACGCTGGTTCAGGGCCTTGCGCTTGGTGCCGCGGCCACGATGGCGGGAACCGCCACGGCGCTGGCCCAGACCGGCCCTGCCGCCCCGCCGACGACGATCACCACACCGCCGCGCGACTTCGGCCCGCACGGTGCGCCAACCACCTATTTCTGGGACCCCGATATCATCGCCGTGGATCCCTCCTTCAACGATCTCGCGCAGCCCAACACGTCGATCAAGCGGCTCTATACCGGTGTGCTCTGGGCGGAAGGTCCGGCGTGGAGCGCGCAAGGCCGCTATCTGTTGTGGAGCGACATTCCCAACAACCGGCAGATGCGCTGGAGCGAGGATGACGGCCATGTCAGCGTGTTCCGCACGCCCTCGAACTACAGCAACGGCAACTCGTTCGACTTCCAGGGCCGCCAGCTCTCCTGCGAGCATCTGACCCGCCGCGTGACGCGCTACGAGAACGACGGCACCGCCACGATCCTCTGCGACAACTACAATGGCAAGAAGCTGAACTCGCCGAACGACGTCGTCGCCCATCCCGACGGCAGTTACTGGTTCACCGATCCGCCCTATGGCGGCCAGCTCTATGAAGGCGAGCCCGATTCAGGCGGCAAGCTCAATCCCAGGATCGGGCAGCCGGCCGACTTTATGCCGAAAAAACGCGAGCTGCCGACCAATTGCTATCGCATCGACCCCTCAGGCCGCGTCGATCTCGTCGTCACCGAGGAGCAGGTGCCCGATCCCAACGGCCTGTGCTTCTCGCCGGACTACAAGAAGCTCTACGTCGTCTCGACCGGCAAGGGCCCCGGCGACACCGGGGCCGGCGGCAACGGCGAGGTCTTCGTGTTCGATGTCGGCAGCGACAACAAGCTATCGAACCAGAAGAGGTTCAGCGACTTCATGATCGACGGCATCAAGTGCGGGCCGGACGGCGTGCGCTGCGACGTCAATGGCAATGTCTGGGCCTCCAGCAATGCCGGCCGCGCGGTCGGCTACAACGGCGTGACGGTGTGGTCGCCGGACGGCAAGCTGCTCGGCCGCATTCGCCTGCCCGAAGTCTGCGGCAACATCACCTTCGGTGGACCGAAGCGCAATCGCCTGTTCATGGCCGCGAGCCAGTCGCTCTACGCCGTGTACACGGCGACGCAGGGCGCCGGGGTGGGCTGAGCAGGAACTGAGATGCGACCAGGCGCCGGCGTACCCCGCCGGCGCCGGGATCGGCACCGCTTGTCAATCGTCGCCACGCTTCGGAGGCGCCGGCACGGCGGTCCAATTGGCCGGCACGATCTGCGGCTGGAACGCGAACACCTCGCGGCTGCGGTCGTCGACAAAGACCTTCAACCAGTGCACGTCGTTGTTGCCGTTCGCCTGATTGTCGCCGAAGGTTTCAACGCGGACGAAGTTTTCGAGCCGGCGGCCCTTGGCATCGAGGAATGGCCGATCGATCCGGAAGTAGTGGGAGTCGCCGTGAACGTAGGCGACGGGCCTGCCGAATGCGACCACCTCATCGCGCAGCGCAACCAGGAACGCCTGAAAACCGTCCGGATTGGCGTCGGTCTCCGCAAGCGTCTTCGGGTCACGCAACGGGGCCCGCGTTCCGTCCGACTGATCCCAGCCCGGGTCCGCCTGCGAGATGAACATGACCGCAGCGGCACGGTAAGTTCTCGCGACGTCGAACGTCTGCTGCATCCAGAGGATGTTGGCATTGTTGCGCGCGGCCCATTCGGCGTCGTCAGGTAATGTATCGCAACGATTGTTGCAGGATCCCTGGATGTTGAGCGTGGCGTAAACCACGCCCCTCATGATCCAGCGGCGGTTCTCGACGCAGCCTGTCAATTGGTTGTTGTGGTCGAGGCACAGCTTGTCATGCTGCACCTGTTGCTTGATCGGTCGCTGGCCAAGCGACAAATCGGTGCTGAAAAAAATCTTCCGCTCGTAGTCAAGCCGTTCGCGCGAGGAGAAGGAGCCGTTCGCTGCGCGATCGCAGTCGGTCCAGTCGTTGTCGCCGGTGGTGAACATCGCGGCCGAATTCAGCGCGTTGAAATATCCGAGCCCCTTCGCTGCAGGTCGTCGGCGTCACCGACCCAGGCGTACCACTGCCCGCCTTCAAGTCGCCATCATGGACGGTGAAGGCCAGCTTCTGGCCATTCATGTCTGCGATCAGGTTTGGCACGCCGACCTGCGCCTGGAGATCTGAATACGGCAGATCGCCCCAGAGCCCGATCGCATAAGCGCGGCTCTCGCCTCCCCGGTCGCGGTCGTCGTCGGCCTGCGCTCTGCCGCTCGAACAGATCGCAAGAAAGACTGCAAGCACCAGAAAGGCCGCCCCGCGCAGCCTCCCGTAGCGGCCTTCCAATTTCCCTTCACCAACTCTCGTCATGGTCACTCTCCCCAGAGCGGCTTTGGACAAAAGACGGCTCTCCACAGGCACCAACATCAAGCTGGCCTGCGTCAAGTCGGCTTACGAAAACGAGAGGAAGCCCCGCCCGTGGCTTCAAATTGCACACCGAACGTATCCAGCCGTTGTGACGACCGCGTGAAACATTTAGAAACGCCTGTTCATGGCAAACAGCCTCCGCCGTCGCTCGGATTTGCGCGCGGGGTCCCGTGGTCAACGTCAAGGGTTTGCATGCGTCCGATCGTGATCATTCCCACCCGGCTCGGTTCAACCAGGCTTCCAGGCAAGGCACTGACCGACATCAACGGCGCGCCCATGCAGGCAGCACGTGACTTCCCGATATCACGCGTGATAATTGAGCCATGGCAGACAAAATTCGCGTCGTGGTTCTCTATGGCGGCCGGTCCGGCGAGCACGAGGTCTCGCTGAAATCAGCCGCTTCCGTGCTCCGGCATCTCGACCGTGCGCGCTTCGAGGTGATCCCTGTCTCCATCGACAAGACGGGGCGGTGGCAATGGAACGATCTTGCTGCGATCGACCCGGCACAGACCTCGCTGCCGATCCTGCCTGGTGGGCCCGAGATGCGGCTTGCCAGAGGCGGCGATGGACGCGGAGTTCTGCTGCCTGTTGTCGAAGGCGCGACTGATCCGATCGCGATCGACGTCGTGTTTCCGGTGATGCATGGCCCGCTATGCGAGGATGGCGCCGTGCAGGGCGTTTTCGAGCTGGCCGACGTCGCCTATGTCGGCTCGGGCGTGCTCGCCTCCGCCGTCAGCATGGACAAGGACGTCGCCAAGCGACTGGCTGAACTCGCCGGCGTGCCGGTTGCGCCCTATCGCGTGCTCACCCGCAAGGCCTACGTTGCCGATCGCGCCGCATCTCTTGCGAAGGCGATGGAGGGCTTGACGCTCCCGGTGTTCGTCAAGCCATGCAACATGGGCTCCAGTGTCGGCATTCACAAGGTCAAGAGCTCAGATGCGCTTGGGCCCGCACTCGACGATGCGTTTCGCTACGATCTCAAGGTGCTGGTCGAGCAGGGCATCGACGCCCGCGAGATCGAGGTCGCCGTGCTCGAGGGGGAGACGCTGTTTGCGAGCGTCGCCAGCGAACTCAACCCCAATGCCCAGCACGAATTCTATTCCTACGAGGCCAAATATCTCGACCCTGACGGCGCCCGCGTCGATCTTCCGGCAAGGCTCGATGCAACCCAGATGGCGCGGGTGCGCGCGCTGGCGGTGCAGGTGTTCGCGGCGCTCGAATGCAGCGACCTTGCGCGCGTCGATTTCTTCCTCGACCGGAAAACCGGCGAATTCTGCTTCAACGAGATCAACACCCTGCCCGGCTTCACGTCGATCAGCATGTATCCGAAGATGATGGAAGCCTCCGGGGTGCCGTATGGCGAGTTGCTGACGCGCCTCGTTCATCTGGCGCTGGACCGCTATCAGCAGCGTCATGCGCTGGAACGCGGCTATTCGAGCTAGGTTGTCTTCGCAACATCAGGCTGACGTCGGGAAATAGGCCATGCGCGTTGTGATCTGCGGCGGCGGCGTGATCGGGGCCTGCACCGCTTACTTCCTCCGCCGCCATGGCGTCGACGTCATCGTCGTCGAACGGACCGAAGTTGCGGCCGCGGCCTCCGGCAAGGCCGGCGGCTTTCTGGCGCGCGACTGGTGTGCGGGCACGCCGCTCGATGCGTTGGCGCGGCGCAGCTTCACCCTTCACGCACAACTGCCCGAGGAGATCGCGGGCGATTGGGGCTATCGCCCGATGAACGCCTATGCGGGCTTTGTTACCCCGGATGGCGATGCGAGAGCGGGCACACCATCCGCACTGAGCTGGCTCGCCGATGGAGTGATCATCAGCCAGCGCATCGGCACGACCGACACGACCGCGATCGTCCATCCTCACAAGTTCACATCTGCCGTGTTGAATGCGGCGCTGGCGCGTGGCGCCGAGCTTCGCGTCGGGCGCGTCACCGGGATCGTTCGCGGTGCCGACGGCACGACGGCGAAGGGCGTCGAGGTCGACGGCGGCATGATCGAAGCCGATGCCGTCGTGATCGCGATGGGACCGTGGTCGCTGCTCGCAGCGCAATGGATGAGCCTGCCCGCTGTCTATGGCCAGCGCAGCCCGAGCATCGTGTATGACATCGGCCCCAACGTGCCGGCGGATGCGTTGTTCCTGGAGTGTGAGAGCGATGGCACCGCTGTGTCGATCGAAGTCTTTCCGCGCGCCGACGGCAGCGCGCACCTCACCGCCCTCTCCGACATCGCGCCGCTGCCGCTCGATCCGGCGGCGGTGACGCCGGACCACAAGGCGATCGCGCGCCTGCAGACCATGTGCGAGCGCCTCTCGCCGCTGTTCCGCCCCGAAAAGATCATCGCGCAACAGGCCTGCTTCCGTCCCGTGACCGAGGATGGCTTGCCGCTGATCGGCCGGATCCCGCACAGCGATGGCCTCTATGTCGCAACCGGACATAATGTCTGGGGTATTCTCAATGCGCCGGCGACCGGCGAGGCCATGGCGCAGCTCATCGCCGACGGCGTTACAAGCGACGTGAACCTCGCGCCGTTCAATCCTGCGCGGCTCAAACCGCTCGACCCATCGCTGCTGCAAGCGCGTTAGCGGTTGGCGACTGCTCTTTCTTGTAGCGCCGGATGGCGCGACGCGTAATCCGGGCTACGAGCCTCGAATCCTCATGCATGCCCGTCGACGAAATCTGCATGCCTGCGTGCGGAATAACAGCCGTAGTGCCCGGTAATTGCGCAGCTAGACTTTAGTCCCCATCGTACACTCCTGAATACAGTTTCACTTGCCGAGGATTGTCGCGCCGTTATAGTCCGGCCCCAATAGCTCAAAGAAAGCTTGGTTCAAGGGAGAGAACAAAATGAATAGAGCACTCTCTGGTGCATTGCGAAGTGCGTTTGGTGCGGCCGCTGCGGGCGCGTTGCTCGCAGCCTCAGGTCCGGCACTTGCTGCCGATCCAATCAAGATCGGCGTGATTGCGGAAGCGCAGGCGATTGCCGGCGCATCGATCCCGCAGGCAGCTCAGCTCGCCGCCGACGAGATCAATGCGGCGGGTGGCGTCGACGGCCGCAAGATCGAGATCATCGGCTACGACAATCACTCCTCCTCGGCAGATTCGGTGCGCGCCTTCCAACGCGCGGTGAACGAGGACAAGGTCAACATCGTCATCGCCAGCTACATCAGCGAAGTGGTGCTGGCGCTGGAGCCGTGGGCGTCGCGGTTGAAGACGCCGTTCGTGACGCCGGGCGCGGCCTCCAACGAGATCAGCAAGAGCGTCCACTCCGATTACGAGAAGAACAAGTACACCTTCCACGGCTACCTGACTTCCGCGGCATTGGCACTCTCGGTCTGCGACGGCGCCAAGGACCTGCTCGTCGACAAGATGCACATGAAGACTGCGGTCATCATGAGCGAGGACGCCGCCTGGACCAAGCCGCTCGATGTCGGCTACGAGGAGTGCCTGCCCAAGATCGGGCTGAAGGTGCTCGATCACATCCGCTTCTCGCCTGACACGACCGACTTCACCCCGATCTTCAACAAGATCGAGGGCGCCAAGCCCGACGTGATCATCACCGGCATCTCCCATGTCGGCGTGCAGCCGACGGTGCAGTGGAAGAACCAGCAGGTGCCGATCCCGATGTTCGGCATCTCCTCGCAGGCCACGAACGAGACCTTCGGCAAGGACACCAACCAGGCCGCTGAAGGCGTGCTCTATCAGGGCGTCTCGGGGCCCGGCGTCGCGGTGACGCCGAAGTCGGTGCCGTTCGCGGAGAACTTCAAGAAGAAGTTCGGCAACTACCCGTCCTATGCCGGCTACACCGCCTATGACGAGGTCTATTACATCGCCGACGCCGTCAAGCGGGCCGGCTCGACCGATGCCGACAAGCTTGTCGATGCGCTGGAGAAAACCGACTGGGAAGGCACGATCGGCCGCGTCCAGTTCTACGGCAAGGAAGATCCGTTCACGCATTCGATCAAATACGGCAAGGGCCTGATCACCGGGCTGATGCTGCAATGGCAGGACGGCAAGCAGAGCGCCGTCTGGCCCAAGGACGTCGCCAAGGTCGACATCAAGTTCCCGAGCTTCATCAAGCTCAGCAACTGACAGGAACCGCTCCCGGGACCATCTCCCGGGAGCTTCCACTTGCGGCGCTGCACCTTTCCCTAGAGCAGCAGCCTGACTGCCAGCCCATAGACCGGATTGCCATTCTTCAATGCGAGCTTTCCAGATTCTGATCGATGGCTTTGCCATCAGCGCCCTCTA
Organism: uncultured Bradyrhizobium sp.; assembly: GCF_936928535.1. GTDB lineage: Bacteria > Pseudomonadota > Alphaproteobacteria > Rhizobiales > Xanthobacteraceae > Bradyrhizobium. The sequence goes on along the minus strand of NZ_CAKZHY010000108.1, from coordinate 19,098 downwards.
CGCTCTTGGTGCCACCGGCTTCACACTGATCTTCGGCGTCTCCGGCGTGCTGAACCTCTCGCACGGCGCCATCATGGTGGCGGCGGCAGTAGCGGCCTGGGCCGCCGCGAGCATATTGGGTGTCGGCACCTATGCCGGCGCACTGATTGGCGTCGGCGTCGCCCTCCTCACCGCTTTCCTCACTTACTTCGCAGTCGTGAAGCCGATCCAGGATTCGCGGCGCATCCCGAATGAGGAGAAGGAGATCTTCGTCCTGACGGGAACGCTGCTCTGGGGCATCATGATCCAGGAGCTGATCGCCTATTTCTTCACCAACAACGCCAAGACCGTGCTGCCGATCGTCGAAGGCGTGGTCGACATCCTCGGTGTGCGCACACCCAAGAACGAGATTTTTACGGCGATCGTGTGCTGCCTCGTGATCGGTCTGTTGTGGCTGCTGGTCAATCGCACCCGCACCGGCAAGGCGGTGCTGGCGGCCTCGATGAACCCGCGCGGCGTCACCCTGCTCGGGCTCGAGCTCACCAACATCTACATCGTGGTCTGGGCCATCTACGGCATTCTCGCCGGCATCGCGGGCGTGCTGCTCGGCATGTTCCTAGGCGTCAGCTCCTACAGCGTCGGACCGCTGACCGCGAGCGCGTTCTCAATCGTGGTGCTCGGCGGCCTTGGCAGTGTCTCCGGCTCGCTGATCGCGGCCTTCGTGGTCGGCTACCTCGAGACGCTCACGGCCTATCTGGTCTCGCCGGCCTACCGCACCATTCCGGCGCTCTTGCTGCTCGTGTTCGTGATGTACATCCGGCCCCAGGGCCTTCTGGGGAGGCGCTGAGATGGCTGGTTTCTTCACCTCGCGCTTGTTCTTCATCTCGCTGGCGCTCGTCATCATCGCGGCGACGCTGCCGCTTTACGTCTCCGGCTATGTGCTGGGCCTCTTGACCGTCGCGTTCTATTTCGGCGTGTTCGCGATGGCCTGGGACCTCCTGTTCGGCTTCGCAGGCGAAGTGAATTTCGGTCCGACCTTCCTGATTGGCGTCGGCGCCTACACCGCCGGCATCCTCAACGCCCAGTTCGGCTGGTCGGTCTATCTCTGCATCGTGCTGGGCGCGCTCGCCTCCGTGATCGCAGGCCTGGTGCTGGCGCTGCCGGCGCTGCGCGTGCGCGGCCCCTATTTCGGCCTGACCACGCTGGTCGCGGTGTTGATGCTGCAGAACTTCATTGTCGTGTTCGCTGATCTCACCGGCGGCGAGATCGGTCTCACCATCCCCGACGTCATCACCATCAATGCCGGCGCCAATTACTGGATCGCACTCGCGTTCATGACAATTTCGGCCGCGATCCTCTACGGCCTGTCGCAATCGCCCGTCGGCCTCGTGCTGCAAGCCAGCGGCCAAGATCCGGTTCAGGCCGGCGCGCTCGGCTTCAACATCGTCAAGCACAAGCTCGCGGCCTTCATCGTCAGCGCCTTCTTCTCCGGGCTGTCAGGCGCGCTATTGGTGTTCTACTTCGGCACCGCCTCGGTCGGCACCGTCGTCGACGTCGCTGTCGGCGTCAACGTGATCGTCTCGGCCGTACTCGGCGGAAGGCGCACCGTGCTGGGCGCGGCGCTGGGCGCGATCTTCCTGATCGTCGCCGGCGAGTTCTTGCGCCCCACAGGCGAGCTTGCGACCTTCATCGTCTCGGCGGTGGCGCTGCTCGTCGTGCTGTTCTTCCCCGGCGGCTTCTTAGGGGCGGCCCTCTCGCGCGAGGCTCGCTCGTAATGGATCAGAGGCTTTCCAACCGGCCCGTGCTCGAAGTCCGCGGCCTGACCAAGCGCTTTGGCGGGCTGACCGCAGTGAAGAACCTCGGCTTCGACGTCAAAGGCGGCGAGATCTTCGGCCTGATCGGACCGAACGGCTCAGGCAAATCCACGGCCATGAAGAGCGTGATGGGCATCGAGCGCCCGACCGCGGGCGACGTCGTGTTCGAGGGCGAGAATGTCGCGGGTCTTCCCGCTCACAAGATCGCGCGAAAAGGCTTCGGCATGGTGTTCCAGCACTCGCGGCCGCTGAACCGGCAGACCGTGCTGGAGAACATCATGGTGGCGCTGCTGCCGGACAGCCTGTTCATGCTGTTTCCCGACAAGGCCCTGGTCGAGCGTGCCAAATGGATCGCCGACCGCGTTGGCCTCGGCAGCGTCATGAACCGCCGCCCGCCGACGCTGCCCTTTGCCGATTTGCGGAGGCTCGAGCTTGCGAAGGCGATCGCGCGTGATCCCAAAGTGGTGCTGGTCGACGAGCCTTTCGCCGGCCTAACCCGCGCCGAGGTCGAGGTCTTCTCAGACCTGATCCGCAGCTTTCGCGATGAGGGCCGCGCGGTGATGCTGGTCGATCACAACGTCAAGAGCGTCGCCGCGCTCGTCGACCGCGTGCTCGCCATGTATCTCGGCGAGGAGATCGTCACCGGCAAAGCCGATGAGGTCATGCGAAACGAGACCGTACGCCGGGTCTATCTGGGCGGCGCCATCGAGACCCATGCGCGGCCCGAGACCAGCTTCAAGGACAAGGTGCCGCTGCTCCAGGTCGAGAATGTCAGCGTGCATTACGGCAAGGCGCAGGCGCTGGAGAACGTCTCGATCCACATCCATGAGGGCGAGTTCGTCTCGATCGTGGGCCTCAATGGTGCCGGCAAGACCACGCTGTTCAACACCATCTCCGGCTTCCTGCCCTACACCGGCGAGATCATCCGCGGCGGCGAGAAGCTACGCGGCACGACTCCTGCGAAGATCGCCCGCACCGGCCTCGTGCAGTGCCCGGAATCGCGCGAGCTGTTCGGCGAGATGACGGTGCGGGAAAACCTCGATCTCGGCGGCCAGCACCTCGACGACGACGCGAGGGCGAAGCAGCTCGCCTGGCTGTTCGAACTGTTCCCGATCCTGAAGGAACGCCAAGGCCAGATGGCGCAGACGCTCTCCGGCGGCGAGCAGCAGATGCTCGCGATCGGCCGCGCCTTGATGATGCAGCCCCAGATCCTGATCCTGGACGAGCCGACGCTGGGCCTTGCTCCCGTCATTCTCGAGCTGCTCTCCAAGGCGCTGACGCGGCTGCGACAGACCACCTCGATCACGGTGCTGCTGGGCGAGCAGAATGTGACCTTCGCATTGCCGCATGCCGACCGCGTCTACGTGCTGGAGCACGCCCGGATCGTCTGGGAAGGTGATCCCGGCCGCTTCGCAAGCGAGGCCGGCGCCGATTTTCTTTGAGTTCGCGTATCAACAAAAAACGAAAGGGAAACGACCATGCGATCCTCGACGGCTCTCGGCTCCGCCCTCTTCACCTCCGCGCTCGCGCTGTGCCTTGCCGCGCCCGCCTATGCGCAGTCGAACGACCCGATCAAGATCGGCGTCATTGCCGAGGTTCAGTCGATCGCGGGCGCGGCGACGCCCGGCGGCGCCCAGATCGCCGCCGACGAGATCAACGCCAAGGGCGGCATCCTCGGCCGCAAGATCGAAATCGTCACCTATGACAACAAGAGCTCCTCGGCCGATTCCGTACGCGCATTCCAGCGCGCGGTCAGCGAGGACAAAGTCTCGGCCGTGATCGCGAGCTACATCTCAGAGGTCGTGCTGGCGCTCGAGCCCTGGGCCGCACGGCTGAAGATGCCGCTGATCACGCCCGGCGCCGCCTCGAACGAGATCACCAAGGCGATCCATAACGACTACGAGAAGAACAAGTACACCTTCCACGGTTATCTGACCTCGGCCGCCCAGGCGCAGCTCGTCTGCGACGCCGCCAAGGACCTCCTGGTCGACAAGATGCACATGAAGACCGTCGCGATCATGAGCGAGGACGCCGCCTGGACCAAGCCGCTCGATGTCGGCTACGAGGCGTGCCTGCCCAAGGCGGGCCTGAAGGTCGTCGAGCATGTGCGCTTCTCCCCTGATACCACCGACTTCACGCCGATCTTCAACAATATGGAAGCCAAGAAGCCCGACGTGATCGTCACCGGCATCTCGCATGTCGGCGTTCAGCCCACGGTGCAGTGGAAGAACCAGCAGGTCCCGATCCCGATGTTCGGCATCAGCGCGCAGGCGCTGAGCCCGACCTTCTGGAAGGACACCAACGGCGCCGCCGACGGCGTGCCCTCGCTCGCCGTCGCGACGCCCGACGTCGCCGTGACCCCGAAGACCAAGCCGTTCGCGGCCGCGTTCAAGGCCAAGTTCGGTGCACCGCCGGCCTATACCGGCTACACCGCCTATGACGAGGTCTACATGATCACCGATGCGATCAAGCGCGCGGGATCGACCGACCCGGACAAGATGGTCACCGAGCTTGAGAAGACCGACTACGAAGGCACAATCGGCAAGATTGCGTTTTACGGCAAGGACGACGAGTTCACCCACGGCATCAAGTCCGGCCCCGGCTTCGTGACCGGTCTGGTGTTCCAGTGGCAGGACGAGAAGCAGGTCGTGGTCTGGCCGGAGAAGATCGCGGAAGGCAAGCTGAAGTTTCCGAACTTCGTGAAACTGTCGCAGTAACAGCCCCCAACGCCAGATCAGATGCGCGATGCTCGGGGCCTCCCGGGCATTTCACTTTTGGACCCTTAAGGCGAAGCCAGCTTGAAAAATTTTCAGCGTCGATCAAACTAATGACCGCACGCAGGCCCCCTCAAGAACCTGCGGCTCATCAAGGAGGACGCATGCTCCCCTATGTCACGCACGACCCTCGCTTCGATCGGCTGGTCTTCGGCCATGTCAATCTCGAGAAGCTGACCAACGGCGAATGCCGCTGGGCCGAGGGCCCTGCCTATTTTCCGGCCGGGCGCTACCTCATCTGGTCCGATATCCCGAATAACAGAATGATGCGGTTCGACGAGACCGACGGATCGGTGTCGGTGTTCCGCTCGCCGAGCTTTAATTCCAACGGCAACACCACTGATCGCCAGGGTCGTCTGGTCACTTGCGAGCATTTCATGCGGCGCGTGAGCAGGACCGAGCATGACGGCTCGATCACCGTGCTGGCTGACGCGTTCGAGGGCCGCCGGCTGAATTCGCCCAACGACGTCGTGGTCAAGTCGGACAATTCGATCTGGTTCTCCGATCCAACCTACGGCATCGACAGCGACTATGAGGGCCAACAAAGCCCGTCCGAGATCGGCGCCTCCAACGTCTATCGGATCGACGCCAGCTCAGGTGCCATCACGCGCGTCGTGTCCGACCGGGTCCAACCCAATGGGCTGGCCTTCTCGCCTGACGAAACCAGGCTCTACGTCGCCGACACCGGCGCGACGCATGTGCGCGGGCTGCCGCCGACCATCTGGTCCTACGAGGTGACAGGACAGACGGTCGGGGAAGCCTCGCTGTTTGCGACATGCCCGGACGGGCTCTATGACGGTTTCCGCGTCGACATCCACGGCAATATCTGGACCTCGGCGGGCCGCAGCGTGTTCTGTTACGCACCTGACGGGGCCCACATCGGCACGGTCCCGATCGGCGAAATCGTCGCAAACGTCTGCTTCGGCGGCCCACGCCGCAACCGTCTCTACATCTGCGGCCAGACGTCTCTCTATTCGATCTATCTCAACACACGGGCGGCGGTTTGAGGGGCGGCGCGAGGCTACACGGCCTCGCTTGCTGCAAACTGCGCGATCTCGCGCAGGCCGGACCGATGGGTGTCGGCCTGCGATGCGCTCGATCGCTCCTCAATGTGGTCTGCGACGAACTCTGTATCACGCCCGATACCGACGAACCGGCCGGAGCCCCAGGTGTAGAGCCACGGCAGGCCGACAACATAGGCGCCCTCCACCGAGGTGACGCCTCGCTTGTGGGTTGGATAGCCGGTGCCGTCGAACATCGGCAGGTCGACCCAGGACCAGTCGGACCGGAATCCGGTCGTCCAGACAATACTGCTGACGCCGCTCGCTGCGAGATCGAGCTCGGTGGGCACTGCAGTGGGTGACCATACCGGCTCATAGTGAGGCGTCACAGGCGCTGCAATCCTGTTCTTCGCGATGTGGTCGTCGATCAACCGGCAGATGCCATTGTAGACTTTATCGGCATTGTCGAGATTGACCTGGAGATCATCGCCAAGCTGCAGGCGCGTCGCGCGGCCATCTTTGAGGCGGCCGTAGAGCCTCATGCCTTCGAGCGCGAATTTGCGCAGGTCGATGTCGCGGCCGCCATCCCGTCCGGTCAAATAGTGGTTGGCGTTCTTGCGGACGCCTTCTTTCAACGAGTGCTTGTCGACTGGCAAGTCGTACTGGCCGAGATCGTCGAGCCAGTCGACGGCGTCGCGACCGCGATAGAAGCGCGGGCACCGCGGCGCGCTGCCGACGGCTAGATGCACCTTGCGGCCGGCGAGGTGCAGATCCTCCGCGATCTGGCAGCCCGATTGCCCGCTTCCCACCACCAAGACCTCGCCCGGCGGCAGCTGATCCGGGTTGCGATAAGCCGAAGAGTGGATCTGCGTGATCGACGGATCGAGCCGGTCGGCAAACGGCAGCACTTTCGGAACGTGATATCCGCTGACGGCAAGCACGACGCGATCGGCAGCGATCTCGCCTGCGGTTGTCTGGAGTATGAAGCCGCGACTGGATTGACTGAGACGCGTGACGGCGACGCCCTCGCGAACCGGCGCACCGATGTGCCTGGCAAAATCCTCAATGTAGGTGACAATCTCCTCGCGCAGCATGAAGCCATGCGGATCGCTGCCGGCATAACGAAATCCCGGAAGCTGGCACTGCCAGTTCGGTGTCACCAGGCAGAACGCGTCCCAACGCTGCGTCTTCCAGGAATGGGCAATGGTGTTCTTCTCCAGCACGACATGGGCGATGCCACGCGTCTTGAGTTGCGCACTCATCGCAAGGCCGGCCTGGCCGCCGCCGATCACAACGACCGGATAGTGGGTTTGAAGGTCGGACATGATCAGCTCCTGCTATTCTTCGAACGAGACGATGGTGACGGACGCGCCGGGCGTGGCCTCGAACTGCGTGGCGGCGGCTTCGATCCGGGCGAGTTGCCCGAGCGCGCGCGAGCAGAGAAAGCCGTACTTCTCGCGGACGCGCTCGGCCGCGATCGTCAGCGCGGCGCGGCTGCGCTCGCGGAAATCGGCGAGCGCATAGGTCGTGCCCGGAACGAAATGATCCTTGATGACAAGCGAGGGCGAATAGCAGGCCTCGATCCGCTCATCGGGCCAACGCACGTGGAAATGCATCTCAGGCATAATGCACCTCGCGCATTGCTTGATAGGCCGGCATGTGAGCCATGGCGGTGCGGCTCCAGGCATGGCGCCGGGCGACCCTGGCGCCATCGGCGATCAGGCGCGAGCGCAGGGGCTCGGCGAGCGCGCTAAGGGCGGCATCCGCGATCGAGCCGACGTGATACGGATCGCACCAGGCGACATCATCAGGGCCGAGATATTCCGTGAAAGGCGCGATGTGCGAGACCACCGCCGGCACGCCGCTGGCCATCGCCTCCAGCACAGCCAGGCCAAAGCCTTCGCGCAAGGACGGGAACATCAGGACATCGGCCAGACGAAACAGCGACGGCATGTCCGCGTCCGCCAGCGGACCGGTCTCGATCACGGCCTCGGCCGGCAGTCCCGCGTCGCGCAGCCGCGACTTGAACTGTTGTCGATACAAGTCATGGTCAAGGAGAGAAGCGCCGCCGGCGATGACGAGCTGCGCGGACCGGTGCACGGCGTTCACCTGCCGGAAGGCCTCGAGGACACCGAGCGTATTCTTGCGCTGCTCGACGCCGCCGATCGAGAGCAGGATCGGGCCTGCGCGAAGCCCGAGCCGGGCACGCAACATTTGATCGCCAGGAGTAGCATTGGGCGAGTATCGCACGGTGTCGACGCCATTGCCGACCAGCATCGCCGGGCGGGCCATCTCCGCCTCCAGGTGGCGCTGCCAGAACCGGCTGACCACGAACAGGCCGTCGGCATGAACAATCGAGCGGCGGTCAAGCTCGCAGAGCCGTGCGTCCGGGAATGCGTCGATGTGATGAACGGTGCGGGCATAACGCTGAATCAGGCCGCGCTGCTTCAGCGTCGCGAGCGCGTTGCCGGAGATGCCGTCCTGGGCATGAAAGACGTCGTACTGCCTGTTGGCCCCGTCCTCGAAAAACCTGACATAGTCCGCGATGCGCGCTTCGACCATCGCGACGACGTTGCCTAACGCGGGCGACGCCGGCACGGAGCGTGTCGCCGCCACGCTGCGACGGAAGAAGCCCTTGCCTGCGGGGTCGGGTGCATGCACGACCGGTCTATGTCCGAGTTCCGCAAGGGCGTCCGCAAGCGCGAGCGCGTGCACCACGCCGCCTCGTGGATTTGTCGAGTGCGTGAGGATCGCGACGCGAAGCGGGAGCGAGCGGCCGCTCATGCCACGCTCCGCTGCCGGTCGCCCTGACCTGGCGCGCAACCAATCAAGGGCTGCCCCGCGAAGTCCCAGACCGTTGCGCGCGCGAAGCCGGCGCTGATATCGACGCGTGTCCCGGCGCTGACGTCTCCGACCGCGGCCACCGCGATGCCGCGTCGCTGGAAGCGCGACAGGATCTCGTCGACGTCTTCGGGTTTCGCCGATAGCAGATAGCCGAAGCTCGGGAACGTCAGCAGCCAGCGGTCCAGCGGCGCGCTGGCGGGAATTGGAATCGCCTCGACGTCCAACGTGATGGCGACCTGCGAGCACTCGGCCAGCATCGCCGCGGTCCCGACAATGCCGCCCTGGCTGATGTCCTTGGCTGCAAGCGCGAGCCCGCTCTCGGCGATCGATGGCAGGATCTCCAGATCGCCGCGCAACCGTTCTGCCGGCGCGTCGGTCGCCGCCTCCCAATTCGCGAACGGCTCGCGATAGCGGCCGCGCAGATCGATCGCCGCGATGAGCTTGTCCCCTGGCGTGGCGTCGAAGCTCGTGAGCAGCCGCTTGGCGCGACCGAGAATCGCTGCGGCAAACTGGCTCTGGTTGCTGCGCACATTGGTGTGACCGCCGATGACGGGCACGCCGAATGTCTTCGCGGCAGCTTTCAATCCTTCGAGAATGGGCGCGGCCTTATCAGTTCCATTGGACCAGATCGCATTAACAAGAGCGGTTGGCCGTCCGCCCATCGCTACAACGTCGGAAATGTTGACCATGGCGCCGCACCAGCCCGCGAACCAGGGGTCGGCGGCGACGAACTCGTTCATAAAACCTTCGATCGCGAACAGGGTATAGCCGTCTCCCTCCGGAATCGCCGCGCAGTCGTCCCCCACCGCGATGGCGTCGCTACCCGACAGGTCGAGCGCGGCCGCCACAGTGGCGATGTCGGCCTTGGCCGCGATGCCGCGGCTTTGGCGGAGCGTTTCGGCGAGGCTTGCGAGTGCGGCGTCCGTCAGCATCATCAGGCTGCCAGCTTGGCAAGGGAGAGGAAGCCGGTTTCAGGCGTCCGGAACGGCGGGTAGTGGTCGAGATCGGCCTCCATGCGATGGTGCGGCCGGCCATGAAGCTCGAACTCGCCGAGCGAACGCCAATGCATGTGCTGGAACAGCAGCGCGTTCTGACTCTGCACATTGGCAAGGAAGCGCCGGCAGCCGCGCGCGTGCGCGGACGACACGGCGAGCCGGATCAGGCCGGCGCCGACCGCGCTGAGCCGGCGATAGCCCTTTTCGACGGCGAGGCGCGAGCCCCACCACACATCGGCCTCGTGATCGTCGGCGTGAATGCGCACGGTGCCGACGACTTCATCCTCGGCCACGCCGAGCAGCGACACCGCAACGAGCGGAATGGCGACATCGTCGATCGCATCGCGATCATCGGTCGCAAACACGCCCTGTTCCTCGCAAAAGACCCTGCGGCGCAACGCTGCGGCGGCGTCTCGCTCCCAGGCTTCGGTTGCGAACTTCACCTGGAATTCCGGCGCGACGAAGGGCTTGAACGGCTCGAACATCATGCGCTGGCTCCGCGTTCATAGGTTGATAGTGCCGAGCAGGCGCCGCATTTGCCGCAGCCTGCCTTGATGTCGGTGGCACGCAAGCCGCCCGCGCGCAGCATCTCGGCGAGCGGACGCAGGATCTCGTGCATGAACGCCGGAGACGGCGTCGGATGGCTCTCCAGCGGCGTGCCGGCAATCGGCACGAACGGCACCACGAACGGATAGACGCCGAGATCGATCAGCCGGCGCGAGAGCGCGAGGATCTCTGAAGGCTCGTCGCCGAGGCCCGCGAGGATGTAGGTCGAGACCTGGCCGCGGCCGAACACCGGGACAGCCGCAGCGAACGCGTCCATGTATTGCTCGACCTCGACCTGCGCCTTGCCGGGCATGATCCTTCGCCGCACATTTGACCCGATGACTTCCAGATGCATGCCGAGCGCATCGACGCCTGAACTCTTCATGCGCTGGAACCAGGCAAAATCATCCGGCGGCTCGCATTGCGCCTGGATCGGCAGATCGACGGCGGCTTTCACGGCCTCTGCACTCTCCGCAAGGGTGCCGGCGCCGCGGTCGGATGTGTGCGGCGTGCCTGTCGTCATCACCATGTGCTTGACACCATCGAGCTCGACGGCGGCCCTGGCGACTTCGGCGAGCTGGGCCGGCGTCTTGCGTTCGACCGTGCGCCCGGCCGCCAGCGACTGCCCAATGGCGCAGAACTGGCAGGTCTTGGTGCGGCTCTGGTAGCGAATGCAGGTCTGCAGCACGGTGGTGGCGAGGACGTCACGCCCGTGCAGGGTCGCGATCTTCGAATAAGGAACGCCGTCCGCGGTGGTGCGGTCGTAGAATTTGGGTCGCAACGGAAACGAGACGTCGGCCAGCACCACCCCGTCGCGCGAGATGCGGCTGCGCCCGGCTTCATCGGGGCGCTCGACGAGGTAGGGGCTCTCGAAGGCGGGCGCGTTGTGGATCGGAATCATCACGGTCGCGCCGTCGATCGTGAATGGCGTGTGATCTGAGGGACCCGCACCACCGCGGCGGCTCGTTCCACCGGTCTTGGGATCAGCGAGCCGGACCCCGAAGGATTGCAACTCGTTGATCAGCTGCTCGGTCGGGATCGCCTGGGGTTGCGGCATCTGCGGTCTCATCTGATGGGTCTTTCGCAATGGACGTGAGGTGGTTGGGGTGAAGACCGTGCATGGGGCGCGCCGGTCGGTCGTTCAGCACCAGCGACAGCAGCTCCGGTCTTGCGTAATGGCCGACCGAGTCCATCATCCGCTTGCGCTTGGTGATCAGTGCAAGATCGAGATCGGCGACCAGGATGCCCTCGCCGCTGGTCAGCGGCGGCACCAGATGGTTGCCTTCCGGAGAGATGATCGCGGTCATGCAGCCGCCGCGCAGGCCCTTGCGCGGGCCTTCCTCCGGCGAGATCTTGGCGATCTGCTCCTCGGTCAGCCAGCCGGTGGCGTTGACGACGAAGCATCCGCTTTCCAGCGCATGATGCCGGATCGTCACCTCGATCTGGTCGGCAAAGACCTGTCCGACCAGCGAACCCGGAAATTGGGCGGCGTGGATCTCTTCATGCTGGGCCATCAGCGCGTAGCGGGCGAGCGGGTTATAATGTTCCCAGCAGGCCAGCGCGCCGACGCGGCCGACCGCGGTCTCGACCACCTTCAGGCCGGCGCCATCGCCCTGCCCCCAGATCATGCGCTCGTGAAACGTCGGCGTGATCTTGCGGCGCGTCAGGACGAGCGCGCCGTTCGCATCGAACACGAGTTGCGTGTTGTAGAGCGAGCCGTGATCGCGCTCGTTGACGCCGAGCACCACCACCATGCCATGGCGCTTCGCCGCTTGCGCGACCGCGTCCGTCACGGGACCGGGCACGACGACGGCATTGTCGTAGAGCTGGATATGCTCGGCGCCGCTCAGGACCGGCGGACGGACAAAGGAGAAGTACGGGTACCAGGGAACGAACGTCTCCGGAAAAACGGCGAACTGGACTCCCTTGGCCGCCGCCTCCGCGATGGCCGCCAGGATCCGGTCGAGCGTTCCGGTCGGCGTGTCCAGGTCGGGCGCGATCTGAATCGCGCCGGCCCTGATCGTACGTTTCGCTGTCACTGTGCTCTCCCTCGTCCGTCGCGCGAGCCAATCGAGGTCAGACGGTCCAGATCAGACGGTCCAGGTGTGGATCATGAACGCGTCGTCCCTGCGGTGAAGCAGGATGAGGTCGAGCACATCGAGCGGATTGATCGGTCGGATGCCCGGAATCAGCGACGGCTCGCCATGACCGTAGAGCGCCTGCAGCGCGAACCGGCAGGCATAGACCTTGCCGCCTTCGTCCATGAATTTGGCGAGCTGGTTGTTGAAGTTCTGCGCGCCGGGGAAGGCCTCGTCGCCGATCTTCGGAAAGCCGCGCTGAATGCCGAGCGTGACACCGGGACCGTAAAGCAGAACCGACGTCTCGAAGCCCTTCCGCTTCAGGCGCAGCGCCTGGAGAATATTGACGAGGCCGATCGAGCCCTCGAATGCGACGGTGTGGAAGGTGACCAGCGCCTTCTCACCCGGCTTTGCTTTGACGTCCTCGAAAACCTTCTCCTCGTAGTCGACAAGAAAGTCGCCCTTCTGACGCGCGGGCATGTTCACTGCTGGCATAGACACCTCCTGTTCACGTCCGGCCCTCCCGGATCGAGATCAGGTTTTGCAATCAATGTGCCAAGCGACGTTCTGCACTACAAATCATCACACCATTCAATTTACATTCATTTATGCATTCAATGTTGAATGGAGACCTGACTGGATTAAGATATGCTCGCGCAATGCTCGAAAAATAGTGCCTTAAAAATACTGTGCAGCGCGCACGATCGGTGTGCAACGCCCTCGGCTACGCTGCCTCTCCAAGGCGATCAATGCGAGCAATACGATTGCCTCACACCTTGCAACAATATACAGTCAATTGTGCTGACGTAGTCTTGGAACCTGGCAATGGCCGACTGGCGACCCGATCTTTCGAATAGCGACAAACCGCGTTATCTCGCCATCGCGGACGCCATCGCCGACGACATCGCCGCCGGGCGGCTTGTGATCGGCGACCGCCTGCCGCCACAGCGCAAACTGGCCAAGCGGCTCGACGTGGATTTCACCACCGTCGCGCGCGGCTATGTCGAGGCGCAGAAGCGCGGGCTGATCGAATCCAAGGTCGGACAGGGAACCTTCGTTCGCGACAAGCCGCGACCGCGGCGCTCGGCAACGAGCTTTCCGCCCCGCCCCGTCGACCTGTCGATGAACCTGCCGCCCGAGCCCGATGATCCTGAATTGATCGAGCGCATGCAGGCCGGCGCCGAACATGTGCTGCGCGACATCGCATCGCTGCTGCGCTATCAGGGCTTTGGCGGCACTCAGGCCGACAAGGATGCCGCCTCGAGCTGGCTCGGCCGCCGTGCATTGGTGCCGGCGCAGAACCGCATCTTCGTGTCGCCGGGGGCCCATCCGGCGCTGCTGGGCATCCTCTCGATCCTTGCGAAGTCTGGCGAGGTGGTGCTGTGCGAGGCCATCACCTATCCCGGGATCAGGTCGATCGCTGCGCAACTGGGCATCAATCTCGTCGGCCTGCCGATGGATGCGGATGGCATTGAGCCGCAGGCGTTGACCGATGCCTGCAAGAAGCTGAAGCCCAAGGCGATCTACCTCAATCCGACGCTGCAGAATCCGACAACGCTGACGATTCCTGACTCGCGACGGCGCGAGATCGTCGCGATCGCGCGACGCTTCAAGCTGCCTATCATCGAGGATGACGCCTACGGCTTCATTCCCGAGCACGGCCACGGCCACGCGCCCTTCGCCGCGATCGCGCCCGATCTGACATGGCACGTCGCAGGACTGGCAAAATGCATCGGGGCAGGCTTGCGCACCGCTTACGTCGTGGTGCCCGACACGCGCTCGGCCTGGCCGTTTGCCTCGGCGCTTCGGTCTGCGACCGTGATGGCATCCCCTCTCACCGTGGCGATCGCGACGCGCTGGATTGAGGACGGCACCGCGGACACGATGCTGCGGTTCATCCGCGCCGAGACGTCGGCGCGGCAGAAGCTCGCCGCCGAGATCCTGCCGAAGGGGTCTTATCGCGGGGATCCCCTCAGCTTCAACCTGTGGGTCGAGCTGCCCACACCCTGGAGGCGCTCGGCTTTCGTCGAGCATATGCGGCAGACCGGCATCGGTGTCGTCGCAAGCGACGCCTTTGTAGTGAGTGACCCGCCTCCCGAGGCCGTGAGAATATGCATCGGCGGCCCATCAACGCGAACGCAGATCAGGGGAGCGCTCGAATACGCCGCTCACGCGCTGGTCGAAACGCCGGCCTTGGCGTCGCCGTTTCTCTGATCCGGCAGGAACAGGATAGAACGAGGTCAGCTCGTGACCCGTTCGCCGCGGCCGTAGACCAGCAGCATGAAGATGATGACGAGGCCGTAGATCACCTGGCGGCCGGCCTCGGGCATGTCCATGATCGATAGCACGCTGTTGAGCAGCACGATCAACACGACGCCGATCAGCGTCCCCAAATAGCGGCCGCGGCCGCCCAGGATGTTGGTGCCGCCGATCACCACAGCTGCGATCGACGGCAGCAGATAGGCATCCCCCATGCCCTGATAGGCCTTGGTGGAGTAGCCGGCGAGCAGCACGCCGGCGAGCGCGGCTGCAAGGCCGCAGAGGACGAAGCAGATCACGGTGATGCGGCGGGTGTCGACGCCGGCGAGATACGCGGCCGCCTCCTTGTTGCCGATCGCATAGACGTAGCGGCCGAGCGCCGTGCGCTGAAGCATGATGGCAACGATCACCGACACGGCAGCCCAGACGAACAGAGCGTTGGGGATGCCGAACGTGCGATCGCCGGCAAGCATCCGCATCAGATCGGTGGCGGCGGTCTGCGGGGCGTAGCCGCCGGTATGTGCGACCATCAGGCCGCGCATCACCGCGTTGACGCCGAGGGTGAAGATCATCGAGGGCACGCGCAGATACGCGACCCCGATGCCGTTGATGAGACCGACCACGACGCCAACGGCGAGCCCGACCGGAATGGCGAGCGGCCCGCCGATCGACGTCGCCATCATCGCAGCGGCGGCGAGCGTCCACGGCACCGACAGGTCGATCTGCGCGATCAGGATCACCATCATCATGCCGGCGGCGACGATCCCGAGAAAGGCGCCGATCTGCAGCTGCTGCAACAGATAGGTCGGCGACAACAGCGGCGCGCTGCCGAAACGGGCAAAGGTATAGACCGTGCCCGCCACCAGGATGACGAGGATGAACAAGGCCGCGATCAGGATCGGGCGGTCGTCGCGGGAGAGCCCGAGGGACGCAGTCGTCATCGAAACAGCTCCAGCGTATTCTTGACGCGCAGCACGCCGAGCGCGCCGATGCTGACGGCGGCCAGCAGAATCAGGCCTTCGAACAGCGGCTGCAACAGCGGTGCGATGTCGAAGATGCGGAAGAAGAACGAGATGACGCGCAGCACCATGGCGCCGAAGATCGAGCCGATCGCACTGCCGGTGCCGCCGAGCAGCGAAGTGCCGCCGATGACGACGGAGGCGATGGAGTTGAGCGTGTAGGCGCCGGCCTGCGGGATGTCGGCGTTGCCCGATGAGGTCTGGATGGCGAGGAACAGACCGCCACAGCCGGCAAAGAAGCCGGCGAGCGTGAAGGCTGCGATCTTGGCGCGCTCGATCGGCAGGCCCGACATGTAAGCGGCGCCCTCAGCCGACCCGACCGCATAGACGGCGCGGCCGAGCACGGAGCGGCGGAACGGTACCCAGACCAAGAGCGCGACCAGGATCAGCAACACGAACGGCACCGGGATCCAGGCGACTGGCGCAAACCAGCCTGCGGCACCGTCATCGAAAATATGGACAGTTGCGGCGAAATCCCCGAGCGAGTTGGTCAGCGCCCAGTTGAGATCCTCGTCGATCTTGCCGCCCGGCGTCGGCCGCAGGAACAGCGCGATGCCGATATAAACCGCGCCCGTCGCGAGCGTCGCGATGATCGGCTGGATGCGCCCATAGACGACGACGCAGCCGTTGATGAAGCCGGCCAGTGCCCCGGTCGCGAGGCAGATAACGGTCCCGAGCAGGATGCCGCCGACCCCGCCGGGGAAGGTGCCGAGGCCGAATTGCAGGCCGAAAATGTCCAGGTGCAGCGGAGTGCCGCCCGCCGCTCCCGTAAGCAGATAGCTTGCAAAACACCCCACCATGGTCATGACGGCGCCCACGGAGAGATCCAGCCCCGATGCCAGCACCGGCACGGTCTGGGCCATCGCCAGCATGGCGAGCGCAAAGATCTCGTCGCCGTTCTGAACCAGAACCGCCGACGAGAAGCCCTTGGGGTGGGCAAAATTGTAGAGCAGATAAAGGATGAAGAACAGCAGGACGGCGGTGACGATACCGACGTTCTGACGAAGCCTGATGGCGATATCGTCAAGCATGGGCGGCTCCGGGAGCGTCCTGCGTCGCGGCGTCGATGTTCAGTGCGCTGGCAATGATGTTGGTCTCGGTGAGCGCGTCACCTTCGAGCTCGCGCACGATGCGCCCGTCATACATGATCGCCACCCGATCGCAGCAGCCAATGAGTTCGTCATAGTCGGTCGAGTAGAACAGGATGGCAGCGCCCTGATCGGCGAGCTCGCGCATCAGGCGGTAAAGCTCCTGCTTGGTGCCGACATCGATGCCGCGCGTGGGATCGTTGAGCAGGATGAGCTTGGGATCGGTCATCAGCCATTTGGCGAGAACGACCTTCTGCTGGTTGCCGCCCGACAGCGTGGAGACCGCATCGCCGGGCGCACCGATCTTGATCTGCAGCCGCGCGATGGCGCGCTTGATCACCTCGTTCTCGCGCGCGCGGTCGACCAGAGGGCCGGTCGAGATCGCGCCGAGCGAGGCGATCACCAGATTGTCCGCGATGGACATCGGCAGCATCAGGCCTTCGGTCTTGCGATCCTCCGGCACCAGCGCGATGCCGACCGACTTCGCCGCCGCCGGAGACGCCGGCCGCACCTCGCGGCCTTCGACGGTTACCCGTCCGGTGACGCCGCGCAGCACGCCGAACAGCGCCAGCAGCAGGGATTTCTGGCCCTGGCCGTCGAGCCCGCCGAGACCTACGATCTCGCCCGCGCCCACGCGCAGCGAGATGCGATCGAGGTGCCGATCCCAGCTCAGATTCTCGATATCAAGCACCGGCTTCGGCGTTGCCCGCGCCGGCTTGGGCGGATATTGGGTCGCGATGTCGCGGCCGATCATGAGCTGAACGATATCGGCGGTCGAGCGCTTGCCCTTGTCGAAGGTCTCGATATGGCGGCCGTTGCGAAACACGGAGGCACGGTCGGCCAGCGCCTCGACCTCGTGCATCCGGTGCGAGATGTAGAGAATGGCAACGCCTTCGGCCTTGAGCCGCGCCAGCATCGCGTACACCTTCTCGACGTCGGCGCTGGTGAGCGCGGACGTGGCTTCGTCCAGGATCAGGAGCTGCGGTTTCTTGCCGAGTGCCTTGGCGATCTCCACCACCTGGCGGCGCGACAACGGCAGGTCGCGCACGCGCATCAGGGGATTGACGTCCTCGCAGCCGATCTCGGCGAGCAGCTGTTCGGCACGGCGGCGCTGCGCCCGCGCATCGATGAGGCCGAAGCGGCGCGGCGGCGAGGCGATCGAGATGTTGTCCGCGACCGAGAGGTCGGGCATCAACGACAATTCCTGGAAGATACAGACGACGCCCGCGGCGTTGGCGGCGGACGGCGTCGCAAAGCTGACGTCCCGTCCGGCAAGGCGCATGCTGCCGGAGTCGGGTTGCACGACACCGGAGATGATCTTGATCAGCGTCGACTTGCCGGCGCCGTTCTCACCCAGCACCGCATGGATCTTGCCGCGCTCGCAGGCGAAATCGACGCCTTCGAGCGCGCGCACGCCGGCGTAACGCTTGGAAATTCCTGATAGCGTGAGGAAGGCAGGTTGGGTCAGGACGGCATCGGACATATCAGGGGCTCACGCAGCGGCGGCCCGGCAAGAGCCGGGCCGCAACCGTGACGTCTCCAGTAGACTCACTGGGTGTTCTTTTCGCTCTGCGACATGATCTCCGGCGCCGTGAAGTTGACGCCGCAGGGCGTGAACTGGTTCGGCGCGAAGAAGTTGGCGTTGAGGTCCGGCCAGTAATTCGTGCCGGGCTTGAGGTCCTTGTAGGTCGCAACCGGGATCGGGATCGAGATCAGCTGCGGCATGACGTTGCCCTGCAGCGCCGAGATCGCCGCCTTGGTGGCGATCGCGACAAGCGCCGGAGACTGGCCGTAGGACATGCCCTTCAGCCCGTCCTTGGCGTGATCGGCGATCTGCTTGCGGTACTCGTTCTCGCCCTCGCCGGACATCGGCACGAAGGGGTGCTTGGCCGCCATCATGGCCTGCACGGTGCCGTCGGAGCCGCCTTGCGTGAATACGCCATCGAAATGGCCGTGCACGGCGAGCGCGTCCGCCGTCACCTTCTGCGAGGTGCCGGTGTCCCAATTGCCGACCACTTCCGTGATCTTGAAGCTGTTGCCCGGCGCTTCCATCACCTCGCGGAAGCCGAGATGGCGATCACGATCGACCGAATTGCCCGGCAGGCCGCGAACCTCGAGGATGTCGCCGCCCTTCTTGCCGCTCTCATCCATCAGCCACTTCGCCGACATGCGGCCCATTTCCTTCTGGTCCTCGTTGACCATCATCACCTTGTCGGTGTCGAGGACGTTGTCGAAGGGGACCACGACGACGTTGTTCTTGTCGGCGAGGCGGATGATGCGGTCGAAGCCGTCAGGGGCGACCGCGATGGTGACGATGGCGTCAAAGCCCTGGTTGATGAAGTCCTCCATCGCGCCGAGTTGCGCTGCAACATCGGTGCCGGTCGAGACGACCTTGAACTCCTTGATGTTCTCCTTGATGCCCGGCTGCGCGGCGAAGGCCTTTGCGGTCTTCACCATCTGGATGCGCCAGGTGTTGCCGACGAAGCCGTTGACGAGGGCGATCTTGTAGGGACCGGGCTTCTTGTCCCACTGGAAGAACTTGGTTTGAGCAGACCAGGGCTTGAAGCATGCGGGATCGGCACCCGGACCGGACACGACCTTTGGTCCTGCGAGCGCGCTGACCGAGGACAGCAACAGGCCAACGCAAGCGAGCCCCGTAAAACGAAGCGTCCACACCATATCTCTTCTCCTGAGCTTTTGT
>NZ_CAKZHY010000107.1 GCF_936928535.1 uncultured Bradyrhizobium sp. | reverse complement strand
TTGACGTGTCAACCATGTCTCCGAACACCTGTCAGTCATGTCTCCGGACTGAACAGCAGCGAAGCAATCCAGAACCCCTGCGCAGGAAGACTCTGGATTGCTTCGCTGCGCTCGCAATGACGGAGCGAGAGACACGGCTGGTTTTCCAAATGACGCTGTCATTCCGCGCGAAGGCGGGGAAACCAATACGCCGCGGCTTCTCGATACAATCAATGCGTCTCTGGAATACTGGATCATCCGCCTGCGCGGACGATGACACCGAGATCGCTCTGATTGACCCAACTCTTGCGTGTTTTCCCGTCGGATACTGCAAGCGCTTGTCGCCGGGGTGGAGCGTGGCGAAATCCGGGGTTGGCGCCACAAGCACGAGCGATCCAGATTAAGCTTCGCTCAATCCGGGCTACGGGCTACGCGCCCTACCCCGTCGGCGTGCCCTGCTTCCATTGACCACCTGCAATCTTGGCGGCAGCGATCACGGCCTGGGTGCGGCTTTCGACGCCGAGCTTTTGCAGGATCGCCGAGACGTGGGCCTTGATGGTCGCCTCGGAGACGCCGAGCTCGTAGGCGATCTGCTTGTTGAGCAGTCCCTCCGACAGCATCATCAGCACCCGCACCTGCTGCGGCGTCAGGGTCACCAGGCGGTCGCGCAGCTTGGTCATGTCGGGGTCGGCGGCGGCCGTCAGGTCGGTGTCGGCGGGAACCCAGACGTCGCCCTCCATCACCTTGAGGATGGCATCGCGCAGCGTCTCGACCCCGAACCGCTTCGGGATGAAGCCGGAAGCGCCGAAATCGAGCGAGCGGCGGATCGTGGCGCTGTCGTCGGAGGCCGAGACGATCACGACAGGGATCGCCGGATATTGCGCGCGCAGATAGATCAGGCCGGAGAAGCCGGAGATGCCGGGCATCGAGAGGTCGAGCAGGACCAGGTCGACGTCGGAGGTCTGTTCCAGCAGCTTGGTCAGATCCTCGAACGATCCGGCCTCGTCGATCTTCGCCGTTGAGAGGACGCCCGCCACCGCCTGCCGCAGCGCATCGCGGAACAACGGGTGGTCGTCGGCAATGACGAGATGGGTAGAAGGAGCGTTCATCGATCTCTTGCTGTCGTTCACATCAGGGCCAGTAGTCTGGACTGGCGCTACGGTCAATTCTTTCCCGGCCGGCCGTGGCATGCAAGGGCACATTATTCCTTTGCGGGAAAGGGGTTAATCCGCAAGCCGTGCGCCGGGGCCCGGCACTATAACTCCGCACCGTCAGTTGCGTGTCAGTGTGAAAGGCCGAAAGTCGTATTGGGAGGGGTTTCACGCCGATGTTACCTTGGGGGCAAGACCTGGGTTGATCCGGCATGCCCGGACAGCTGGGAGGCGAGGAAACGAGATTCGGGGAGCGCATTCACAATGTCCACAATGGCTGCAACGTCGGTACGATCCGGCGGCATGACGAAGGATGAGAGGTTCGTCATCCTCGCATCGTCGCTCGGTACCGTCTTCGAGTGGTACGACTTCTACCTCTACGGATCGCTGGCCGGCATCGTCGGCACGCAGTTCTTCACCATCGCCGGCGCCGACGGCAAGCCGATGTTCGATCAGGCCACGCGCGACATCTTCGCGCTGCTGGCCTTTGCGGCGGGCTTCCTGGTCCGTCCGTTCGGCGCGATCGTGTTCGGCCGTATCGGCGACATCGTCGGCCGCAAATACACCTTCCTCGTCACCATCCTCATCATGGGTATGTCGACCTTCATCGTCGGCCTGCTGCCGGGTGCCGCGCAGATCGGCATCGCGGCGCCGATCATCCTGATCGGCCTGCGCCTGCTGCAGGGCCTCGCGCTCGGTGGTGAATATGGTGGTGCGGCGACCTACGTCGCCGAGCACGCACCGCCTGGCAAGCGCGGCTATTACACCTCGTTCATTCAGACCACCGCGACGCTTGGTCTGTTCCTGTCCCTGCTGGTGATCCTGTTCACCCGCACCGCGACCGGCGAGCCGGGCTTTGCCGGCGCTCCGGGCGCCTATTGGGGCGGCTGGCGCATTCCGTTCCTGGTGTCGGTGTTCCTGCTCGGTATCTCCGTCTGGATCCGTATGCGCCTCAACGAGTCGCCGGTGTTCCAGAAGATGAAGGAGGAAGGCAAGACGTCCAAGGCTCCGCTGACGGAAGCTTTCGGCAACTGGAGCAACGCCAAGATCGTGATCCTGGCGCTGGTCGGCCTGACCATGGGCCAGGCGGTGATCTGGTACACCGGCCAGTTCTACGCGCTGTTCTTCCTGCAATCGATCCTGAAGGTCGACGGCTACACCGCCAACCTCCTGATCGCCTGGTCGCTGCTGCTGGGCACCGGCTTCTTCCTGGTGTTCGGCGCGCTGTCCGACCGGATCGGCCGCAAGCCGATCATCCTGTCGGGCTGTCTGATCGGTGCACTCACCCTGTTCCCGATCTTCAAGATGATCTCGTCCAACGCCAACCCGGCGCTGGAAAAGGCCTATGAGACGGTCAAGGTGCAGGTGGTGGCGGATCCCGCGAGCTGCGGCGATCTGTTCAATCCGGTCGGCACCCGCGTCTTCACCGCGCCTTGCGACACGGCCCGCGCCTTCCTCGCCCAGTCGTCGGTGAAGTACACCACGGTTGCGGGACCGGCGGGCGCCGTGAAGATCATCGTCAACGACAAGGAAGTGCCCTACACGGACGCCAAGACGTCGAACCCCGCGATCACTGCGGCGACGCAGGCGGCGGGCTATCCGAAGGCGGGTGACGCGGGCATCGTCAAGATGTCGAACCCCTTCGACATCTTCCGTCCGCAGGTGTCGGCCCTCATCGGCCTGCTGTTCATCCTCGTGATCTTTGTCACCATGGTATACGGGCCGATCGCGGCAATGCTGGTCGAACTGTTCCCGACCCGCATTCGCTACACCTCGATGTCGCTGCCTTACCACATCGGCAACGGCTGGTTCGGCGGCCTTCTGCCCGCAACCGCTTTCGCGATCACCGCATCGACCGGCGATATCTACTCCGGCCTGTGGTACCCGGTCGTGTTCGCGGCGATCACAGCCGTGGTCGGCTTCCTCTTCGTCCCCGAGACCAAGGACGTAGACATCACCAAGATGTAAGTTGCCGCACGCTACGCAGACAAAACGACCGGCCGCGGAGCGATCCGCGGCCGGTTTGCTTTGTCACCGCGATGCGCCGATGAATTGCAGCACGACTTCGCGCCGATGCGGACGGGTACGATGCTCGATCAGATAGATCGCCTGCCACGTGCCGAGCGTGAGCTTGCCGCCCAGCACCGGCACCTGCAACGAGGTCTGCGTCAACATCGTCTTTACATGCGCCGGCATATCGTCCGGCCCTTCGGTGTCGTGAGTCCAGCCTGCGTCTTCATCATCAGGCGCGAATCGCGCCAGCGCGGTGGTGAGATCGACGAGCACAGAGGGATCGGCATTTTCCTGGATGGTCAGCGAGGCCGAGGTGTGGCGGATGAACAGCGTCAGCGCGCCGTCCCGTGCATGAACTTCGGCGATGAACTTCGCGGCCTCGGCCGTGAGGTCGATGAAGCCGCAGCCTGAGGTCTGCACCGACAAGGTCGCCGTGCTGACGCTGGTGGCGGGCGCCGTCGACGGTGTGGAGCGGGTCAGGGATCTGGCTGATGACATCAAAGTTTCTTCCGTTACGTCGTCCTAGCCCCACCTCAAATCTTCCCCGACACGTCCTTCTGCACGCGGTTGGCCATGTCGATGAGCCGGCGCCAGGCCTTCTCGAGAAACGACATCGCGCGATCGAGATCCTGATCGCTGGGCAGCGGGATCTCCAGCTTCCGATCGCCCTCGGCGACCTTTGGCTCGGCCTTTTTCAGCGGGTCGGATTTCGGCAGCGCTTCGTCGATCTTGCCTAAGACGGTGGGACCTGCGGCGATCTGCTCTTTGAGCTTCTCGACCTCGGCCTGAAGACGGCCGATCTCGGCATCGAGCGCGGAGCGCTCGTCGGGCACGGCGTAGCAGGCCCAGCCGCTATCGTTCTTGGTGCAGGTCGAGACCGTGCCGGTGCGGGTGTCGAGCCGCAGCACCCCCTCGGGAATCGGTGTCATGCTGTAGCGGCCGTTTTCGCCGTCGGGCGCGGATTGCGCGGCAACCAAGCTGCCACTGACGGCTGCAACCACGACGATGGCCGCCGCGCCCCATGATGTTGTGGATGATTTTGCCTGATACATCGTGCTCTCCGCCACGCTGCGCAGGTGGCACACGCCAGAATTCTACACCCCGGCGGCCAGCGGCGCATCGACAGCATGTGCGAATCCGTCGCCAAAAACCGCACCTGCGGAATCAACATTGGCCGCCGCCCGTTTGATCCCGAGAGCGCGGCGAAATATCGGCCATAGCGGCCGATCGCGCGCATGGCTGCTGCGGTGCGGCGTCACGCTGTGTGCAGCGCTCGCGTGCGGGTCAATATTTCAAGTAAAATCAAATACATACCCGATCACGACGCGCTCGTGACTTGGCTTGACTTGATTATGTGCGGTCAGTATGGTCCGCGCGGCTTTTGAGGGTGGCGGGCGTAATTTCCATTCAACCGCAGTGTTCGGGTCTTCGTGGCATGGCTCAAGACACGGGACACAGCGGGAATGGAGGTCGCGATAGATCGCCCGAGGAAGCTGCGCTTTCCGAACGGCTCGGAAGTCTCGATCAGCGGTTGTCCGAATTTCGCGGCCGCCACATCAAGACCGAGCAACCCGCAGGTAACGGTGAGGACGGAGCGGCCAGAGCCTCGGCGATGGCGCTTGGTTTCCGGTTATCCTCCGAGTTGATCGCCGGGGTCATCGTCGGGGCGGGGATTGGCTGGGGGTTCGACCGCTTGCTGTCGACGTCGCCTTTCGGATTTATCGTGTTCACGCTGCTGGGCTTCGTGGCCGGCGTGGTGAATGTGGTGAGGTCGGCGGGCGCGGGTCAGAACAGGCGCGGTGGTTCTTAAGGCCGATCCGACACACGGAGAGGAATTGTCGCGCCGGTTTCGCCGGTGCGGGCCGGCCCGGCCGGCAGACCGAGACACGCCGGCTCGTCCGGCAGACCAAGAGATGCCGCGCCGATGAAAATCGATCCGATCCACCAGTTCAACATCGAGCCTCTCTTTACGCTAGGCCATATCGGCAATCATACGATCGCCTTCACCAATTCGTCGCTCTACATGCTGGTGGCCGTGGCCATCATCTCGATACTGATGCTGGCGAGCGGCAGCCAGTTGGTTCCGGGCCGCCTGCAGTCGGTCGCCGAGATCTCCTACGAATTCGTCGCCTCGACCATCCGTTCGACGGCCGGCACGGAAGGCATGAAGTTCTTCCCGCTGGTGTTCTCGCTGTTCATGTTCCTCTGCGTGTCGAACCTTGTCGGCGTCATTCCCTATACCTTCACGATCTCGAGCCATCTGATTGTCACCGTGGCGCTGGCGCTCTTGGTCTTCTTCACCGTGCTGATCTACGGCGTCGCCAAGAACGGCCTGAAGTTCTTCAAGATTTTCGTTCCCCACGGCGTCCCCGGCTACATTCTGCCGCTGGTCATGTTCATCGAGGTCCTGTCGTTCTTCCTGCGACCGGTCTCGCACAGCGTTCGTCTGTTCGCCAACATGCTGGCCGGCCACATCGCGCTGAAGGTGTTCGCGGGCTTCGTCGCCATGCTGGGCTTCTCGCTCGGCGCCATCGGCTGGGTCGGCGGCGTGCTGCCGCTGGCGCTCACGATCTCGCTCTATGCCCTCGAGATCCTGGTCGCGTTCCTGCAGGCCTATGTGTTTGCGATCCTGACCTGCATCTATCTCAACGACGCCATTCATCCGGGACACTGAGCGGTCCGGGGAATTTCCACCACAACCCAATCTTTCTTCCAAGGAGTCAAAAATGGATCCGACAGCAGCAAAACTTATCGGCGCGGGCATCGCGTGCATCGGCATGGGCGGTGCGGGCGTCGGCGTGGGCGTGATCTTCGGCAACTATCTCGCCGCAGCCGTCCGCAACCCGTCGGCCGCTCAGGGCCAGTTCGGCAACCTGATCTTCGGCTTCGCCGTGACCGAAGCGCTCGGCATCTTCTCGCTGCTGATCGCGCTGCTTCTGCTGTTCGTTTTCTAAAGAACGACTTCTTCCGCGCCGCTTCATCCGAAGCGGCGCGTGACAGCAACAGGAGTACTCCATGGCCGAGAGTCATGGCGGGGCGAAAGCTCCGGCGACCGACGCCCACACAGAAGCCGATGGCGGTCATCACGCCGGCGCGTTTCCGCCGTTCGAAAGCAGCACCTTCGCTTCGCAGCTGGTGTCGCTCGCGATCTTCTTCGTCTTGCTTTACGTGATCGTATCCAAGCTCGCTCTGCCGAAGGTCGGCGGTGCGATCGAGGCGCGTCAGAACAAGATCGAGGGTGACCTCGCTGAGGCGCAGACGCTGAAGGACCAGTCCGAGGCGGCGCTGAAGGCCTATGAGGGCGAACTTGCTTCGGCGCGTTCGCGCGCACAGGCGATCGGCAACGAATCCCGCGACAAGGCGAACGCGCAGGCGGAAGCCGAGCGCAAGACGCTCGAGGATCAATTGGCGGCCAAGCTCGCCGAGGCGGAGAAGACCATCGCCTCGACCCGCGCGACCGCCATGAGCAACGTCCGCGGCATCGCGGCCGATGCTGCAGGCACCATCGTGCAGCAGCTCACCGGCGTCGTTCCTGACACGGCGTCGGTCAATGCCGCCGTCGATGCGTCCTTGAAGGGTTAGTCGATATGTTCTTCGATCCTGAAACCTGGGTCGCCGTCGCCTTCGTGATCCTGATGATCGCGTTCGGCTATCTCGGGGTGTTCAAGAAGGCGATGATAGCGCTCGACAAGCGCGCCGAGCGCATCAAGGCCGAGCTCGACGACGCAACGCGCCTGAAGCAGGAAGCCGCCAAGGTGCTGGCCGACTACAAGGCACGCAGCGCCTCGGCCGAACGCGAGGCTGCCGACATCATCGCCAACGCCAAGAGCGAAGCCGAGCGCATCGCGACCGAGGCCAAGGCGAAGATGGAAGACTTCGTGGCCCGCCGCACCAAGACCGCGGAGAGCAAGATCGCGCTCGCCGAGGCTCAGGCGGTGGCCGACGTCCGCGCCGCAGCCGCGGAAGCCGCCGTGCAGGCCGCCTCCACGATCCTGTCGCAGTCGGTCAAGGGCCAGGTCGCCGACGATCTGCTCGCCAAGGGCATCACCGAGGTTCGGCAGAAGCTGAACTGAGGGTCGATATCTCAATCCATCAAAAAGCCGGCGCGATGAGCGCCGGCTTTTTTGTTGGATCGCGTGCTCCAGCTCCATGCAAACCGTCATCACCCGCGAAGGCGGGTGATCCTGTATTCCAGAGACGGCAGTGCTTGAACCGAGAAGCCGCGGCGTACTGGACGCCCCGCCTACGCGGGCAGGACAGCAGAAATTGCGGCCACAGCAGAGTTAGCAGCTACTTCTTCCTCCGCGCCTTCGGCTCGGGCGAGAGCGCCTGCGGATCGAAGCCGACATAGAAGATGTAGTTATCGGCGACCGCGGCTGACGGCACCGGATAGGTCAAATCCTCGGCGACGAAGGTGAACGGCACGCTGCCGCTATCCGTCATCTCGACCGTGGTCCGGTAGGCCTTCGAGGCGATCACCTTCTCGCCGACGCCGCCCAGGACCACGGCGACACGCAAGGGGACTTCGACCGTCGCAGGTGCGCCAGCAGGGCCCGCGATGACGCGGCCCTGGATGCCGATACGCGCCGTGATCTCGCCGCCATTGCGGATGCATTCGCGCGCCATCTTGCTGATCGAGGCCTGGAAGCGCACGTCGTTGCCGACAGCCGGCTTTCCGCTCGCACCGACGCCATAGGTGGACGCTCCGGCGCGCACCGTGACCTGCGGGCAATCGATTTCGTCATCGGCCTGAGGCGCCCCCGGCGCGGGCGCCGGCTTGGGCTGCGCGGACTCGTCGGACTTGCCGCCGAACAGGCTTTTGAAGCGGTCGGTCAGCGACTGCGCCGCGACCGGCGAGACAGCCGCCACTGAAACCGACAGCGCCAGCGCGATCACCGGACCCCGCCACAGCGCCTTCCGCAATGACCGAAGCTCATTCATGAACGCCTGTACTCCATGACAATATCCCGGCCGATCGCCGGTCGACCCCGCGGGTTATATCGCCAAAATCGGCGATCCCAAGGCAGGAAAAGACAGGAAAAAGGTGGACTTTGGCCGTACGGGGAGCCGCAGCTCAGCCGCGGAAATCCTCGTGCAGCAGGCCGAACAGCAGATGGTCCTGCCAGACCCCGTTGATGCAGAGATAGCGGCGCGCCAGCCCCTCGCGGGAGAAGCCGCACTTCTCCAGCACCCGGATCGACGGCGCATTGGTGGGGATGCAGGCGGCCTCGACGCGATGCAGATTGAGCTCGCCGAACAGCGTCGGCAGCAGCACCCTGAGCGCTGCCGTCATGTAGCCGCGATGGGCGTGGGGCCTGCCGACCCAATAGCCGATGGTGCCGGCCTGGACGATGCCGCGCCGGACATTGGCCAGCGTGATGCCGCCGACCATGGCGCCGTCGAGCTCGCGGAAGATCAGGAATGGATAGGAGCGGTCGGCGGCGATGTCCTCGGAATAGCGGCGCAGGCGGCGGCGGAAGCCGGATCGGGTCAGATCGTCCGACGGCCAGATCGGTTCCCACGGCGTCAGATAATCGCGGCTGGACTCGCGCAAATGCGCCCATTGCAGGAAATCCGACATCTGCGGCGCGCGCAGCAACAATCCGTTGCCGCGGGGGGCGAGAGCAGCAGGTCCACTGGACGGCAGGCGAAACAGGGCCATGGTGATGCTTCCCGGGGTGGTGCGCCCGCCAGTGCGGCTCCTAGTGCAGCCGCGCCTTGGCGCGCGCCCGGGTCAATCCTTCCGCAAAAGATACCGCCGTGTCCAGACCCCTGCCGCTGCCTAATGCGACAACTGCAGGGCGGCTGCGCGAAAGCAGCGCACGCGCCGCATCGCGGGTCGATTCGACGCTGACGGCGTCGATCCGGGCCACCAGCTCCTGCACCGTCTGCGGCCGGCCATAGGCCAGCACGTGCCGGGCAAGCTGCTCGGCGCGCGAGGAGCAGCTCTCCAGCGCCATCAACAGGCCCGCCTTCATCTGCGCCTTGGCGCGGGCGATCTCGGCCTCGGTCAGGGTCTCGACCGAATCATTCATGATGTCGACCACGACTTCCATCATTTCCGGCGCGTCGGCGGGATCGGTGCCAGTGTAGAGGCCGAAGAAACCGGTGTCGGTATAGGGCGCGTGGAAGGAGTAGATCGAATAGCAGAGGCCGCGCTTCTCGCGCACCTCCTGGAACA
Organism: uncultured Bradyrhizobium sp.; assembly: GCF_936928535.1. Lineage (GTDB taxonomy): Bacteria > Pseudomonadota > Alphaproteobacteria > Rhizobiales > Xanthobacteraceae > Bradyrhizobium. Next base: position 17,334 of record NZ_CAKZHY010000107.1, on the reverse strand, counting down.
GCCGCGACGACATCCCGCCGCCGAGGATGTTGGTGAAGACCTGGAGCGAGAACAGCGACAGATCGGTCTGCGGTACGCCTTCCAGCGCCAGCGTCAAATGCGCCTGCTCGAGCTCGCGATGCACGACCTTGGCGCCGCCCTTGCCGAACATGGCGGCCAGCGGCTTCGGCCCCGGCGTCGCCTCGAAGCTCGCAAACCGCTTCTCGGCCTCGGCGACGACCTGTTTGTGGTCGACGGCACCGGCCGCCGCCACCACCATGTCGGGGCCGCGGTAATGGGTCGAGAGATAATTGCGCAGCGAGTCGCGGTTGAAACTCTTCAGCGTCTTGGCGGTGCCGAGCAGCGAGCGGCCCATCGGCTGGTCGGGATAGCAGAGCTCGTTGAGATGCTCGAACACGACATCGTCGGGCGTGTCCTGCGCCGCGCCGATCTCCTGCACGATGACGTTCTTCTCGCGCTCGAGCTCCTCGGGCTCGAAGGCGGGATTGGCGAGGATGTCGGCGAGCACGTCGAGCGCAAGCGGCACGTCGGCCTTCATCACCCGGGCATAATAGGACGTGGTCTCGGTCGAGGTGCCGGCATTCAGGTCGCCGCCGACTGCCTCGATCTCCTCCACGATCTCGCGCGAGGAGCGCCCGGTGGTGCCCTTGAACGCCATGTGTTCGAGCAGATGAGAGATGCCGTGCTCGTTCGGCTTCTCGTCGCGGCCGCCGACACCGGCCCAGACGCCAAGCGCGGCGGTCTCGAGATGGGGCATGTTGTCGGTAACGACGGTCAGGCCGGACGCAAGCTTGGTAATCTCGACGCTCATCCGGCAACTCCCTGTTTTGCGGCCCGGCTGACCGACAGCACGAACCGCTCCACCTCGGCCTGATCGTTCTTCATCACCTTCATGTGTTCGGATTTGGTCATGAGGCCATCGAGCCAGGCCGGCAGCAGCGGCCGCTGGCCGCAGGCGGCCTCCACCGCATCAGGGAATTTGGCGGGATGTGCGGTCGAGAGCACGATGTTGGGCACGGTCGTGTCGGTGGTGTCGCGATCAGCGACAGCGAGCGCCACGGCGGTGTGGGGATCGACCAGTTCGCCGGCCTCGCGCCAGGCGGCGCGGATTGCGGCTGCAGTCTCGGTCTCGTCGGCACGGCCGGCGTCGAATTCTTCGCGGATCGCGGCAAGCGTCGCGTCCGGCAGCACGAACCGGCCCGACTGCTTCAGCTGCTCCATCAGCCGGCGGACGCTGGCCGCATCGCGCTTGCTCGCCTCGAACAGCAGCCGCTCGAAGTTCGAGGAGATCTGGATGTCCATCGAGGGCGAGGCAGTGGCGTGCACCTCCCGCACCTCGTAGATGCCGGTCTTGAGCGTGCGGGCGAGGATGTCGTTGACGTTGGCGGCGATGCGCAGCGTGCGCACTGGAAGGCCCATGCGCTTGGCGACATAGCCGGCAAAAATGTCGCCGAAATTGCCGGTCGGCACGATGAAGTCGACCGCACGCGCCGGCGCACCGGCGGCAACCGCCGAGGTGAAGTAATAGACCACCTGGGCAACAATCCGCGCCCAGTTGATGGAGTTGACGCCGGACAGCGAGGTCGCATCGCGGAAGCGATGGTTGTTGAACATCCCCTTCACGAGCGCCTGGCAGTCGTCGAAATTGCCCTCGATGGCGAGCGCGTGGACATTGGCCGCGCCCGTCGTCGTCATCATCCGCTGCTGCACCTCGGAGATACGCTTGTGCGGAAACAGCACGATGAGGTCGACATTCTCGAGCCCCGCGAAGGCTTCGACCGCGGCGCCGCCGGTGTCGCCCGAGGTTGCGACCACGATGGTGGTGCGCTGGCCGCGCTTGGCGAGCACATGGTCCATCAGCCGCGAGATCAGCTGCATCGCCACGTCCTTGAAGGCGAGCGTCGGACCGTGAAACAGCTCCAGCACGAATTGATGCGGCGACATCTGACGCAGCGGCACCACGGCCGGATGGCGGAAGGTGGCATAGGCCTCGTTCGCCATGCGGCCGAGCTCGGCGTCGGAAATCTCGCCGCCGACGAAGGGACGGATGACGTCGACCGCGACCTCCCAATAGGGCCGGCCGAAGAAGCCAGCGATGGTCTCTGTCGACAGGTGCGGCCAGGTCACCGGCACGTACAGACCACCGTCGCGGGCAAGCCCGGTCAGCATCACGTCGCAGAAGCCGAGCTCAGGGGCCTCGCCCCGGGTCGAGATATAACGAGTCAAACTGCCCTCCAAAGGCCGGCCGGACCTGAATCCGGGCCTTAAGCCTTTGATTTCACGATGTTCCTAGTACCAAGCCAGAGGCTTTGCGGCACCATAGAGTGTTTTGGGGGGCCGCACCATGCCCAACGAAAAAGGGCTGCGGCGATGCCGCAGCCCCTCTCTTGGAAGGTCTGTCGTTGACGTGTGCAGACCCGGTTTTCGTCGCTGGGGCACCTTCCCCGAAAATCGTTGGTTCGAGCTATCGTTTCCTGTCACGGAATCGTCAAGGAGAAAAACGGCGCGCGGTGCCAAATGTTCCTGTTTTTCCCGATATGCCCCGGCGAGCGCCGGCGACCCCTTCGCCGACACCCTGGCATCATTGCCGTTATTTCCTGACAACATACGAAGGACGGGGAACGAACGCCACGCCGACCCATTATGTCGGCGGAAGGTATCCGCCGTGGTCCCCACATTGCCCGGACGCGCGGCAGGCCGGTCCAACGGCCGAACCGGCTGCGTCCTGGAGCAGCCGGTTCGGCCCTGACGGGTCAGTTCATCCCGATTTCCACCGCGATCCGGATCAAGTCGGAATGGTTCTTGGCTCCCAGCTTCTGCTTGAGCAGGGAGGTGGTGTTGGCGACGGTCTTGTAGGAGATACCGAGCGCCTCGGCGACTTCGACGATCTTGTTGCCGCGCCCGAGCAGGCGGAGAATTTCGAGCTCCCGTGGCGTCATTTGCGAGGCCGGATTAGCCTTGATCGCAGCGCCCGAAAACGTCACGGCCTCCGCGAGCTGGGGCGAGATGAAGTTGTCGCCCGCGACCACCTTGCGCACGGCCTTGAGCAGGATCCGGGGATCGTCGCCCTTGGAGACATAGCCCTGCGCGCCGAGCTCCACCGCACGCACCACGAAGGCCGGATCTTCGTTCATGCTGAACATGATGATCTTGGCGTCCGGATCGTCCTTGCGGATCCGGCGCATCAGCTCGAAGCCCGAGACGTCAGGCAGGCTGATGTCGATGACCGTGACGTCTGGTCGCTTGCTGATATAGGCCTTGTGTCCGGATTTGGCGTCGTTGGCTTCATCGATGCGGATGGATTGGTCGGAGGCGAACAGGGTGCGACAACCTGACACCACGACGGGGTGGTCGTCGACGATCAGGACCCGGGTCGCCAGCTTGGTTGTATCTTGCATCGCGCACTCTCTTGTTTTGGCGACTCATAGACTGGCGGGAACAAATGGAAAGAGAGATTCCCGCCAATGCGCGTTAGAATTGACCTAATGTGGCAACGTCTTCCGTTCAGAACTCAGTTGTTCCTCCCACTCGGCATGAGCTTTGTCGCCGCGCTGGCCATGGGGGGCGTGTTACTCCAGAGCTTCTCGGCCAGCCAGCTGGCAGACGAGAACGAACCTGGTCGACGCTCGGTCCGGGCCGTCGCTGTCGCCCTCAACAGCACCCTGAGCGCGTCGGATGATCCGCGCAAGATGCTCGACGCATTCGTCGGCTCGTTGACCACCTCCAATGATATCCAATTCCGGTCCGTGGATGCGGGTCCTGCGCCTTCCGTGAGGAACGGCCTGCACAACGTGCATGGCGTGCCGCATTGGTTTGTGAACCTGATCGCCATCCCGGATTTTGACGCGGCATCTCCTGTTCTCATCGACGGCAGACGCGTTGGCGACCTCGTGTTCGTGCCCGACTTATCGGCTGATCTGTTCGAGAAATGGGTCGGCTTTCTGGCCCTGACGAGCCTCATCGCGGTGCTGATGGTGTTGACCGGAACGATCGCCTTTCTCTTCGCGAGATCCGCGCTGCAGCCGCTGCAAGATCTCGGCGCAGGTCTGACGCGCATACGGCGCGGCGACTATACGACGCCGATCCCGGTGGCGGGGCCGCCGGAGATCCGGCAGAGCTGTGAGGAGGCCAATGCCCTTGCCGCAACGCTGGCGCAATTAAGCCAGCACAATCGCGACCTGTTGCATCGCCTGGTGTCGCTCCAGGATGATGAGCGGCACGATCTCGCCCGCGAGCTGCATGACGAACTTGGCCCGTTGCTGTTCAGCATCCGTGCCGGCACGATCGCACTGAGCGAAGCCTCGCCGCAGACGGGACATCTCGGCAATTCCGTGCAGGAGGTGATGCGATCGATCGAGGCGCTACAGCAGACCAATCGCCGCATCCTCGACCGGTTGCGGCCGCTCTACATCGAGCAACTGGGTCTCGAGGCCAGCGTGCAGACGCTGCTCCGCAATTTTCGCTCGCAGGCGCCGCATATCGGCCTCACCGCAACGATCGATCCCGCACTCAACGGAGTCGACGGACCATTGGCCCGGACCGTCTACCGTGTCATCCAGGAAGCGTTGACCAACGTGCTGCGCCACGCCGGAGCGAGCAATGCCCATGTGGAGACGGCGATGTCGGGCGATGCGCTGACGATCGAGGTCTCCGACGATGGCGGCGGCTTTCCCGCGGACAATGTCTTCGGCCGCGGCCTGACCGGCATGCACGAACGCGTGCGCGCGCTCAGCGGCTCGCTGTCACTGCTGCGTGCGGACGAACGCACCTATGTGCGCTGCCGCCTTCCGCTTGGGGAGACCAGGAGCGAGACGACTTAAACTAGCACGCGCCGCAATCGTGTGAGCCCTGCTCGCCCGGCTTGCACAGCGTGCTGTCAATCTTGCCTTCCGCACTGAAACGAAACGAGGCGCGGATGCGCAGCGTGCCCGCGATGGAATATTCGAGATCGACGCCGTTCTGCGCCGGGTGGATCTCCTCCAGGCCGAAACCCGCCGAGGAAAAGGCGCTGAGCTTCGGTCCCCAATAGCTTTCAAGCTCACGCCGGCCGCGATAAATCTGCGTGCCGTTGCACGTGCATTCCAGCTCTGCATCATCGGCATAGAGGTCGAGCAGGCTCGCGAGGTCACCCTTGCGGCAGGCGTCCACCCAATCAATGACAAGTCCCATCTGATCGAAATCGCTCAACGCCAGCAATCCTGTTTGCCGCGAAAAAACTGGAGGCGGCTTAAGATCACCCTCGTGAATATGTGCTGAATAATAAAGTCCGGGCGATTGCGGGTTCCCACCCGGAAACCTACGGGCGCGCGCTGTCCTGTCGCCGTCCCCGGGCCCAGACGGCAAACGCGATCAGCACGGCGCCCGCCAGCGTGAACCACGTGATGGCATATTGCAGATGATCGTCCTTCAGATGCACGTCGAGCGGTCCCGGACGCGGAATGCCGTTCGCCGGCACCGGCTGCTCGAGATCGACGTAGAACGGCGCGGTCGGCCCCCAGCCCAGGGCGCTCGCGATCGCCAGATGATCGCGCACGAACCACAAGCGCTTGTCGTGATTGTCGGCCGGCGTCAGCCATCCCGGCGCCTCCGGAAAACGCAGATAGCCTGACAGCGTCACGGGCGCGCCGGTGACGAGCTTCTTCACCGCGCGATCCTCGACGCTGCGCTCCTGCATCGTGTTCTCGACGAATCCTGCATCGATCACCACGATCTCGCCGCTGGCTAGCCGCGCCGGCAGGAAGGCCCAGGTGCCGGGGGTGGATGCATCCTTGCGCACCGCGGAGCCGGAGGAATAGACCATCGCATCCGGCAGAGGCGCATAGGTCGCGGTGAAGCTGACGCGGCGAAACTCGTCGCGCGCGGGGGTCAGCGCGGCCCATTGCCCGGGCGGCGGCAGCGCAACAGGCGCTGCGGCAAGGCGCTCGGTGAGCGCAGCGATCAGCTCATGCTTGGCGGTGCGGCGCTGCAATTGCCAGATGCCGAGCGCGACGAAAGCCGCGGTCAGCACAAGCGTGAACAGCATGAAGCCGGCCACGCCGGGCTTGCGGGTCGTCTCGTTCATTTCGCGCGGTCGATCAGCCGGCCCGGTGCTGCCTTGTGATGAAATTGCAGCGCGATCAGAAGCGACTTCATCGAGCGTAGCGGCAGCAGCGTGGTGGCGAGGATCAGCGGCAGCCACAGCACGGCATGCAGCCAGAATGGCGGCTGATACTTGACCTCGACCACGAGCGCGCAGCCGACCACGACCGCGCCGGCCAGCATGATGATGAAGATCGCAGGACCATCGCCGGCATCGATGAAGCCGTAGTCGAGGCCGCAGCGGTTGCAGGAGGGCGCCAGCGTCAGGAAGCCCGCATAGAGCTTGCCTTCACCGCAGCGCGGGCATTTGCAGGCGAGCCCGCGCAGCGCGCTTTGCAGCACTGTCGTTTCCGGCTTCGTATTGTCGGTCGCTTCATTCATCACGTGTCAGTCTATCACAGTTCCGGAAAGCAAAAGGGCGGCCCTGCGGCCGCCCCTTCGATTAGTCCAACGCGGCTCAGTGCGCGCCGTGGGCCATGGTCTCGGCGCCGTGTCCCCAGACATAGATGCACAGGAACAGGAACAGCCAGACCACGTCGACGAAGTGCCAGTACCAAGCGGCGAACTCGAAGCCGAGGTGCTGCTTCGGCGTGAAGTGGCCTGCATAGGCGCGCGCCAGGCACACGATCAGGAAGATGGTACCGACCAGCACGTGGAAGCCATGGAAGCCGGTCGCCATGAAGAAGGTCCCGCCGTAGACATTGCCGGCGAACGAGAAAGCCGCGTGGCTGTACTCATAGGCCTGCACGCAGGTGAAGGTCGCCCCCAGCAGGATGGTGAGGATCAGGCCGTATTTCAGGCCCTGGCGATCGTTCTCGAGCAGGGCATGGTGCGCCCAGGTGACCGTGGTGCCCGATGTGAGCAGGATCAGCGTGTTGAGCAGCGGCAGATGCCAAGGATCGAAGGTCTCGATGCCGTGGGGCGGCCAGGAGCCCGGCACCGAGCAGGCGCCGGCCGCGGTGCCGAGGCCGCAGCCGAAGATCGCGTCCCGGGTGGCATGGACGGCATCGGCCGGGAACAGCGCCGCGTTGAAATAGGCCCAGAACCAGGCGACGAAGAACATCACCTCGGAGGCAATGAACAGAATCATGCCGTAGCGGTGGCTGATCTGCACGACGCGGGTGTGGTCGCCCTTGTACTGGGCCTCCTTGATCACGTCGCCCCACCAGCTCGCCATGGTGTAGAGCACGCCGACGGTGCCGACACCGAACACGATCGGCGCGGCCGCGTACATGTGGTGCATCCAGGAGATCGCACCGACCGCCATGATGAAGGCCGAGACCGAGCCGACCGCCGGCCACGGAGACGGATCGACCAGATGGTAGTCGTGATGCTTGCCTTGCGCGGTAGCCATTGCGGTCTGTCTCCTCAATCCCGTGCCTATCAGGCACTTATCCCCTTGTCCCAGCCCCTAGCGTCAACCCGGCGGCTGGAGATTTCGCTTGCGCTTGTCGTCATCGCCGGATGCGAGCGGCTTCACCACCGGATCCTTCACCGGATAGAACGTGTAGGACAGCGTGATGGTGCTGAGCCCGTCATTGTCGTGGTCATTGACGATCGACGGATCGACATAGAACACCACGGGCATCTCGCGCTTCTCACCGGGCGCCATGGTTTGCTCGGTGAAGCAGAAGCAATTGATCTTCTGGAAATAGGACCCGACCGTCAGCGGCGCGACATTGTAGGCGGCCTGCCCTGAGGTGGTGCGCGCGGCCTGGTTGGTCACGGTGTAGTAGATCGTGGTGACCTGGCCGATATTGACCTCGACCTGGGTCTGCTCGGGCTCGAACTTCCAGGGCAGGCCGGGCGCGACGTTGGAATCGAAACGCACGGCGATCTTGCGCGCGATCGGGCCGGTGGCGGGCGCGGAGGTCGCGACCTGCGTCGTGCCGTTAAAGCCGGTGGCGCGGCAGAACCAATTGTAGAACGGCACCGCCGCGTAGGATGCCCCGACCATCAATGCGACCACGCCGCCGCAGATCGAGGCGACCAGCACGTCGCGGCTCAAGCCATTTGAACGGCCCTTCTTGGCCGTTGGGCTCTGATCCTGCGATATGATCGGCTTTTGATCCATCTCTGTCACATCGGGCGAACTAGAACCGCCGGCCCCTTGACCATGGTGACGGCGAAGAAAAGGATGACGAGCACACCGAGCGCCAGAGCAATTGCAACGGAGCGTTGGCGACGGCTCTTCTTCTGCGCCTCGGTGAGGACGATTCCATCCGGCTCGGGTTTGTCAGCCATCACCGCAATCATGCGCCCCCTACCATCCGAGCAAGCACGGGGAATACGACCTCGGCCAGCAGGGTCGCGAACAGCGCGAACAGATACAGGATCGAGAAGGCGAACAGTTTTCGCGTCGCGCGCAGGGACTGGCTGCGCTCGCGGCGCAGATAGACGTTGATCGCGAGCAGCAGCATGCCGGCACCGAGGATCAGCGAGACGATGCCGTAGACGGCGTCGAAATAGCCGAGCGCCCAGGGTGCTGCGGCCACCGCGATCAGCACGATGGTGTAGAGCAGGATCTGGAGACGGGTCGCGTCCGGGCCGGCGACATTGGGCAGCATCGGAATGCCGGCGCGGGCATAGTCGTCGGAACGGAACAGCGCCAGTGCCCAGAAGTGCGGCGGCGTCCAGAAGAAGATGATGGCGAACAGCAGCAGCGGCTCGACGTCGACGGTGCCTGTGACGGAGGCCCAGGCCACCACCGGCGGCAGCGCGCCGGCAGCGCCGCCAATCACGATGTTCTGCGCGGTCCAGCGCTTCAGGCCCATCGTGTAGATGACGACGTAGAAGAAGATCGTGAAGGCGAGCAACGCACCTGCGATCCAATTGACCAGGATGCCGAGCGTCATCACCGAGAAGAAGGCGAGTGTCATGCCGAACGCCATCGCCTCAGGCCGGGTGATGCGGCCACGCGGGATCGGGCGGTTGGCGGTGCGCGACATCTTGGAATCGATATCGCCCTCGAGCGCCATGTTGAGCGCACCGGAGGCGCCGGCACCGACGGCAATGCAGAGCAGCGAGGTGATCGCCAGGACCCAGTGGAAGTGTCCCGGCGCCATCGCCATGCCGACCAGCGCGGTGAAGATCACGAGCGACATCACCCGCGGCTTGAGCAGCGCGAGATAGTCACCAACCTCCGCTTCCGAGATGCGGGGATTGATGTCGATGGCATTCTGATCGAGGACGGACACTTAAACCTGCTCGTTTCGTTGTAGAGCCGCCCGTCACGGGCGCCGCGGGAGTGTTGTTGCTTACTGCACGCGGGGCAGCACTTCGAACTGGTGGAAGGGCGGCGGCGAGGGCAGCGTCCATTCCAGCGTGGTCGCGCCCGCACCCCACGGATTGTCGCCTGCCGGGACCTTCTTCATGAAGGCGTCGAGCACGCAGTACAGGAAGATCAGCACGCCGAAGCCGGAGATGTAGGAGCCGATCGACGAGATCAGGTTCCAGCCGGCGAACGCATCGGGATAGTCGACGTAGCGGCGCGGCATGCCCGACAGGCCGAGGAAGTGCTGCGGGAAGAACACCAGGTTGACGCCGATGAAGGTGAACCAGAAGTGCGTCTTCGCGATCGTCTCGTTGTACATGTAGCCCGTCATCTTCGGGAACCAGTAGTACCAGCCGGCGAAGATCGCGAACACGGCACCGAGCGACAGCACGTAGTGGAAGTGCGCGACGACGTAGTAGGTCTCCTGCAGCACGCGGTCGACGCCGGCATTCGCCAGCACGACGCCGGTGACGCCACCGACCGTGAACAGGAAGATGAAGCCCACGGCCCAGATCATCGGGGCCCGGAATTCGATCGAGCCGCCCCACATCGTGGCGATCCAGGAGAAGATCTTCACGCCGGTCGGCACCGCGATCACCATGGTCGCAGCAACGAAGTAGGCCTGCGTCGCCGAGGACATGCCGACCGTGTACATGTGGTGCGCCCAGACCACGAAGCCGATGCCGCCGATCGCGACCATGGCGTAGGCCATGCCGAGATAGCCGAACACGGGCTTGCGCGAGAAGGTCGAGACGATCTGGCTGATCATGCCGAAGCCGGGCAGGATCAGGATGTACACCTCGGGGTGACCGAAGAACCAGAACAGATGCTGGAACAGCACGGGATCGCCGCCGCCCTCGGGATTGAAGAAGGTCGTGCCGAAGTTGCGGTCCGTGAGCAGCATGGTGATGGCACCGGCGAGCACCGGGAGCGACAACAGCAGCAGGAACACCGTCACCAGGATCGACCAGACGAACAGCGGCATCTTGTGCAGGGTCATGCCCGGCGCGCGCATGTTGAAGATCGTGGTGATGAAGTTGATGGCGCCGAGGATCGACGAGGCACCCGCCAGATGGAGCGAGAGGATCGCGAAATCGACCGCCGGGCCCGGATGGCCGGAGGCCGACAGCGGCACATACATGGTCCAGCCGGCGCCGACGCCGTTGGCGCCGGGCTCGCCCTCGACGAAGCTCGACATCAGCAGCAGCGCGAACGAGGCCGGCAGCAGCCAGAACGAGATGTTGTTCATGCGCGGGAACGCCATGTCGGGCGCGCCGATCATCAGCGGCACGAACCAGTTGCCGAAGCCGCCGATCATCGCGGGCATGACCATGAAGAAGATCATGATCAGGCCGTGCGAGGTCACGAATACGTTATAGGTGTGCGTTTCGTGGAATATCTGCACGCCGGGAAACATCAACTCGGCACGGATCGCGATCGACATCGCGGCACCAATGATGCCCGCGATGACCGCGAAGATCAGGTACATCGTGCCGATGTCCTTGTGATTGGTCGAATAGACGTAGCGACGCCATCCCGTCGGATGGGCGTGCTCGTGGTCATGTCCGTGGTCTTGCGCGTGATCGCCGTGTGCCGCTGCGCTGGTTGCCATTTTCAAATCCTGCCTTGCGTCCCGTTCGGACCTGTGGAGGTCCCGCCCTTATGCTTTCAATCCCTCAAGCCGCCCGGCGCTTACTGCGTCGGGCCGGCCGCGGAGGCGAAGGTGCTGGTGCCGCCGCTCGCGTATTTCTTCTTCGCCGACTCAACCCAGGAGGCGAACTCCTGGTCGTTCACCACGCGAATGGCGATCGGCATGAAGGCGTGGTCCTTGCCGCACAGCTCCGAGCACTGGCCGTAGAACATGCCGGTCTGGGTGGCCTTGAACCAGGTCTCGTTCAGCCGGCCCGGAATGGCGTCGATCTTGACGCCGAACGCCGGCAGCGCGAACGCGTGGATGACGTCGGCGCCGGTGACCTGGACGCGAATCACCTTGTTGACCGGCACCACCATCTCGTTGTCGACGCCGAGCAGGCGGGGCTGCTTGTCCTGGGCCAACAGCGAATCGAACTCGAACTTGCCGTTATCAGGGTAAGCATAGGACCAGTACCACTGCTTGCCGGTCGCCTTGATAGTCAGGTCCGCCTTCGGCACGTCGAGCTCGAGGAACAGAAGCCGGAACGACGGCACCGCGATGCCGACCAGGATCAGCACTGGCACCAGGGTCCACACCACCTCGATCAGCGTGTTGTGGGTGGTCCGCGACGGCACCGGGTTGGCCTTCGCGTTGAATTTCACCACCACGATCACCAGCAGCGCCAGAACGAACAGCGTGATCACGATGATCAGGACAGACAAGAAGTTATGGAACCAGACGATGTTGTCCATCACCGGAGAGCCCGAGGGCTGCAGGTGCCATTCCCACGGCGCCGGCTGGCCGAGCTCGGCGAATGCCACGCCACCCGTCGCCAGCATGATGCCAGCCGCCACTACGGCGATGGTGGCCAATCCCAGCAAATGCCGGCCCACCCGACTCATCGACATCCTCATGCCGTTCGCGCTCCCCTAACGAAATCACCCCAAGTGCACTCCCCTCTTTTTGGGGAACGCTTATTCGATCCGCCCGTCTGACAAACCGCCGCGCAAGAATACCTCTAAGAGGAACTGGGGCCAGATCGCTAGAACGCCGAAATCAAGCCTCTCAAACCATAATTCTTGATCTATCGCAATGCAGTCTTGAGGCCCCTCTGTCAGCGATCACCCGCAAGATATTTCCTAGTAACATCAGACAAAATTACCGTTTGCCGGGATGCCGCGGCTTGACAGCCGGATTGCCCGCTGTAGGCACAGGCGCGAGGCCCCGCAGGAACCTGATTCGTGGCGGCAATGGCGGCCAAGGCGGCGCGGAATTTGCTTGTGAATTGCCTTCAAGACGCCGTGATTCCCGTATCAGTCCACCAGCGCGAGCGACCCGAGCGAGCAGAGGGACCGACCCCGATGGGGCTTTCGAGATGCATGGCAAGATCGGCTCCAAGATCGATTCGATGGCCGACTGAGGACCTCACGACGCTGATCGGCCTGCTGACTGTCGTCCTTTTCCTTGCCATTCCTGGCTTAGCCCATGCGCAGGGCGCGGTGCGCTCCGTCCATGGCGACTGGCAGATCCGCTGCGATACCCCGCCGGGCGCCCAGGCCGAGCAATGTGCCCTGATCCAGAGCGTGGTGGCGGAAGACCGCTCCAATGCCGGCCTGACCGTGATCGTGCTGAAGACCGCCGACCAGAAGAGCCGCCTGATGCGGGTGGTGGCTCCCCTCGGCGTGCTGCTGCCCTCCGGCCTCGGACTGAAGCTCGACAACCAGGACGTCGGCCGCGCCGGTTTTGTCAGATGCCTGCCCAACGGCTGCGTGGCGGAAGTGGTGATGGACGACAAGCTGCTCGGGCAGCTCCGCTCGGCCAAGACCGCGACCTTCATCATCTTCGAGACCCCGGAAGAAGGCATCGGCTTCCCGCTCAGCCTGAACGGGCTCGGCGAGGGCTATGACAAGCTGCCGTAGGGCTAGCTATAAATCTCGAGGCAAGCTGCGCCGGGGTCGTCCGCAAAGGACTGAATCGTCTGCGCGTGCCGGCGAAGCTGGGAAGCGATCATCGCGGTCGTTTGGTTGCCCGTCCGGAGCCAGATCACCTTGGGCGGGGAACCCAGCAGGCCTGCCAGCTCGGCAAAATCGACGTCCTGTGTGACGATCGCGAAGTCATTTGCCTTTGCGAACTCCCACAGCACGCGATCGGCAACTTCGGACAGCCCATGAGACCGAGCGTGACTGGAATCCGGGAAAAGGTCGGCGATCATCTGGCAAAGCTTGAAACTAAGATTCTGATCGAACAGAAGCCTCATATCGGCGCGGTCACCAGTCGTCTCTCGCGGTCAGCGGCATAGGCCAGGCAAGCGCGGATATCGTCCTCGGTCAATTCGGGAAAATCATCGAAGATTTGAGCGTGGGTCTGACCTGCGGCCAGCCAGCCGAGCACATCCGCCACGGCAATCCGCATGTGGCGGATGCAGGGTCGGCCGCCACGCTTTCCGGGCTCGATGGAGATGATGTCCTGATAATTCATGCGGCAAACATAGCACCGATCCGCACTGGATGCAGCATCGGCATTGACACCAATGCCGGGTGCCGTGCCCGAGGCTGGCGGCACGCCGAGAGGAGCCCCTTAAAACAACACCGCCATCTGGATCACGTTCTCATACACGCCATCGATCTTGACCGCGTTGCGCGACAAGCCCTCGACGGCAAAGCCCACCCTCTTGTAAAGCGCGATCGCGCTCAAATTGACTTCGCGTACGGACAGTTCGACACGCGACAGGCCTGCTCCTCGCGCGGCGGCGAGCGTCGTCGTGATCAGCCGCGTTCCGAGGCCCTGGCCACGAAACGGCTGCACGAGGCCCATGCCAAGGATGCCAGCATGGGCATAGATCGGGCGCGGATGCCGCCTGACATCGCACCTGCCGACGACGTCGCCGCCGGAAAGGGCGACAAATTGCGGATTCCCTTGCGCGATCATGTCGAGTACGAAACCGCGCATCGCCTCCGGCGGAGGCGCCTCGAGGAAGGCCAGATAGCGCCGCTCCCGCGCAACCGTATCCAGGGCTCGATGGAAGCTTTCGATGTGCGCTTCGGATATCGCAATGATTTCAATCATGTCGTTTCCGTAATGTGACGGCCCGCCCTCTCGCCGAACGGCCGGGAAGCCATTATCTTGCCAGACATCTCTCCGACAATGGATGATCGATGACCAACCCTGCCACATCCTCCCTGCTCGACCGCGCCAATCTCGATCGCGACCAGGTTCGCAACGAGGTCGCACGCGGGCTCTCCGGTGCCGACGACGGCGAATTGTTCCTGGAATACAGCCAGACCGAAGCGCTGATGTTCGACAATGGGCGGCTGAAGCAGGCGACCTACGACACCTCGCAGGGTTTTGGCCTGCGCGCCGTCAAGGACGATGCGGTCGGCTATGCGCATTCCTCCGACGTGTCGCTGCCGGCGCTGATTCGCGCCGCCGACGCGGTCGCGGCCGTCCGCGGCGGCTATTCGGGCAGCTTTGCCGCCCCGCCCCCACACACCAACGTCCGCCTTTATGGCGATGAAAACCCGCTCGATGCCCCGGGCTTCGAGACGAAAGTAAAACTGCTCGCCGAGATCGACGCCTATTTGCGCGACAAGGATCCGCGGGTGCGGCAGGTCAGCGTCAGCCTGGGCGCCACCTGGCAGGTGGTGGAAATCCTGCGCCCTGACGGCGAGAGCTATCGCGACATCCGTCCCCTGGTGCGCGTCAACGTCTCCGTCGTCGCCGGGCAAGGCGACCGCCAGGAGAGCGGCAGCAAGGGCTATGGCGGCCGCGCCGGCTATGCCGAGTTCATCGAAACCAAATCGTGGCGCGATGCCGCCGACGGCGCGCTGCGCGAGGCCCTGGTCAATCTGGAATCGATTCCGGCCCCCGCCGGCGAGATGGACGTCGTGCTCGGCGCCGGCTGGCCCGGCGTGATGCTGCACGAAGCAGTCGGCCACGGCCTCGAGGGCGACTTCAACCGCAAGAAGACGTCTGCTTTTGCCGGCCTGATGGGCCAGCAGGTCGCGGCCAAGGGCGTCACCGTGGTCGACGACGGCACGATCGCCTCGAGGCGCGGCTCGCTGTCGATCGACGACGAGGGCACGCCGACCAACCGCACTGTGCTGATCGAGGACGGCATCCTGGTCGGCTACATGCAGGATCGCCAGAACGCGCGGCTGATGAATATGAAGCCGACCGGCAACGGCCGGCGCCAGGGCTATGCCCATGTGCCGATGCCGCGCATGACCAACACCTACATGCTCGCGGGCGACCGCGACCCGGCCGAGATTCTCGCGTCGGTGAAGAACGGCGTGTTCGCCGCGAATTTCGGCGGCGGGCAGGTCGACATCACCTCGGGCAAATACGTCTTCCAGTGCACCGAGGCCTACAAGATCGAGAACGGCAAGCTGGGCGCGCCGCTGAAGGGCGCCATGCTGATCGGTAACGGGCCGACCGACCTGCATCGCATCCGCATGATCGGCAACGATCTCGCGCTCGATACCGGCATCGGCACCTGCGGCAAGAACGGCCAGGGCGTGCCTGTCGGCGTCGGCCAGCCGTCGCTTCTGATGGAACGCATTACGGTGGGTGGAACGGGCGCATGAGCGTTGAGAAGATAACTGCCGCTCCCAAGCGGAAAAGCAGCGGCTGGGTCGGACAGATCGCACAGCTCGCCGGCATCGTGGCCGCCGTGTTCATTGCCAAGGGCGCGCTGGCCGAACCGTTCTACGTGCCGTCCGGCTCGATGGAGCCGACGCTGCTGATCGGCGATGCGCTGCTCGCCTCGAAATTCCCCTATGGCTACGGCACCTCCTCGCTGCCCATCCAGATCAATTTGCCTGAGACGGGACGCGTGTTCGCGGAAACGCCGAAACAGGGCGACGTCGTGGTGTTCCGCTGGCCCGGCGACCGTTCGCAGGCTTGGGTCAAGCGCGTCGTCGGCCTTCCCGGCGACCGCATCCAGATGCGGCAGGGTCAGCTCTTCATCAACGACCGTCCCGCCGAACTGAAGCCTGATGGCGTCGGTGCCGCCGAGGACGACAATGGCGGCAGCGAGCCGGCCTACCGTTACGTCGAGACGCTGCCGAACGGCGTCTCGCACCTCATCTTCAAGATGCGCGACAACGGTCCGCTCGACAACACGCCGGAAGTGACGGTGCCCGCGGGACATCTGTTCGTGCTTGGCGACAACAGGGACAACTCGGCCGACAGCCGCGTGTCGCTGCGCTCCGGCGGCGTCGGCCTCTTGCCGATCGACAATCTTGTCGGCCGTGCCGACGCAGTGCTCGGCTCCTGGGATCTCGGCATGCGCGGCCAGCCGGTCTGGACCTGGCTCTCCGGCTTCCGCCTCGCGCGGTTCTTCACCGCCGTGCACTGAGGAGGTCTGATGACCTTCGACGACGTCAGAAAATTTGCGCTGACGTGGCCGGAGGTCGAGGACGGCACCTCCTACGGCACATCAGCGCTGAAGGTGCGCAAGAAGATGCTGGCGCGCCTGAAAGAGGACGGCGACAGCCTGGTGATGCCTGACGTTCCGATCGACGAGCGCGCGATGCTGGTCGAGAGCCAGCCGAAGATCTTCTACTTCACCGATCACTACGCCGATTATCCGATCGTTCTGATCCGCCTGTCCAAGGCCAAGCGCGCGATCGTGGAGCCGCTGCTGCGGCGGCGTTGGCGTGCGCTGGCATCTAAGGCGGCGCGAGCGGACTATGATGCGCGCGCAAACGCGCGTGACGCTCACGATGGATGAGGCTCGCTTTCTCGCGATCGCGCTGAAGAACCCGGTCAACGTCGCCGTTCTCGATGCGCTGCGCAGCCTTGCGCTGCCGGATGCATGGCTGGTCTCCGGATGCCTGGTGCAGACGGTGTGGAATGTGCTCACAGGCCGCGCCGTCGATCACGGCATTGCTGATTACGACGTATTCTACTTCGATCCCGACACCTCCTGGGACGCGGAGGACGCGGTGATCCGCAAGCTGCAAACGCAGCTCAATCATCTCGGCGCCAAGATCGAGACCCGCAACCAGGCCCGCGTGCATCTGTGGTATCCGGCCAAGCATTCCCTGCCCTATCCGCCATTGTCGTGCTCGACTGACGGCATCGATCGTTTCCTGACGGAAAATACCCAGGTCGGCGTTAAGCGTGCGGGCGACGGTTATGAGGTCTATGCGCCGCACGGCTTCGATGATATCGCGGCGCTGATGGTCCGGCCCAATCGGGCGTTGAATTTTTCGGTGACGAATTACAACGCGAAGGCCGCGCGATGGCAGGCGCTATGGCCTGAACTGACGGTGATCGCCGCGGAGTGAGGCTTCATCCTCCTCGTCATTGCGAGCGCAGCGAAGCAATCCAGAGTCCCTCCGCGGAA
>NZ_CAKZHY010000106.1 GCF_936928535.1 uncultured Bradyrhizobium sp. | reverse complement strand
AAGCCGCGCCAGAAGCTGACGGCGGAGATCGTGTCCGGCGACGGTTCGCTGCAGCGCGTTTCGCTGCTCTGCCGCATCGATACGCTGGACGAGCTCGATTACTACCGGAACGGCGGCATTCTGCACTATGTGCTGCGCAAACTCGCGGCTTAAGCGCGAATTTGTGAACGGTGGCTCACCGCGACGTGAGTAGAAGGTTAAACGAAGGCGGCCTATCAAAAGGCCGCCTTCGTACGTTTTGCGGTATGTTTCAGATGGGCCCGTCCGGCAAAATCCTGCCCTGGATGATTGCTTGGACGGTTGGACGTACCGCGCCCGTAAGACTACGGTGACCATCAGGCGATAAGATCTTCCCTCAACGACCCACCTGTGTGACCTTCGACATGACTGACATGATGGCTTCTAATTTCGTTTCACGATGGTCCGGAGCATTCTGGTCGGGAGCACTCGGCATCTGCGCCATCGTCGCCGTCATCCGTCCCGCCCAGGCCGATCCCCGCGCCGTGGTCGAGCTCTTCACCTCCCAGGGCTGCTCCTCCTGCCCGCCTGCCGACAAGGTCATCGGCGATCTCGCGAAGGACCCCTCGATCATCGCGCTGAGCATGCCGATCGATTATTGGGATTATCTCGGCTGGAAGGACACGTTGGCAGATTCACGTTTCTCGGCGCGGCAACGCGCCTATTCGCGCATGCGCGGTGATCGCGAAGTCTATACGCCGCAGGTGGTGGTCAACGGCGCTGCGCATGTCATCGGCAGCGACCGCTCCGGCATCGAAAACGCAATCGACAAGACCGACATGGGCACCGGCGTCATGAGCGTACCGGTGACGATGTCGCTCGCGGGCAAGCAGATCAATGTGTCTGTTGCCGCGAGCAAGGAGCCGACGGTCTCGCATGGCGAGGTGTGGATCTGCTCGATCATGAAATCGGTGCCGATCGAGATCAGCCGCGGCGAGAACCGCGGGCAGCAGATCACCTACCACAATGTCGTACGCAACCTGCTCAAGGTCGGCGACTGGAATGGACGTCCGGAAAGCTGGACCGTGCCGATCGAAAATCTGACGTCGCGCGACGGCGTCGACGGCGCGGTGGTCTACGTCCAGGACGGCAGCCGCGAAAAGCCGGGTGCGATGCTCGGCGCGGCGTACACGTCGCTGCACTGAAGCGAACGCTTCGCATTTCTTCCGATACGCAACTACTCTAGCTCCTCATGGTGAGGAGAGAGAGCGTCGGCGTTGTTTGGAGAGAAAGTCGGTCGCGGCAGAAACATCCCGCCACAAACAAAAAAGGACCAACTCGCGTTGGCCCTCCTTGTCGCGCGTACAGACCCGATCCTGTTCGACCCCGGGGGGCTGGGGGCTGAGGAATCCGGAACCGAAAGGACCGGGTCAACGCACACACGTCTTTTCGCAATGCAGGGCGGCAGGCGGTGGGCGGAAAAGCGGCGATCCTGTGATTCCTGCTAACGATCCCGTGACGGTTTGCCGCTGAGAAGTTCCACCGTTGGGTGTGTCATGATTCGCAACCAGTTGGTGAACCCAGGTCCGCCGAGAAGCCCGCAAGAGCCCCTTGCGGCCGGGAACAGTTGGCGCAATCATGCAGGTGTCATGATCCGCGGCTCCGGGGACGGTCTTTGCGGACGTGGGTCATGCTGACGCGTTAAGGAGGCGCCCCATGAGTTTGACGTCGGAGGATGCCGATCCGAGCGAGCAGCGCGCAGTGGCGCGCCCCGCCGCTGCGAATGCCCAGCCCAGCCGGGTGACGTTCAACCGGCTCGAGCTGCACCGAATTCTCAATCTCTATGGCCGCATGGTCGCCGACGGCGAATGGCGCGACTATGCCATCGATTTCCTGAAGGACCGCGCGGTGTTCTCGGTCTACCGCCGCGCCTCCGAAGTGCCGATCTACCGCATCGAGAAGGATCCGCGTCTGGCCCGCAAGCAGGGCATGTACAGCGTGATCTCGGCGACCGGCCTGATCCTGCGCCGCGGCCACGAGCTCGAGCGCGTGCTGCTGGTGATCGATCGCAAGCTGGCGGTGGTGTGACGACCTTCTGTCGTCATTCCGGGGCGCGACGAAGTCGCGAACCCGGAATCTCGATCCGTATCGCTCGTTGGTCACTTCTAGATTCCGGGTTCGCGCTTCGCGCGCCCCGGAATGACTGGCGCCCTATTTCCCCGGCACCGTCTTCGCGCCTTCGCCAAGATCCCGCTGCATCATCACGGTATCCAGCCAGCGGCCGAATTTCAGGCCGACATTGGGATGCGTGCCGATCATCTTGAAGCCGCCGCGCGTATGCACGCCGACCGAGCCGGCATTGGCGGAATCGCCGATCACCGCGATCATCTGGCGGAAGCCGCGTCCCTCGCATTCGCTGATCAGCCGATCCAGCAGCAGCGAGCCGATGCCGCGGCGGTGGAAGGCGGGGTTGAGGTAGATCGAGTTCTCGACCGTGAAACGATAGGCGGGCCGCGGCCGGTAGGCGCCGGCATAGGCGTAGCCGGCAATGCTGCCGTCGACGATCGCGACGAAATAGGGATAGCCGCCGTCGACCAGCACGCGATAGCGGCGCGTCATCTCGGCAAGATCAGGCGGATCGAGCTCGAACGTCGCGGTGCCCTCGCGGACGGCCTGCTGGTAGATGGCGGTAATGGCGGGAAGGTCGGCCTCGGTCGCGGGCCTGATTTCTGGTGCGGACATGGAGGAAGATTAGAGCGTCCGCGCGGCGGCTGGAAGAGGCAACGCTGCTTCCCCACACACCGTCATTGCGAGGAGCCCTTGCGACGAAGCAATCCAGAAATGCGTCTGCGGAGGGACTCTGGATTGCTTCGCTAGGCTCGCAATGACGGTGTGTGTGGCGAAGACGGCCGGCCCCAAACAAAAACCCCGGCCTTGCGGCCGGGGTTCGTGTCCGTTCTCTCGTCTTGACGCTTAGTCGCGCTGGCCGAGGAGCTGCAGCAGCAGCGTGAACAGGTTGATGAAGTTCAAGTACAGCGACAGCGCACCGGAGATCGCCGCACGCTCGGCGATGTCACCGCCAGCCGAGGCGTAGCCGTAGATGTAGTCGTTCTTCAGTCGCTGCGTATCCCAGGCGGTGAGGCCCGCGAACACGAGAACGCCGACCACCGAGACGATGAACTGCAGCGCGGTGCTGGCCAGGAACAGGTTCACCAGGCTCGCGATGATGATGCCGATCAGGCCCATGAACAGGAACGAGCCCATGCCGCTCATGTCACGCTTGGTGGTGTAGCCGTAGAGGCTCAGCGCGCCGAAGGTCGCCGCGGTGATGAAGAACACGCGCACGATCGAGGTGTGCGTGTACACCAGGAAGATCGACGACAGCGAGATGCCCATCAGCGCCGAGAACACCCAGAACAGGATCTGGGCGGTCGAGGGAGCGAGGCGGTTGATGCCGGCCGAGATCACGAACACCATGGCGAGCGGCGCCAGCATGAACAGATATTTCAGCGGGCTCACGAACATCGCGTAGCCGAAGGGCGTCAGGAACAGCTTGCCGACACGGACGGCTTCCGGGGTCGGAACGTCGGTGACGGCAGCCATGTAGACACCGAGCGCGGCCAGGCCGGTGATGGCGAGGCCAATGCTCATGTAGTTGTAGATGCGCAGCATGTAGGCGCGCAGACCGGCGTCGACCGTCGCGGCGTCAACACGCCCGGCGGCCCGGCCGAAAGGAGAAGCGTAATTGCGGTCTAGGTCCGACATGGTCGAATTCCCGTTGGTTGGTCCGGTCCGGCATAGGGGTCGCCATGCCGCCGGTTCGTCAAATTCTATCTCGGATACCGATGCCTGCCGACATTAAATTTGGCTAACAATCGGGGCTCCGAACCCATCCGATATGTGGGAAACTAACACATTCACTGCAACGGTCCACGCGCGGCTGAATGTCGCCCTTGCCGCGCAATCCTGACGTGAGCCTGACAAGCAGACGTGGTTAATCGCGGGATTCGTGCGATTCCGGTCCCGCGCGGCCGGCCGCTACCTTTTGTCACAAATTCCGCAACACTGTGGCGGGCTTTTTGTTCAATGCCAGCAGCGTTCCGGCAAGGCCCAGTCCGACGGTGACAACCAGGGCGGCGGCAACCACGCCGGCCGCGCTTGCAGCCTGCCAGACGAAACTCAGTGTCATCAGCCGTGTCACGATCATCCAGGCCGCGACGCTGCCGGCGATCACGCCGAACACTGCGGTGGCGAGCCCGATGAGGAGATATTCGAGCGCATAGGCGCCGAGCAGCCGCAGCCGCGTCGCGCCCAGCGTCTTCAGGATCACCGCATCATAGACGCGGTGGCGATGGCCGGCGGCGAGGGCGCCGCCCAGCACCAGGATCGCGGAGATCAGCGTCACGGCGCTGGCGCCGCGGATCGCCAGCGCCAGATTGGTCACGACCGCGCCGACCGTCTCCATCACCTCGCGTACGCGCACGCTCGTCACCATCGGGTAAGCATCCGCGACCTGCTTGATGATCTTGCCGTCGCCGGTCGCATCACCGCCGGCTTCGGTCAACGTCGCGATGTGGGTGTGCGGCGCGCCCTTGAAGGCGTTCGGCGAGAACACCAGCACGAAATTGATGCCGAGCCCCTGCCAGTCGATGGTCCTGAGATTGCCGATCTTGGCCGGGATGTCGCGGCCGAGCACGTTGACGACGATCTCGTCGCCGAGCTTGAGGCCGAGCCCGTCGGCGATTTTCTTCTCCATCGAGACCAGCGGCGGGCCGGAATAGTCGGCGCCCCACCATTCGCCCTCGACGATCTTGGAACCCTTGGGCAGCTCGCCGGTATAGGTCAGGCCGCGGTCGCTTTGCAGCACCCATTCGGAATCGGTTGACGGCTTGAGGTCCTCGGCGCGCACGCCGCGGGCGGCGACGATGCGCCCGCGCAGCATCGGCACGTCCTCGACCTTCGCGCCCGGCGCGATCTGGCGGAGATAATCGTCGAAGGGAGCAGCCTGCGTGCTTGGGATGTCGATGAAGTAGAACGACGGCGCACGCTCGGGCAGCGCGGCGAGGAACTGCCGGCGCAGATTGCCGTCGATCTGGGTGATGGTGACGAGCACGGCGAGGCCAAGTCCCAGCGACAGCACGACCGAGGGCGTCAGCGCGCCCGGCCGGTGAATGTTGGCGATCGCGAGCCGCAGCATGGTGAACCGCGTACGCGGCAGCCGGCGTGCGATTGCCATCAGCAGCGCGGCGACGCCGCGCAGCACCGCGAACACGACGACGGAGGAGACCACGAATACCGCGGCGATGCGCTTGTCGAACGACAGTCCGATCACCACGGCAACCAGCAACGCAACGACGACAGCCATGAAGACGAGATAGCCGAGGCGCGGCCGGTGCCATTCGGCGGCGATGGTGTCGCGGAACAACGCGGCGACCGGCACGTCGTGCACGCGCCCGAGCGGCCACAGGCCGAAGGCGAGCGCGGTCAAAAGGCCATAGACGAAGGACAGCGCGAGCTCGTCGGCATGCACGGCCGGCACCACTGGCAGCGGCAACAGCTTGCCGAACAGGCCGACGATGGCGAACGGCATCGCTGCGCCCAGCGCGAGGCCAATTACCGAGCCGATCGCGGCGAGCAGGACGACTTGCGCGAGATAAATGCCGAACACGTCGCGCCCAGTGGCGCCGACGGCCTTGAAGGCAGCGATCACCTCGAGCCGGCGATCGATATGGCTCTTCACGGCATTGGCGACGCCGACGCCGCCGACCAGGAGCGCAGCGAGCCCCACCAGGGTCAGGAACTGCGTGAAGCGGCTGATATTGCGCTCGAGCTGCGGCGAGGCATTGGAGCGGCTGCGCACCTCCCAGCCGGCCTGCGGCGCGGCGTTGCGCGCGTCTGCGATGAACGCGTCGGTGGCGCGGTCGCTATTGGCCGTGTCAGGCAGCTTCACGCGATAGACCCAGCGCACCAGGCTGCCGGGCTGGATCAGGCCGGTGGCACGCAAGCCCGCTTCGCTGATCAGGAAGCGCGGACCAAAGCCGATGCCGCCGGCGAGCTTGTCAGGCTCGGCCTCGACGCTCGATCGGATCTGGAAGGTCGCCGAGCCGACGGTGACACGGTCACCGATCTTGAGCGACAGCCGCGCCAGCAATGTTGGATCGGCCGCGGCGCCGAACGCGCCGTCGCGCTCCGCGAGCAGGTCGGTCAGCGGCAGCTGCGGCGCCAGCGTCAACTGTCCGAGCATCGGATAGGTGTCGTCGACCGCCTTCATCTCGACCAGCGCCAGCTTGCCGTCGGCCGAGCGCGCCATGCCGCGCAGCGTGGAGGCGACGGAGACGGTGCCGCGCGAGCGCAGGAAGGCAACTTCCTCGGGCTTTGCCTCGCGCTGGAACAGCACGAAGGAAACGTCGCCGCCGAGCAGCGTGCGGCCTTCGCGCGCTAGGCCGTCGGAGAGGCTCGCCGAGACCGAGCCGACGCCAGCGATCGCCATCACGCCGAGCGCGATGCAGGCGATAAAGACGTAAAAGCCGCGCAGGCCTCCGCGCAATTCGCGCAAGGCATAGCGCAGCGACAGCGCGATGCCGTTCGGCTTCGCAAACGGTTCGACAGCGACGCTCATGCGTTGGTCGTCTGGGTGTCGATGCGGCCCGAACGCAGGCGGATCACGCGATCGCAGCGATGCGCGAGCGAGGAATCATGCGTGACCAGTACCAAGGTCATGCCGCGCTCGGCGTGCTTGGTGAAGAGCAGGTCGACGATCTGCTTGCCTGTCGCCTCGTCGAGATTGCCGGTCGGTTCATCGGCGACGAGAATGGCGGGATCGGGCGCCAGCGCGCGCGCGAGCGCCACGCGCTGCTGCTCGCCGCCGGAGAGCTGGGTCGGGTAATGATGCAGCCGATCACCGAGCCCGACCGATTGCAGCTCTTCGGCCGCGCGCTTGCTGGCATCAGGATTGCCGGCGAGTTCGAGCGGCACCGCGACATTCTCCAGCGCCGTCATGGTCGGGATCAGATGAAACGACTGGAAGACGATGCCGACCTGGCGGCCGCGGAAGCGTGCCAGCGCGTCCTCGTCGAGGGCATTGAAAGGCGTGCCATTGACCACCACCTCTCCACTATCAGGACGCTCCAGCCCCGCCATCACCATCAGCAGCGTGGATTTGCCCGAGCCTGACGGGCCGATCAGGCCGACCGTCTCGCCCGAGCCGACGCGCAAGCTGATATCCTTGAGGATGTGGACGCGTGCCGCCCCCGTGCCCAATGACAGATTGACGTTGGAGATGGCGATGGTGTCCGGCGCAGTGCCGGCGAGCGAAGAGGTTTCGATTCTGATGTCCATGGTCCGGTCATATGGCAAGTCCGCACGCGCGGTCGAGAGGCGTTACGGATTGTTCATGCACATAGCCGTGTTGATGCTCGCTTTGATGACGCTCGCCCAACCGGCCTGGGCAGACACGACAAAGCCGATCAAGCTTGTCGTTTTAGGCGACTCCTTGAGTGCCGGCCTTGGCCTTCCGGCCCAGGACGCGTTTCCCGCCAAACTTCAAAAATCCTTGCAAGCCAAAGGCATAGCGGTGGACATGACCAACGCGGGCGTGTCGGGCGACACCGCGTCCGGTGGCCGCGACCGGCTCGACTGGTCGGTGCCCGAGGGAACCGAGGGCGTGATCGTCGAGCTCGGCGCCAACGATGCGATGCGCGGCATCGACCCCGACTTGACGCGGGCGGCGCTGACCGACATCGTTCAGCGTCTCAAGGCGCGCAAGATCGCCGTGATGCTGTGTGGCATGCTGGCGCCGCCGAATTTCGGCGCGGACTATGGCGCGCGCTTCAATTCGATTTATCCGGATCTGGCGAAACAGTTCGACGTGCCGCTCTATCCGTTCTTCCTCGACGGTGTCGCGGCCGACGCCAAGCTCAACCAGGCCGACGGCATTCATCCGACCGCAGAAGGCGTCGACATCGTCGTCGACAAGATGCTGCCCACCGTGGAGGCATTCGTGCGCACGATCGGCGAGCAACGCCGTTGAAAAGCAGGCAATGCTAACCCTAACACCCAGGGTTTTCCCGGTGTAGCCTTGGCAACACTTCGCAGAGTCACACAACTGCGATAGGAATCAGAGTACCGGTGATTCGTCGCCGGCTCTAATTTGGATAGGGTCCTGCTCAGGGACTGTACCCAAGCATCGGGAGTACGAAACGATGCCGCGTTTGTTCACTGGTCTGGAAATTCCGGCCGAGATCGGCCAGTCGCTTTCCAACTTGCGAGGTGGCCTCCCCGGCGCCCGGTGGATCGATCCCGAGAATTATCACGTCACACTGCGCTTCATCGGCGATATCGATGGCGCCTCCGCCAACGAGATCGCATCGCTGTTGTTTCGCGTCGATCGCAAGCCCTTCGAAGTGAAGGTGCAGGGCTTGCAGAGTTTTGGCGGCCGCAAGCCGCGCGCGGTGGTCGCCACCATTGCACCGAGCAAACCGTTGATGGAATTGCAGGCGGAGCTCGAACGCATGATGCAGCGGATCGGCCTCGATCCGGAAGGGCGCAAATTCATTCCGCATGTCACGCTGGCCCGCCTTCACGACGCCACCGACCGCGACGTCGCCGACTATCTCTCCATCCGCGGCTACTTCCCGAGCAAGGCCTTCATGGCGGAGCGTTTCGTGCTGTTCTCCTCGCGCGCCTCGACCGGCGGCGGCCCCTATGTGGTCGAGGACGCCTACGAGCTGTGTGAGTGAGTTCTTTCTTCACCTCTCCCCGCTTGCGGGGAGAGGTCGGATTGCTCTTGCAATCCGGGTGAGGGGGTACAGGTCTCACTACGATCTCGGGTGTGGAGAGAGCCCCTCACCCTGACCGTCTCCCCGTAAGAACGGGGAGAGGGAAATCCGCATACCCCGTCCACCAATTGACGGCTTGCAATTTCCGCCGGTCTCTGGCGGTAAAGAGCGATGCTCTCCACCCAGAATTCCTCCTTCAGCGAAGTCTATCAGGCCCAGATCGCATCAGGCGCGATCGAGCCCGATGCTGCGCAGGCCGAGGTCGCCGAGGCCTATGCGGCGCTGGACCTGCGGCTTGCGAACTACAGCCCGAAGCGCAAGCAGGGTCTGCTCGCCCGCCTGTTCAGCAATGGCGACAAGGATGAAGCGCCGCGCGGGCTCTATGTCTATGGCGAGGTCGGCCGCGGCAAGACCATGCTGATGGACCTGTTCTTCCAGCACTCCGACGTCGAGCACAAGCGCCGCGCGCATTTCCACGAATTCATGGCCGACGTGCACGAGCGCATCTACGACTACCGCCAGAGCATCGCGCGCGGACAGATCCCTGACGGCGACGTCATCGCGCTGACCGCGCATGCGATCTTCGAGGAGAGCTGGCTGCTCTGCTTCGACGAATTCCATGTCACCGACATCGCGGATGCGATGATTCTGGGGCGGCTGTTCGCAAAGCTGTTCGAGCTCGGCACCGTCGTGGTCGCAACGTCCAACGTCGCGCCTGACGATCTCTACAAGGGTGGCCTGAACCGCGCGCTGTTCCTGCCCTTCATCAAGCAGATCACCGACCACATGGACGTCACGCGGCTCGATGCGCGCACCGACTTCCGGCTGGAAAAACTCCAGGGCGTGCCGATGTGGCTGACGCCGGCGGATGGCGATGCCGACGCCGCGCTCAATCGTGCCTGGGCAAAGATGACCGGCAACGCCAAGTGCAAGTCGCGCGACATCCAGATCAAGGGCCGTATCCTGCACGTGCCATGCTCGGCCCATGGCGTCGCGCGCTTCGGCTTCGCCGATCTCTGCGAGAAGCCGCTCGGGGCATCCGACTACCTCAGGCTGGCGCACGACTATCACACCATCCTGGTCGACCATATTCCAGTGATGGACCTCTCCCAGCGCAACGCCGCCAAGCGCTTCATCACGCTGATCGACACGCTCTATGACAATGCCGTGAAGCTGATGGCCTCGGCCGATGCCAATCCGATCTCGCTGTATCTCGCCCATGAGGGCACCGAGGCGATGGAGTTCAAGCGGACCTCCTCGCGCCTGATCGAGATGAGCTCGGAATCCTACCTGGCGCTGCCGCACGGCCGCAAGGATTCCACCGCCAGCGGCTCGACCAAGGGCTTGGTCGAGACTTAAGTCCTATTTGTCAGCGCTGTCATTCGCTAGCGTCGTCATTCCGGGGCGCGCGCGAGCGCGAACCCGGAATCTCGCGCTACAATTTCGAGATTTCGGGCTCGCCCGCGCGATGGCGCGGACGCCCCGGAATGACAGATCTGCGTTGCTGGCCGGAATCGCGGCAAGCCCGACAAATGGGCACCCACCGACTTGAACGGGGGAAGCGAAAGGGATAACCACCCTCTCAGTTTTCCCCTCCTCACGTGTCTAAAGGACAGGTTCACATGGCGCGCGACAAGATTGCTTTGATTGGCTCCGGTCAAATCGGCGGAACGCTGGCTCACCTCATCGGCCTGAAAGAACTGGGCGACGTCGTGATGTTCGACATCGCCGAGGGCGTGCCGCAGGGCAAGGCGCTCGACATCGCGCAATCCTCGCCGGTCGACGGTTTTGACGCGAACTACACCGGCGCCAACTCCTACGAAGCCCTCGACAACGCAAAAGTCTGCATCGTCACCGCCGGCGTGCCGCGCAAGCCCGGAATGAGCCGCGACGACCTCCTCTCCATCAACCTCAAGGTCATGGAGCAGGTCGGTGCCGGCATCAAGAAGTATGCCCCCGACGCGTTCGTCATCTGCATCACCAACCCGCTCGATGCGATGGTCTGGGCGCTGCAGAAGGCTTCCGGCCTGCCGCACAAGAAGGTCGTCGGCATGGCCGGCGTGCTGGATTCGTCACGCTTCCGCTACTTCCTGGCTGACGAATTCAACGTCTCCGTCGAAGACGTCACCGCCTTCGTGCTCGGCGGCCATGGCGACACCATGGTGCCGCTCGTGAAGTACTCCACCGTCGCCGGCATCCCGCTGCCCGACCTCGTCAAGATGGGCTGGACCTCGCAGGCGCGCCTCGACGAGATCGTCGACCGCACCCGCAACGGCGGCGCCGAGATCGTCAATCTGCTCAAGACCGGCTCGGCCTTCTACGCCCCGGCTGCCTCCGCCATCGCGATGGCCGAGAGCTATCTGCGTGACAAGAAGCGCGTGCTGCCCTGCGCCGCCTATCTCAATGGTGAATACAGCGTGAAGGACATGTATGTCGGCGTGCCCGTCGTGATCGGCTCCAAGGGCGTCGAGCGCGTCGTCGAGATCGAGCTCGCCGGCAAGGACCGCGAAGCCTTCGACAAGTCGGTCGGCGCGGTGCAGGGCCTGGTGGACGCCTGCAAGAAGATCGCCCCCGATCTTCTCGGCCGCTAAGGCGCAAACAATCCCGCCGAAGACCGAAAGCCGGTCTTCGGCGGTTTCATTTCCGGACCCCGATAGCCGGGAGGGGTCCCGGGTCCAGAATTTCGATGTCAAAGAATCCGGGTTGCAGTTCCTGTGGTATATGGTATGCCAGCCACAAGACTGAGGTGGGCCCATGGGGTCACCGCCCGCGGGTTCAGGGAGCGACCATATGAATATTCATGAATATCAGGCCAAGGCGCTGCTGGGTGAGTTCGGCGTACCGATCTCCAAGGGTGTCCCGGTGCTCAAGGCCACTGACGCGGAAGCCGCCGCCAAGGCGTTGCCGGGTCCGGTCTATGTGGTGAAGAGCCAGATCCATGCCGGCGGTCGCGGCAAGGGCAAGTTCAAGGAAGCCTCGGCCGGCGACAAGGGCGGTGTCCGCATCGCCAAGTCGGCCGCGGAGGTCTCCGAGTTCGCCAAGCAGATGCTCGGCGCGACGCTGGTGACCGTGCAGACCGGCCCGGCCGGCAAGCAGGTCAACCGCCTCTACATCGAGGACGGCTCCGACATCGACAAGGAGTTCTACCTCTCGATCCTGGTCGACCGCGAGACCTCGCGCGTCTCCTTCGTCGTCTCGACCGAAGGCGGCGTCAACATCGAGGACGTCGCGCACAACACGCCCGAGAAGATCGTGACCTTCTCCGTCGATCCCGCGACCGGAATCATGGGCCATCACGGCCGCACCGTCGCCAACGCGCTGAAACTGTCAGGTGATCTCGCCAAGCAGGCCGAGAAGCTCACCGCGCAGCTCTATGCGGCCTTCGTCGCCAAGGACATGTCGATGCTGGAGATCAACCCGCTGGTCGTGACCAAGCAGGGTCAGCTCCGCGTGCTCGATGCCAAGGTGTCGTTCGACGACAACGCGCTGTTCCGTCACCCCGAAGTGCTCGCGCTGCGCGACGAGACCGAGGAAGACGCCAAGGAGATCGAGGCGTCCAAGTACGACCTCAACTACGTCACCCTCGACGGCAATATCGGCTGCATGGTCAACGGCGCAGGCCTTGCCATGGCGACGATGGACATCATCAAGCTCTACGGCATGGCGCCGGCGAACTTCCTCGACGTCGGCGGCAGCGCCAGCAAGGAGAAGGTCGCGGCCGCGTTCAAGATCATCACCGCGGATCCCAACGTGAAGGGCATCCTGGTCAACATCTTCGGCGGCATCATGAAGTGCGACGTGATCGCCGAGGGCGTCACCGCCGCCGTGCGCGAGGTCGGTCTCAGCGTGCCGCTGGTGGTTCGCCTCGAAGGCACCAATGTCGAGCTCGGCAAGAAGATCATCCGTGAATCCGGCCTGAACGTGGTGCCGGCGGACAATCTCGACGACGCCGCGCAGAAGATCGTGAAGGCCGTCAAGGGAGGCTAAGGCCATGGCCCAGGACCATCTCTCCGCATCATCCCCACTTGCAGAGCATGCGCGTCTCGCCGCGTTCGCCGGCGAATGGAATGGTGAAGAGATGGTCTTTCCGTCGCGCTGGACGGAAGGCGGGCCGGCAACCTCGCGCACCGTTGCGCGCATGGACCTCAACGGGTTCTATCTGATCCAGGACTCGGTCCAGATCCGCGACGGCAAGCAGGCTTTCGCGACCCACGGCCTTTTCACGTATGACCGCGACGACCGGACCTACAAATTGTTCTGGTACGACTCGCTCGGTTACACGCCGCCCTCGCCCGCCTCCGGCGGGTGGGTCGGCAATACCCTGACACTGGTGCGCGGCTCGCTCCGCGGCAATGCGCGCCACGTCTACGAGATCATCGACGACACCTCCTACTCGTTGAAGATTCAGTTCTCGCCGGATGCGGAAGGCTGGGCCGACGTGCTCACCGGCGTCTACCGCCGCATCCACTGACCCTCTCACTCCGTTAGTTTCGCGAAAGCAGACCTCATGTCCATCCTGATCGACAAGAACACCAAGGTCATCTGCCAGGGCTTCACCGGCAAGAACGGCACCTTCCATTCCGAGGCTGCGATTGCTTACGGCACCAAGATGGTCGGCGGCACCTCGCCCGGCAAAGGCGGTTCGGCCCATCTGAACCTGCCGGTGTTCGACACCGTGCGCGAGGCGCGTGAGAAGACCGGCGCCGACGCCTCGGTGATCTACGTGCCGCCGCCGGGCGCGGCCGACGCGATCTGCGAAGCCATCGACGCCGAAATCCCGCTGATCGTCTGCATCACCGAAGGCATTCCCGTCATCGACATGGTGCGCGTGAAGCGCTCGCTCGCCGGCTCCAAGTCGCGCCTGATCGGGCCGAACTGCCCGGGTGTCATGACCGCCGGCGAGTGCAAGATCGGCATCATGCCCGCCAACATCTTCAAGACCGGGTCGGTCGGCATCGTCTCCCGCTCGGGCACGCTGACCTATGAGGCCGTGTTCCAGACCTCCCAGGAAGGCCTGGGCCAGACCACCGCGGTCGGCATCGGCGGCGATCCGGTCAAGGGCACCGAGTTCATCGACGTCCTCGAAATGCTCCTCGCCGACCCCAAGACCGAGTCGATCATCATGATCGGCGAGATCGGCGGGTCCGCCGAGGAAGACGCCGCCCAGTTCCTCAAGGACGAGGCCAAGCGCGGCCGCAAGAAGCCGATGGTCGGTTTCATCGCCGGCGTGACCGCACCTCCCGGCCGCCGCATGGGCCATGCCGGCGCTATCATTTCGGGCGGCAAGGGCGACGCCGGTTCCAAGACCGACGCGATGAAATCCGCAGGGATTACAGTGTCTCCGTCGCCGGCGCGCCTCGGCCACACGCTTGCCGAAAAGTTGAAAGGCTAATTCACTCCTTCGTGCTTTTCCGGGCGAAGTTTCGCAGCAAATAGGGTAAAGGGTGCCTGTCGCGTCGAGCCTCTGCCGGGGCGCTCGACGCCAGCGCCGTTTGTTATGCGCGAACCGAAATCGCCAGGAACTCAAGTATGTCTCGCCAGGACGCGAACGCAGCCTTTGCCCTGTCATCATTTTTGCAGGGCACCAACGCCAGCTACATCGACGAAATCTACGCCCGCTACGAGAAGGATCCGTCCTCGGTCGACGCCGAGTGGCAGGAGTTCTTTAGGAGCCTCAACGACCAGCCATCGGACGTCCGTAAGAACGCCGAAGGCCCGTCCTGGGAGCGCGATAACTGGCCGCTGACCCCGAAGGACGACCTGACCTCCGCGCTCGACGGCAATTGGGCCGAAGTCGAGAAGGCGGTCGCCACCAAGATCGCCGCCAAGGCGCAGGCCAAGGGGACCGACATCTCCTCCGCCGACCTGCTCCAGGCCACGCGCGACTCGGTCCGTGCGTTGATGCTGATCCGCTCCTACCGCATGCGTGGCCACTTCCACGCCAAGCTCGATCCGCTCGGCATCGAGGCCCCGCGCAATCGCGAAGAGCTCGACCCGCGCACCTACGGCTTCAGCGAAGCCGATTTTGACCGCAAGATCTTCCTCGATCATGTGCTCGGCCTCGAATACGGCAGCCTGCGTGAGATCACCGCGATCTGCGAGCGCACCTACTGCCAGACGCTCGGCGTCGAGTTCATGCACATCAGCAATGCCGCGCAGAAGGCCTGGATCCAGGAGCGCATCGAGGGTCCGGACAAGGAAATCTCCTTCACCCGCGAAGGCCGCAGAGCCATCCTGATGAAGCTGGTCGAGGCCGAAGGCTTCGAGAAATTCTGCGACACCAAGTTCACCGGCACCAAGCGCTTCGGCCTCGACGGCGCCGAATCGCTGATCCCCGCGCTCGAACAGATCATCAAGCGCGGCGGCAATCTCGGCGTGAAGGAAATCGTGCTGGGCATGCCGCATCGCGGCCGCCTCAACGTGCTGACGCAGGTGATGGGCAAGGCCCATCGCGCGCTGTTCCACGAGTTCAAGGGCGGCTCGGCCAACCCGGACGCGGTCGAAGGCTCCGGCGACGTCAAGTACCACCTCGGCGCCTCCTCGGACCGCGAGTTCGACGGTAACCGCATCCATCTGTCGCTGACCGCCAATCCTTCGCATCTCGAGATCGTCGATCCCGTCGTGCTCGGCAAGGTGCGTGCGAAGCAGGACCAGCACGGCGATCCGCCGGACCAGCGTATCTCGGTGATGCCGCTGCTCATGCATGGCGACGCGGCGTTCGCGGGCCAGGGCGTGGTCGCGGAATGCTTCGGTCTGTCGGACCTGAAGGGCTACCGCACCGGCGGCTCCGTGCACTTCATCGTCAACAACCAGATCGGCTTCACCACCTATCCGCGTTACTCGCGTTCTTCGCCCTATCCGTCTGATGTGGCGAAGATGATCGACGCGCCGATCTTCCACGTGAACGGCGACGATCCGGAAGCGGTGGTGTTCGCGGCGAAGGTCGCGACCGAATTCCGGCAGAAATTCCACAAGCCTGTCGTCATCGACATGTTCTGCTACCGCAGGCATGGCCATAACGAGGGCGACGAGCCGGCGTTCACCCAGCCGGTGATGTACAAGAAAATCGCGGCGCATCCGTCCACGCTCGAGCTCTACGCCCGCCGCCTGATCAGCGAAGGCGTGCTGACCGAGGGCGAAGTCGAGAAGGCCAAGGCCGACTGGCGCGCGCGGCTCGATGCCGAGCTCGAAGCCGGCTCGGGCTATAAGCCCAACAAGGCCGACTGGCTCGACGGCAAATGGGCCGGCTTCAAGATCGCCGATCAGGAAGAGGACGCGCGCCGCGGCGTCACCGGCGTCGACATCACCGCGCTGAAGGATATCGGCCGCAAGATCACCAAGGTGCCCGACGGTTTCCGCGTTCACCGCACCATCCAGCGTTTCCTGGAAAATCGCGCCAAGGCGATCGACGGCGGCAACGGCATCGACTGGGCGACCGGCGAGGCGCTGGCGTTCTGCACACTGCTTGCCGAAAATCATCACGTCCGCCTGTCCGGACAGGATTCGGAGCGCGGCACCTTCTCGCAGCGTCACTCGGTCCTGATCGACCAGGAGGACGAGAGCCGCTACACGCCGTTCAACCATCTCGGCAGCGAGCAAGGCCATTACGAGGTCATCAACTCGCTGCTGTCGGAAGAAGCCGTGCTCGGCTTCGAATACGGCTATTCTCTCGCCGAGCCGAACACGCTGACCCTCTGGGAAGCCCAGTTCGGCGACTTCGCCAACGGTGCGCAGGTCGTGTTCGACCAGTTCATCTCCTCGGGTGAACGCAAATGGCTGCGCATGTCCGGTCTGGTCTGCCTCTTGCCGCACGGCTATGAAGGCCAGGGTCCGGAGCACTCCTCGGCGCGTCTCGAGCGTTACCTGCAGATGTGCGCGGAAGACAACATGCAGGTGGTCTACCCGACCACGCCGGCGAACTACTTCCACGTGCTGCGCCGTCAGCTGCATCGCGAGATCCGCAAGCCGCTGATCATGATGACGCCGAAGTCGCTGCTGCGTCACAAGCGCGCCGTCTCGCGTCTCGAGGAGCTGGCGAAGGGAACGACCTTCCACCGCATCCTGTACGATGACGCCCAGATGCTGCCGAACGAGCCGATCAAGCTCGTTTCGGACGAGAAGATCCGCCGCATCGTGCTGTGCTCGGGCAAGGTCTATTACGACCTGTACGAAGAGCGCGAGAAGCGCGGCATCGACGACATCTACCTGATGCGCGTCGAGCAGCTCTATCCGGTTCCGCTGAAGGCGCTGGTGGCCGAGCTGTCCCGCTTCAAGAAGGCCGAAGTGATCTGGTGCCAGGAAGAGCCGCGCAACATGGGTGCCTGGCACTTCATCGAGCCCTATCTGGAATGGGTGCTGAACCAGGTGAACGGCGCGAGCCGGCGTCCGCGTTATGTCGGCCGCGCCGCTTCCGCCGCGACCGCCACTGGTCTGATGTCCAAGCATCAGGCGCAGCTGAAGGCATTCCTGGACGAAGCATTGAGCTGAGACGTTTTTAAAGACGGTGTCATGCCCCGCGAAAGCGGGGCATCCAGTACTCCGCAGTGCCTGTGCTTGCCACGGACGTCACGGCGTACTGGATCGCCCGCCCCAGTGCGCAAGCGCGCACAAGGCGGGCAATGACGTGTGAATTCCTGCCCGCGACCGCGATCCCCTTGAGGAAAAGACCATGACTGAAATTCGTGTGCCGACGCTCGGCGAATCCGTCACCGAGGCCACCATCGGCCGCTGGTTCAAGAAGGCTGGCGACCCGGTCGCCGTCGACGAGCCCTTGGTGGAGCTCGAGACCGACAAGGTCACCATCGAGGTCCCGGCTCCATCTGCCGGGACGCTGAGCGAGATCATCGCTGCCGATGGTGCGACCGTTGCGGTCGGCGCGCTGCTCGGCCAGATCACCGACGGTGCCGGTGCTGCGAAGCCTGCTGCTGCGCCGGCCCCTGCTGCTGCTGCTCCCGCGGCGGCCCCGACCGCAAAGGCGCCGCCGGCCGATGCGCCGCTGGCCCCGTCCGTGCGCAAGATTTCGGCCGAGAGCGGCATCGACGCTTCGACCGTTCCAGGTTCCGGCAAGGATGGCCGCGTCACCAAGGGCGACATGCTCGCCGCGATCGAGCGCGCGGCCTCAGCGCCGACCCCGGTCAACCAGCCCGCCGCCGCCGTGCAGGTCCGCGCGCCGTCGCCGGCCGATGACGCCGCCCGCGAAGAGCGCGTCAAGATGACCCGCCTGCGCCAGACCATCGCGCGCCGCCTCAAGGACGTGCAGAACACCGCGGCCATGCTCACGACCTTCAACGAGGTTGACATGACCAACGTGATGGCGCTGCGCGCTCACTACAAGGACGCGTTCGAGAAGAAGCACGGCTCCAAGCTCGGCTTCATGGGCTTCTTCACCAAGGCCGTCGTGCAGGCGCTGAAGGACATCCCGGCCGTCAACGCCGAGATCGACGGCACCGATCTGATCTACAAGAACTACTACCACATCGGCGTCGCCGTCGGCACGGACAAGGGTCTCGTCGTGCCCGTCGTGCGCGACTGCGACCACAAGTCGATCGCCGACATCGAGAAGGGCATCGCCGATTTCGGTCGCCGCGCCCGTGACGGCCAGCTCAAGATCGACGAGATGCAGGGCGGCACCTTCACCATCACCAACGGCGGCATCTACGGCTCGCTGATGTCGACGCCGATCCTGAACGCGCCGCAGTCCGGCATCCTCGGCATGCACAAGATCCAGGATCGCCCGATGGTCGTCGGCGGCAAGATCGAGGTCCGTCCGATGATGTATCTGGCGCTGTCCTACGATCACCGCGTGATCGACGGCAAGGAAGCCGTCACCTTCCTGGTTCGCGTCAAGGAGAGCCTGGAAGATCCGGCGCGTTTGGTGCTCGATCTCTGATCGTTGATGCTTTGCGAGCGCCGTCGCGATAGTAGCGACGGCGCTGTCGAACCATGGAGGCTGATGTGACGGACAAGGTCGTTGTCATCACCGGCGGCAGTCGCGGCATTGGTCGCGCCACCGCGCTTGCTGCGGCCGCGCGCGGCTACCGCGTCGTCGTCGGCTATGCCAGCAACAAGGCGGCGGCCGATGAGGTCGTTGCGCAGATCGAAGCCGGTAACGGCAAGGCGATCGCGGTGAAGTGCGACGTCGCCGAGGAGCGCGACATCATCGACCTGTTCAAGGAAGCCGACAAGTTCGGCACGCTCGCGGCGCTCGTCAACAATGGCGGCATCGTCGGCAAGAGCGGGGTGCGCGTCGACGAGATGTCGGCCGAGCGCATCCAGCGCGTGCTGGCGGTCAACGTCACCGGCTCGATCCTCTGCGCGCGCGAAGCGGTGAAGCGGATGTCGACCAAGCATGGCGGCAAGGGCGGCGTCATCGTCAATCTGTCATCGGTTGCTGCCAAGCTCGGCGCGCCCAATACCTATGTCGATTACGCCGCGTCCAAGGGTGCGATCGATTCCTTCACCACCGGCCTCGGCTATGAGGTCGCGGGCGAAGGCATTCGCGTCGCGGGTATTCGTCCCGGCCTGATCGACACTGAAATCCACGCCTCCGGCGGTGAGCCCGATCGGCATCATCGTCTCGCCCATATGGTGCCGATGAAGCGCGTCGGCACATCAGACGAAATTGCCAACGCCATCGTCTGGCTGATGTCGGACGAGGCCTCCTACGTGACCGCAGCCACTCTCGATGTGTCCGGCGGACGCTGACGCGCCGCGCGGACGCTGACGCATCCTCACAACGCTAAACCTACGGGACTTTCTCTCATGGCTACCTACGATCTCGTCGTCATCGGCACCGGACCTGGCGGTTATGTCTGCGCGGTGCGCGCCAGCCAGCTCGGCATGAAAGTCGCCGTGGTCGAAAAGAACGCCACGCTCGGCGGCACCTGCCTCAATGTCGGCTGCATGCCCTCGAAGGCGCTGCTGCACGCCTCCGAGATGTTCGAGGAAGCCGGGCACTCCTTCGCCAAGATGGGCGTGTCGGTCTCCGCGCCGAAGCTCGAGCTTCCCGCGATGATGAACTTCAAGCAGCAGGGCATCGACGGCAACGTCAAGGGCGTCGAGTTCCTGATGAAGAAGAACAAAGTCGACGTGCTCAAGGGCACCGGCAAGATTATCAGTACCGGCAAGGTCGAAGTTTCCGCCGATGGCAAGTCGCAGGTGATCGAGACCAAGAACATCGTGATCGCCACCGGCTCCGACATCGCGCGCCTCAAGGGCATCGAGATCGACGAGAAGCGCATCGTGTCCTCGACCGGCGCGCTGTCGCTGGACAAGGTGCCCGGCAAGCTGCTCATCGTCGGCGCCGGCGTGATCGGCCTCGAGCTCGGCTCGGTGTGGAAGCGCTTAGGGGCCGACGTCGTCGTCGTCGAATTCCTCGACCGCATCCTGCCCGGCATGGACGGCGAGATCGCCAAGCAATTCCAGCGCATCCTCGAGAAGCAGGGCTTTGCGTTCAAGCTCGGCGCCAAGGTCACTGCGGTCGACACCTCGGGCAAGACGCTGAAGGCGACGATCGAGCCCGCCGCCGGCGGCGCTACCGAGACGCTGGAGGCCGATGTCGTGCTCGTCTGCATCGGCCGCGTGCCCTACACCGATGGTCTCGGCCTGAAGGAAGCCGGCGTTGCCCTCGATGCGCGCGGCCGCGTGCAGATCGATCCGCATTTCGCCACCAGCCTGAAGGGCGTCTATGCCATCGGCGACGTCGTCGCCGGTCCCATGCTCGCGCACAAGGCCGAGGATGAAGGCGTGGCGGTCGCGGAGATCATCGCAGGGCAGGCCGGCCACGTGAACTACGACGTTATCCCAGGCGTCGTGTATACCACTCCGGAAGTGTCCGCCGTCGGCAAGACCGAGGACGAGCTGAAGCAGGCCGGAATCGCCTATACCGTCGGGAAGTTTCCCTTTACCGCCAACGGCCGCTCCAAGGTCAACCAGACGACTGACGGCTTCGTGAAGATTCTCGCAGATGCGAAGTCCGACCGCGTGCTCGGCGTCCACATCATTGGCATTGAAGCCGGCGAAATGATCCATGAGGCCTGCGTTCTCATGGAATTTGGTGGCAGTGCGGAAGATCTCGCTCGCACCTGCCACGCGCATCCGACCCGCTCGGAGGCCGTCAAGGAAGCCGCGCTTGCAGTCGGCAAGCGGGCCATCCATATGTAGGCGACGCCCAGGGCCGAATCGGGCGGGACATCACATGCTGCGCCGCCTTCTTCAACCGGTCTGGGTCCTGCTGGCGATCATCTTCCTGATCGAAGCCTGGCTGTGGGACCATTGTGAGCCCATCGTCGCGCGGGTGGTCGCGCTGATTCCGCTCGCCCGCGTCAAGCAATGGCTGGCCGACCGCGTCGATGCGTTGTCGCCGGCGATGACGCTGATCGTGTTCGTGGTGCCGATCATCCCGCTGTTTCCGCTCAAGCTGATCGGCCTGTGGCTGCTCACCCATGAATACTGGCTGACCGGCGTCTCCACCTTCCTGTTCGCCAAGATGCTGGGCGTCGGCGTCACCGCCTTCGTGTTCGACGTCACGCGCGACAAGCTGCTGGAGATGCACTGGTTCGAGCGGCTCTACGAGTGGGTGCTGCGGTTGCGCGCCAAGGCGACCGAGATCGTCGAGCCGGTCAAGCAGCGCATCCGCGAGCTGGTCAAGGGCAACGGCGAAGGCTGGTCCTCGCGCACGCTCCGTCTGATTCAGCGCTTCCGCAAGAGCGTGCACGAGGCGCGGTGAGCGGTGAGCCTATCTCC
The DNA here is from genome assembly GCF_936928535.1 of uncultured Bradyrhizobium sp. Classification (GTDB taxonomy): domain Bacteria; phylum Pseudomonadota; class Alphaproteobacteria; order Rhizobiales; family Xanthobacteraceae; genus Bradyrhizobium. Next base: position 4,695 of record NZ_CAKZHY010000106.1, on the reverse strand, counting down.
GTCACCCCCGCGCAACGGCGAAGCCGTTGTCGCTGGAGGTGGCCGCTTCTTCAGCGGCCCTCGAAGGGCGACGGCCCGGCTGCATCTCGGCCGTTCATCCTTCGAGGCTCCCTGCGCGATGCTACGCATCCCGCCGCTCGCACCTCAGGATGACGGGTCTGATACACGCGCCCCTACCCCGCCTTCGCCGTCACGATCCAGATGGCACCCGGTAGCGCCACACTCTGCCCCTTCAGGAACGGCGCGAGGGTCTCTCGGATCGACGCCTTGGCGGCCGTCACCGTCTCCTGCGGATGGCCTTGTAGCGCGCGGCTGGCGGGGCCGATTTGCAAGGAGCCGTCGACGGCAGCGTCGAGCCCGCCGCCGATGGCGATGTCCATCGGCAGATTATGCGGCTCCATCGCGACATCTGCGAAACCGGCGCCCTTGAGGATGCGCATCACGCGCTCCTCGGAAGCAAACGCGAACGGGCCCGGCTCCTCCGGCCCGACCGGCGGCATCTTCGGCACGTGCTTGTAGACCGCCATCAGCGGCGCCATCATCCACGGATTTTCCTTGGGCTCGCGCCAGCAGACGAAAGCGAGCCGCCCAGTCGGCTTCAGCGCACGACGGAGATTGGTGAAGGACACGATGGGATCAGCAAAGAACATCACGCCGAAGCGCGAGGCCAAAAGATCGAAGCTATCAGGCTCGAACCGATGCACCGTCGCATCCGCCAGCACGAAATCGAGCGGTAGTCCTTTCGGCGCAGACGCGCGCGCCTGCGACAGCATCGGCTCGGACACATCGAGACCAAGCGCAAAGCCATCGGGCGCGACGGCTTTCGCGAATGCAAAGGTCGTTGCCCCCGAGCCGCAGCCGACATCGAGCACGCGCTCGCCCGGCTTCGGCCTGGCGCGGTCGATCAGCACGTCGGCAATGGGTCCGAGCAGGCTCTCCTGCGCGCTGTGGCGATCGGCCCAGCGCTGCCCGCTCGGGCCGTTCCAATAGGCGATCTGGTCGGCGTTCTGCTCGTGTCCGCTGGGCTGTTGCATGGGGGCCTCTGTCATTTTATCGGCGGGGTCATACCACGACAGCTGCCGATCAGGCGGTCAAATGAGCGCGGTTTATGACGCGGCCGCCTCTTGCTCGGAGCCCCGCTGGAGCGCTAAAGAGGCGCCGTGGGGCGGTTAGCTCAGCTGGTTAGAGCATCTCGTTTACACCGAGAGGGTCCGCGGTTCGAATCCGTGACCGCCCACCAGCCTTTCTCGCTTCGCGAGCTTCGGCGAGGCAGGCCAGCCAGGAACTTCATTGACGCGAAGCGAGTGAAGGCTGCCGCGCCGAAGCCGTTAGGCGAAGGCGGGCTTTAGCCACGGACTACGGCTTCGCAAGTCCCCCTCAATCCCCCGGCCGGCCCGGCAGCAGCGGCACCGCATCAATCCAGACTGCAGCCGACTGGCACCAGATCTGCCTCACCGGGCGCAATGTGTCGCGCTGACGGATGCTCCCCCAGCGGATGCCCCAATCGTCGGCCTGGTCGCCCTCGCCGCTGGTGAACAGCGGGGAACCGCAATCGGCGCAAAAATGCTGGAAGCGCATCCGGCCGTTGTCGCCGCGCTTGCCGTAGATCTTGGGCGTGCCGCCGGTGAGCTTGACGTCGGCCTTGGTGCAGATCGCGGTGACCCGGAACGGCGATCCGGTGAGCTCCTGGCAGTCGCGGCAATGGCAGACCGAGACCACATCAGGGTCGATTTCCGCTTCAAAGGTGATCTTGCCGCAATGACAGTGACCATCGACCTGCATCGCCATCCCCCTTCCCCAAAACAAAAACGGCGCCCGAAGGCGCCGTTTTATCATCTTTTCGGATTGCGATCTCAGTGAGCGGTCAGGCCGCCGGCGGCTTCGTCGCCGTCCGGCTTCACCGTCACCTTGGTGTCCTCTTCCCAGACGATCGGCACGGGCTTCTTCACCAGCGCCTTGGCGATGACGTCGTCCAGACGGGAGACCGGGATGATCTCCATGCCGCCCTTGATCGCATCGGAAATCTCCGTGAGATCCTTGGCGTTGTCCTCGGGGATCAGCACCGTCTTGATGCCGCCGCGGGCGGCAGCCAGCAGCTTTTCCTTGAGGCCGCCGATCGGCAGCACGCGGCCGCGCAGCGTGATCTCGCCGGTCATCGCGACATCGTGGCGGACCGGGATGCCGGTCATGACCGAGATGATCGCGGTGGCCATCGCCACGCCCGCCGACGGACCGTCCTTCGGCGTTGCGCCCTCGGGCACGTGCACGTGGATGTCGCGCCGGTCGAACAGCGGCGGCTCGATGCCGTAGGTGATCGCGCGGGAGCGGACGTAGGACGCCGCCGCCGAGATCGATTCCTTCATCACATCGCGCAAATTGCCCGTGACCGTCATCTTGCCCTTGCCGGGCATCATGACGCCTTCGATGGTCAGCAGCTCGCCGCCGACATCGGTCCAGGCAAGGCCGGTGACGATGCCGACCTGCGGCTCGCTCTCGATCTCGCCGAAGCGGTACTTCGGCACGCCGAGCAACTCTTCCAGAGTTTTCTCGGTGACCTTGACCGACTTCTTCTTGGAGATCATCAGCTCCTTCACCGCCTTGCGGGCGAGTGTGGAGAGCTCACGCTCCAGATTACGCACGCCCGCTTCGCGGGTGTAGCGGCGGATCAGAAGCAGCAACGCGTCGTCATCGATCGAGAACTCCTTGGAGTCCAGGCCATGCTTGGACACCGCGTTCGGGATCAGGTGCTTGCGCGCGATCTCGACCTTCTCGTTCTCAGTGTAACCCGCGATCCGGATGATCTCCATGCGGTCCATCAGCGGGCCGGGAATATTGAGCGTATTCGCGGTCGTGATGAACATGACGTTCGACAGATCGTAGTCGACCTCCAGATAGTGGTCGGCAAACGTCCCGTTCTGCTCGGGGTCGAGGACCTCGAGCAAGGCCGAGGACGGATCGCCGCGGAAATCGGCGCCCATCTTGTCGATCTCGTCCAGCAGGAACAGCGGATTGGACGACTTCGCCTTCCGCATCGACTGGATGATCTTGCCGGGCATCGAGCCGATATAGGTGCGGCGGTGACCGCGGATCTCGGCCTCGTCACGCACGCCGCCGAGCGACACGCGCACGAACTCGCGCCCCGTGGCCTTCGCGATCGACTTGCCGAGCGAAGTCTTGCCGACGCCGGGAGGACCGACGAGGCACAGGATCGGGCCCGTCAGCTTGTTGGCGCGCGACTGCACCGCGAGATACTCGACGATACGTTCCTTGACCTTCTCCAGACCATAGTGATCGGAGTCCAGGATGGCCTGTGCGGCCTCCAGATCCTTCTTCACCTTGGACTTCTTGTTCCACGGAATCGACAGCAGCCAATCCAGATAGTTGCGCACGACGGTCGCTTCCGCGGACATCGGCGACATCTGGCGCAGCTTCTTCAATTCATGCTGCGCCTTCTCGCGCGCTTCCTTGGAGAGCTTGGTCTTGGCGATCTTCTCTTCGAGATCGGCGAGCTCGTCGCGACCATCGTCGTCGCCGAGCTCCTTCTGGATCGCCTTCATCTGCTCGTTGAGATAATACTCGCGCTGGGTCTTCTCCATTTGCCGTTTGACCCGAGAACGAATCCGCTTCTCGACCTGCAGCACCGAGATCTCGCTCTCCATCAGGCCCAGCACCTTCTCCAGGCGCGTGGTGACGGACAGCGTCTCGAGGATGCCCTGCCGATCCGCGATCTTGACCGCGAGATGCGAGGCGACGGTGTCGGCGAGCTTGGCGAAATCGGTGATCGCCTGCACGACGCCGACGACCTCGGCCGAGATCTTCTTGTTGAGCTTCACATAGCTCTCGAAGTCCGACACGACGGAGCGCGACAAAGCCTCGGCTTCGACCGACTTCGCATCGGTGTCGGCGAGCGCAATTGCGGTGGCTTCATAATAGTCGGCGCGATCGGTGTATTTCTGCACGCGCGCACGCTCGAGCCCTTCGACCAGCACCTTCACGGTGCCGTCAGGGAGCTTCAAGAGCTGCAGCACGCTGGCAAGCGTACCGGTCTCGTAAATGGCATCGGGTGCCGGATCATCGTCGGACGCGTTCTTCTGCGTCGCGAGCATGATCAGCGCGTCGTTCTTCATCACTTCTTCGAGCGCGCGGATCGATTTCTCGCGACCTACGAAGAGTGGAACGATCATGTGCGGGAAGACGACGATATCGCGCAGCGGCAACACGGGATAAGCGTGCGTTTCGCCATGGACGATGGTTGGCCGGGGTTTTGGATTAGTCATGGCCTTTTCCTTTTGCTTTGCCCCCTCGCACGCAGCCCGCATCTGGTGCGCAACCGCCACAAGGTGCCGAATTGATCCACAAAACCGGTCTACCTTTCGTAGGTTGGACCGGGCTTGCCGGATCGAAACTGAGGCGAATCCTGAACAGAATTCTCGCTCGCCGCCGACATTAGGTGGCTATCGACCGGGGGGGTGTCAAGTCGTTGAAAAACACGCGCCATCAGGCGCTTACGCACGTGGGTAAGCGACGCAATTCCGGCTGCGGGGAGATGTCCGCAGCCGCTACTGTCAAAGACGTTGGAGCGTTCCAGCGCCGCAAATCAGGCGCTGGCGTTCTCGACCGCGCGATCTGTCCGATCGGCATAGATGTAGAGCGGACGCGCCGTGCCTTCCACAACTTCGCGGGAAATCACGACTT
>NZ_CAKZHY010000105.1 GCF_936928535.1 uncultured Bradyrhizobium sp. | reverse complement strand
AATCCGCCAACACTCAATCAGTTCCAGCGCAGGTTTCTTGGAATCGATCGTCTAGGCCGTATTCTTCGATTTTTTGAGCTCAAGATCCTTGTCAAGGCGAGATCGCGGCTTGCTTCTCGCGAACTTCGACGTGACACTGGCTAGATGCAACCGTCGGATGCGGAGAGACCTGTGGAATCGAAATGGCGAATTCTAGCGCTGCTTTTCACGGCGCGTTGCGTCATGGGCATGCAGTTCGAAAGCGTCGGAGCGCTCGGCCCGCTGCTACGAGCGGAGGGCCTCGATTATGCCCAGCTCGGCATCCTGGTCGGCGCCTATTTGGCGCCCAGCGTCCTGGTTGCGCTACCTGGGGGAATAGTGGTCCAAAGGCTCGGCGAACGAACGACGCTTCTCCTGTGCGCGGCGCTGATGTTCGCCGGCGCTCTCGTCGATCAGTCGAACGAATGGAACGCACGCCTGCTGGCTAGAGTCATCGCGGGCACGGGCGCAGTGGTGTTTACCATCGCTGGCACCAAGATGATCGCCGATATGTTCATTGGTAGACAGTTCGGCCTTGCGATGGCGGCTCTCGCCGGCTCGTGGCCGTGCGGGATAGCGCTGGCGTTGATCGCGTTGCCGCCGATCGCGGACAAATTCGGGCTGATCGGAGCGTCGGTAGCACTGGTGATCCTGACCCTGATGGCGCTAATCCTGTTGTTCGCGCTGCCGAAGCAGGCACGACAGGGCGCGCCGTTGTCCGCGGCCTTCCCAAGCGGGGCCGTCACGGCCGCGGTGGTCCTTGCAGGCCTCGTCGCCGGCACTGCCAACGCCACTTTCGCCAATGCGTTTGCGTTCGGTCCGCTGCTTCTCACCGAGAGAGGTTATACGGCCGAAATCGCCGCCTCTCACGTCAGCGTCGCGCTGTGGACCACCATCGCGGCCATCCCGATCGGCGGCGCGCTTGCGATCCGGCGAGGCTCCGGCATCTGGATCGCTGCCGCATCCCTGCTGCTCGCCGCGGTCGGGATGGCAGCCGTTCCGTTGTCCGACCACGACGTTCTCATCTTCGCAGGACTAGGGCTGGTGGCCGGCCTATCCGGAGCGACGTTCGCGAGCCTTCCGACATGGGCGCTTCCCGTTCAGGCGCGCGCGGTCGGAATGGGAATCTATTTCACCGCGTTCTACGGCAGCATGCTGGCGTTGCCGCCGATCGCGGGCGTCTTTGCGCATCGTGCCGGCGGTGCGGGCATCGCCTTCGATGTCGCTGCGGTCGCTCTTTTTGTCACCCTTCCGCTGCTCGGGGGCTTCGCCGCGCTGGTTTCCGCGCCCCGGTCGGCTCCGGCGGTCGAGGAAGGCGCGGCCTAACGGCCGCGCCCGCGTCAGCCGATATTGAAATCGGTCTTCAGCTTATCGGCGACCACCTTGGCGAGCAGGTCGTAGCCGGCCTCGGTCGGATGGAATTCATTGGCCCACAGCAGCTTGTAATTTTGCGGAAAACGAGGATCCGCTTCCAGCGTGCCCGCGGTTTTGACGGGGAATACGTGGCCCGGATAGCTGGTTGCGACCGTTGCCACCATCGCGCCCACCCTGTCGATCAGACGTCGTATCACGCCTTGCGATACCGCCGGATCGGTGATGCCGCGTGCGTTGAAGATCGGGTGCAGCCAGGGCCCTGCAGCCGGATCCGGGCGGTTGTCGGGAATCGAATGATCGTAATCGTGGATCAGGATGGGAATGTTGGTGTTCAGCTCGTTGACGAGGCAATCGAGGATGGTCCGGTAGAAGTTCGCGATCTTGACGTCGATAAACGCGTGAACCTCACTCTCGATCAACGGGTCGGTGCCGGCGGGGGGCGCTTGAAGCAGCATCTTGTAGAGCGGCGTGCTCGACGGCGTGGTGTAGCCAGCGACGATGTCGTTTCCGCCGCCGCCGATCAGCAACGCCTGCGGTGGCGGCACGAACGGATCGGGGTTTTGGAAGCAGTTTCTCAGTGCGTCCAGGCTATTGGGGCCGGCCATATCCTCCAGGCGCGCACCGGATGTGCCGAAGCGATGACTGTCTGCCGCAGCGTATCCGAGCTTCTCGAGTGATGAAGTAAGGCTTGGACGAAGGCCAAACGGGAATTTGAACAGCCATGAATCACCTAACGTCACCAGCTCAGCCGTGGCGATGCGCGGCAATAGGTTGGCGCTCCGGATCTGATATTCATGGGGATCGTGGAGTGCTGCAATGGGTGCCGAACGTAAATCGAATGCACGAAAATCGTTCGCGGTCAGCATGCTGGTCTCCAGGGCAAGGGTGAGGGGGGAGCCGGGGTTTTCCGGCAGCCTTCCGTCCAAACTCAGCGTCAGCGGAGCCGGGCCGGCGCGCAACGGTAGCGTCGATTCCACCAGCCCGCTGAAGAAGCCGAGCATCACGGCCAGCGCCGGATGCGCGCCGGGACACGCATGCGTGGGATGGCCCGCGACCCAGCGGTTACCGCCGAAGGCGTGATAGAGATCCTGACGGCCGTCGACGAGATTTTGCTGGGTGGCGGAGACCGCGCCGGCGACGACGATGTCACCTGGCTTGACATCGACCGTGTGCTCGCCCGTTCCCAACGCGAACGACGCCACAGCCGTCCGCCATATCAATTCGGGCACCGCACGCAGCTGCATCGCCGGGATGAAGTCGTCTCTCAACCGATTCAGAGCATCGGTGTAATCAGCTGCGGCCGTGCCGGCATAGCGCGCGCGCAACGACCACAGGGTCCCTTCGCGCAGCCATTCATTCAGGATCCTGCGCAAATTGCCTTCGACGGTCGGAATGAAGCCCATCATCGAGCCGGCAACGGTGCGCGCTACATAGGGGATGTCGCCCTGGGCGCGTTGAGAATCGAGCACGGCCCGCGTGACAGGCGCTGTGATCGTTGTCTTGAAGCGATCGAGGAAACCGATCATGGCGGTCCGAACCGCCGAGCCATGCGCAGCGCCAATCGCCTCCACCTGCTGATTGGGATGCGGTTGGAAGATGTAGCGCGAGGGCGACAGGAAATGTCCGGGATAGTTCGGCGGCTGGTCGGGTGTCCAGTCCCAGCGATAGCCTTGCTTGCGGAAGAAACCGTCTTTCTCAGTCAGCCCGAACCATTCCTCGCAGAACACGGCCAGCAGCGGCTCCAGCAGCTCGCGCACATCGATCGTCAGCTCCCAACTCGCTTCGCCATCGTCCTTGGCAAATTTGATCGATAGCTCGACCAGAGTTTTCAGGACTTCCTGCGTGGTCGCTCGCGCGAGCGCGAATGCGGCTGGCTGGTCGAGCGCCATGATGGCGTCATTGCAGACGACGGATTCCTTCTCGTAGGCCTGGTCTTCCTGCCCGGGGTCGCGGCCGAGATAGAGAATGCCGAACGACACTTGCATGCGGGGGAGATAGCCGGTGATCGTCAAATGGCGATAGGGATCGGTCAGCACCTGCGTGACCATGTCCCGGTCGGCCACCAGCACCCCGAAAGGTGTGCGGAGGACGCCGCCGTGGCGCTCGCGGATCGCCGCCCAGATCGACGAATTGATGAAATTCGCAGCCGAATCCGGATCTTCGATCGCCGTCTTCCACCCTGCCATCGCCACGGCTTCGCCCTGGACGCGCTCGATCTCGCGCAGCCGTGCGATCTCCTTCTCGCCGTCGTCGACGCTCCATGGCACCAGCGGCTTGCGCCCCTGGCTCGCAGCCCATTGCTGCAAGCTCACCAATGCCGTCGTCGATGGCGCAAAGAAATACGCTCCCCATTCCAGACGAACGAACGGGCGGGGTTCGTCGTGGAGCCGGTCCGAGCCGTCGAGCGCCATGCGAACGGTCTGGCCTTGGTGCTCGAAACGGAAATGCCGGAGCCGGCCAGCTTCAGCGAGGCCCAGGAAGGGATCGCTCTCCCCGGAGGAGCCGCCCGAGCTGTTGCCGCCGGCGAGCCAACTCTGCACAACCTCGAACTGTTCGCCGAGGCTGGCGTTGTAGGCCATGAAGACGAGACCGCGCTCCTGTTGCAGGGCATCCTTGGCTGCCTGGGAGTCACTGCGCTTGACGGGCGGGCCGTAGGACATGCCGCGTCGGACGATGCGCGGCGGCCGGGCGCCGCCATCGGCCCGTGTCAATCGCACCCGCGGATTGGCGCGCCTGATGTGCGCGTGAAACGGGCATAGCTGGGCCTTGGCGTCGTAATCATAGTTGAAGTCGTTGAATTCAGGGCCGGGCGGTGGAGTAGGGGTCAGCGGCTCGCCTGCCTTCGGGTGGCCGGTGGGCCAGCGCCCCATCATTTTGGCCAGAAACGTCTCACGCGTCAGGGGCGGGGTGGGATCACCGGCGGCTGCCGCGTCGGTGGCCTGCCGCGTACTGCGAAGCAGGACCTCCTCCAGCTCCTCGATATCCTGGCGCAGCTTGCGCAGCGCCATAAAGCTGCCGTCGCGAAGCATTACGTGCGCGCGATTGCTGCTGTCGCTCAAGGGCGCGGTCTTGTCGGCCACGTTCGGATAGCCGCACAGGATCTCGCCGAGATGCACCTGATTGGAATAGCGCAGGCCGGCATCGCGCTTGTTGAGCACCGGGTTGGAGGTGCCGTCCTTGAAGCCAAAATGGTCCAGCACGGAGCCGGACGCATCGCGCTGCCGCTGCATCCACTGGATCGAGAGCGGCCTTACGCCGGAATCCACGCCGACCAGACGTTTCATCTCGGCCAGCAACGCGGCTCTCGTCTCCGCTATCGGCGTCGCCGTGGACAGATGGCGCAGCTGAAGCATGGCGTGAACGGAGCCCAGGTCGATGCGCGGTGTGGGGTCGTCTGCAGGCAGGTCCGGCGCATTGACCCCGAGCGCCCAGTTGCTCGCCGGCAGGCGCCATCGCCCGGGATGATTCCAGCGCACGTCGCCCAAAAGGCCGGCGCGCCGTTCCATGCCTTGCACGAATTCCTCCGGCAGGCTGCGCACCTCGTCATCCGTCAGTCCGGCGTGACGCAGGCCCTCGACCGTGAAGGCGATGTTGGTGACGATCTGACCCGGGTTCAGGGCGTCGGCTTCGGTCGTCACTTTCAGGACGTTCAAGAACGCGGCGAGCGCGGCTGGCGTCGCAAACTGCAACAACAGCAGACCGCCATGGTCCGAATCCGGGTAGGCCTTCACAATCCCGGCCTGAACGTTGCCGGGATCCTTTAAATTCTGTTCGTTGTCCGGGATCGAAGGCAGGTCGACCCGCGGCCCCGCGACATCAGGCGGTTTCATCAGCCAGGTTATCGCCTCGTCAATGCGCAGGCGCGCGCGACCGATGCCTACGGCGTAGCTGTTGCCATCGTTGATCATAGCGACGAATTCCGGCAGCAGCTCATGCGCCGCACGGTGCAGGATCACCCCATCATGCGTGCCGGGCGGGTAGAAATCGGCCAGATGGTAGAGCCCGGCCAGTGCGCGTACGCCGTGACGGAACGGGGGCCGGCCGGCGGCTTCGAGGGTGAGGGGCTTGCTGAAGCCAGCGTTGGTGGGATCGACGCCGATCAGCCCATCCACCTGGAATATGGATCGTCGCGCAATCTCTTCCGGCGAGGGAATCTTGATTTCCGTGACGATCCGATCAGCATCGGCGCCCAAGGCGCGCCGATAAACCCGCTCTTCCATCCGCAGGAAGCGGGTGTCATCCACGGTCAGGTCTGGCGTGGTGTAGAGGAAGTAGGCTTCACTCTGCCGGCTCTTCAGCCATATGCCCCAGTCCTCATAGGTGTTTTCGTAGCCGAGGACATAGCCCTCGGTATTGCAGAAGATAAGATCGAGCAGGCGCGCGGCCTTCTGCCAGATGACGCGGACATAGGCCTCCCAGGAGCCGTCGAACGTTGCTGTCAGCAGCACATAGTCCACGGCGTCTTCGGCATCGTCCGCGGGCTCGAGCACGGCGATGCCTACGGAGTGGATGCGTCCGACACGGTCCACGGAGTCTGACAGGACCCGGGCCAGTTCGTATTCATACGCGCTCGCGCGACCGCCATTCAGCGCCCGCAGCACGTATTTGACGCGCGTCTTGTAGGTGGTCGCGTCCAGGGACGGCACGAACCCCTTCTTGATCGGAGCCAACACCCTGAAGTCCGACGTGCCGGCCATGCGGCCGGTCTTGATCGTCAAATCGCGCCGCATGTCCTGCCTCCCTGATGGCTGGCGGCCGGACTGTCGTCACGGCCGGAGCCGAAATGCCACTTTTACGCACTATTTGATTCAATACATCTTTTGGTCGAGGCGTCGTCGATGAGGTCGGCCAGCTCGGCCACAAGAATTTGCCCCATGCTGTCGGTCGCAAAGCCGGCGGCGCCGCCAGCCCAAGTCGCTACTTTGAAATTCCAACTGTGCTGTTCCGGCGCCAGCGGTTCTATGAACTGGCCCACACTTTCAAACTTTCATTTTGTGGTGTGAGGCCTCCCAGTCGCACGAACTTGCCGCGGGCACAGCCACTGGGGAGGGTGCCTCACCGGGCCTTAAAGCGTGATGGCATTAGGTTTGATATCCTGAATTTCTGAAGTAGTTGGCGCAC
>NZ_CAKZHY010000104.1 GCF_936928535.1 uncultured Bradyrhizobium sp. | reverse complement strand
CGAATCAACTCCGTGCGACGGAATCAGAGATCGCTAATTAGGTACAGACCCTAGTATACAGGATGGGTAACGCGACTTGTCCGCCGTAGCTTGCAAGGCAAAGGCGGAACGAGAGCCATCATGCTTCAGCGAGGAACGGGTGTTGATGAATCCAAGTGCTCGCCCCCTCCTACGGCCTACGCCCGCCCGATCACCTGCGCGATCTCCCAGACATGCCCCGAGGGGTCGGCGAAGGCCGCGGTTCGTCGTCCCCAGGGACGGTCGATCGGGCCATTGAGCAGATCGACGCCGATCGCCCGGAGCGCGGCGCACACCGCGTCGACGTCGGCCACCCTGATCGTGAGCAGTGCGCGGGCCCCTGCGGACGACGGTCCCACCGGGATTGGTGTGACCAGCGGAGGCGCCTGGGAGATGTCGAGAAGATTGATCAGGAGGCCGCCGAATTTCAGCACGGACGAGACGGTATCCTCCCAAACGGTCTCGGCTGCGAAAACCTTGCCGTAGAACGCCTTCGACGACGTGATGTCGTCGACGAACAGCGTGATGACTTCGACGTCGCTCGGCAGACCCTTGACCATGTCGGCTCCCTCCCCCTTACGGCGCGTTGCCTCGACCGCAGGCGAGGCGCATTCCGCAGAGCCGGCACGTGCCATCGGGCTCGGCTGCGGACACCTGCGCTATCAGATGGGATCGCTGGGGATTGATGGTAGGGGTCCGCTACATCGCTAGACCCACTATTTCCGAAGCCCTCTTTTCCTTATCGGGGGCCGTCTGACTCTCGACGGCAGGGCTATCGGATATGAGCTTCTTGAGCGACCTGCGCGCACGCCTCGTCCTTCGAGACGACCGCTTCCAGCAGTCTCCTCAGGATGAGGCTAAGCTGCAACGGCGCCCGCTGAAACTGCAGCCACACGCTCCGCCCTCATCCTGAGGGCCCGCCAGAGGCGGGCGTCTCGAAGGATGCGCCGCAGCGACACTGCTCTCGGCGATGGACCGCTTTGGCAGTCCGTCAAAAGCCGACATCGAGCTATTCGACGGCGATCCTGATTTCGCCGATCCCGTCGATGCCGCCGGTCATGATTTGGCCGCGCTGCACGGGGCCGACGCCTTCCGGCGTCCCCGTCATGATGATATCGCCGGGTTTGAGCGCCATCGACCGCGAACAGATCGAGATGATATCGGGCACGGGCCAGATCAGCTTTGCGATGTCGGAGTCCTGCTTGGTCACGCCGTCGACGGCGAGCCAGATACGCCCGTTGCCGGGGTGCCCGACCTCCGAGACCGGCCGCAGCGGCGCGATCGGCGCCGAGAGGTCGAAACCCTTGCCCCAATCCCAGGGACGGCCCTGCTCGCGGGCCTGAAGCTGCAGATCGCGACGGGTCAGATCAATGCCGACGCCGTAGCCCCAGACGTGATCGAGCGCGCGCGCGACGGGGATGTCAGTGCCGCCCTGCCCGATCGCAACGATCAACTCGATCTCGTAGTGGAAATTGTTGGTCAGCGGCGGATAGGGAACGGTCGCGCCGTCGTCCACGACCGTATCCGCGGGCTTCAGGAAGAAGAACGGCGGCTCGCGATCGGGATCGCGCCCCATCTCACGTGCATGCGCCGCGTAATTGCGGCCGACGCAGATGATCCGGCGCACCGGAAAGCGCGCCGACGCATTGTGGACCGCGACCGACGCCTGCGGCGGCGGTGACAGGACAAAATCCGAGCGAATAACGGTATCAAGCATTGCCGCGGTCCTCTCTGAAAAGATGCAGGGCTTCCTGAATGGGTCGATCGGAATAGGAGAAGATCACGGCGTCGCCGCCGGAGGCTTCATGACGTACGCGATGCCAGGACGGCACCACGAAGATGTCGCGCTTGCCCCACTCGACGACGATATCCTCGCCGGATCGCGACGAGATCACGCTGCGACCCTTGCCTTCGATCGGCACGAACACGGTCGCGTCGGTCGAACGGTAAGCTGCCGTCGCAAAATCCTTCGGCAGGAGCTGGATGAAGGTCGCCATGGTGGCCATGGCGTGATTGCCGGTGATCGGATTGGTGTAGCGCATCTTGAGACCGTGGCAGGCGTCCCAGGCGGCGGCGCGTCGCAGGCGCTCGAGTGCCTCGCGGGTTCGTGCATAGGGATAATTGAACACCGGCGAGGTGCCGCCGCTGCCCCTGTGATCGACCGGAAGCAGATTATGGCCGTAGCGGGCATCGCTGTCGCCGACCGGACGGGTGATCGGCTGCTCGTCGACGTCGAGATGTTCGGCGAAGGAAGCATCCAGCATCTGAATGACGGGAATGTCGAGACCGTCGAGCCAGAACACCGGATCGTCACTCGGATTGCCGTGATCGTGCCAGGCCCAGGGCGGCGTGATGATGAAGTCGCCCTCATGCATCATCGTGCGTTCGCCGTTCACTGCCGTGTAGGCGCCCTCGCCCTCGAGGATGAAGCGGAGCGCAGACTGTGTGTGGCGATGGGCCGGTGCAATTTCGCCCGGCATGACGAGCTGCACGCCGGCATAGAGATCCGTCGTGATCTTGGATTGACCGCGCAGACCTGGATTCTCGAGGACGAGAACGCGCCGCTCGGCTTCCTTTGCGGTGATGAGACCGCCCGCCTCCAGCATGTAGGCGCGGATCTCGTCGAACCGCCACGATGCGGGACGACACGCGCTCCGCGGCTCCGGCGTCACGAGATCGGCCAGCGACAGCCACAGCGCCGTGAGGTTGTTCTTGTCGATCTTGTCGTAGAAGGCGCGCCGCTCCGGTGTGTCGGCGGTGGGCGCCATGATGGCTTGCTCTGACATTGTCTGTCTCGCTTTTAGTGATGAAGCGTTGCGACCGAAGGCACGAGCCTGAGCGACGGCTCGCGCTTGCGAAGGGCGATTACCGCAAGGCCCGCCAGCAGGGCCGGCGCCGCCGCCGTCAGCACGACGGACTGCGCAGTCCACCCGAAGCCGAGCAGAGCGCCTCCGGCGACCGGCCCGATGATCGATCCGATGCGACCGACGCCGAGCGCCCAGCCCACTCCGGTGGAGCGGATCTCGGTCGGGTAGAGGCTGGCGGCAAGCGCGTTCATGCCGATCTGCGCGCCGACGACGCCGAAGCCGGCAAGGAAGGTCGCAATCATCAGGGTCCAGACATTGGACGAACCGAATGCGATGCCAGCGATGAAGAGTGCGGAGGCCGAATAAGCGCCGCCGAGCACCAGATAGGGATCGAGCCGATCGACGAAGCGGCCGAGCACGATTGCACCGACGACGCCTCCGGCGTTGAGCACCGCCGTCGAGAGGATCGCGATGTTGAGTGGCAGGCCGCTCGCCTTGAGCAGCGAGGGCATCCAGTTCACGAGGAAGTACATGACGAGCAGGTTCATGAAGAATGCGACCCAGAGCAGCAGCGTCATAGATGCGCGGCCTTCGGCGAGAAGCTTTGCCACGGGGAAGCCTGATACCTGCGAGGACCGCATGACATAGCGATTTTCGGCCACCTGCGAAATGCTCGGGTCGAGCCTTGTCAGAAGCTTTGCGATTCGCTCGTCCGCAACGCTGCGCGTCATCAGGAAACGGATCGACTCGGGCAGCCAGATGGTGAGAACAACCAGGGTCGCGAGCGGCAGGATGCCGCCGACGAGGAAGACCGACTGCCAGCCTTGCGCAGCGATTAACGGCGCGCTGATGACGCCGCCGATGGTCGAACCCAGCGGAAAGCCGCAGAACATGATGGCGATCAGCAGCGCGCGCATCCGCTTCGGCGCATATTCGCTGGTCAGCGCGATGATGTTGGGCATGGCGCCGCCGAGGCCGAGACCCGTCAGGAAACGATAGGCCAGGAGCTCGTTCAGCGTGGTCGCCCGCGCCGTGACGGCTGCGAAGATGCCGAACAGCAGCACCGATAGCAGGATCACCTTCTTGCGGCCGAACCGATCGGCCGCCGGGCTCAGGATGAAAGCGCCGACCGTGAGGCCGGCGAGGCCCGCACCGAAGATCGGTCCGAAGCCCGCCATCGCGATCCCCCATTGCTCGGCAATGACGGGCGCGACGTAGGCGATGGCCTGGGTGTCGAAGCCATCGAGCATGGCAATCCAGGCGCAGAGAACGAGGATCAGGAGCTGGAGGCGCCCGAACCGCGCCTGTTCGATAACTTCAGTCACGTCGATCGTCTTCGCAGGCGACATCACGAACTGCAATGAGCTTGGGTTTGCTGAGGCAGTGACAATGCGCGTAGAAGGCAGGCCGCGCTCAGGCGTCCGCTGGCGCGCTGCGCAGCTTCTGCCGATCGATCTTGCCCGTTCCGGTTTTCGGCAATTCGGGCCGGTATTCGACCAGGCGCGGATATTTGAACGGCAGCAGCTTCGACTTGACGAAATCGTGGAGCTCTCGGGTCAGCGTTTCGCTTGGCGCATAACCATCACGAAGAGTGATGAATGCTTTCGTCGTCATGCGGCGATCGGGCAGCTCGAGGCCGAGGACAGCACATTCGCGGATCGCCGGGTGCTCCGACAGGCAAAGCTCGATCTCGAGTGGGTAGATCCACTGGCCGCTGACCTTGATGAGGTCGTCGACGCGCCCGACAAAGGTGTAGAAGCCATCGGCATCCTCAACCAGCCGGTCGCCGGTCCATATCCACCCCTCCTCGCGCATGGTCTGCGCGGTCTTGTCCGGCCTGTTCCAGTAGCAAGGCGCGTTGGAGTGTGCACGGACCCACATCACGCCTTCCTGTCCCTGCGCGACCGGCTCGCCCTCGGGCGTTGTCAGCCGGATCTCGTAGCCGGGAACGCGCTTGCCGGCCGCGCCGGTCTTCTTCTGCGCGGGCGTGTTCGAGAGATAGATGTGCAAGGCTTCAGTCGATCCGAGACCTTCGACGATCTCGAGGCCGAAGCGCCGCTTCCAGTCGTTGAAAATGTCCTGCGACAGCACTTCGGCAGCCGAGAGACAGAGGCGCACGCTGGACAGATCGGCGGTCTCGATCCGCGGGTGATTGAGCATCGCGTTGTAGAGCGTCGGCAGGCCGAAGAAGAGCGTCGGCTTGAACCGCGCGATCATATCGAGCACCGCGGCCGGCTCGGGCCGCCCGGCCAGCAGAACCGAGGACGCACCGACCGAGAACGGGAACGAGATCGAATTGCCAAAGCCATAGGCAAAGAAGATTTTCGGCACGGAGAAGCAGATATCGTGCTCGCTGATATCAAGAATGTGGCTGCCAAAACTCTTCGCCGTGTAGTCCATGTCGTGCTGGAGATGCACGATGCCTTTCGGCCGGCCGGTGCTGCCCGAGCTGTACATCCAGAACGCCATGTCGTCGCGCCGCGTAGGCGCGGCGTCGAGCTCGCTGCGAAACTGCGCGAACCATTGGTCGCCATTGATCATCCTGACCGGGGATTCGCCCTTTTCGCCTTTGGCCTCGCCGTTGAGTACGACAAGGGTGCGCAGCTGCGTTGGTGCGATCGTCTCCTGTTCGAACAGCGCAGCGTATTCGGCATCGATCACCGCAACCGGCGCGGACGAGTCCTGCAAATAGAAGCCGATGAGATCCTTCGGCGACAACGTGTTGATCAGCATCGGCACGAAGCCCGCGCGGACGGCACCGAAGAACACCGCGGGGTAAGATGCCGTGTCGTTCAGCAGGAGCAGCACGCGATCGCCGCGGCGCAGCCCGAGCGAGGCAAGTGCGTTGCCGCATTGCGCGGCCCTGGCGCAGAGCTCGCCGCAGCTGGCGTTACCAGTTGCAGCATAGATCGCGATCTTGTCGGCACGACCCGCCCTAAGATTGTCGAACAGGATCTCGCTGGCGTTGTAGCGCTCGGCGATTTCGAAGCCGATCTCCAGCGCCCCGGGAGCATCCTCAGGTACGCGGTCCACGATCGCGGTCACGAGCGCTTGGTCGATTCCATCAGTCATGGGCGTGCTCCTTGACTCGCGCCGATGTGCCGGGGATCGGAGACTGCGCGTCGTAGCGCGCCATGAAGCGCGGCGACATGGCGCGGAGCTGATTGTCGTCGATCCGCCCCGAGCGGGTGATGTAGCTGTAGCCGAACTCCAGCGGCTTCAGCTTCATGTACTCGCCGAAACTTTCGTACCAGGCTGCGCTGGTTTTTGCGGCCTTGACCAGCTTCTCCACCGCCGGGCGGCGCGCGGCCTCATAGCTTTCGAGCGCGCGGCGCAGATGATTTGGTTCACCGTCCAGCGCGCCCACGAGGGCGATGACGTCCTCGAGCGCAAGGCGCGTGCCGGATCCGATCGAGAAATGCGCGGTATGGAGCGCGTCACCGACGAGCACCATGTTGCGGTGAGACCAGCGATCGTTCCACAGCCAGGGGAAATTCCGCCAGACCGACTTGTTGTTGACGAGCGGATGCCCTTCGAGCGTGTCGGCGAACACCTTCTCGCACAGCGCCTTGCTCTCTTGCTCGCTCTTCTCGGCGAAGCCGGCGCGCAGCCAGGTGGCGCGATCGCATTCGACGATGAACGTGCTCATCGTCGGCGAGTAACGATAATGATGCGCGTTGAAGCTGCCGAACTCGGTTTCGACGAACGTTTGCGTCAACGTCTCGAAACGCTTGGTGGTGCCGTACCAGGCAAACTTGTTGTCGTCGTAGGAAAGCGAGGTCTTGAAGTCGCCTTCATAGGTTCTTCGCACCAGTGAGTTCACTCCGTCGGCGGCAACGATCAGATCGTGGCCCGCGAGCTCATCGAGGGAGCGGACGATCTTGCCGAAATGGAGATTCGCGCCGGCGGACCGGGCGCGCCCGGTCAGCTGCGTGATGAAATCGAGCCGTCCGACCGCGGAGAAGCCGACGCCATCAAGCACGACGCGCTCGCCGCGATGCACCAGCGTGATGTCGCGCCACGTCTCCATGCGCACTGATACGGCTTGCTCGGTTTCCGGATCGTCAGCGCGAAGGAAATCGAGCGCCTTGTCGGAGAAGACGACACCGAATCCCCAGGTCGCGCCTTCCGGATTCTGCTCGAAGACATCGACGTGAGCCTCGGGATGCCGACGCTTCCAGAGCGCGGCGAAATACAGCCCCGCAGGACCGCCTCCCAGCACAGCAATGCGACCAAGCCGCATGACTTTTCCCTTCCCTGACTTTCTCGCTTCTTATTCCTCACGGTACAATCTATTTCCTGATATGCAATATCTTTCTTTGCGCTGTGAGGAATTATTTTTATTATAGGGAATATAGAGGCCGGAGAAGCTTCGGTCCGGCATCGAAGGCGGTAGGATTCTTGGATGTTTGAAACAGCTTTCACGATCGAGTGGGGCGATTGCGACGAAGCCGGAATCGTCTTTTATCCCAATTACTTCTACTGGCTCGACTGCACCTATCAGCGCTGGTTGCGCACACACGGATTGGGCCAGCGCGAGCTCAAACGGCGCTTCAACAGCGTCACGCCGCTCGTCAATGTCGGCGCCGAGTTCACGGGGCCCGGCCGCTACGACGACGAGCTGGTGATCCGCGCAGAAGTGGCCGAGTGGCAAGAGCGACGGTTTCGAATCGACTACAAGCTGTCGGTCGGAAACATGCAGGTTGCGAGCGGCTTCGAGCAGCGCGCCTGGGCTACTGTGACAGAAGCAGGCGGGCTTCGCGGCGCGAGCGTGCCAACCGAATTCAGGGAATTGTTGAAATGAAGCGGACGCCCGCGAAAGATGCCGATGAGGAGAGCGGGACCGCCCCGGGTGGCATCCAGGCTCTCGACACCGCGCTTTCGGTCCTGCGAGTCCTGCGATCCTTTGACGGGCCGGCGACGCTGTCGGATATCGCGCGCGAAGCGGGCATGTCACCGAGCAAAGTGCATCGCTACCTGGCAAGCTTCATCCATGCGGGCCTTGCCGTGCAGAAAGAGCGCTCCGGCCGATACGACCTCGGCCGCGAAGCAGCGGAGCTCGGTGTTGCGGCCATCAGCCGGAACAACTTCGTCGTCCGCGCATCCGATGAGCTTGAGGAATTGGCCGCGACGACGGGCCAGGCCGCGCTGCTGGCCGTCTGGAGCCACAATGGCCCGACCGTGGTGAGAATGGAGAGGGGCCCCCATCTGACGACCACGTCGATCGGTCTGGGCAGCACGTTTCCATTGCTGGATTCAGCGACCGGACGGGTCTTCCTGTCTTATCTGCCGTCCCCGCAACTCACCGCACGACTGCACAACGAACTCGAGCGCGCCGCTTCTGCCGGCGTGAGCTGGCCTGATCTCAATCCCGATATGGCAAGCGTCGAGGCATTGACTTCGAAAGTCCGGCGCGAGCGCATCGCCTATGTCGACGGTCGTTACATCCCGGGCTTGATCGCGATTTCATCCGCGATCACGAATTGGCAGGGAGAGATCGAGGTCGCCATAACCTTGTTCGGCACGCACAAGGACTTGCTGCAGCCGGATAGCCCCGCGCGAGACGCCTTGATCGATTTTGCCGCCCGTCATTCGATCGTTCCGCCGACCCAACTCGGCAGTTCGCGGAATCCACCGGCGCGATAGATCGCAACTGACCACGCGTGCATCCCGCCCTACTGAGGGAAATGGCTTATCCGAACCGCGTCGAAGGAGTGTGGGGAAATATGGTAGCGGGGGAGGGACGCGCTGCCAAGTCCAGAACCGAAGCGAAATCTTGAGGTTTTACAGCACGTTGGCCAGAATGTGGTAGCGGATTTGACGGTGTTACATCCCACGGGGATGTCTCACCCCGCCCGCCCCCGGAAAGGCCTATTCGTGGCTCGTCCCTCCTACCTCGCCCGGCGCGGCGACGGTCGCTATTTGTGTCGCGGCTCCGAATATTGACCCCTTTCGGCGCCCAACATTGGCTCTGACTCATTTCTGATGAAGTTCGCCGGCGACTGTGGTTCTTCAACGGAGAATCGGCGCCATGCGGACAGGCTTTCGAATTTCATCGCTAGTACCGAGTGGTTTGGTGTTTGATGGCGTAAGTGATTCAGAGGATTCGGTTATTCTGGCTGTTCGGTCAGAGGCTGCGGAGGCCCAGTGCCCTTTGTGCGCGACAGCATCGCGCCGAATCCATAGCCGTTACATCCGGCACGTGGCCGATTTGCCATCAGGGGGCAGAAAGGTGCGCCTCCGATTGCTCACGCGGCGCTTCACATGTGAGGAGCCGCATTGCCGCCGGCGGATCTTCGCAGAGCGGTTCGGAGAAGACATCGTCCCGCTTCGACGGCGCCGGACGGCACGGCTGGAATACATCGTCCATCACTTGGGGTTGGCGCTCGGCGGCCGGCCGGCGGCAAGCTTCGCCAAGCGGCTCATGCTGCCTGTCAGCAACGATACCTTGCTACGGGTGGTCCGCCGGCGGACGGCGATGCCGACAGATCCATTGCTTGTTGTGGGCATCGATGACTGGGCGTTCCGGAGAAACCATCGATACGGGACGATCGTGTGCGATTTGGAGCGTCGGCGGATCGTTGCCCTGCTGCCCGACAGGGAAACTGCGACCGTTCGGGCGTGGCTATCGAAGCACCCCGCGATCAACATTGTGTCGCGAGATCGCGGTGGTGGATACGGCGAGGCAACAGCCAAGGCGCTGCCGAACGCCATCCAAGTCGCCGACCGCTGGCATCTGATGGAAAATGCGAGCGCGGCCTTCCTTGATGCGGTGCGCCGCTCCATGAACAGAATCCGAACCGCAATAGGAGCGACGACGATCAATCCGGAATTGCTGACCTGTGCGGAAAAGCTGCGCTATCAGGGCTATCTGCGGCGCCAGGACAGCCATGCCGCAATTACGGCTCTCGTCAGCGACGGTTTGCCGCTCAAGGAGATCGTCCGCCGCACAGGACATAGTCGCAATCTGGTTCGCCAAATTAGCCGCGGCGGCGGTACGGATATGTTCCGCACCCGTCAAAGC
The DNA here is from genome assembly GCF_936928535.1 of uncultured Bradyrhizobium sp. Lineage (GTDB taxonomy): Bacteria > Pseudomonadota > Alphaproteobacteria > Rhizobiales > Xanthobacteraceae > Bradyrhizobium. Next base: position 27,829 of record NZ_CAKZHY010000104.1, on the reverse strand, counting down.
ACCCTGGACGGGCATCTGCCGTTCCTGGACGCGCAGTGGTCAGGCGGCTGTCGCAACGGTGCCGAACTCTGGCGCCGTTTGAAGGGACAAGGCTTCAAGGGATCGCTGCGCGTGGTGGCGGAATGGGCGACGCGACGGCGGCGTGCCGAGACTATCAGCCATCAACAATTGCAGAAGGTCCCCGCCGCCAGGACGATAGCGCAGCTGATGACGACGAAGCGCGACCACCTAACCAAGGCCGAGACCGTCACGCTTGCCGTCATCGAACAAAACGTTCCTATGTTGGCCGATGCCCAAGCTCTCGTTGGCCGTTTCCACGCGATGATCCGAAGGAAGGCCGAGATCGAGCTCGAACCTTGGATTGATGAATCCAAGCGGAGCCTCATTGCCTCGTTCGCGAATGGAATCGCCAACGATAAGGGCGCGGTGCACGCCGCTATTACGCAACCATGGTCCAATGGCCAAGTGGAAGCTCAGATCACCAAGCTCAAGCTGGTCAAACGGCAGATGTACGGGCGCGCTAAGCTCGATCTCCTTCAGGCTAGGCTGATTGGCGCGCCATAAAAACAATCACGATCATCGAATATGCGTCAGAGCCAATGTTGGGCGCCGGTCGGGGGTCAAAAGCCGCGCCGATCCACAGAACGTGGCCATACGGCGGCAAGATCGTGCTGACGTGCGGCTGAGCAGGAGCCTCTCATGAACACAACAAACCGACGGACCCTGCTGGCGGCCGCTGCCGCGCTCGGCGCCACCGCAGCGGCCTCGGCCCAGCCGCGCAACGAACCTGTTATTGGCGACAAGGGCGCCGCGATCGTCGGCCCGCACAATCCGGAGCGGGAGCTGCAGAACCCGGACATATTGCGGCCGCCGTCGACCGATCATGGCTCGGTGCCGAACCTGCGGTTTTCGTTGGCGGACGCGCATATGAAGATCCGAACCGGCGGCTGGTCGCGCGAGGTCACGCAGCGCGAGCTGGCGATCTCGACCACGATGGCCGGCGTGAACATGCGCCTGACAGCGGGCGGCGTCCGCGACTTCACTGGCACAAGCAAGCCGAATGGGCGTTCTTGCTGGCGGGCAAGGCCCGCATCACAGCGGTCGACAATGACAGCCACAATTTCATCGCCGATGTCGGTCCTGGCGACCTCTGGTACTTTCCATCAGGCATCCCTCACTCGATCCAGGGCTTGCCGGACGACGGCTGCGAATTCCTGCTGGCGTTTCCGGACGGCGAGTTCTCCGAGGACAGCACGTTTGCGATCACCGACCTGTTTGCCCACAACGACCCCGCTGTGTTGGCCAGGAACCTGGGCATCGACGTGAAGGTGCTCGACCAGCTTCCAAAGCAGGAGCGCTTCATATTTCAAGCCGAGCCGCCACCCCCACAGCTCGAAGCAGATGCCGTGCACGATGCCCTTGGCGCCGTGCCGCTCGACATGGTCTTCCGCCCGATGCAGCAGTCCCCGACGCAATCGGCCGGAGGCAACGTCCGCATCGCGATACCCGCAACTTCAAGATCTCGACAGACGTGGCGGCAGCGCTGGTCGAGGTCAATCCCGGCCACATGCGGGAATTGCACTGGCATCCGAACGCCGACGAATATATTATATCTCTGGCCAGGCGCGGATGACCGTGTTCGCGGCGGAATCGCGGGCGCGAACCTTCGACTATCGTGCGGGCGATGTCGGCTACGTCCCGATGTCGATGAGCCATTTCATCGAGAACACCGGCGACGAGCCACTCTGCTTCCTCGAACTCTTCAAGTCGAACCGCTTCATGGACGTCTCGCTCGCGCAATGGATGGCGCTAACCCCGCCCGAGCTGGTGGCGGCGCATCTGAACATCGACCGCGCCGTGGTCGAGAAGCTGCGCAAGGACAAGCAGGCGGTCGTATAGTCATTCGCGCCAATACTCTGTCAGTTCATCCGCCGTGACCAGATCAACCTGACCGTGGAAGCGGGTGCGATACATTGTCATCAGCGCGTCGTGCCCGATGTCGGACGAGCTGCACAGTGCATCCTCGACGATGACCACCCTGAAGCCGAGATCGACCGCGCTCAGCGCCGTCGAGAGCACGCAAACATCCGTCTCCGCGCCCGATATCACGACCGTTCGGATCCCAAGCTCGATCAACAGGCTTGCCAAGGCCGGATTGCTGAACGCCGAGTACGCGGGCTTGTCGACGATACGGAGCGGCGGCACGTAACGCGCCAATTCCGGTACGAGCTCCAGTGCAGATGGCGGAAGGTGAGTGCGCGTCGCCTGATGCCAATGCCGGAAATAGTTCTGCCATTGCCCGGGACGGTCTTCTGGAGACTGCGGCGTGATGAAGCGGGTGAAGATGGTTCGCGGTTGATGCCGCGAAACAATCTTAACAATGGTTGGAAGAACGCGCTCCATCCAGGGAGTTTGCCAAAGACCGCCCGGTGCGAAGATGTTCTGCATATCGATGCAGAGATGGACCGCGTTCCTGATTTCGGCGACCTCCGACTTGCTGTCCCTCATCGTCCTCCACCGTCGACATGCCGCGACATTCTGGCCGGTGCTCGCGCATCCCGTACTAGGAACATGCCCGCCGACGAGGCGTTCCAATGCTACATTGTAGAAGGAGACATCGAATATGGGCCTCTTTACCAAAGATATTAAGTCGATGGAGGATCTGCTGATGCATGGCCTCCAGGACATCTACTATGCCGAGCAGCAGATCCTCAAAGCGCTTCCCAAGATGATCGACAAAGCCACCAATCGCGATCTCGTCTCGGGCCTAAAGGCGCATCTGGAGGAGACAAACAAGCAGGTCGAGCGGCTTGAGAAGGTCTTTGCCAAGCTCGGCAAGCAGCCCAGCGGCACCCAATGCCCGGCCATCGACGGCATCATCAAGGAAGCCGATGAGACCGCGGGCGAGATCGAGGACAAGGCGGTTCTCGATGCTGCGATCGTCGCCAACGCACAGGCCGTCGAGCACTACGAAATGTGCCGATACGGCACGCTGATCGCCTGGGCAGAAGAGCTCGGCCACGATGAGATCGTGCGGTTCCTAACCACTAACCTGAACGAGGAAAAGGCCGCAAACACCAAGCTCAATACGGTGGCACTCCGCAAGGGCGTGAATGCGAAGGCCTCGAGCGCCGCCTGAAGCCTATAACTGCGCGGCTCCAGCCCTGCTGCCCAGGGCTGGAGCCGTTGCGCAGCCGATCGTCAGGGGTGCCAATTCTTCGGCCGAAAGGCCTTCCCTAGCTTTCCTGTCCCAGGGCCCGCGCCAGATAAGGTGCCGTGAGACTGATTGCGCCACGGGCGATCTCCGTCGGCGTTCCGACCGCGACCACCTGCCCTCCATCATCGCCAGCCCCCGGGCCGATATCGATCACCCAATCGCTCGCTGAGACGACACTCATGTCGTGCTCGACGACGATGACGGTACTGCCGGCCTGCACGAGGCCGTCCAGTTGTACGATGAGCTTTTCGACGTCGGACGGATGCAGGCCCGTAGTCGGCTCATCGAGCACATAGATACTGCCCGCGCGCTGCGTACGCTGCAGCTCGGTGGCGAGCTTCACCCGTTGCGCCTCGCCGCCGGACAGCTCAGTTGCCGGCTGACCAAGACGGATATAACCGAGCCCGACCTGCCGGATCACATCGAGGGACCTCGCAATGTGGGCGTCGTCGGCGAAGAAGGCGTGGGCCTGATCGACGGTCATTCCGAGCACGTCGGCGATCGACTTCCCGCTGAGCTTGATTCGGAGCGTCTCCCTGTTATAGCGCGCGCCCTGACATTCCGGACACGGCGCGTAAACGCTTGGCAGGAATAGCAATTCGACGCAGACGAAGCCTTCTCCCTGGCAATTCGGGCAGCGGCCCTTCGGCATGTTGAAGGAGAATCGCCCGGCATCGAAGCGGCGCCGGCGCGCCTCCTTGGTCTGTGCGAACAGCTTTCGCACATCGTCGAACAGACCGGTGTAGGTCGCCAGATTGGAGCGAGGAGTCCGTCCGATCGGCTTCTGGTCTACGACGACCAACCGCTTCAGGCGATCAAGCCCTTCGGTGATCTTGCCGCTCGAGGTCTCGACCGGCGCTCGTTCAAGGACATCTTCACCGTCGTCGTTGGATGCATGCGACTGCCCAAAATGCCCGCTCAGCGCTTCGACGAGGAACTGGCTGACGAGGCTGGACTTGCCCGAGCCGGATACGCCGGTGACCGTCGTCAGCACGCCCAGCGGGAATGCGACGTCGATGCCCCTGAGATTGTTGCGCGCGACGCCGCTCAGCTTGAGCCATCCTTGCGGCGAGCGCTGCCTTCGCCGCGGCGGAACGGCTTGGCTGAACAAGTATTTTGCGGTGCGCGATCTTTCGACGGCTTTCAAACCGTCAATGGGGCCACTGTAGAGGATTTCGCCGCCATGCCTGCCGGCATCGGGTCCAACGTCAACAATCCAATCGGCGTGGCGCACGACGTCGAGCTCATGCTCGACGACGAAGAGTGAGTTTCCGGCCGCCTTCAGCCGGTCGAGCGCGCGGAGCAGCGCCTCGGTGTCGGAGGGATGGAGACCGGAAGACGGCTCGTCAAGCACATAGACCACGCCGAACAGGTTGGAGCGCACCTGCGTTGCCAAACGCAGCCGCTGGAGCTCGCCCGGAGACAGAGTCGGCGTGCTCCGTTCCATCGTGAGATAGCCGAGACCGAGATCCAGCAGCACGCCAAGCCGTGCGCTGAGGTCCTGCGCGATCCGTTGAACAACGATCGCCTTTTCCGGGTGAGCATCCTTTCGGCCGACTTTGCCCTCGCAATAAGGCCGCATCAGCGCCGCCAACTGCTTCAACGGAACGCGCGCCATGTCGGCAATATCTATGCCGGCAAACTTGACGGACAGCGCCTCCGGCTTCAGCCGTTTGCCGTGGCAGGCCGAGCACTCGGTGCTCAGCATGTATTGCGCGACGCGCTTCTTCATCATTGCACTGGTCGTATTGGCGAACGTCTCCATGACATAGCGCCGGGCGCCGGTGAAAGTGCCCTGATAGCTCGGCTCGTCCTTCCGCCGCAGCGCTCGCTGGACCTCCTTAAGATCATAGCCCGCATAGACCGGAACCGTAGGCTGCTCGTCCGTGAACAGGATCCAGTTGCGGTCTTTCTTGGGGAGTTCGCGCCAGGGTGTGTCGATGTCGTAGCCGAGCGTGGTCAGGATATCGCGCAGGTTCTGGCCGTGCCAGGCTGTCGGCCACGCCGCGACGGCGCGCTCACGGATGGTGAGGGTATCGTTCGGCACCATCGAGCGTTCGGTCACGTCGTAGACACGGCCGAGGCCATGGCACTTCGGACAGGCCCCTTCCGCCGAATTGGGCGAAAAGGACTCGGCGTAAAGCAGCGGCTGCGATTTCGGATAGTCGCCGGCACGCGAATAAAGCATTCGAAACAGGTTCGACAGCGTCGTAACGCTGCCGACGCTGGATCGTGTGGTCGGCGATCCCCGCTGCTGTTGGAGCGCCACCGCCGGCGGCAACCCCTCGACCTCATCGACCTCGGGCACAGACATCTGGTGGAACAGGCGCCGGGCGTAGGGGGACACGGATTCCAGATATCGCCGCTGCGCCTCCGCATACAGCGTCCCGAAGGCCAGCGACGATTTTCCGGAGCCGGAGACGCCGGTGAACACCACCAGCGCATCACGCGGGATATCCACATTGACGTTCTTCAGATTGTGCTCGCGCGCACCGCGCACCCTGACAAATCCGCCAGCCGATTGCCCGGCGCCCTGCTCCAGCTTGTAAACCTTTTCGTCCATTCTCTCTCCGCCAATGCCATTAGGACAGGTAACGGGCCTGAAAACCGAATGATCCGCGGGGCGGCGCTTGGAACCATTACCAAGCGCGCCGGTTCCTCCCAACAATGCCGGGTAAGAGGCGCATTGTGCTAATCTCACGCTGGATCAATAAGCCCACGAGCCCACCCCACGCTCAAATCGCTGGATGGATCGTGGCGCTCAGTGCGTGGATTGCGATGCCGCTCCCGGCGCAGGCAGCTCTTTCTAGCTCGCAGCTTGAGCAGGTCGCGCTCGCACCTCGCGCCAATGCACAACTGCCCCTGCAAACGCGGCTAAGCGACCTGAACGAGCGCAGCGCACCGCTGCAGGATTGGCTGAGCGGCGTCCCGACAATCTGGATCTTGGCCGACTATACCTGCGAGACGCTGTGCGGGCCCGCGATCTCAATTGTGTCCAACGCGCTGGCCGATACCGGCCTCCGCGCGGGCAAGGACTTTCGACTCATCGTCGCCGGCTTCGATCCGAAGGACACCGCCGCTCAGGCGCAGGCCATGAAGAATGCGCAGCTGAGCCCCCGGAATGGGCTCTCCAAGCACAGCGCGTTCCTGAGGGCGGCTGCACCGGATATTGGCGCCTTAACCGACGCATTCGGTGTCCGACCCGTCTACGATCGTGAGCATGATCAATTCGCTCACTCGGCTGCTGCCTTTGTGGTGACGCCGGATGGGCGGATTTCCCGCGCACTCTCAGCCCTTGCGGTGGATGCCGCCAGCCTGCGCCTTGCCCTCGTCGAGGCCGGACAGGGGCATGTTGGCGGCTGGAGCGATCAGATCCACCTGCTCTGCTACGGCTTCGATCCCGCCAGCGGGACCTATACGCTCGCGGCGCGGCGGCTGCTGATCGCGACGTCCTCCGTCAGCGCCATCGTCCTTGCCCTGCTCATCGGGCTGTTGTTCCGGCGTGAGGACGCCACCAGATAGCGCCCAAGGGTTCCCGCTCTTCAGACCGCATGAGAACAGTGTCGAACGCCAGCCAGAAGATCGTGCAAAGGAAGAGTGCGGCCGCAAGCATCATTGCGACGGTGACCATCACTGACAGCCCATGAATGGCCGGCAGGATGAGGATCGCGGCTTCGAGCCAGCGCATCGCCAGCGTCAGCCCGCATAGCGCCAGCAACCAATTCGGGTCCGATCGCACCCGGCTGCTGAGCATCGCGCAGAAGGGGAAGACGAACTGCCCGAATGAGAGCGCTGCGAGGACAAACTGCCAGCCATTCTCCGACCGCGCGATGTACCAGGTGACCTCCTTGGGGATGTTGCCCGACCAGATCACGATGTACTGCATGGCGTGCAGGTAGCACCACAGCAGCAGCACCGACAGCAGCAGCCCGCTATAGCCACGGCTCGGGCCGATCTGCCGCGTTGATAACAGACCGGCCGCAATGACAAACGCCGTTCCATTGACGAGCAAGAAGCTGAGAACGATGAGACCATAGATCGAGGAGTGGAACTCGGGCTCCAGCGATTCCAGCCAGTCGATTCCGGCGAACGACACGGTGAGCGTCCACAGAATCGAACCGACGGAGGCCGCACGAACCATGGCATCGTCATTGCGCCAAGCGCGTCGAAGCCATTGGGCCAGCGCAATCCAGATCAGGAAATAGACAACGGTCCGCAGCACGAAGAACCATGGCATGAACCAGCTTGCCTTGAACGGTGGCAAGGAGGAGCCGTCCGCAACAGCCGGATAGATCTCCTTCATGAATAGCAGGACGGGAATGAAGGTGAGCGCTACGACGGGCAGGACGCCAGTGGTTGCGACGAAGATCGGATGTAGCGTCTCGGTCCAGCGACGGCGCACAAGATAGCTGGTCATGAAGACGATCAGCGCTCCGATCGGAATGGCCCCGAGGGCGCTCCAGGCGACGAGATAAGCGGCAGTTGTCGATCGCGTATCGACCACGAAGCCGACGATCAGGACCAGGCCCGACACCACCGCAACCACGTTCCTTGCACCGCCCGGTATTTTCATGGCTGGCTCTCCAGCCTGGCGCGCTCGTTCGCCGGGACGTCGTCGAGCGACGCGCGGCGGCTGAGCTGGAGCGCGCGGATATAGGCGACGATCGCCCAGCGATCTCCAGGCGGGACGCGGGCTGCATAGGAATACATCGCACCGTGGCCGTTGGTGATGACATCGAAGAAATATTGGTCGTCGGCGGCGCGCAGCCGATCGTCGTGATAGCTCGTCGGGCGCGGCATGCCGCGCTGCACGATGATGCCGGTCCCGTCGCCCCCGGCGCCGTGGCACGGCGAGCAGAAAATGCCGAAGCGCTCGCGCCCGCGCGCCAGTAGCTCGGCAGATAGCGACGGCTTGGTGCTCGCCGCCTTCTCCCGGTCCAGATCGTCCCGGGCGACCGTGTTGGCTGGTGGCTGGCGCAGTACGCTGCCGCGGAACAGCGGCGCGCGCGAATATTCGCTGTAGCTCGGCTGCTCGTCCATGTTCTGATCACACCCCGCGAGCAGACCGGTAAGCGCAATGATGGCCAGCCACCTGTTCATTCCGGCACCAGTTCCACCGATAGCGCACCTGCTCCGCGGAGAAAGGCCAGCGTCTCGCCGGCATCGAATTTGGCGTCGTCTGCGCCTACGCACAGAAAGAACCTGTCCTTGCTGGCGCGGTGAAAGCGTTCCCCGTTAAAGACGGGGTAGCTCAACCTTGGGAGCCCATTCTGCCAGAGCATCGCGAACAGCATCGCGAGCGCGGAGAACAGGATGGTGAGCTCGAACGTCACGACCGCAAAAGCCGAGATCGGATAGATCGGCCTTCCGCCGACATTGAGTGGGTAGTCGTAGTTGATGAAAAACTGCATGGCGAGCGCGGTGCCTGCGCCCGCAATCGCGCCGCCGAGTCCGATGAACGAGATGGTCGGCCGCGGAAAGTGCAGGATGCGATCAAGCCCTTCGACCGGGAACGGCGTGAAGGCATCGAGGTTGCGGTAGCCGGCCTCCCTCGCCTTGCGCGTCGCCGCGAGCAGGTGTTCCGGGCTCTTGAACTCCGCCAGTACGCCGTAGAGCTTCTCAGCCATGCTGCTGCTCCTCCTTCTCTTTGTGGAGAAGCTCCTTGCTCTCGAAGATCGAAATCACGGGAACGAGGCGGATCGCGATGAGGAACGGCACCAGGAACAGCCCGATCGTGCCGAAATAGGTCGACCAGTCCCAGAAGCTCGGTGTAAAATGGCTCCACGACGAAACCAGGAAGTCGCGATAAAGGCTGGTGACCAGGATCATGTAGCGCTCAAGCCACATTCCGACCACGACGGACGCTGAGATTAGCAGCAGCATCCATCCAGTTCGTCGGACCGCGCGCCACCATAGCGCCTGGAGCGGAATGAAATTTAAGATGACCGCGCCCCAATAGGTCCAGGCGTAGGCGCCGGCGAAGCGATCGATCAGCGTCTGCATTTCGTGTGCCTCGCCGGAATAGACTGCATCGAACACTTCGAAGACGTACCCGTAACCGGTCATCAGACCGGTCGCGAGCAGGACCTTGCCGAGCAGGTCGAGATGATCGTCGGTCACGAGGTTTTGCAACCCGAACCACGAACGCAGCGACACTGCGATGATGGAGACGACGGCGAAGCCGGAGAAGGCCGCGCCCAGCACAAAATAGGGCGGAAAGATCGTCGAATGCCAGCCGGGGATCTGGCCGGCGGCGAACAGCAACGACACCTCGCTGTGAACGGAGACGACCAGCGGCACGGCAAGCCCCGCGGTCAGCCGATACGTCTGCTGCCAGCGCTGCCAATGCCTGGCTGAACCTCGCCACCCGAGCGCCGTGATGCCGAAGAAGATCTGCCAGCCGCGCCGCGTTGCGCGATCACGCGCTGCGGCGAGATCCGGAATCAGACCCGTGTACCAGAACGCCAGCGAGACCGTCAGATAGGTCAGCACCGCCCAGATGTCCCATTCCAAGGGACTACGGAATTGCGGCCACACGCCCATTGTCGCGGGATAGGGAAACATCCAGTAAACGTACCAGGGCCGGCCGAGATGCAGGATCGGATAGATGCCGGCGCAGACGACGGCGAACAGCGTCATGGTCTCAGCGAAGCGGTTTAGCGAATTGCGCCATTCGCTGCCGGTCAGCAGTAACAGCGCCGAGATCAACGTGCCGGCATGACCGATGCCGAGCCACCAGACGTAATTGTGGATGGCAAACGCCCAGTTGACGGGGATGTTGATGCCCCAGATGCCGACGCCGCGCGTGAACAGCTCGACCACAGAGACCATCAGCAACATGAGCAGGGCACTCGCGACCGTCATCGCGATCAGCCAGCGGCGGTCCGCTGGGAAATGAAGGGGAATGCCGGTAAGCTGGTCGGCGATGCCGCCCATGCTCTGGCGCGTCGGCAGGATGTCGGATTGCTCGCTCATCCCTGCCTCGATTCCGTGTCGTCGTCACGCCAGCGAGCAAGGTAGGTCGTGCGCGGTCGCGTCCCCAGCTCCTCGAGCAACACATGATGCCGGCCGTTGCGCTTCAGCCGCGAGACCTCCGAATTTGGATCGTTGATGTCGCCGAACACGATTGCCTTGGTGGGACAGGCCTGCTGGCAGGCGGTGACCACCTCGCCGTCGCGGATCGGACGGTTCTCCTTGTCTGCAGCAACGTGCGCTGCCTCGATGCGCTGGGTGCAATAGGTGCACTTCTCCATGACGCCGCGGGAGCGAACGGTCACGTCTGGATTATGGGCGGCATGCTCCGGTGACTCTGGAGGTGATCGATAGTCGTAGAAATTGAAGCGCCGCACCTTGTAGGGGCAGTAACTGGAGCAGGTCCGCGTGCCGATGCAGCGATTATAGACCATCTGGTTGACGCCCTCGGAATTATGCGTCGTGGCGTGGACCGGGCAGCCCATTTCACAGGGTGCATCCTCGCAATGCATGCACGGCACGGGCTCAAAGAAGCTGCGCGGCTCGGCGACGTCGCCGGTGTAGTAGCGCGCGATCCGCAGCCAGTGCATCTCACGGCCGGCCCTGACCTGATCCGCGCCGACCACTGGCACGTTGTTCTCGGCCGTACACGCCGTCACGCAGGCATTGCAGCCGATGCAACTGTCGAGATCGATCACCATCCCCCAGGCATTCTTCGACGATGGCCACGGGGCGTAGAGGCTGGCCTGCTCGGGTGTTGTCTGTTCGACCTGTCCCGGGGTCACCTCGCGGGCAAGATCAAATCCATCGAGGCGATGATGCAGCTGCGTCACCGCGAGATCTTCGCGGCTTTCGAGCTTGCGCAGGCTTCCCTGCGCCAGCCACGGCTCTCCCGCGGGCCGGACCTGATAGGCGTCGTAGCCGTGCTGATCGCCGACCCGGCCCGCCCTGGTCCGGCCATAGCCGAGATAGAGCGCGACCGTATTGCCGGCCTGGCCCGGCATGATCCAGAGCGGTCCCTTGAGGTGACGCTTACCGACCGTCACCTCGACATGATCACCATTGGCTGCCGAAAGACGTTTCGCCAGCGCTGGGCTGACCGCGATCACGTTACTCCATGTGACTGTCGTCAACGTCTTGGGAAGCTCCTGAAGCCAGCCGACATTGGCGAACCGGCCATCCCAGACCGTCGGATCCGGCTGGAACACGATGTCGAGGTCGCCGGTCGTGTTTGGGGGTGCAACCGTATTGCTCGCTGGCGACGCGGTGACGAACGGTGCCGCCCCCGCGATGAAGCCATCATGCAGCGCCTGCTTCCACCGTGCTTCGAATGCGTCACCAAAGCTCGCCTGCCAGGTCTCGCGGATTGCGGCGTCCGGCGCCTGATCCTCAGCGCCAAGCAGCTTCGCAAACACATCATGCACCGATCTGACGTCGTAGAACGGCGAGATCACCGGTTGAAGGATTGTCACGGTGCCATCGATGGCCCGCGCATCGCTCCAGCTCTCGAGCGGATGCGCAAGAGGAAGCTGCCATTCGCAAAGCGCGCCGGTCTCGTCGCGGTAAAGGCCGAGATGAACCGAAGAGCGAACGCGCTTGATGGCTTCCCCAACATTGAGCTCAGCCGGTGCGCTGTAGACGGGGTTGCAATCGAACACGAGCAGCGAAGTGACGCGCTCCGCATTGATATCGGATACAAGGTCAGCCAGCGTTCCTGCATCGGCCGGCCCTACGATCGGCGCGGTCAAATTCAGCGTTCGGCCGGCATTGCCGAGCTGCTGATTGATCCGGGCAATCCAGAGAGCCGTAGCCGCGGAGCCGCTCAAGCCCGAGACGAACAGCGAGCGCCCTGCCCGGTCCTTGCAGGCGTCAACCACGCCCGCAATCCAATTTGCTTCGGCCTCCGTCACGTCGGGCTTCGATGCGCCGGCAACACCCAGTGCGCTTGCCATCGCCTCCGCGAGCACGGGCATCCGCCTTGCGTCAGCAATGAGTCGATGCGCGGCCAGGGCACCTGTTGCAGTCGGAACGCTCTCCGCCATCAACAGGCGATTGCCGGGCCGATCACTGGACCGCCGGCGCGCCTGCGACCAACCCAGCGCGTTCCGCACCTGGTCCGGCCCGGGGCCCAGGAAATCATCGTCGAGGCCAACAATGACATCGCAGTCGCCAAGATTATAGTGGAGTTCGGCGGCCTGCCCATAGACCGCGGCCGTAATCTGTCGCCTCGCCTCATGTCCCGCAGCCGCATGGACGTGGACGCGCGCCTTGGGAAACTGCTTCCGAAAGGCATCGATCTGCCGCAACAAGGTCGGCGACGTCGTCGGGCCGAGCAGCAGCCTCACGCCCTCGCCCTGATCGCTGCGCCAGTTCTCGCGCATCACGCCGATCGCCGATTCCACATCGGCCCAGCTCACGGCTTCGCCGTGACGGCTCGGCGCAGCTGCGCGATCGGGATCGTAGAGCTGCAACACTGCACTCTGCATGAAGATGTCGCTGCGGCCTTGCGTGGCCGGATGACCGGGATTGCCATCGAGCTTGGTCGGACGACCTGCGTGTGCCGTCGCAATCACCGGCTGCGCGTAGCCGTCGAGCAGCACCGCCGTCGCATAATAGCGCGGCAGGCCGATGACCTCGTTCGGCGGCTGGTCGACATAGGGCAAGGCGGTGATGAACGAGCTTTTCTCGCAGCCGGTCAGCCCCGCCAGCGCGAAGGATGCTCCCATCAGCTTCAGGAAGTCGCGGCGCGCTGTTTTGGAGAATTCCTGCACCGCTGGATATTCCGCATCGATGAAAGCCTGAAACTGTGGATCATCCGACAGCTCCTCGATGCCCGCCCACACACGCGGCCCACCCGCCGATTGATGGTCGATGCGCCGCTTCATCGGTGACACACATAGCAATGCGTCAGCTCGCCGAAGCGAATGCCCTCATGGGCGGCGATGGCCTCCCCCTCCTTGCGGGCATTAGCGGGCGGTGTCCACGCCATATCTGTGATGTGATCCTGCGGGCGCAGATGCGGCGCGGGATCGCGGTGGCAATCGATGCAGAACTGCATCGTGAATGCCTTGGCACGATATGTCAGCGCCATCTGGTCGATGCGGCCGTGGCAACTGGCGCAGCCGACGCCCTTGGCGATATGGATGTCGTGGCGGAAGAACACATAGTCGGGCAGCTTTGCTACCCGCGTCCATGGGATCGGCGTGTTGTCGGCGAGGCTCTTCCGTACCGGTTCCAGCATCGCAGCGTTGGTCCATATCTGGGAATGACATGTCATGCAGGTCTCGGTCGGCGGGAGGCCGGCTTGCGGCCCCGCCTCGACGTTGCTGTGGCAGTAGCGGCAATCGATGCCGAGTTCCCCCGCGTGATGGCGATGGCTGAACGGCACCGGCTGATGCGGACGCATGTCGGTCTCCGTCATGTATGCCGAATGCGCGAAGCCGACAGCGGCCACGATGCTGCCGCCAGCAAGCGACAGGCCGCCGACCAGAAGCAGGCGAATCCACGTGTCCGCCACAGGTGAGAATATTTGTACCATTCTCGCTGTGACCCGATCGCGAGCTGTCGGGTCGACAATCGAGCCCTCACGCGTTGGTTCCTAACGTAGGAACACAATCCACGAGCGTGCATTGTCCCGCCGCGATCGAGGACAGCAGCATGGCGGACATAGACCACGTCGACTACGAGCGGTCGGACGTCGGACTCCGCCTTGTCGGCTGGCTCGCAGCAGGGCTTGCGACTTTCGTCGTAGTCACTCCGCTCGTCCTGCCCTTGATGTTTCCATCGTCCACCAAACACATCACGCCTGCGAGCCGTCCGGCCATGAGCTCCAACGCGCCCCCGCTCGATGTCAGCCCGCAGGCCACATTGGAGGCGACGCGACAGGGGGAAGCGCGGTTCGAGCGCAGTTACGGCTGGGTCGATCGCAATCGTGGAGAGGTTCGCATCCCGATCGACCGGGCGGTCGATGTCCTGCTGCGCAAGGGATTGCCCGGATGGCCGTCTCCGTGAGAGCGCTCCGATCAGGGGTGCACTAGATGTGGCGCCAGTGGATTCCGTTCTGGCAGCCGGGACTCTCGCCGCACAGCGGTGACGTCGATTTGCTATTCACCGGCCTGCTGATGGTCAGCGCGCTCGTGATTGGCCTGCTCTTCTTTCTGCTCACGCTGTTTTGTGCGCGCTATCGCGCCGGCAACCAGACCGACCGGGATCATCGCGTCAAGAAGAGCTGGCATTGGGAAGTGAGCTGGACTGCGGCCTCGTTCGTCTGCTTCCTCGGCCTCTTCGTCTGGGGCGCGAGCGTCTATTTCCAGATCTATCGTACGCCCGCCGATGAGCACGACGTGTTTGTCGTGGCGAAACAGTGGATGTGGAAGACGCAACATCCTGGAGGTCAGGCCGAGATCGACGCGCTGCATATCCCGATCAAGCGCCCTATTCGCCTGGTAATGGCGTCGCAGGACGTCATTCACAGTTTCTTCATCCCTGCCCTTCGGCTCAAGCACGATGTGGTCCCCGGCCGTTATCAGGACCTCGAGATCGAAGTCGACAAGCCCGGCCATTATCATTTGTTTTGCGCCGAATATTGCGGCACCGACCATTCCGGCATGATCGGCGAGATCGTGGCCATGGAGCCGGCCGATTTCTCCAACTGGCTGACGCAGCAGGCGCCGTCGAGCACGCTCGCAAGTGAAGGCGGTCAGCTCTTCCGCGAACTCGGCTGCAGCGGCTGCCACAGCGGCGGCGGCACGGTTCGCGCGCCGCCGCTCGAAGGCGTGTACGGCAAGCCGGTGCCGCTCTCGGACGGCACCACAGTGATCGCGGATGACAAGTACATCCGGGATTCCATCCTGTTGCCGCGCAGCCAAGTGGTCGCAAGCTATCAGCCGGTGATGCCCTCCTTCGAGGGCAAGGTCAGCGAGGACCAGCTGCTGCGGCTCGTGATCTATATCAAATCACTCGCAGGTCACTCATCATGAGCGCAAAGAACTACCTCACCGCCGACTTCACGCTGCGATCCTGGTTCCTGACGACGGATCACAAGCGGATTGCGATCCTGTACTTCGCAAGCCTGATCTTCTTTTTCTTCATCGGCGGGGCCGCCGCCACCGCAATCCGAATCGAGCTCGCCACACCGCAGGCCGATCTCGTCAGTTCCGATGTCTACAACCGCCTCTTCACCATGCATGGCATCATCATGGTGTGGTTCTTCCTGATACCGTCGATTCCCAACACGCTCGGCAACTTCATCGTCCCGCTGATGATCGGCGCGCGCGACCTTGCCTTTCCCCGGCTCAACCTGATGAGCTGGTACATCTTCATGCTCGGCGGCTGCGTGACGCTGTTCGCGATTCTCGCGGGCGGCGTCGACACCGGCTGGACCTTCTATACGCCGTTCTCCACGCTCTATTCCAACAGCTATGTGATCGTTGCCGCCGCCGGCGTCTTCATTGCTGGCTTCTCCTCGATTCTGACCGGCCTAAACTTTATCGTCACCATCCATCGCCTGCGTGCGCCCGGGCTGACCTGGTACCGGCTGCCGCTGTTTCTGTGGTCGCTCTATGCGACATCAGTCATCCTGGTGCTGGCGACGCCCGTGCTGGCAATCACGTTGCTGCTGATGGCGACCGAACGATTCTTCGGCGTCGGCATCTTCGATCCCCGGATCGGCGGTGATCCGCTGCTATTCCAGCACCTGTTCTGGTTCTACTCGCATCCCGCGGTGTACATCATGATCCTGCCCGGCATGGGGGTAATTAACGAATTGGTCTCATGCTTCTCGCGCAAGCAGGTGTTCGGTTACAAGTTCGTAGCCTGGTGCAGCCTCGCCATCGCCGCGGTGGGATTCCTGGTCTGGGGTCACCACATGTTCGTCAGCGGGCAATCCCTGATCGCAAGCCTCGTCTTCTCCTTCATGAGCTTCATCGTGGCCGTGCCCTCCGCGATCAAGGTCTTCAACTGGACCGCGACGCTGCACAAGGGCTCGATCCATTTCGACGCGCCGATGCTTTATGCGCTGGCCTTCATCGGCCTTTTCACTATCGGCGGTCTCACCGGCCTGTTCCTGGCCTGCCTCGCCTTCGATGTTCACGCGACCGACACCTACTTTGTCGTCGCGCATTTCCACTACATCATGGTCGGTGGCATGGTGACGGCCTATTTCGGCGGGCTCCACTATTGGTGGCCGAAGATCACCGGGCGGCTCTATTCGGAATATTGGGCGCGCACCGCCGCGATCCTGATCTTCTTCGGCTTCAACCTGACATTTTTTCCGCAATTCATCCTCGGCGCCGAAGGCATGCCGCGGCGCTACCACGTCTATCCACCGGAATTCCAGGTTTGGAACGTATTGTCGTCAGGCGGCGCCGCAATCCTCGCCGTCGCCTATCTGATGCCGCTGTTCTATCTCGGCTATTCCGCCTTTTTCGGCAAACGGGCGCCGGCGAACCCCTGGAATGCGCCAGGGCTCGAATGGCAGACATCCTCGCCGCCACCGGAGTTTAATTTTGCGCCCCAGCCCGTGGTCACGCGCGAGCCGTATCAATACAACGAGCGTTTCGAGGCGGAACCACAAAATGCCTGAAAGCTCCGTCTTCGCCCCGCAATATGCCTCGATACCCCACCGCGATCACACCGCCGAACTCGGCATGTGGGTATTCATCGCGACCGAAGTGCTGCTGTTCGGCGGCCTGATCCTCGCCTATGTCGTCTACCGGCACGCCTTCCCGCAAGACTTCGCCGCGGGCAGCCGGCACACCGAGATCGTGATCGGAACCGCCAACACCGCCGTCCTGCTGACATCGAGCTTTCTGGTGGCATGGGCGGTCGAGATATTCTCGCCTGCCACTGCCAAGATCGTGACACGGCTGCTCGTGGGTGCTGCCTGTCTAGGCCTCGCCTTCATCGTGCTGAAGGGAATCGAGTACGGCAAGGAATATGACGAGCATCTCGTGCCCGGCATCGACTTCCAGTTCCCCGGACCAAAGGCTAACGGCGTCCAGCTATTCTTCATCTTCTATTTTATCGCCACCGCGATCCATGCCTTGCACATGCTGATCGGGATTTGCCTCTTGATCACGCTGGCCGTCATCTGCCAGAGGGCGCCGAGCACACGCCATCGTACGGCCCTGCACAGCGCAGCGCTGTACTGGCATTTCGTCGACGTTGTCTGGATCTTCCTGTTCGCGCTGATCTACCTGCCCGGGAGGTCCACATCATGACTGAATGGCGGCCACCGATTGCTCTGGTCGGAGCCTGGCTCGGCCTGCTGGCCTTGCTGGCGTTGACCGTGGCTCTGGCCTACGTGCCGCTCGGAGCCGGCAACGGCGTCGTGGCCTTGACCATCGGCACGATCAAGGCCGGGCTCGTCGCCGCCATCTTCATGGAGCTGCGACATCGCGGCGGGCTCACGCTCGTCTTCGCCGGTGCCGGACTGTTCTGGCTTGGTATCCTCTTGTGGCTCGGATCTATGGATTTTCTGACCCGCACCTGATTGTCAGTTCGTCCTCGTGTCCAGCTGTGCGCGCTCTTTCTTGGCCTGATCCTCGCTGACCGGCGGCGCCTTGCCCCAATGGTTACGGACATAGGTCGCAACCGCCGCGACTTGCGCGTCGTTCAATTGCCAGCCGAACGCCGGCATGGCGGGGCCGGTAGGCTCCTTGTCCGTTGCGACGCTCTGCGCGCCCTGGAGGACGACACGCAGCACCGTCGTGGGATCTCCCATATTGACGGTCGCCGCCTTGGCGAGGTTCGGAATGAGATCGGGAACGCCTGATCCGTCCGACTTGTGACAGGACGAGCAGAGGTCCTGATAGATCGCCCCGCCCGCCGCCAATACATGGGAATCCGCTGAGCTATCGGCGGCGGGCTTTGGGCCTGACTGATTCTTCAGATAGACCGCCATGGCCTTGACGTCGTCCTCACTGAGTTTTGACGTCGAGAGCTCGACCACTTCGCCCATCAGGCCTGCCGCGGCGGCGAACCGGTTGTGGCCGGTCTTGAGATATTGCGCGAGATCGTCGGCCGACCATTCCGCAAGCGGTCCCTGTCCGCTGGTGATATCGGGCGCGACCCAGCCCTGGAGCGTGTAGCCTTGCAGACGCTTGTCGGACTTGTCGCCGCCCAAAAACGTTTTCGGCGTATGGCAGGCGCCGCAATGGCCGGGGCCTTCGACTAGATAGGCGCCGCGGTTCCACTGCTCGGACTTGTCCGACTGCACCATGAACTCGCCCGGCGTGAAATAGAGCCTGTCCCACACCGTCATCGCCACTCGCTGGTTCAGCGGGAACGGCAGTTGATTGACGGGCACGGGATTGTGGACGGGTTCCACGGTCGACAAATAAGCGCGGATGTCCTTGACGTCCTCTTGCGTCATCCGCGCGAAGTAAGGAAACGGCATGGCCGGATAGAGCCACTTGCCGTCGCGGCGCACGCCCTTGCGTAAGGCTGCCTCAAGCTCCTCGTCGGTCCAAGCGCCGATCCCCGTTTCTCGATCGGGCGTGATGTTGGGCGCAACGAGGACGCCAAACGGCGTTTCGATCGGACGACCACCGCTGAAGGGACGATCGCTGCCGGGGACTGTATGGCAGCTGCCGCAATCGGCAGCATTGGTCAGATAGCGTCCGCGCTCGACGGCCGCAAAATCCTGCAATCCGGCGCTCATGGCCCCACTTACGCCGGCCGCAAGCGTAAAGGTCGCCAACGCGAGTTTTGCAACACTACGCATTGATGAGCTGCCCGGGGTTCTTGAGATATTTGGAGAGAATGGCGTCGGCGGCCCAGTAAGCCAGCGCCGCGACCGTTCCGGTCGGGTTGTAGCCGGCGTTTTGCGGAAAAGCGCTCGCGCCCATCACGAACAGGTTCGGTACGTCCCAGCTTTGGAGATAGCGGTTGAGCGCGCTGGTGTTGGGATCCGTGCCCATGATCGCGCCGCCGCAGAGATGCGTCGTCTGGTACTTGGTGATGTCGTACGGCCCCTTGCGGTATTCCTTGTGGACCTGCTTTGCGCCCATCGCCTGAAAGATCTCGGCGAACTTGTCGGTCAGGAATTTGTTCTGCTTGATCTCGTTGTCGTGGAAATCCATCGTGATCCGCGCCAGCGGACGATTGAATCGGTCCTTGTAGGTGGGGTCGAGATCAACATAGACGTCCCGGTAGCTGTACATGCTGCCATGGACGCCGGTCCCGGGCTTGATGGCGCTTTGATAGTTCTCCTTGACGGCCTTCTTCCAGGCCGCACCCCAGAGCGGCGTTCCCGGCGGCACTGGCGTTGTTTCGATCGGCCTCCCATTGGTCTGCACATGCCCCATGTACCCACCACCGACGAAGCCATGCGGGCCGTGGTCGAAATTGTCGCCATTGAACTCGTCAATGCACATCCCGATCGCGCCCGAAGCGATGAAGGGGTTGAAGACGAACTTTGCCGGATCGAAGAAGCTGACGACGTCGGAGATGGTCTGGTGGGTGAAGTTGCGGCCGATGACGCCGGTGTTGGCCGCGGGATCATACGCCTTGCCAATGCCTGACAGCAGCAGGAGCTGGACGTTGAAGATCGTGTAGGCCGAGAGCACGACGAGGTCGGCGGGCTGCTCCCATTCATCGCCTGAGGCATCGACAAAGGTCACGCCAGTGGTGCGTTTGCCGGAGCCATCCACATTGATCCGCGTGACCTCGCTGTTGTCGCGGGCCGTGAAGTTGGGCTTGCGCACCAGCGCCGGCAGGATCGTCGTCTGCGGTGAGGCCTTCGAGTAATTGCCGCAGCCGAACCACTCACAGAAGCCGCAATAGGTGCACGGCCCAAGCCGAACGCCGAGCGGATTTTGGTAGGGTCGCGACATGTTGCCGGAGGGCTGCGGAAACGGCTTGTAGCCGAGATCGCGCGCCGCTTTGCCGAACAGCGTATGGCCGAATGGTTGGTCCTGCGGCGGATTGGGATAGGCGCGGGAGCGCGGCCCCTCGAACGGGTTGCCGCCATCCATGATCGTGCCCTTGATGTTGCCGGCCTGGCCGGACGTGCCGCAGAGATATTCGAACCGGTCGTAATGGGGCTCGAGCTCGTCATAGGTCACGCCCCAGTCCTGGATGGTCATGTCCTCGGGCAGGAAGCTTGCCCCATAGCGTTCCGTCAGATGGGTCTTCAGCATGAAATCCGATGGCAGGAAGCGCCACGTCTCCGCATTCCAGTGCACCCCACCTCCGCCGACGCCGTTCGGCGGCATGAACGCCCCCCAGCTTCGGATCGGCAGCGCCGCTTCGCTCATCTTGTTGCGGAAGGTGAAGGTGGTTTGGCTTGGACTGAGGAACAGCTCGTGACGGATGCGGTAGCGCAGCTCGTCGGCTGCGTAACCCGGCGGGTAGTCCGTTGCCGTATTGCGCCACGGACCGCGCTCGATCGCGATTACGTCGAGCCCGGCATCGGCGAGCTCATAGGCCATGATCGAGCCGGTCCAGCCGAGCCCGATGATGACGACGTCCTTCCGCGGCAGCTTACGGGCCATGTGTGGCGCTCACGATTTTGCGGGGGTCCATTCCGCGCGTCCCGCGATGCTGACGGGCGGATGCGGATAGCGTTCGTTGTGACGATTGACCCAGTCGCGATAGTCGTAGCGGATGCCGGGAAAGCCGATCATCTTCCAGCCGACCATATCGATGTTGCCGCCGTGAATGGGGTCGGCGAAGAAGCCTTCCGGCACGTCTTTCAGCAGGGCAGAGAAGAAGCCTTGGGCATCGACCCCATCGAACTTGACTTCGCCTGACTCGATTTTCCGCAAAAGGTCGTCCTGCGCGGCGGCATCGAGCTCCGCGAAGGATTTTCCGCCTTGGGTCGACTTGCAATGCTTGTCGAGCGCCGCCAGCGACTTGCGATAGAGCTCGGCAGGCGTGAGCACCGATTGAGGGCCCTGCTCCTTGGTGCCTTTGGTGTGCGGTTCGAGCGTGTAGAGACCTTGGTTCGAGCCGTACGGCCCCTTGAGTTGGCGATCGATAAAGACGGCGCAGCCGGCAATTTTGCCACCGGGCGTATCCGGATCAGGCGGGATGATGCGATCGACGATCGCTTCCATCGCGCGGGCTTCATCGAGCGCGAAGAACTGCCAGGGGCCTGGCCGCACCACCTCTGGCGGCGAATTCGGATGAGGCGCCCATGGGATATGATTGTGGATCGCGCTCGCGCGCGTCAGGGATGTCGTACCGACAAACCAAGCTGCGACTGTCAAAAATGTTCTGCGCTGCATGGAACATCCATCGGGCCCGTGTGGTCAACGTGAGCTGGATTTGGATGTTCCTAAGCGCGGGTTAGCCTTTGGTCGGATCGCGCGGCGGCGTTGCGCGCATCGCTGATCAGCCCGTTGCCGAGATCCTGCCGCTTCTTGCGACGTCCAATGCTGCTAGATCGCCAAGATCGGCATCTCGCCGCCCTCGAGGATCTCGGGCGGCACGTCCTTGAAGAGCCGCACCGGAACGGATTTTGCCGCAGGCACCTTGCCGCCTTCGGCATAGTGCCAGAGCGGAATCAGCCCGTTGCACTCAGGATAGTAGCCGGCAAGGCTTCGCCGCGGGATGTCGTAGGGCACGACCTGGAGTTCGCTCAGGCTGCGCTCGACGCCGTCATTGGCCTCGGTCACCAGCGTGACAGTATCTCCCGACTTCAGGCCGTCCGCCTCCATGTCCGCGGGATTCATCAACACGACGTAACGGCTGCCCTGGATGCCGCGGAAGCGGTCATCCTCGGTATAGATCGTGGTGTTGAATTGCCCATCGGCGCGCATGGTCATCAGCTCGTAGACGTCGTCGCTCTCCCTTGGCGGCGCGAAGGCTGCGTTGGGCACGGTAAAATTGGCCTTGCCGTTCGGCGTCTTCCATTTGCGCTCGCGCGCCGCCAGCGGCCGCGGAAAGCCGCCGGGCTCGAACATGCGCTTGTTGAAATCCTTGAACTGGTCGGGATAGGTGCGCTCGATGGCATCCCTCACCCGAGAATAGTCCGCGACCCAGCCGTCCCAATCCACTTTGGAGTTTGCCTTGAGCGTTGCCTTGGCGAGACCAGCGATAATCGCAGGTTCCGACAGGGCATGTTCGGCCACCGGCTTGCGCTGGCCGCGCGAGCCATGAATGCAGGCGGTGGAGTCCTCCATCGAAACGGCTTGCGCACCGCTGGCCTGCTCGTCGATCTCGATGCGGCCAAGACAGGGCAGGAGATAAGTCACTTCGCCTGGCACGATGTGGCTGCGATTGAGCTTTGTCGCAATCTGCACCGACAGGCGCAGCCCGGACCACGCCGGCTCCATCAGCGAGCGCTCGGGGATCGCGCGCACGAAATTGCCGCCCAGGCTGACGAAGCCACGGACGTCACCTTTCAGAATGCCCTCACAGGCATCCACCGTCGACAGGCCGTCCCAACGCGGAGGCTCGAAGTCGTAGAGTTCCGCAAGCCTGTCCAGCGGCACCAGTTTTGTCTTCTCGGAGATGCCGACCGTGCGCTGGCCCTGGACATTGGAATGCCCGCGGATCGGCGAGATGCCCGCGCCCGGCTTGCCGATATTCCCGCGCAGTAACAGCAGATTGACGATCATCTTGGCGGTCTCGACGCCGTGCTTGTGCTGCGTCACGCCCATGCCGTAATTGGCGATCACGGCGTTGGCGGCCATGTAGACGTTCGCGGCATCGATCATCTCGACACGCATGAGGCCGGACGCGCGCTCGATTGCCTCCCAATCCTGTGCGCGACAGAATGCGGCAAACTCGTCGAAGCCCGACGTATGCTGCGCGATGAAGTCGACGTCTATCATGCGCGGCGATCCGTTCGCTTGCGCCAAGTCGTCCGCCTCGATTACGCATTTGCAGATACCGATGATCGCCGCGGCATCGCCGCCGACCCGGACTTGATGATACTGCGTGCTGATGCGCGTGCCGCCCGCGATCATTTGAAGGGGGTTCTGCGGATTGACGAAGCGTTCGAGTCCCCTTTCACGGAGCGGATTGAAGGTCACAATCGGCACACCGCGCTGGGCCGCCTCCTGGAGCGGATGCAGCATTCGCGGTGCATTTGTCGTGGTATTGTGACCGAAGAAGAAGATGCAGTCCGTGTCGCTGAAATCCTTCAGCTGCACCGTCCCGACCGGAACCCCGATGACCTCTGGCAAGGCCACCGAGGTCGTCTCGTGGCACATGTTGGAGCTGTCAGGAAAATTGTTGGTGCCGTACATCCGGCCGAACAGCTGGTACATGTAGCTGGCTTCCAGCGAGGCACGTCCCGATGTGTACATGATGACCGAATGTGGATCGAGCTTGTTCAGCTCGCCGCCGATCTCGCGAAACGCCTCGCTCCAGTCGACTGCCACGTATTTGTCGCTGACCGGGTCATAGCGCATTGGATTGGTCAACCGTCCCTGCTCCTCCAATTGATGGTCGGACCAGGACCGCAACTCGGTGAGCGTATGCTGGGCAAAAAACTCCGGCGTGACCGCCTTGCCAGTTATTTCCCACGCCGTCGCCTTGGCACCGTTCTCGCAGAACTCGAACGGATGCGGGCTTGCGGGCTTGGCCCAGGAACAGCTCACGCACATGAACCCGCCGGGCTTGTTCTGCTTCAGCAGGATCTCGCTGCCGAGGATTGCGACCTCCTCTTGGGTGAGGATGTGCATGACGGCGTTGACCGAGCCCCAGCCTCCGGCGGGAGCGTCATAATTTTCGACTTTGGCTTTCTGCCGCATGGCGGCCCCTTCGATTGCAAGCCCATCACCGGAAACGGGAGGCGACAACGCTGGTTCCTCCACGTTTGGAACATTGAGGACGCTAGTGCGTCGCTACTTCGTCGTAGGACCAACACCATGCACGGCTCTCGTTCCGCCAAATGCGATCGCGCCTCGGCGCCCACACCTTCCATCAAGATGCCCCGGCTGACCTCGCGCGGAACGAAAGAAGAGCGCATTGTTGCCGAAGAGTGTCCTGTCGCGCTCGTCTTTGACGGAACAACCATGGCCGTTCTCATGGCCACGCCTTCCGATCTCACCGATCTCGCGGTCGGCTTCAGCTTGACTGAGGGAATTATCGAGGACGCCGGCGAAATCGAGGAACTGTCGGTCGTCGTCGGTGCCGATGGCATCGAACTGCGAACCTGGCTGCGGCCGAGGGCTGGACGCCTGCTAAAGGATCGGCGCCGGCGACTGGTTGGCCCGACCGGTTGCGGCCTTTGCGGTATCGAGAGCCTGGCCGAAGCCAACCGGGCTCATCGCTCCGTTGTGCGGCAGATCAATATCACACCTGAGCAGATCAGCACCTCGATCGAGAGCCTCGGTGCGGCGCAAATACTCAACCGCGCCACACGCGCTACCCATGCAGCGGGCTTTTTCCGGCCGGGCCACGATAACGTGATCTTGCGCGAAGACGTCGGACGCCACAACGCGCTAGATAAGCTCGCAGGCGCGCTCGCCGCTCAGGGGGTGGCAGGCCGCACCGGCGCAGTCATCCTCACTAGCCGAATCTCCGTCGAGATGGTGCAAAAGGCCGCTGCGATCGGCGTCGGCATCGTTGTCGCAATTTCTGCGCCGACCGCCCTTGCGATACGAACCGCGGACGCCTGCGGGCTTACGCTGATCGGCATCGCACGTGGTAGCGACTTCGAAATTTTCAGCCACCCGGCGGGCGTGTGTTGTTGAGCGACAGACGGAGGCGCTCGGCGCAAGATTCGACTTGTGCCAAGGGCATCATCCATGACTGCTGATTGCCGCCGAACGATCTTTCGGCCTCTGAGCCAGGCCTCGCGTCGATACTGGCGCTCCGAGGCAAGCAGAGCGTATGGACGATCATTCACTACGGCTAAAGCTGGATTTTCCTCTGGCGCTCAGACCTGACGTAACCCCAGGTCGTGCTCTTCGCTTGAACGGATTCCTCAGCGAGGCACCATGGATGGCACTCTTCCCCGGACTTGCCATCGCGCAAAGACGTGTCTTAAGAGGGAGCCAGTAGGGCGCCATGCGGCTGGCGCTGATTTCTTCTCGGGTTCCAGTATTCGAAGACTAGTGTCTCGAGTTCAACGCACTATTGGGTGGCGAGTTCTCCAAGCAGGACAGTCATAGCTTGAGGCCGCACGCAGCAGCGTAGCGTTCACGACGAACTCTAGACCAACTTCGAGGTTCGCGCGGGCGCTGTGATTGGACTCTTAGTTTGGGAGTATCTCAACGGCCCGTGGAGGCCGGCGCAAGACATTACGTTCAAGTGATGGATCTCCCGAGCGCTTGACGTCACGACGATAGGCAGCGGAGAAAGGAAAAGGCGACCCGCCTGGGCGGGCCGCCGACTGGTTCACCTTACGCCGGTGCCGTAGAGCTGCCGCTCTCTGCGGACCTCGTCCGCACCATATGGCTGAGCGGAGGGATCGTAGCTCTTCCAGCCCGCCTTCTGCCAAGCCACGCTGCGGTCGCGCAGATTCACGGCGGACTGATCGAGGATCGCTTCATAGCGCGCTCGATCGGCGTCAGGAACGCGAGCCGAAACTAGCGTTCCTCCGCGCCTCACGCCTTCGGCATAAAGAGGTGCTTCCTCATCTGAAACGCCTGACTGCGTCAACGCACCGACGATGCCGCCCGTTGCGCCGCCGGCAGCGGCGCCTAGCGCTGTCGACGCGAGCCATCCGACAGCGACGACTGGACCAAGCCCCGGGATCGCCAGCAGTCCGAGTCCAGCGAGCAGGCCCGCCGCGCCGCCGAGACCCGCACCCACGCCTGCTCCGGTAGCCGCGCCTTCGGCACGATCGTCGACGCCGTCGCGATCCCGATCGACCTTCTTGTCGGTGCTGTACCAGTTGTCGGAGTTGTTAGCGACGATGCTCAAATCGGAATGCGGCACGCCCGCCGCCTCGAGGCTTGTCACCGCGCGTTGCGCGTCGGAATAGTTGTCATAGAGACGTGAAATCGTAACGGTCATTTTGAATCCTGCTATTCGCTGTTGAGCGGCCGGTCACTTGGTCGCGTTCACGTTGCCCTGGAAATCCAGGCTGACGTCGGTCGAGGCCCCGCCCTTGCTGGCTTTTCCGCGCCACACGCCATTGTCGTCCTTCTTCAGAGAGGTAACGTTGGTATAGCCAGCTTGCTCGATCCTTGATTTCGCCTGGCCTTCGGTAAAGCTGTTGGCGCCCGATACCGGCCTATTGGAATTTTTCTGGCCGGAGCTGTTGACGGCGTTGTTGTTCGGTCGATCAGTTGCCGGGGGATTCTGCGCGAACGATGGACCCGCTAAAAGCGATGCGGCCGTCAGCAGCAGAAGAAGTTTCTTGTTCATGTCGTCCTCCAGTGGTGGACGAGCACAACAGGCCTCCGGCGACGATGTTCCTATTTCTCCCGATCGGACAGAATATCCGGACAATATGTCTGCCGAACTGTTTGGGTCGACTCAAAAGCGTCGGTGGCGTACCAACGGCATTTGGCGTGTTTTGCCGCCGAGCTCACCGTCACTGCGAGAGGCCTCCAACTAAGGCGGCCTTAGTCATCCCAATACAGCCGCTTGCAAGTCGGGCAGTCATAAACCCTGATCTCACGCTCCTTGCGAACGTGGAACATGCTCGTTCTGAATCGAGTCGGTGTTTTGCAGTCCTCGCACACGGGAGGACGCTTCGATTCAACTTCGTTGCCCATGGCGATTCGTCCGGCCAAGCCGAGCGATACAACAACAAAAGCTAAAGCCTGTCGTTAGGATAGGTTATTCTTTGGGCTCTTCTGGAAACGGCTCGTGAGTCTTGCGGCTCAGGAAGGTGTCGGGCCGGGGCAAGCGGAGCGCTTCGGCCGACTTCGCCGCCACTTCACGCATAAGAGCGTTTTGCTCCGCGATGTCGGCAGCCAGGTTATGAACGCGATTGATTGCTTCTGGCAGGAGCGCCTCCCTTCCTATGCAGGCGGAAGCGCGAAACATCTCTCAGCCACCGACGCCTACAGGCAAAGCCTCGGCCGGTGATGGTGGTAAACTACCACAATTCGCTTTTGTTCAAAGGTGAACTTAGGCCACTGAGGCGGCTTTAGAGGACGCTCATAGCCAGCCCAGCCAGGAACAACAAAAAGTCTACGGCAGCGATGCCAAGGCAAACGCGCGCGTGAGTTGAGTACGCTTCCAATTGGGGGGATCATCATCGCGTCACCTCGGCATTTCGAGGCCGGGCGTTCTCAGCCACTCGCTCATATGCGAGCTCTCTTCAAACTGACGGGCCTTGCGCAGCAAGTCCTCCCGCTCGATGCCCGGGGGGCCGTCTTGGCCTTCTCGCGTACCCCCACACAACGATATTCGAGATGATCGTTCATGAAATAGCGGTAGATAGGACCGGACTCGCTGCTTCCAACCGATCGCAGCGTCTTGCCAACCAAAAATCGCAGCGCGTCCGGACCTCTCAAAGTACTGACCGTAGTCAATTCAAGTGGTCTCTCGCTGCTGCTTGCGCAGAAAGGCGTGCTCGACAGCATCGTCAAAAGAAAGTGTCGAAGTCAAACTTCATGTTCAACCTAAACTAGATCTCGACTGAAGGCCTGCTTATCTCCTCTACATCGAGACATCAATGCCGACTGCGGGACGATGATCTCAGTTCGATATCAAATGTCGCTTATTGGCCGATTTTGTTGCAAAAGTCGGTTGAGGAAGATCGCGAAGCGTGATTCCGTTGTG
>NZ_CAKZHY010000103.1 GCF_936928535.1 uncultured Bradyrhizobium sp. | reverse complement strand
TTGCCGGTGAACGCGGTGACCCGCAGCCAGCTACACCACGCGACGGGGCACGATCCCGCCTGTCCGCTGCCTCATCAGGATTACTGGCAGATATGCCGACGGCCGTCTTCGCCCTTGAACCAGGTGCCGGGCGTGCAGACGAAGCCGTTGCGCTGGGCATAGGTGCGGTTGTCCCAACCGCGATTGTCCCAGCCACGGTTGTCGTAGGCGTAGCTGTTGTCCATGGCACGGAACGGGGCGGTTGCGATCGCGCCCGCCGTGCCGATCGCGGCGCCCGCGACATCGCCTGCGACGTCGGTCGGCCAGAACCCGGTGTGAGTCCTGTTCCAGTCGTTATTCCAGTCGCCATTGCTCTGTCGGTAACTCACCCGGTGATGACGATATCCGTGGCGTCCGAGATTCTGGCAGGAAGGATCGGTGGATGGCATCGCGCAGCGCTCGGGATTGGTTATGACCGACTGCGCCATCGCGGAGCCGGTCATCATGGTCGCTGCAATCGCCGTCGCGCCGAGGAGTTTTGTGATTGTCATGAGTGGTCTCCCTTCGAATTGACGGGGAGCTAATTGTCGTGCCGCGACGGTCGTTCCGCGGGACAGGCCAATTTTCCACAACCTGCGGTCAAACGGGCGTGAGCGAATGGAACAAGGGCGGCTGCCGTTAACATTTCGCTAGTAGCCGTCGCGGCATTTGAGCGGCGCGAGATCCTTACGCGTTAGGCTTACCTGAATTTGGTCAGCTGTCCTTAACCCTCTCTGCGTCGCGATCGGATAGTTTGCGGGCCGGATCACCGGGGTTCTTCCATGCGCGCATCCGCGCTCGCGATCTTTCTGATCGGACTGCCCGCGACGGCCTTTGCCGGCGGCGGCTTCGATATCGTCGTGCCCGGCCGTCCCGGCGTGCCCATCATCATCAACAATATCGATGCGTCCTACGCCGTGGTCGAAGGTGTCTGGGGCCTCGGCAAGAACGTCCAGGTGCAGCCCACGATCTATGGCGGGACATACGTCCCCGAACGGCAGCCCTCCGATGTCGGCCA
Source organism: uncultured Bradyrhizobium sp. (assembly GCF_936928535.1). GTDB lineage: Bacteria > Pseudomonadota > Alphaproteobacteria > Rhizobiales > Xanthobacteraceae > Bradyrhizobium. The sequence continues at coordinate 40,007 of NZ_CAKZHY010000103.1, read as the reverse complement.
TTATTATCCGAGCCTGGGCTTGCAGCCCGGCTATGGCCGCCTCGAGGTCGAGCCGCCCACGAACCGCAAATTGCCGAAGCCGGCGGAGACCTACCATCAGAGCTGGGGCGCATCGTCCGCGCTGCTGCCGCCGCAAATGGATGTGCCGGTCAACCCGCCACCGGTGATCCTGGCGCCAGAGATCAACGACCATCCGCGGCCACGGCCGCGTACAGGACTGCCCGGCAAGCCGCCGGGTTAAGAAACGTCAGACAACAAGACGGAAATCAACAGGAGAGAGTAATGCGTCAGATGATTTCGGGACTGGTCGCGGCGGCTGCCGTGATGTTTGTGGGGGCTGCGCCCGCCATGGCCTGCGGCTTCAACCCGTGCCAGCCGGTCGCTCCGGTCTATTCCGGCTGCAACACCGGTTGTGGTGGCTATGGCTACGGTGCCGGCTACGGCTATGGCTATGAGCGTCTCGCCGAGCCGACCTCGCAGTACTACTACGTCAACCAGGGCCCGACCTACACCGGCCCGGGCGCCTTCGCGCCGACCCCGACCTATCAGGAAGACGCGGTCGTCGCGCCCGCCAATTACGGCTACGGCTATGGCTATCGCGCTGCTGCCGTCGCGCCGTACGCCTATCATCACCGCCCGTACTATCGTCCGTATCGCTACGGCTACGGCCCGCGCTACGGCTATCTGCCGCGCACCCATTACGGCTATGGCCCGCGCTACGGCTATGCCCATCGCTACGCGCCGGCGCCGTATTACGGCGGCCGTCGCGTGCTGCGCCGCTATTACTGATCTCTGATCGGTTGAGTTGACGAGACGCCGGTCCGCGTGATGCGGGCCGGCGTTTTGCTGTTTAGCGCTTCATCAGCCCAAGTCGGCTCGCGCCGACGTAAAGCGAGAGCACCGCAGCATTCGAGACGTTGAGGCTCTTGATCTCGCCGGGCATGTCGAGCCGCGCCACAACACTGCAGGTCTCGCGCGTCAATTGCCGCAGACCCTTGCCTTCGGCACCCAGCACCAGCGCGAGCGGCTCGCGCAACGTGACGTCGGAAAGGTCCTCGCTGCCTTCGCTGTCGAGGCCGACGGTCTGGAAGCCAAGATCGTTCAGCTCGTTCAGTGCGCGGGCGAGGTTTTGCACTGATATCATCGGCACCAGCTCCAGCGCGCCGGAGGCGGCCTTGGCGAGCACGCCCGTCGCTTCCGGACTGTGGCGTGCGGTGGTCACGATCGCCTTCACCGCGAACGCCGCGGCCGAGCGCAGGATGGCGCCGACATTGTGCGGATCGGTGATCTGGTCGAGCACCAGCACCATGCCTTCCTGCTTCAAGGTCTCGATGTCGGGCGAGGGCAGGGGATCGGCCTCGGCGAGCAGGCCCTGATGGACGGCGTCCGGCGAGAGCAGGCGGTCGATCTCCTGCGGACGGACGATCTCGGGCGCAATCGGGATTGCGATGTTTTCCTCCTGCAGGCGCCGTGCGGCGTTCTCGGTCAGCGTCAGCTTGCGGATCCGCCGCTGCGGATTGGCGAGCGCCATGGTGACGGTGTGCCAGCCATAGAGGATGACGGGGCCGTCGGGATGCGAATCGCGCTCGCGCCAGGCCGGCCGGCCAGCCGATTTACCTGTTCTGTTGAAGGGCTTAGCCCCGCCGCGGGGGCCCCTCGGGGCGAATTTTTTGTCCTTCATGGGCTCGCTTGTGTCACGGGTGCCCGATTATGGCAATTTGGGCGCCTTGGAGGGCGATTTTAGCTGTTCGCCTCGGTTGACTTTGCCCCACCGCTTCGCCCATAAACGCGCCCGGTCGCGCCCCCATCCGGGCTGTTGCGGCCTTCACGTTCCATGGCCGTCTTCGGTCCGCCGGCAAGGTCCGGCCCGATTGTGCTGCCGTCGAGCGGGGGAGTGTCCCGAGTGGCAAAGGGAGCTGACTGTAAATCAGCCGCCTCATGGCTTCGCAGGTTCGAGTCCTGCCTCCCCCACCAGCCTTCGCTCGCTTCGCGAGCTACGGCTCGGCGAGCCAGCCAAGATCTTGATCGCGCGAAGCTAGCGAAGGCTGCCACGCCGTAGCCCGGAAGGGCGTAGGCGGGCTTGTGTAACCGACTCATTCCGTTGTTTGTTGTGATCCGTCGACGTTCCATGCGAGCTCGGTGTGGAGCGAAGGCACCCCCACGGGCGTGAAGCCGAGACGCAGATACAGCCGCAGCGCCGCTTCGTTGCCGGATGCGACCTTGAGGCGGAGCTCGCGCCTGGTCTGGCGCGCTTCCTTCATGACGGACTGCATGATCGCCGTGCTGATCCCGCGCCCGCGCAGCTCGGGCACGATCGCCCAATCGACGATCGCGATATGAGGGCCGGCACGATCGGTGACCAGCCGTCCGATCGCACATCCTTCGCGTTCGATGATGTCGAAGCGGGCGCCGGAAGACCAGCGTCAATTGAGCAGGGGCGATGCCGGCGCATGAGCAGAGAGACGGGGCAGATCGAGCAGCTGGCCTGTCCGCGCGCCCCCGCGGCGTGAAGCGCCGCTTCGCCCGGCTCGCAGCACTGGTAGTCTTCCTCGGCGTTTCAGCAACTGATGCGCGCGCCCAAGTTCTGCCGGGCGGGCCCGACGCCGCTCTGCCGGATTCGGGGCAGGAAATCCGCGCCCAGCTCACGCCTCGCCAATACACCACGCTATCGAGCGAGATGGCGGCGCGGATCGATCGCATCGCGACCCGGGTCGGCGAGCGCTTCAGGAAGGGCGATGTTCTGGTTGCCTTTGACTGTGCCCTTCAGAAGGCGCAACTGGCACATGCCCAGGCCGTGTTGACCCAGGCCGAGAAAACCTTCGTCATCAACCAGCGCCTGATGCAGCTGAAGTCAACCGGTCAGCTCGAGCTTGATGTCGCGGCCGCGGAGGTCGAGAAGGCCAAGGCCGATCGGTCCGCCGCCGAGGCTGCGGTGGCCAAGTGCACCATCATCGCACCCTTCGACGGCATCGTCGTGGACCAGAAGGCGCGCGAATTCCAATACACCAATGCCGGTCAACCTCTGCTCGACATCCTCGATGACCACGGCCTCGAGGTCGAGCTGATCGCGCCCTCGCGCTGGCTCGCCTGGCTCAAGCCCGGCATGGCTTTCAAGGTCGACATCCACGAGACCGAGAAATCCTATGCCGCTCGGGTGACGCGGCTGAGCGGTCGGGTCGATCCGGTCAGCCAGACCATCAAGGTGATCGGCGAGATCACGCAGGCCGCGCCCGAGCTGATGGCCGGTATGAGCGGCCGTGCGGTGATCACGCCACCGAGCGGGCAATGAGGCGCCGAAAATCACTTTGCCGGTACATACGCAAGTGGTCGCGGTCGGTCGATATCGGTGTCTAGATCCTATCGCGCGTGCTCTTCGCGCTCGTGGATTACGTTGGCGCGCCCAACCAATAGATCGTCGACCATGCCGATGCGCTTGGTATCCTTGCCGGCATAGGGCATCGCATGGAGCACGTAACGCATGGCATTGAGCCGAGCGCGCTTCTTGTCGTCGGACTTGATGACGATCCAGGGGCAGTCCGCCGTATCGGTATGGAAGAACATGCCTTCCTTCGCCCGTGTGTACTCGTCCCACTTGTCGAGCGAAGCAAGGTCGATCGGTGACAGCTTCCACTGCTTCAGCGGATGGCCCTCGCGTTCCTTAAACCGCCGTCGCTGCTCCTCACGGCTCACCGAGAACCAGAACTTGATGAGGTGCAGGCCGCTGCGGACGAGGTTGCGCTCGAATTCCGGGACTTGGCGAAGAAACTCATCGTACTCCGAAGGCGAGCAGAAGCTCATGACGCGTTCGACTCCGGCGCGATTGTACCAGCTGCGGTCGAACAGCACGATCTCGCCGGCGGTTGGAAGGTGTTGTACGTAGCGCTGGAAATACCACTGGCCGCGCTCGACGTCGCTCGGCTTTTCCAGCGCCACGACCCGGGCGCCGCGTGGATTGAGATGCTCCATGAAGCGCTTGATGGCGCCGCCTTTGCCGGCGGCATCGCGGCCCTCGAACAGCAGGACGAGGCGTTGCCGGGTTTCTTTCATCCAGTTTTGAAGCTTCAGCAGCTCGGTCTGAAGAACGAACTTCTGCTCTTCATAGTCGCGCCGAAACATCCGTGACTTATAGGGATAGCCGCCGAAGCGCCAATCGTCGGCGAGTTCGTCGCTGGTGGTCCGCTTGGCGCGTTTGGCTTGCTTGCCGATCAGAAGTGCCTGCAGGCGTTTTGCATCGTCCGGCGCAGCGCCCGTGAGAATGGCCTGCACCGGCTCGCTATCCGGTGCGAAGCCCGGCGGACCCTTCAGAACGCTGTCGAGCGCGGCCATCTCGGCCTGTAACGCGCCCGCGGACGATTGCTCAGCGAAGGAGCGTTCGACCGGCGTGAGCCTGATCGGCTGCGTTCGGGCAGCTGTTGATCTTGCTCGTCTGGCTGGTTTCGCGTCGTTTTCTCGAGTTTTAGCCTGCTTCGACTTCCGGGAAACAGATGCCATTCGCCTGCCTGTTCTGACATACGCGGGAATCCGCTTCTACCCGAGAATCACCTGCATTCGGCTTGACGTGGATCAAACGGCGCCATGAAGGGAGATCAGCCCAGCATCTCCCTGACCATCGGCACCACCTTGCGCCCGTACAGCTCGATGCTCTTCATCAGCTTCTCGTGCGGCAGCGGACCCGCCGAATATTTCAGCTGAAACCGCGCAATGCCGAGCGCCTTGGCCGTCTTCGCAATCTTGCGCGCCACCGTTTCCGGTGAGCCGACATAGAGCGAGCCGTGCTCGGCCTCGCGGCCGAATTCGTCGCGGCCCATCGGCGGCCAGCCGCGCTCACGGCCGATGCGGTCGCGCATCGCCTTGTAGTCGGGCCAGAGTTCTTCGCGCGCCTGCTCGTCCGTTTCCGCGACATAGCCAGGCGAATGCACGCCGATCGGCTGCGCAGGCCGGCCGAACTCCTTGAAGGCCCGGTGATAGAGATCGACGTAAGGCGCAAAGCGCTCGGGATCGCCGCCGATGATGGCGAGCATCAGGGGCAGATCGTAATGCGCGGCGCGCACCACCGATTGCGGACTGCCGCCGACGCCGATCCAGGTCTTGAGCTGGCCGTTCTCGACTGGCGGATAGACCAGCTGCTCCTTCAGGGAGGAGCGCAGCTTTCCCTGCCACGTCACCGGCTTCTGCGACAGCAACGCGGCAAACAGGTCGAGCTTCTCTTCGAACAGCTCTTCGTATTGGCGCAGGTCGAAGCCGAACAGCGGAAAGGACTCGGTGAACGAGCCGCGGCCGAGGATGACCTCGGCGCGTCCGTTCGAAAGTGCATCAAGCGTCGCAAAGCGCTGGAATACGCGGATGGGATCGTCCGAGCCCAGCACCGTCACGGCTGAGCCGAGATGGATGCGTTTGGTGCGCGAGGCGACGGCGGCGAGCACGGTTTCGGGCGATGAGATCGCGAAATCGGCGCGATGGTGTTCGCCGAGGCCGATGAAGTCGAGGCCGAGTTCGTCGGCCAACACCGCCTCGTCGACGACGTTGAGGATCACCTGTGCATGGGGGAGCATGGCGCCTGCGGCATCCTTGGTGACGTCGCCAAAGGTATCCAGTCCGAATTCGAGCGGTGCGATCATCGATAAGTCTCTATGGGGAGGATCGGCCAGAATTAATGGACCGCAGCCAAGCCACAAGACGGCTTTCGGAAATGCTCGGTTTCCGTTTGTGCGCCTTATTTCGAAATGCGTACGACCATCTTGCCGAGCGCGGCGCGCGTTTGCATCGTCTTGAAGGCTTCGCGAAAGTCTTCGAGGGCGAAGACGCAGCCGACCGCGGGCTCCAGCTTGCCTTCGGCGAGCCAGTCGATCAGCTCCGCCATCAGGCGCTTCTGAACATCGGGCTCGCGTGTAGGGATCTGCGCGAGGTCGACACCGAGCAGGGCGCCGCCTTTCAGCAGCGGCAGATTGAACGGCAGTGCAGGGATCGCGCCGCTGGCAAAGCCGACCACGAGATGGCGTCCGCGCCAGGCGATCGAGCGAAAGGCCTGCACCGAGATGTCGCCGCCGACGGGGTCGAAGATCACGTCGGCACCATGTCCGTTCGTCAATTCCTTGAGCCTGTCGCGCCAGTTAGCCTGCGTGTAGTCGATGACCGCGTCGGCACCATGCGCCATCGCGAATTCGCGCTTCGCCGGCGTTGATGCGGCTGCGATCACACGGGCGCCGAGCAGCTTGCCGATCTGGGTGGCCGCGGTCCCGGTGCCGCCGGCCGCGCCCAGCACGAGAAGCTGCTCGCCTGCAGTGATCATGGCGCGTGCGCTGAGCGCATAGAGCGCGGTCAAATAATTGGCCCGAAACGATGCCGCGACCTCGGCGGCGACGCTATCAGGCAGAGGGTGGAGCGCCTCAGGCTTGACGACGATCTCCTCGGCAAGCGCGCCCGACCGTGTCATGCCCATGACACGCATGCCGGGCTGAAAGCCTCCCGGCTTGCCTGGGGCCTCCTCGACGACGCCGGCGAATTCAGTTCCTGGGATGAAGGGCAGGGGATCCTTGGTCTGGTAGCGTCCCTCGATCTTCAGGCCGTCGACAAAGCCGATGCCCGCCGCTTCCACGCGGATGCGCACCTGCCCGGGCTCGATGCGCGGAGACGGAACATCTTTCAGCTCGATCTGATCGATGGGGGCGTATTGCGCGACGACGACGGCTTTCATCCCAGACCTCTGTTGCTCCAGCCATCCTGGCAGGTCTCGAGACTACCCTCTTGCGTCTACCGCCACATCCCCCGCATCCGCGCGCCGATGTCGATCTTCGGCCCTTGCGCCGCCGTGCGCGCCGCGCCTGCGGCGGCCTTCGGCCAGGCGGCGCGCTCGAACAGGTAGACCAGCTGCTCCGGGATGAAGCGGGTGCGCGAGGCATAGACGTGGCGATCGCCCTTGGCGGCCTGGCCGTGCACGAAGAAGCGCTGCGGCACGACGAGGTGCAGATCGTCCTTGGCTCGCGTCATCGCGACATAGAGCAGGCGGCGTTCCTCCTCGAGCTCGGCCGAGGTGCCGGAGCCGAGATCGGAGGGCATGCAGCCGTCGACGACGTTGAGCACGAACACCGATTTCCATTCTTGGCCCTTCGCTGAATGGATCGTGGAGAGGATCAGATAGTCCTCGTCGCGGAGCGGAGGTCCTGACTTGTCGCTGGTCGCGTCGGGCGGATCGAGCGTGAGCTCGGTTAGGAATTTTTCGCGTGAGGCATAGCCGCTCGCGATCTGCTCGAGCTGCATCAGATCGGCGCGGCGTGTCTCGGAATCCTCATGGATGCGATCGAGATGCGGCTCGTACCACAGGCGCACGCGTTCGAGATCCACGGGCCATTCCGAATAGCGCAAGTTTCCGACCGTACGGACAAAGTTGGTCCAGTCGGCGCCGGTGCGTGGCGGCACCGGCAACTGACCGAGCACGTGCAGCGGGTTGGGGCTCTCCGCCATCTGGTCGAGCACGCGCTGAGCGGTGGCGGGACCGATCCCCGGCAACAGATGGAGAATGCGAAAACCGGCGACGCGATCGCGCGGGTTCTCGGCAAAGCGCAGCAGTGCCAGCACGTCCTTCACATGCGCGGCGTCGAGGAATTTCAGCCCGCCGAATTTCACAAACGGGATGTTGCGGCGGGTGAGCTCGATTTCCAGCGGGCCGGAATGCGAGGAGGTGCGGAACAGCACCGCCTGGTGCTTGAGCAGCGCGCCTTGCTCGCGATTGGCCAGCACCTGCTCGACGATATACCGCGCCTGGTTGGCCTCGTCATGGACGGTGACGAGCTGCGGCTTTTGCGCGGAGGCGCGGTCGGTCCAGAGATTCTTGGTGAAGCGTTCGCGGGCGAGGCCGATGACGCCATTCGCCGCCGCCAGAACCGGTTGTGTCGAGCGGTAATTGCGGTCGAGCGTGATCATTTCCGCCCGCGGCGAGAAGCTCTGCGGAAAGTCTAGGATGTTGCGCACGGTGGCGGCGCGGAACGAGTAGATCGACTGCGCATCGTCGCCGACCACGGTGAGCCCGCGTCCATCGGGCTTCAATGCCAGCAGGATCGAGGATTGCAGGCGGTTGGTGTCCTGATATTCGTCGACCAGCACATGGTCGAAGCGGCCGCCGATCTCGTCCGCGATCAGGGCGTCGCTCATCATCTGCGACCAGTAGAGCAGCAGGTCGTCGTAATCGAGCACGTGCTGCGCCTGCTTGGCCTCGACGTAAGCTGCAAACAGCCCCTTCAGCTCGGCGGCCCAGCCCGCGCACCAGGGATAGTGCTGGCCGAGCACCTTCTCGATCTCCATCTCGGCATTGACGCAGCGCGAGTAGATCGACAGACACGTGCCCTTGGCCGGGAAACGGGTCTCGGTCTTCGACAAGCCGCGCTCGTGCCGGATCAGGTTCATCAGGTCGGCGGAGTCCTCGCGGTCGTGGATGGTGAAGGCGGGATCGACGCCGATGCGCTCGGCATATTCGCGCAGGAGCCGCGCGCCGATGCCATGGAACGTGCCGGCCCAGGTCAGTGCGTCGCGCATGATCGCGGCATTGTTCTCGCCCAGCACTTTTCGGGCGATGCGTTCGACGCGTCCGGCCATCTCGGCGGCGGCGCGGCGCGAGAATGTCATCAGCAGGATGCGGCGCGGATCGGCGCCGGCGACGATCAGGTGCGCAACGCGATGGGCGAGGGTGTTGGTCTTGCCGGAACCGGCGCCGGCAATGACGAGCAGGGGCGCGCCCGCGGTCGCGCCATCGGCCACGCCATGCTCTACGGCGCGGCGCTGCTCCGCATTGAGCGTGTCCAGATAGCTTGCCACGAATCGCCCCGATGAAGCGGTCAGAATCAACGATCCCCGGCCGAACCGCAATGCAGCTAGACGTGGGTGGCCTGAGGATTTAGGGGAAAGCGCCTGGGCTCCGCCGCGGCATGGAGAGGGTGACGGCCAGCAAGGCATGACGGCGCGGCTGTCCGTCATCCCTCGGTCGTCGTCGCACCGAACCCGTCGGCCGGCACGTAAAGCTTGACCGGTCGGATTTCGTAGACCGCACTCGGGTTGACCTCGCGCAGCTTCCGCGCCGCCGCGATCGCCTCTTCGTCCGTGTCGTAGTTGACGAGGTGGAAGCCGAGAAGCTGCTCCTTGGTCTCTGCAAACGGGCCATCCAGCACGATGCCGGCGCCTGGGCCGCGCAAGGTGCGGGCCTTTCTTGTGTCATCCAGACGGGCAGCCGGCCCAAGATGTCCGCTGGCCCTCAAGGGTGCCTGCACCTCGATGACCTTGGCCACGACAGCGGCGTCCTCTTGCGGGGTCAACGCCAGAAGCTGGTCTTCCACGTGATAGGCCAGGATCGCGTAAAGCATTGTTACCTCGTTTGTTTTTGGTCGCGCGGCCGGAAAGATGTCTGATGCCGTCGATGCCGGCAATGGGCAGTTGCGCAAAATATTGCATCACGGCGATGCCGGCGAAACCATTCTGAAACCCGATTGCGGCCCGGCGGCGTGAACGCCGGGCCAGAGCGGGGCGACTGATGGCCACCAAGAGCAACCAAGGACTATCGGAGGCGGCCATGTCGACCATCAAGATCATCTGCGACGCGCGGCGGGCAGGGAAGTCGGAGCCGGCTGATCTGCATGACCAGCCAGGCCATCACCGCTACTACGGCAGTTCGGTCGAGAATGGCGGCGAGCGCATCGTCGAAACGCGCCGCGGCAAGCGCTCGTCGGTGCTCGCCATCTTCGGATTCTGAAACGCACGCCGAGGCGGCTTTGTCAGGGCATGCTCAGCACCTGCTTGACGAGGGCCTCGCGCAGCCCCGCCAACTCGCCGCTGGCCTCCATCTGCGCGATGACCTGTCCAACCTTCGGCACGAGGTCGCGGTGGCTCTCGTGCAGGTAGTGGAAGATGCGGATGCGCTCGAGTGGCGGCGAGAGCGGATAGATTCTGGCTTGCAAGTTGAGCTTGCGGACTTCGACCAGCCCGCTGAAGAGATCGGTGACCATCACGTCGAAACGATCAGCGTCGAGCATCTGGATCATGTTCTCGATGTCGGTGGCCGCCGTGACGCGGTCCATGCCGCGCGTGCCGGCTTCGGACGAGCCGACGCCGCGGACGATGCCGATGCGGTAGTCCCTGATCGAATTCCAGCCGTTCACGTCGAAATGGAGTTTGGTGGTGAACACCGCCGGCTCGATGTAGTTGATCGACGGCGTCACCTGCAGCAGCGTCGGGTATTCGCGCGACAGCGTTCCGATGCGCTGGATTTCGCCGTCGACCTCGCCCCCGCTTGACAGTGCAAGCGCCCGCTTGCCGGGAACGTCCACGAATTCGAGCTTGATGTTCAGCTTGGCATAGACGGCGCGCAGAATTTCGCCGCCGACATATTGATCCGGAATGTTGGCGATCCGCGCCAGCCGGATCACCGACTGCGCCTGGCAGGAGCCGGCTGTAAACAGCGACAGGCAGACGACGATGATCCGCCACATGAGCGCTTCCCGGTCGTTCCTTGCTACCTTGAGTTCTGATGCGAGCGCAATCTACCGGAGATGGCGGTTGCGCGGAGCCACAACGCTTGCCGCTGCCGCCACGCAGGCGAATCCCTGATATGATTAATGTCATTCTAGCACGCAAAGTGATAGTTTGTGCGAACATCCTGCTGCTGGGCGCAAGATATGACCCCACCGACCTCAGATCGCCCAAGGGCCGACAGGATTGCTGCGCGCGTCGCGCGCTGAGGGAGAATCAAAGCCGTCGAATCGCGTGCGGCTGCGACAGGCAGGCCGAAGAGGACTGTCGCCATTTTTCCGGGACGGGGTGCATGGGCAACGCTGGTGACGAGAGTTCAGATCGTAGCCGCGCTGTCGCGCCGGCGGCGACCAAGCCGGATTTGAGCGGCATCGGACCTGTGTTCACGTCCCCGATGCTCACGACCTTGTTGTCGCGGACGTTCAACTGGTCGCGCAGTGGTATCGGGCCACGCCTGCTTGCGGCCGTGCTCCTGTTCTCCTCACTCGTGACGCTGACCCTGACCGCGCTCCAACTCTATCTGGACTACGATCGCGAAGTCGGCATGATCGAGACGAGGCTCGAGGAAGTTGGTCGCAGCACGACGGGCAGCCTCGGCGAGAGCCTGTGGAGTCTCGACCAGAACCAGCTCAAGCTTCAGCTCGAGGGAATCCTGCGGCTGCCCGGCCTGCGTGCCGCCGAGGTCCGCGAGATCGCCGATCGCCCCAATCCTATCAGTGTCGTCGTCGGCGAACGAGGTCGCCGCTCGGTCGTGACGCGGGACTATCCCCTGACCTACACCATTCAAGGGACAGCGCGCCCGATCGGCGTGCTTCATGTCGAGGCGACGCTCAACGACGTCTATCGGCAATTGCTGAACCGGGCCCTCGTCATCCTGGCAAGTCAGGCGGCAAAGACGTTCCTCGTCTCGCTGTTCATCATCTACATGTTCCACGTTCTGGTGACGCGACACCTGGTCGCCATTGCCGAGTTCGTCGGCAAGTACAGCCTGGCGCGGCCGCCTCCGCCATTGCATCTGGATCGCAGGCCTCCTTCCGAACCTGACGAGCTGGACAAGGTGATCGACGCGTTCAAGACCATGTGCACGAACCTCGAGCATGCCTATGGCGAGCTGCGCGAGGCCAATGCGAATCTCGATCGTGATCTAAAGATCCGCCGACGCGCCGAAGAGGATGCCCGCGCGAGCGAGCAGCGTTTTCGCGACTATGCCGAGACCGCCTCCGACTGGTTCTGGGAAACCGGACCGGATCACGTCTTTACCTACATCTCGGATCGGGCCGGTGCTTTCGGCATGGACCGCGACGCCCTGATCGGCAAGCGACGGCCGGATGCCGCCTTCGATCAAAACGCCGAAACGCAGAAATGGCGCGACCACATGGCGACGCTGGATCGCCACGAGCCGTTCCGGAAGTTCGAATATCGCGGCCGCGATGGCGCCGGGCGTCTGCATTATTTCAGCGTCAACGGCCAGCCGGTGTTTGGCGACGACGGGCGTTTCCTGGGCTATCGCGGCTCCTCCACCGATCTCACCTCGCAGCACGAGACCGAGGAGCGGCTTCGCCAGTCACAGAAGATGGATGCGATCGGTCAGCTCACGGGCGGCGTCGCACACGACTTCAACAACGTGCTGACCGTCATCACCGGGACCATCGAAATCATCCAGGAGGGGCTCGCGGACAAGCCCGAGCTCGCATCGATCGCCGGGCTGATCGACGATGCGGCTTCGCGCGGCGCAGAGATCACCTCGCAGCTCCTGACCTTCGCCCGGCGCCAGCCGCTGGAGCCGCGCGAGATCGATGTCAATGCGCTCGTCGCCGAGACGGCAAAGCTGTTGCGGCCGATCCTCGGCGAGCATGTCGAGATCGTGACGCGTCTGACTGACGATGCGTGGCCCGCCATGGCGGATCCGTCGCAGCTATCGTCGGCGATCGTCAATCTCGCGGTCAACGCACGCGATGCGATGCCTGAAGGCGGCAGGCTCACGCTCGAGACCGCAAGCCGGGAGCTCGACGGTGCCGATATTGGCGACTGCGTAGCCGGATCCTACGTCATGCTCGCGGTGACCGACACCGGTCACGGCATTCCTGCCGAGATTCGCGATCGCGTGTTCGAGCCGTTCTTCACCACCAAGGGGGTCGGTCGTGGCACCGGACTTGGGCTGAGCATGGTCTACGGCTTTGCCAAGCAGACCGGTGGGACCGTCGCGATCGAGAGCGAGGAGGGGCGCGGCACGGTGGTGAGTTTGTTCCTGCCGCGATCGGCCGGCAATGCGACGGCGGCGACCGGGCCGGTGCCGGCAGCTGCGTTGGCGCGTGGACACGAGACCATCCTCGTGGTCGAGGACGATCCGCTGGTGCAAGGCTACGTCATCGCCCAGCTCGGAAGCCTCGGCTATCGCACGCTGACGGCCAGCGATGGCGCGAGCGCGCTGGCGTTGGTCGACCGGGGAGCGAGCTTTGATCTGCTGTTTACCGACATCATCATGCCGGGCGGCATGAACGGGCGGGAATTGGCGGACGCGGTCCTGCTGCGTCGGCCGGATGTGCGCGTGCTCTACACCTCCGGCTATACCGACAACACGATCGTTCACGAGGGGCAGCTCGATCCAGGCGTGGCGCTGCTCCGCAAGCCGTACAGGAAAGCTGACCTGTCGCGGAAGATCCGGGAAGTGCTCGGGGGCAAGAGGACGCTCTAGGCTAGGCGACGCGCGATTGCCGGCGAAATCGTTCGACCAAAGAAAAGGCGCGGCGGGGAAAACCCCGTCGCGCCCGATTTCTTGCTCGCTGGTCCAGGGCTGAGAGCGCCCCGATGCCAAGCCCTAGCTAGAGCCTAGCGGGCGATCCCAGCGAGGTGACAGCGCTTGGTAAAAGACACTGGATCACCTCCTTTCGTTGATTACGGAAGTCTTCAATATAGGCCGGAAGGCCGTACCTGTTAAGGGGGGCGGAGGTGCGGAGCCGGCCCCTGTGCGCAAGGGGGGGAAAGCCGGCAAAAAGCGGTCGTGGGGGCAGTTGAGACCGCCGCCCGGCCGTGTTAGGGAGCCCCTGTCGCGGGTGTAGCTCAATGGTAGAGCAGCAGCCTTCCAAGCTGAATACGAGGGTTCGATTCCCTTCACCCGCTCCAGAGCACTTTCGTTATTAGAAACAGGCATTTGCGGGCTCGTGGTACGCTGATTGAGCCGGTCCTTCTCGATTTTCATACAACCCCCATACAACCGAGCTCCAATCGGCCCATCCATCGCTATCGAATCCTTGGTGCAGCGATGACTATTCATCGGCAGTCGAATGCTTGGGCGAGCCGGGAAACGCGCGGCTTGGGTGCCCGCTACGCGCCGGAATCACGGCCGGCTCTGCCCCGATCGGATCAGTGCATTTTCCGACACTGGGATGTTCGATCATGGCGACGGTGAGAGCAGGCGCGCCGCTTATGATGCGAGGCTGATCGTACGGGCGCGTATGGTCGATCCACGCGGCAGAAGCGAAAAATGCAGTGGGTTGAACTGAAGATTGCCGTTCGGCTTGGATGGCGCCGCGATGTCCAAGATCAAAAAGCCGGCCTCACGAGGTTCAGCCAGGCTATCCGGTCCGATCAGTCGGCTTGATGCGGCGAGCTTTCGCGGAGCGGTCGGTGTAGCGGAAATAGAAAAGGTGTCACGTCACGACTGATAAGGTTTTGAGAGATTTCTTATCAGTTTTGAGCTGGAGGATCTCGAGGCATGCATACTGTTCTTCATATGCAAGCTGCCGGTGCCGCTAGTGCGATGATTGAGTATCTTGTAAAACAGAAGCCAGTAATTCGTATGCACCGCCTATGAACAGACGGGTTCTGGAGTGAACGGCGGCCGCAATTCCGCTCGCTCGTTCTCGGCTAGCCTTTAATCACTCCATCGCAGCTTGCCATCGGTGAATATCCCGTCCACCCAAGTGGCCTCTCGAAGTTTATACATGCCGCACGCAAGATGTTGGGCTTGAACGTGACGGACGGCCACCAGGCACCAATTCTTCCAGAAATCGTCCACCTTCACCACGAAGCAAAGTGCTCCGGCGTGTTGACGACTGCTGTACGCGATCGTCGACACCTGCGGGTTCTTTTCAAACACGCACAAGGCCACGTGGGACGAGATCTCATAGTCATCATGCGAGGTGAGACATTCGTGCAAGAATGCATCTGTGATAATGAGCGACTTTGCTTCGTTTGGATCGCACGCGTTCAACTTTGAGCTTACCACTTCGGAATAATCTCCCGAGAGGAAGCCCCGGCCGGTGCGCTGAACTTGCATGAGCTCGCCTATGGGCGCGATGCGCATGGTGCGGCCTTGCTGGATCGAGAACTCGGAGATAACAGCCGGGTCGTCCGTTACGTGCGTTTCCAGAAGTGCCGTATCGATACGATCCGCGACATAGAGAACCTGAAATCCGGCCGGGTTCGCTCGGCCAAGTGCAGCGGGAACATCTTTGCGCCAAATCAATCCGTCCACGTGGTCGGGACGCTCATCCGCACGAAGCTTTCTGGCACGCCTAAAACGCCAGCCGGGTCCCCATTCGAGGTTAAGCGTCGGATGGACATCGACAAGTCTGGAGATGATCGCCTTTTTGCCCGAAACGCCGCAATTGGGATAGCTCCGGATCAGAGCAACTAGCTCATCAAGGGGCAGCGGCGGGAACCGTTGAGTGATGCTCGGGGGCACAGGCGGCGGTTTGGCTTCAGACATGGGTAGGCTGTTGCCTTATCTTTTGGAGGGTAATGAACTTGAAGCGCGATATGACCGCGGCAGATCGGGTCTCGTGATTTGGAGTGAGGTGGAGAGCAGGCGCACTAGCGACGTTTCTTGCGCGCTTCGGGATGTCCCTGCCAAAGCTTTGCCACTGCAACCGACGCCGCGACGGCGATGATGGTAGTGCAGATGAGCGCGACGACGAGGACAGCCACCCAAACGGATTGCGAACTTTGAGCAACGACCGTGAGCTCGAAGCGCTCCATCGCTAATCCTCGAATTCTTCGCGCTCGCGCAAGGAACGAGCGATCTCGCCTTGCGCGTGCTTGAGAAGGCCATCGTAAAGTTCATATGCAGGCGAAAATTTTGACAGCGTCGCCAAAACTTGCTCGCAGCTCTCCTTAGTTTCAATATCCCGCGCGAATGGCTCGCCCGCCGTGCCCTGCCGAATGCCGCCAACAGACGATGAAAACAGTGCCGAGCCGACATACTTGAGGGTCTCGGCCCCAACGCGCTGTGCTCTGGTCATCAATTCGAGTACGAAGTCCTTGTGTGTGAAGACAAAGGTGTGCGGGGCTTCTTCGATAAGATTGGAGATAATCTTGAAGCCGGCTTCGTCCGCCGTTTCTGACCATCGCGCGAGAAATGAGACGACCTCTTCATCGAATTCGCCAAAAGCGGCCTCGAACAGCTCACGGGCGCGATAATTGAATAGAACACGCTGGTCCTTATCGTATTGGGCGTTGCTTATCCATTGCACCGTCTTGGCGAGCAGCGCGCCATAGTTGGGTGCCTCGCGAAACTTGAGCGGGACATGAACATAAGGGCCATGGTTCGTCGGTCGATAGTTCCAGGTGTTGGAAGATACGGCTTTTTCAATTCGCGCGATCAGGAAATCCAGCGTTAAATCCGGGAAGCTCTTGGAAGTGTTGGACAGAAATACTTCAGTCCAATGCCCATCAAGCTTGGGAATGTCCATGAGCTTGTCGAAGAGCAACCTCACGTCTGTCTCGCTGAGAAGATGGAAGGGCAGCTCCTCACCAAAGACAAAGAGGCAGAGAAGTTCATCTGCGAGCCGTGGGGAGGCGCCGATGTTCGTCAGGCGGGCGAGCCGCAGCGCTTCTTCGGCGTTCGCTCGTGAGAGCGAGCGCAGCGCATGGATGCCGGAGTAAGCGGTCCACTCGTTCTCGGACGACACAAGTTGTTCAAGCGCCTGGGCCTCTTCAGGGCCATAAGGCCGATCGCCGAAGTTTATGACCGAGAGTGCCCTGCCGACGCACGCATGCAACTCGGGGCTGGGACACCCCAACATCTGCTGCATCGCGCTTCGCCCCGCGCCAACGTCTCCAAGCCACAATGTCTGCAGAGCGTCGCCCGCAAAGCGCGCGGTGGGGGATGCAGAATTCTTAAGGGCATCTGCGATGGTTGCTTCAGGCATTGTCGGCGCTGCTCTTAACAGCGTGCTATATAGAACGTGAGGGGAGGCCGACTCGTTGGGATTTGCAGCCCGAATGTGTTCCAGTTGCTCAGCGATGAAGCGCCTGAGATCCTCTTCAGCGGGAAACTTCGCGATGAGCTCGGCAGCAAGCGACTTGAGATATTTGTCCCACTCGGCCTCGTGAGTTTTCGGGTTGAAGCGCCGAAACTCCATACCGTATCCATCGCTTAAGGTTGCGAAGACGCGATAATCCAGCGACGCTGTCAGGAGTTTCTTCAGCTTCTTAGCCGGCTTGGCGGTCGCTGTATTGCTGTACTGGTCATGCCATGAGATCGCTTTAACAAGGCCCACCAGGACGAGGGGGTCATACGCATGCGAACGTGCGGATTTCTCAATCTCCTCAATGGTCTCGCAAAAGATCCTAGTCCACTCGTCGTAAAGTGATTTATCGACCTTGGCATTGAACATGCCTCTCGGATAATGCAGCGCGTGACCGAGCGCCTCCGCAGCCCGTGTGGCGACGCGAATATTTGGGCTTCCTAAAAGAGCGATCGTAGTCGTGACTGCTCGCTTTCTGAGGGAGGCCACCGCCTTGGCGGCCACCGTGAACGGCTTGAAAGTGACCGTATGATTTTTGCTTTCGGTCGTGTGACCCTCGGTCTGAAAAATCGCCTTCAGAACATCGAAGGGAGTGTAGTGGGCGTTCCATGCCGTCGGGTCGTCCGCGAGCTGCAAAGCGAATTCGACAATCTTCTCATTGAAGATGAGCGGCTTGTTCGGAGCGACTTCGCAAAGCTCTGCCAACGTGCGGATCGGGTGATTGGGGTGCGAGTGCAGTTCGCGCTTGTCATCCTTTCCCAGTTCCCAAAGCGCTGAACACGCGCGCTCAACATATGAGAGGTTGAAAGCCGCGTGCTTGAATAATGTGGAGAGCTGAGACGTGAACTCGCCCCGCCTGATCAGGGCTTCCCCAAACTCAATTGCACGAAGCGGCTGATAGTAAGCAACCCCCTCAACCGCGCGAATATGCGGGTCCTGGTAATCCGAACGCGGTTTGAGTTTGCGCCAGACGCCGTTCAGAAGATCGCTGTTGCTTGCGTCACCGTTAGAGAGCCGCCAGTCCAGCTTTCCCAGATTGAGAAGCAGATTATCGGCAAGCCGGTCTCCCGCGAGATCAAAGGCGGTCTCGGCATACCCGGTGGATTGACGGTCAGCGCCGACACAGGCGGCCTCGGTCACATAATCGGCAAGGATATCGGGAGACAAGCGATACCTTGCGCCGCGCTTAAACAACACACCGGCATCTATCAGTAGCTTGAAAAGCCTGCTGGCATCGTGTGGCGCAATGCCTTCGAGATCTTGAATGACCTTGAGCAACTGCGGATCATCAAGATAGAAGGGCTGGAAAAGAGAGATGACGCTGAGAAGCTTCTTAATTGGCTCGCCATCAGACTTCTGTCCTAACTCGCCGGCGATAACGTTCTCAAACCTGCCGAAGAGGGTCGAACGGAATTTTTCCTCGTTCTTGGCAAGGTCAAAATGCTTCTTGTCTCTCGCAACAATCTGCGCGCCGACCACCGTAGCCAGAGGGCAGTCGTAGGTAAGGTTTGCGATGTCTTTTGCGGCCTCTGGCGGTCCCTTTTCCTTCTTCAAGACCTGCTTAGCAAGCTCCTCGGCTTCGCTCTTGGACAGGGAAACCAGCTTGACCTCTCGCGCGGTCTCGATGAGCGAGTAGTTGCTCGCCTGGGCCTTGAGATGATCGAGCCCGTAAGGCCTTGACGCTAGAACAAGCTTGGCGTTACTGGTTGCCGCCGCGTGTTGAAACAAGATAGGCAGGTCATTGCGGTCGTGGGCATCGTCAACAACGAGGAGCGAGGGCCTCTCGCCAAGCTCTTCCAGACTGCGCTTTTTTGCTTCGGCTGTTCGGGCGAGAAATCTTACACGTGTTGCCTTATGTGAGGCTTCGTAGCTCTCGATGGCGTCCTTCAATAGGCGCGACTTGCCGCTTCCAGCCGATCCGACCAGGAAGATAATTCGAGCGTTGTTATCCTTAAGGTGGTCGGCAAGCTCTCGGAGTGGTTCGGCCCGTCCCACCAGCTTCCAAGTGTGGTTGAACAGGGCTGCCTCGCTCTGAAACGCGGCAAAGAACTCGTCAGTCGTTTCCCAGGCACCTTCCTCCGTGACCCCGAGAAGTTCAAAGCGCCGCCCTGTAAAGAAGATGTCTACGAGGGCAAGCTGATCCACCTTATCTAAGGCGCGGATTTTCAGAGACAGGTCATCCTTGTCCCACAGCTCCCAGCCTTTGTGCATAGCCAAGGCCTCCCGCGTCTGCGGGCTGGCCACGCGACTTAGCACGAGCACCTTTTTGTTGGCCTTGATCGTATGCTTGGCAACTGCGGCATGGACCTTCTGGGGGCCGAACTCCTCGGTGCGCTTGCACTGGAAAGAGTATTTGGTCCCGTCTGGAAGGGTCATCAGCACATCGGTGCCGTCCTGCGTGTGACCCCGGCCACCTGCAAGGTGGATCTCCGCATCGGGATGCATCCGCTGCACGAGGTAAGCGCACAGGCGCTCAAACGTTTCCGGGGAGAGGGCGTCGACAGGAAACGGTTTGTCAAAGCTCGCAACGACGGTCGGCAGCGAGTACCTGGCAGCTTCCAAGAGCTCACCGGGTTTGACACCTAAGGCCGTTGCGATTTGAGCAATTTGGTTTTCGCGCGGACGCGAAAGCCCTGCTTCCCAGCGGCTCACGGTCTGCTGTGTTGCCTCGAGCATGTTGGCGAAATCCGCCTGCCGCTCGATGCGGGCGGCGACCCGTAGCCGCGCGAGGAGTTGCCCGAACTTCTCGTATCTGGCGGGCCGCTTTGTCGTGCGCTTCTTTTGCGTATTCATTCTAATACACATAAGATACGTTTGAGAAAAAGTAAATGGGAGCGTCGGTGACGCTGATTAAGATATTGCGATCGCATGATTATTTCCGGCGGCCTCGGTGGGGCACCTGCCCTCTAGGCCGGGCTGGCGGCGTTTGATTCGCAGTCAGCCGCTGACGCGCGGCCAGGTACCGCCGGCCTGTATGTCGGGATGGCGCGGTTCGCAATCTGACACGCCGTACTCGTCGCGAAGCCGATCAATTGCCAGAAGTCCTTTCCGTCCCAACTCCTCGCTGGGCCCGCCAAGGAGGCCATACAGCTCTTTGCGAAGCTCTATCAGAGGCTGGGGATGAAGCTCGTAGGCGCCAGACCAATTGCTCGACGGCTGCCGCTGTGTCGCGGCTTCCCGTATCGTGGGCTAGCACGCTATAAAATGTTTGCCTTCGTTGTGCGTAGGCGCGGACAATTGAAACAACTATGTCGGGTCCGCCAACTTCCGCGAGAGCTAACTCCAAAAGGCGTGTCACTCGGATCATTAAGATAGCGCGCTTTCGCTTCGGCTAGGACAGTGGGGGACCCCTGCAGTTGGCTCGCCACCTTGAGCACAATATCTCGCCTATCTATACCGCCTCGGGCCTTTCCAAACGTTCCCTGCAAGTAAAGCGCCAACAAAGGCCTCGTCTTGGGTATTCGCAATACGTTGCTCGAATACCCGAAGCTCATCATAGAGGGTGCGATGCGTAGAGTATGATTGACCGACGAGCGCGTTGTGCTTCTTGCTTGTTATGTCCAGAAGGGTTGCCACTTCGCCCGTATCGCACAAGGCGGCCGCCACCAAAGACGATCTATCCGTACTATCAGCAGTCGCAATGGCTAGAAACAGCCGGATCTGGTCGCGGTGGTACCTCATTTAGATGTTCGTCTATCTGGAGCGGAAGCTGTTTCCCGGTTTTGAGCCAAGTTCGGCAAGCGTTTGCGATTGCAGCGGGATATTTCTGGCGAATTTCGTAAAGTAGGTGTGGGGAGCGGTCGTCCTTGCGGCCAAATTCAAGCGCTTCTAATGCCGTTTGGACTTCGGAAGGTGGCCCGTCGTTTTGAATAAGAGAGAAGAGGTGCGCGATATCATCGGTCGATTCGGCATCCATCTCCTCACGTTCAGCCTTAAGCCGCTCGCGGATGGCCGGGTCCACAATTTCGCGATCGTAACCGTCCTTTGCAAGCTTTCGCCAAACGGTCGGGCCCGACGTTTGAAGCAAATCGACTAGCAGAACGTCGGCCCTCCTAAAGGCCAGCCCCTCAGCGACTGCCCCTCGAACGGAATCGCTTGCATCAAGTTTTGCCAAGCTTGCTGCGAGTTCAATTGTTTGGATGTCCCCTCGAAAGGCAAATTCTGACATTACCCTCGATCGAATATTTTCGTCCGCCTCGGCAAACCGTCGGTCTACATTAGCTCCCAAGACACCTGGGCGAATTCGGCGTACCGCGCTGAGAGCGCGGAGGCTAACTTGATCATCGGAGCTTAGCCGATGCGCATCCCGATGCTTCGAGCAGACCGCTTAAAACGTTCTGGTCGCAGGTTCGAGTTTTGCTGGGCCCACCAAGAGGATCAATAGTTACTTCGTTCTCGTTGCGTGCGGCGCGACCGCCGCACCACAAACCGCACTAGACACGCCCGTTTTTCGTTCGTGCGCGAGTTCACGCACCGCAACTAGCTCGATGGAGCGAAAGCCGACACACCGACTTGGGTGATATTGAATGTAACTGTCGCCGCTCGTCGGTTCTCCAAGCGGCTACCGTATGATCAATCGATCGTCCGTGGTAAGACGCGGCTAAACAGCCTGAATATCTCGGCGACTTTTGTGTTCAATGCGATGAATTCTCGCCGCCCGGCGTCATATGAGCCCTGGAGGCGAGGGCTGTTCCGCGCGATTATAATCTCGGATAGATACTCGCAAATCCTGGCGGCGGAGACGTACAGGGTCAGCACGTTCGTGATCATGCTATCTGAAATCGGCTTGCTACGACCAGCGGGTCTCAAGCCGTGGAGGATCTCGTGCCTATTGCCTATGTATTCGAGAGATCGCTGCAGCCGCAGATATGCCCGTCGTTCCTCGCGAGATGACGTAGCCTTTATTTCCTTCACATCGGTATATGCCAGGTCGAGGAACACAAGTTGGATCAAGAGGAATGCATCAGTCTTGGAAAGTATCTCGATGATATGAGCTGGCGTGCTCTTCGTGATGTGATTCAGAACAATAAAACGAGCTTCGCGAAATTTCACCACGGTCCTAGCTGACGCTTCGTAGACTTTTTGACGGAACATCTCCTCGATTTCAGGAAAGATGATGCGGAGTATGAACTTAGGGGGGCATTTTCCAATAAGCGGAGCCAGATGTGCGAGGAAAGAAGCCGATGAATGAAGGCCACGCTCCTCCAAGTAGTCTCGCAACCTCACTGCATATACGTCAGGCGGCACGTCTGCATCTTTGACGAGAACTTCATGCGGAATCAGGTGTCTTCGGAGAAATTCATGTCGAATGCGGTTGATCGCGTGCAGAAGGGCTCCATTCTCTCTTATGCTTGCTTGCAGGTCGAACTCGATTTTTGGATCGGTCATATGGACAATCCCGCATTAAAGCGAACTCGCCGTTTTATCTGGTCACACAGACCGGTTGCAACAGAACTCGCCTAGCAGGCTGTTGAAGAACTCAGCCGCGTTCGCAAACGAAGGCTGAATCGTCGCCATTGTGGATGTAGAAGTGGCCGACGAGCCTGCCCGCAGTGCCGATCATAGCCCATCCGCGACCACAGGCAGGGTCATTCTCGTCGTGCCCTTCCCATGAGAATCCTTTCGAGCGGAAGGTCGTGCAAGCGCTGATGCATGTAATGAAATTCCCCAGGAACCAGGATTTGGCGTGAGTCGCGAGCTGATTTCAAGCGGCGGAGCTGTCCGACATTCTACCGCTCGGGCAGCGGTGACTGGCGCATGGATCCGTGGTCAGCGGCAGCGAATCGAGTTTGGGATGTGTCGCGGCACCGACGGCATAACAAGAAGCTCAATGCGCAGTCGCATCAGGCGCAGCGGTGGGTAGTGTCGGCCTGCGCTACAAGGTTCGAGCATTTCCTTATTGGCTATACTAAAGGTGTAGCCGTTAGCGCCTGCTCGTTCAACGGAAGATGGCAAGAATGTCTTATCCGGAAAAGCACCCGTACAACTCAGAAACCATCCCTGCTAACGTCCGGTTGCTAATTGTCGGCACGGCTCCGCCGCCCAGGTTCTCCAATGCCCAATGCGAAGGCGTCCGAGCACACAAACTCGATTTCAAGTTTTTCTATGGCTCTGGCCATAACAACATGTGGCTCTGGCTAAACAAAATTGCCGCGGACCAGGGAAGGGTGCTGCCGAATGACGAAGCGAGTGCACAAGAGTTTGGCGAAGCGGCACGGGACTATCTTAGGCGTAGTCGTCTGTGGATGAAGGATGTCTTGCAAACCTACCGGAGGAAAATCGGCCGCGAATGCAGTTCGGCCGACGACGACATCATCGAGCCTTTACCTGGCGAGTGTGTAAATTTTGCTGAGGTCTTGGTGCAGCACCCGACAATAGAGGCTTTGGCCTTCACGAGCGATAGAGCGCTTGAATGGTCGCTTATGGCAATGGGGCAGTCAGCTCGCCTCCGTGCTTACCGCGAACGTCGACGCAATGATCGTACGATCGACCGGACCCAGCCGTTTGACCGGATGAAGATTGGTGGTCGAGAGATCAAGTTCTTCTCGCTGCCGTCTCCCAGCGGTCGAGCGGTCTCGAGTTGTGAAGCGATTGATATTTATAGGACTGTACTTTTTGGACGAACTGATGGCTAAAGTCGGCTGAGCCGCGGCGTTGCCTGTGCCGTCGGAAAGAATGATGATCGCGGGGCTGGCCATCGGACGCGCCTCATTGAAAAGAACTGAACCAATGCTATAACCCTAACAGCCGTGCGTACAGGTGCAACCAAGGATAGTTTGTATAAAGATTTGCGTGCGTCGCAATACCGACGGTGCATTCGCGGGGTCGAACTGGGTGCAACGTAGCTCAGCCGAGTGAGCAGGATACCGGAAGGCGCGCTACAGCTTTAGTGAATGATGATCGTGTCGACGGGGCGTCGCCTGCCCAAGTCGGCGGCAGCGATCGCCGACAAATCAGAACCGCCCGATGACGGCGCCGTATCGGCAGGTAAAATCATTGAAGGACCTCGTGCTCTTAGTCCGGCGGAGGCCGGAGGGTTATGATGTGCGCGTGCCAATAGGCGCGCTCTTGAATACTGCTGCTGCGACCGTCCCAAGAGCAGGAGGGCATCGCGAGAGCGCTGCAGGACGATCGAGGACGCCTCGAAGCTCGCCCATCACCGTAAGGTCGATGGCCGCAAGTGCGTTGTCCCTCGCTGATGTGGCCTTGTCCCCGTCAAGAAACGCGGTGCCCTGTACCGGGAGGAATTGCAGGGTTTTGAGCCCGACGGAGTTCAGCGCCAGCGTCAGGTACGGCGTGAGGAAATCGGGCTGATTGGCTCGCTCGCCAGAAAAGACGGCACCGGAAGCGACTCCGATGAAAACCGGACGATCCCGGAGCATTCCCACCTTTCCGGAGCGGGTCGACTTCATCGTGCGACCGACGCGCAGAATTTGATCGATCCAGGACTTGAGGACCGAGGGAATGGTGAAGTTGTGCATGGGAGTTCCGATGACAATCATATTGGCCTCCTCAACTTCCTGAATAAGCGCTTCGGAAACGTCCAGAGCACCCTTCAGCGGAGCCGCCAACGTGGCCAGCGAAGTCAGCGTGTCCGCGTAATCCGCCACAGCGTGAGGCAAGGGTTCAGTCCCTAAATCACGCCGAGTGATGCTCGCCCCGGGCGCAACCTCGAGAAGCTTTTCGACGATCGCCGCCGAAAGCTGGCGGCTGTGCGAATCCTGACGCGGACTGCAATCAATATGGAGGATGTTCATGCGATCGATTCCAATTGCTTCGTGAGGTTGCGACCGGACCAAGCTCAGATCGAGCCAGCCGGCGCGACGGCCGGAAAGTCCTTTTCGTGATCAAAAACGTTGTTGAAGAAGTTCGTCAGCGTGTACATGGCCACCAATGCTACGATCTCGATGATGTTCGCGTCGGTGTAGCCAACCTCCCGGACCGCTTTCAGATCGGCATCACTGACGTGCCCGCGCGTCTCGATTACTTTGCGTGCGAACTGGACGGCGGCGTCCCGCTTCGGGTCGTTGGCATGGCCCTTTCGGGCAAGAATGATGTCATCGGCCGATAGCTTCGCCATGTGTTCGGCTGTGAAGCTGTGAACTGCCAGACAATAGTTGCAACCATTCACCTCGGAGACCGCGAGTCCGATACTGTCGCGTGTCTTCACGTCGAGCGCTTTACTCATGGAGCCGAGCAGGGTGGCCCAGGAGTTGAATGCGATTGGGCTCTGCGCGAAGGCTGCCATCATATTTGGGGTGAACCCGATGTTCTTGGTGAATGCATCAAGGGTCGATTTCGATTCAACCGGCACCTGTTCTTGCTTCAGAGCAACAGTTCTTGCCATCGTAATCTCCATAAGTTCTTGAGTTGGTTTGGAATTATGCAAAGTCGAGCACGTCAGCCACCGGCATGCGTGGCTTCTGCGGCCAGTTGCCTGCTCGCTCAGGCCCGACGGTCAGAAGCATGACCGGCACTTCGTCTCCGGCCAGACCGAACTCGCGGTGCACGGCTTCGGCGTCGAAGCCGATCATCGGCGTCGAACCCCAGCCCAAAGAGCGAGCCGCGTAGATGATCGCCGCTGCGCCGAATGTCGCGGAGCGTACCGCCTCATCGCGCTGCCGCTGGGGCTGATCGTCATACAGTCCGCGCGCAGGGATTTCCCAATCCGGCACTAGGTGCGCCGGCATAATTCCGGCTTCCACGACAGACGCCAGACGATCGGGAACGGTGCTGGCATCGGCCAATTGCCCGATGATGATAAAGGTAACGGCAGCGTCGAGGATCGCGGGCTGTTTCCAGGCAATCGGATGGAGCCGAGCCTTGGCCTCGGGCGTACGGACGGCGATGAACCGCCAGTTCTGCAGGTGGAAGGATGTCGGCGCGGACGTGCCGATCCGCACCAACTCGCGGATCTGATCGTCGCGCAGAGTGGCGGTAGGGTCGTAGTACTTGGCGGCACTGCGGCTTAGAATGGTTTCAATGACGACGTTCGTCGGCACCGGCTGGGCGGGCGAATGGGAAGGTTGGGATCCGGGAGTATTTCCGCCCGTCTTGGGCTGCGGGAAGATCTCAGCGATTGCGCTGGTCGCGGGTTCGGCGGCGATCGTGGCGATGCAGTTCATTAGGTGGCTCCTTCATCAAGTGATTACGGAGCCCAATTTACGGTTGGTCATGAAAACTTCGAGACTGGATCAGCTCAATACGATGCGCGAAAGGATCAAACTGGCGCGCGTCCGACGCAAGCCGTAGGTCTACTCACCCTTGTGTGCCACTCGGCGCCATTCCCCCGGTGTCATCCCCA
This sequence comes from uncultured Bradyrhizobium sp., assembly GCF_936928535.1. Taxonomy (GTDB): domain Bacteria; phylum Pseudomonadota; class Alphaproteobacteria; order Rhizobiales; family Xanthobacteraceae; genus Bradyrhizobium. Next base: position 13,940 of record NZ_CAKZHY010000103.1, on the reverse strand, counting down.
TTCTCTCGGCAAATACACGCCGGAATGCCGAAACGGATTGATACCCAACTGCCTCGGCGACAGCCTCGGTGCTAATGGCAGGTTTTTTCAACTCGTTGGAGGCCAGGCTCATGCGGAGATCGGTCAACAGGTCGAGGGCGGAGCAACCTAGCCTGTCTTGAAAGTGCCTCATGAACGTAGCGCGCGACATGCCGCACATCTCCGCCAATTCGGGCAGTTTCCAAGACCGCGCTGGATCGGCAAACATCGCCGCAATGGCTGGAGCCAGTCGCGGGTGACCGGCGAGGGCCAAGAGGCCTTCGGGCGCTTTCTCGGCTTCGCTCGCCGAGCGCAATACCAGGGTGAAAAGGGCTGAAGAAAGTGCGTCGAGAATAGCACGTCCTCCCGCTCTATCACCGGCGGACTCCATTCGCATGAGCTTCACCAAGCTGGCCAGTTGGTTGGAAGCGGAGCCGGTCCCGTCTTCTCCATTGCTGTTCATAGCCCGTGCGACCAGTTCCGCGGGCATGTAGTTGCGGATCAGCCGATCATGGGGTGGTGCGATGAAAAATCGCCCACACATCAGATCCAGTTGCTCGCCCTGCCCATCGTTTTGGCTTAACATCCATCCGGCGGAGCCTACGCTTTCGTGCGTACGTACTGGCGTCTGCCCACTACCGTCGTGCAGCACATGCGCCGCACCATGAGGCAGTAGCACGATATCCCCGCTCACCAGCTCCCGCGCCATTCTCGTCTCCGGATTCTCTAAAATGGCCCGGCCCTTGACTATGACGTGGTAAGGGATCTCGTTCGCCGCTGCCGGGCCCCAGGTGACACGCCACGGCGCACCATAGGCGCAGCGGACCTCGAGCTGGCCGGTGATGTGGATCAGTTGCAGGAGACGGCTAAGCCAATCGATTTGGGACATAAGATCTCGCTACCTTGGCCGGATCGCGTAGTCTATCGGAAGGAAGAAGCGCGGCGCTACGAGGACGGGCGCCTCAGGGAAATCGACGACAAACGCTGAAAAAGCTCTGCGAGTTTGCAGCGAATTGGGAAGAGCGCACCGATGCCAGCGGCGCCTCGCTCTGGCCGGGGCGGAAGGACACGCGCTCGGTAACGACCTCGCAGTCTTCAAAAGTGGGGTTGATGGTGAGCACGCGGCCATAGTAGTCGTGTTGGAGTGCAGGCACCGGGATTGCCTTGCCGTTAGGGCGGATATCCGCTTCCCGAACTACTTCGTGCGGGGGTGAAACTGGATCTTGTCCGTATCGCGCGGGGAGCCGTGATAATGATAGACCCAGCGCTTCCGGATCGCGCGTCGCTCGCCTGCCGTACGGTCGGGGCTCTTTCGGTGAATTGCGTGTATGACGGTATGACGCCACGGGTTCGGCGACGGGATTGGAGCGCAGTCTTGCGTTCACGACCGCCGTTTCAACGTCCAGCGCTTCAAGTTTTGCGGTCACTTCCGCAACCGGTAGCAATTAGACCGCCTGACTCACTGCGCTTCGAGCAGAGAAATTGATTGGGCGATTGCTTCCGCGGATATCATCGTGGCCAGCGGCCAGGCGCCGCGTTTACAGGCCGAACATATGACCGCACCGTCATCCCTTGTTCAACCAGAGAAAGATCTTGCAGCGCGGGCCGTTCCACAAATGAGTTAGAGCCCCAGTCGAACGCCGATTGACACCTTGGCCGGGTTAATCAGGGGTATGTTCGGTAGAGGCGGCCACATGGCCGAACTGACCGCAGTCTTAAACCCTTGCGCTCGGCTCCGCGAACGCGGCTGTAGCGGACTGTTGAATGTGCCCCAAAAGTATCGCGGCGGAGCCAGAAGCAATAGCAGCCAACACCAGACAAGCAAGGGCAAACGCGCGCATTTTCTATAACTCCAGGCTGCTTTGTCTCTAGGACGTGTAACGATAGAAGGTGGACGAGGGTCCGCGTTCGCGCGGGAGCTCAAATGCCTCGGTTTCGATCTCGATGAAGGTCCGCCCGAGCGTGCCGACAACTTGATAGAAGTCAGCGGATTTGGTCGCTTGGAGATCCGCGAAGAAGCGCCCAATCCATGGCGCAAGGTGCTCCTCAAAGAAGATTAGATCGGTGCCTGGAAGCGCTGAAATATCGCCACTCACCAAATTTGACATGATTTCGCAAAGGAAGCCGGCATGGTCCTCCGGTTCAGTCCAATCAGCCGACTTCATGATCCCAAGAAGCTGGAGTTTGTTACGAAGTCGAGCCAACGGACGACCGTACAGGGTGTCTGTCAGATAGTGCGAGGCATAGGGCAACAGTGCGTCCTCGTTCAGTCCGGAAAATAGATCAAAGTATTCGCGCGCGCCGCTTTCCTGACTGGACTGCCGAGCTGCCTCGGCCAATGCCGTATGCGCCTGGCCGATGGGGCTGGCATCACCGCGCAGATCAACCAAACCAGACAGGAGTTGCGCGTCGGGACTGCGCGAGAGTAGCGTAGCCAGCAGCGCGTATTCCCGCGCTCGCGCGGTATCGATCTCGCAAATGCCGCGTCTGGGCAAGGTTGTCTCCACCGCCGCATCCAATCCGCAAAAAACAGGTCGCCTAGATCTGATGAAACGGGACGGGTCAACGCGGCAATGCACTCCCATGCCGTCGGCTCCTCCCGCTCGTTTTCGCTGCAGGTGAGTTTCCGCTTTCTCCGGAAATCGATATTGCGAGCGGCACAACACCAGGACCAGCGAGAAGCGAATTGCTCCCTGCGATCTGTCCATCGAATGCCTGCTTTTCAGTGTTCAAAGACGGAGTCTCGGAGACGGCCATCAGATCCTCAAGTGTGTCTGGCAGCTGCTGGAGTCTGGTCGAGATCTGGGCAAGAACGTCAACGCCACGTTCCACGGGTGCCAGTGGGCCGAAGCCAGGGATGCCATTTGGATCGTTGAAATCCCACTGGTTCTCCGCAATCCCAATAAAATCCCGAATGGCGGGATCACTCGCCCAAGCCCTTCGCAGGGCCGCCCGGGTCAATTCCGCTGGCACACCAGCACGCAGGAATGCAACGAGGTCCGTATCCGCGGCAATTGATTCAATGGAAGGCAGGCTCGTCGGATCAAACGGCACTTCGCTCGCTGTCGATCCAGGCAGGGGATCGGAGCCGGCCAAATCTGCGTCGGCTCGCTCGGCGGCTTTCGCAGCCTGCTTCAACCGCGCCCAGCGCAGCAGTGGCCTATCCCGTTCACTCACCGAACACTCCCTTTTGCGGGTCGAGTTTGGTCGCGTCTTCGTTTGACAAAGGGACGTTCAACGTGATGGTCGGCGACAAACCGGTTGACGATTTCAGCGACGAATGACGGCATCGGAACAGCTTCGACCAGGTTGCTGCCCGCATCGTTAAAGGCTTCGCCCTCGGCCGGGTCAGCGGTAACGGCGAGCAATTCGTACGGTGGGTCCAATGCGGTCGGACGCATGTTGACCCATATGCTCGGCGTGCCAGAGGCGAGATTGTCGCGATAGTTGGTGGTCTCGGTGCGGTGCAATTCGACGACCGCCGCACCGGCGTAGAACAATGCCTTCTCGTCGTCGTCGCCGAGCCGCGTCCAGGCAGTGGCCGCGAGTCTTCCGGTAAACACAAGGACCGGACGCCAGAGAACGTCGGCCCAGACGCTCTTCGCCTTGCGTCGCTCGACCACGACTCCGACCGGGATGCGCATCATTGTAGTCGATATCAACTCGCACCTCCTCGATCTCGATCGACAGGTGATTGCGCTTCCTGTTCGCGGAGGTAGTCGTTCGTCGTACGAACGGTTGGCGCAGTTACACCGTACGATTCAAAGCTCTCTTCAGCGACGAAGGCAACACGGCAATCCCCGCACATCTTGATGGCATCGAGTCTTCGCGGCGAGCCGGCGTACATCCAGTGCTTGCCATCGAGTTTGGCCACTATCCGCTCGATGCTGCTCCTGACGCCGAATGGCTTGCCGCACCGGATGCAGCAAAACGGCTCTTCTTCCTTGATAACAAGGGAAGGCATCTTCGCGGCGTTGAAATTGATTCGCGGCACCAGCTTGATGACATGCTCCGGACATGTGGCCTGGCACAGGCCGCATTGCACACAGGCATCCTCGACAAATCGCAGCACAGGCCGTTCGGGGTCGTCACGCAAGGCGCTTGTCGGGCATGCCGAAACACAGGACAGGCACAGCGTGCAACCCGCGGCTTCGATTTCGACGGCACCCACGGGTGCTCCGGCAGGCAAGGCAACGATATCGGCCGGAGCCGGGGCCATACGGTGCAGTGCGAAAAACGCCTGACGCAGCACGTCCCGCTTTGTTCCGATCGCGAGAAAGCTCGCTGGCTGGGGCGCCGCCGGGAGAGACGGGATCTCGCGAAGCATGTCGAGCAGAACGTCCGGGTCATCTGTTTCGATCGTCGCGACCCGGCTCGCGCCGAATCCAAGCCCGGCGAGGGTCATATCTGCGAGGACCATTGTCCGCGTTAATCCCGAGACGTCATGGCACGGTTTTGCCCGCAACAGGAACCGCACCGCTGATGCACCGTAGGCGAAAGCGGACGCGATCATTTCCAGTCCGATCTGCGTCGTCTCGTTCACCGCGAACGGCAGCACATTGGCCGGCAGCCCATCGCCGAACCGCGACAACGCGTTGATCAGCGGTGAGCCGTGCGCCTCATCATGTACGAGTATAATGGCCCGCTCGCCGCCGGCCTGCCGATAAGCAATCATCATCGCGCGCAGCCGACGGACAAGCGCGTCCTCCGACGGAAGCGCATACGATGCCGCGCCCGTCGGGCAGGCGGCAGCGCATTGGCCGCAGCCCGCGCAAATGTCTGCGTCGATTGCCACGTGGTCTCCCGACGGCGTGATCGCCCCCGCCGGACAGAGATTGAGACACCGTGTACAGCCGGTTCGTTGTGAACGCGAGTGTGCGCACAGCCTGGCTTCGAAATTGATGTAGCGGGGCTTCTCAAAGCTGCCGACAAGATCGCGCGCCCTCAGCGCGGCTTGCAGTACGGCCGCTCGATTGCCGGGATCCGCGCGCAAATAGCCTTCGCGAAGGTCGGCTGCCGCAAACAGCGGAGTGCCACCGGTCAAATCAAGGATGATATCGCAAGTCGAGCGGGTATTATTGCGAGAGGGGGCAAAGGTCATTGTTCGGCGCCAGGATGGCGCGGCCTCCGCGAAATCGTCGACCATGAGCTGGAATGCGCCAAAATGTCCCTTGGCGCTCGTGACCTTGCCTTTGGCCACCGGAAAGAGGGGGCTGCGCGTTGGAGCAATAGCTCCCGGCGGCTCGACCAGCACCGTGACGTCGAGATGATCCTTCAACAGATTTCCGGCCTCGATCGCCGCCTCGTCGCGACCGTAGATGAGAATGACGCCATCGCTTTTCAGCTCGACTAACGGTGCTACCGGCACCGGTTCGGCTGCCAGTGCCAGCAGTGCCGCCATCTTCGGGCCGGCGGCGTCCGCCTCGCTGGACCAGCCAGCGCTCTCGCGGATATTTGCAAACTGTATCGAGCTCTTTCGGTCGAGTTCCGCAGCAATATCGGTGAACAATCTCGCCTGCTGTGTACATCCAACGGTCAGCGGACGGTCCTCAGATGCGACCTCCTTGAAGCGATCTATCTCTGCACTGCAGAGCCGCGTTGTCGACGTCGTGCCGTGGTGGCAGCCGCGGCGGATGGCAGCCGCGTCGAGCGGCATCGTGTTCTCGCAGGAGCAGATCAGGAGGTGCCGGACGCGATCCTCAGAGGTCACCATGACTTGCATCCTCGTTGATTGCCTGGCGGCAACGGCGGGAACTCGAGAAGTGATTTGGTCAACTCGAATGCCATCCCCCGCACTCACTCGGCTGGGGCGCCGCGGTTTGTCTCTCTTCCTAGGCCCTCGGCGAGCCAGTGATCATGATGTTCGCGCGCCCAATTGAGATCGACCTCACCCGTTCCCATCGCTTCGAACGCGCCTTCCATCCCGAGCGTGCCGATATAGATGTGGGCCAAAATCAGCGCGATGAACAGAACAGCGATGACCGCGTGAGCCACCTGCGCAAGCTGTATGTCAGCAACGTTGGTGCGGTAAAATGGAAAGAGCAACATGAAACCGGACACTGAGAGGGCGAGGCCGGCTGTAACGGACAGCCAATACACCATCTTCTCGCCGAGATTGAACCGTCCCGCGGGCGCGTGCCTAGATTCGGTGAAGCCGCCGCCCTGCTTGACCCACTCGACATCAACCCTTGCCGGCAGATTGTCACGAAAGAAGATCACCATGATCAGGACCAGCCCGATCATGAAAGCGAAGCTGGTGAAATTATGCAGGTATTTGGCGATCTGGGAGACATCGGAGAAGATCTCCGGGCCTACGATCGGCATCAGCAAGATCTTGCCAAAGGTAATGTTCAAGCCCGTCAAACCTAGAATGACGAAGGAAGCCGCAGTCAGCCAATGTGAAAAGCGTTCAAACGCCCTGAACCGGAGAACTTTCTGTCCGGAACGACCCGCCGCAATGCGAATGCGGCCCAGGATCAGATAAGCAAGCGCCAGTAGCGCACCCATTCCCAAGATCACGATCGCGCCCCCCCAATGCAGCAGGACTTCATGGAAATACTCCCATGTTCGTCCCGCGGGCTGCATCAGCACGCTGGCTTTGACATCGGGAATATCGATGCGGCCCTCAACACGAGGCGCCTGTTCGAGCAATGTGCGCTGGTTGACGACACTGGCATCCGGGTTTGGAGCACCGTCCGGCCCGAGCTTTTGGCCGCATACAGGCGCAGCGACAATGCCGAGCATCAACAGGACGAACGTTACGAGGCGAATGCGTGCGAACAACGACATGACAATAACCTTGTTAGTCCTCGCGTTTCTCGCGTGGGTCGCATTGATCGATCGTTCAGGTCTTGACATCCTCGTGATAGGCTGTCTCCCAGCCCCAAGCACCTGAGCCGTATCCGCGCTTGTTGACACGCTCTTCATAGAGTTGCGCGATGATATCGCCGTCTCCGGCCAGCAGCGATTTTGTCGAGCACATTTCGGCGCAAAGCGGCAATTTGCCTTCACCAAACCGGTTCGATCCGTATTTCTTGTACTCTTCGGGGCTGCCAGGTGACTCAGACCCTCCGCCGCCGGCGCAGTACGTGCACTTGTCCATTTTTCCACGCGTGCCGAAATTACCGACCTGCGGATACTGCGGAGCGCCGAATGGGCAGGCATAGAAGCAGTAACCGCAACCGATACATTGGTCCTTGTTGTGGAGGACAATGCCATCGTCAGTCGGGTAGATGCATTGCACCGGACACACCGTCGCACAGGGGGCGTCGGTGCAATGCATGCATGCCATCGATACCGAACGCTCCCCGGGCTTGCCATCATTAATAGTGACCACCCGTCGACGATTGATGCCCCAGGGGACTTCATTCTCGCTCTTGCAGGCGGTGACGCAGGCATTGCAATCGATGCATCGATCCGCGTCACACAGAAATTTCATGCGTGCCATCGAGTTTCCTTTCAAGCGGCGATGATCTGGCAAAGGGTGGCCTTCGGCTCCTGCATCCCCGTCGCAGGATCGTATCCATAGGTAGTCAGCGTATTGACGCTCTCTCCGAGCACGATCGGGTCAGCGCCCTTCGGATATTTGGCGCGCAGGTCGGCACCCTCGAACCAGCCAGCGAAATGAAAGGGCATCCAGGCAACGCCCTTGCCGACGCGTTCGGTCACCAGCGCTTTCATCCGGGCGCGCGAGCCATTCTCGGCGCCAGTTACCCATACCCAGCCGCCGTCCTTGATGGCGCGCTCTGCTGCATCCGCCGGATTTATCTCGACGTACATGTGCTGCTTCAATTCGGCGAGCCATTTGTTGGAGCGGGTTTCCTCGCCGCCGCCCTCGTATTCTACCAGCCGACCGGAGCTCAGGATCAGTGGAAACTGCTTCGAGATGCCACGATCCACGGCGGCCTTCTGCACGGAAAATCCGATGTTCGGCACGCGGAACTGCTTGGCGTCAGGCAACGTCGGGTAATCTGCGACGAGATCCGGTCGAGGCGTGTAGATTGGCTCCCGATGCACCGGAACGGGATCGGGAAGATTCCAGGCGATCATGCGTGCCTTACCGTTGCCATAAGGCGAGCAGCCATGCTCGATCGCCACGCGCTGGATTCCGCCGGAAAGATCGATCGACCACGACACCGCATCCGGCTTGGTGGGATTGATGCGCCGGATCACTTCCATTTCCTGGGGTGTCAGGTCCTTGTCCCAACCGAGCTTCTTCAGCACACCGAGCGTGAACTCCGGATATCCGTCCTTGATTTCGGAGCCGGCGGAATAAGAGCCTTCGGCAAGCAGGTTGTCGTGCTCCTCCCGTTCGACCTCCAACCCGTTCTCGATCACCTTGCGCTTGGCGATCCGCTCGACGCCAAATCGGGCGCGGAATGTGCCGCCGCCATCTTTGACCGGAAGGCTGGTGTCGTAGAGGATCGCCGTTCCCGGATGCCTGAACTCCGGTGTTCCCCAGCATGGCCAGGGCAATCCGTAATAGTCCCCTCCAACTTCCGGGTCATCCTTTGGTGCGCGCATTGTCACCAGGTCGAACTTCGCCTGGTTTCGCATGTGCGCTTTGAGTCGCTCCGGAGACTGTCCGCAGTAGCCCGTCGACCATCCGCCACGGTTGATCTCCCGCAAGATATCCTCCGCTGAGACCGCCCCATGTTCGACTTTGATGTTCTTGAACATCAAGTCCGCAAAGCCGAACTTGCGCGCGAACATGTACATCGTGTCGTAATCGTTCTTCGATTCGAAAACCGGCTCGACGAATTTCTCGCCCCACTGCAGCGAACGATTTGATGCCGTGCGCGAGCCATCCATTTCAAAGCTAGTGCAGGCGGGAAGGAGATAGGTACCGTTCGTTCGTTCCGACAACACCGACCACGCAGTAGGATAGGGATCGCACACCACCAAGAGCTCGAGCTTTTCCATCCCGCGCACCGCTTCCGGCATCCTGGTGATCGTGTTGACGCCATGTCCCATGACGAACATGGCTTGCACGGAGTTGGGCTGACTGATCTGATCCTTCGGGAGCAAGGTCGCGTCGAACCAGCGCGTGCTTGGAATACCCGGTGTTTCCATCAGCAGTTTGTTGGGAAAACGGGATTCCATCCAGTTATAATCGACTTCCCACACCCGGCACCAATGGCGCCAGGCTTCTTCGGTTAGACCATAGTAGAGCGGCAGCGACGTGACATCGAGGCCCAGATCGGTCGCGCCCTGCACATTGGTGTGACCCCGAAAGATATTGGCGCCCGTGCCTGGCTGACCGACGTTGCCCGTGACAAGCAGTAGAATACAGCTTGCGCGGACGTTGGCGGTTCCGGTCGTGAACTGCGTCTGCCCCATTGCCCAGATCAGTGTTGCAGGCTTCTCCTTGGCGAACAGCTCGGCGATGCGTCTGACCTGCGCCTCGGGCAGTCCGGTGACTCGTTCGACTTCTCTTGGATTCCACTTCGCAGCCTGTTCGCGGATCTCGTCGACGCCGTAAACCCGCTGACTCAGGAATTCCTTGTCCTCCCAGCCGTTCTCGAAAATATGCCACAGCATCCCATAGATCGTGGCGATGTGCGTCCCAGGCCGAACCCTAACATATTCGGTCGCATGCGCGGCCGTCCGCGTCAGCCGCGGGTCCACCACGATCATATTGGCGCGGTTGAGCTCCTTGCCCTCCAGTATGTGTTGCAAGGAAACCGGATGCGCCTCGGCGGGATTCCCGCCCATCAACAAAATCGTCTTGGAGTTGCGGATATCGTTGTAACTGTTCGTCATTGCGCCATAGCCCCAGGTATTGGCTACGCCGGTGACGGTGGTGGAGTGGCAAATACGGGCCTGATGATCGGAATTGTTGGTTCCCCAAAAAGCCGCTAACTTGCGGTTAAGATAAGCGGCCTCGTTGGTGAACTTGGCTGAACCAAGCCAATAGACGGAATCGGGCCCAGACTTCTGTCTGATCTCAAGTAGCTTGTCGCCAATCTCGTTGACGGCCGTTTCCCAGGAGATGCGGATCCACTGGCCACCGACGAGCTTCACGGGATAACGCAGGCGGCGCTCGCTCAAGACGTCGTCGCGGACTGCGGCTCCCTTGCAGCAATGCGAGCCACGATTGATTGGACTGTCATAGTCTGGCTCCTGCCCGATCCAGACGCCGTTCGAGACCTTGGCGATCACCGAGCATCCGACCGAACAGTGCGTACAGACGTTTTTTCGCGTTACAACGGTTGCGCCCCGCGCGGGCGGCGGACCGGCCTGCGCCTTGCGTATGCCGTCGAGCGGAAGGGAACCGAGTGCGGCCAATGCTCCAACAGCGAGGCCTGATCGCTTGAGGAAATCACGACGCTGCAGTTCCACGCTTGATATTGACGTGTCGCCATCAAGCCTACTTTCAGAACGTTCTTCTGACTTCTTCATCAACACAGCGTCGTTCCCTCATCGGTCAGGATAGCTATTGACGCGATAGAAGTTACGGACCTCCGGTGAGTCTCCCTGATAACGAGACCGTCGCTTGTTTTTGAGATCAACGGGGTGCGCCAAAGCCTCTTTCGATAGTGGAGACCCGATCAACGCCAAGCCGGTGCCGGCGAGGGCGTAACGAAACAGGTCGCGCCGAATGATCGTTCCCTTGAGATAATCTTTCATCGAGCACGTTTCCGACGAAAATCTCGCTGCCACGCATAACCTCATTGAGATCGCGCGCTGGATAGCGGCTCGGCGCAATCGCTTCAATCGACGTCAAGGCGACCGCCCGTTCGGCCAGCCCGTTGGACCTTAGGATCGGATGCAGTAGGCGAAACTGGAAATTCCCTTTAGACATACATTCGATAATTCATGGGTATCATCGTCCAAGGCGCTGTGCGTGCGGTAAGCGTCTTTGACGAAGCGTCACCGCAGGTTTGCCGGTGCAGTCATAACCCGCACGAATAACTCAAAGATACCGAGGACGACTACCGACGTCGCCATGCCAACACTTCGTCGACAACATCCCTGTATTCGGGGCTGTCGACATGCTCAGCCGATAACCTGCTGTCATCGATTGCATGATGAAGAAGCATGATCGCCGCGGCGCGGCGCGAGCTAGTCTTCGAGACTGTTCATTGGCCACTACTGACCGAGACGGTCGGCGTCACGGCCTACATTGTCTCCAACCCGAATAATCGTTTGCGGTCTACAGCAGAGGATCAAATGCCCCGTATTGTCATTCCGAAGCGCGAGGAGGCCCCCGCTGAATCCAAGCCGATCCTCGACAACGTCGACAAGGTGCTGGGCTTCGTGCCCAACCTGCATCGCCTCATGTCCATCAGCCCTAACGCGCTCTCCGGTTGGGCTAACCTGATGAAATCGCTTTCAAAGACGTTGGACGTCAAGACGAGAGACGGAATCGCGCTGGCGGTGTCGGAGGCGGACGGGTGTGACTACTGCCTGGCCGCGCACAGCTTTACCGCGGGCAACCTGGCCAAAATCTCGGCGGATGAAATCGAGCTGAACAGGGAGGGCCGCTCGAGCGACACTAAGCGCCAGGCTGCGATCGCCTTCGCGAAAGCGCTCATCGAGACGCGGGGCAAAGTTTCCGACGCCCAGTTTGCGGCGGTCAGGGACGCGGGATGGACAGACGCCAACATCGTCGAGATGATAGCACTGACTGCCCAGTTCCTGTTGACCAACTTCATGAACAATGCGGCGCAGACCCCGATCGATTTTCCCGAGGTCAATCCTGCCAAGGCAACCTAGCGCGACGTGCCCTCCTTAAAGAGGGGAGGACTAAGGAAGCCATTGTCTCGACGATCTCTGCGACTTGGTGTTAGACAAACGTAGCGAAGATGCCAGACCGACCGAGTTCGGGCGAGATGACGAAGTCGTAGAAGGCAGCCGCGACGTGTCGATCGGCATCACGTCGCTCGAACGGTGCGGAGAACATCGCCTCTATCAGCGCGGCCAGACTCATAAGGTTTGTCGCCAAACCTTATGAGTTGTCGTTTGGGCAAGCACGATCCAATCAGCAAGCACCCGGACGAGCTTTCTGAATGCTGTACGGACAAACGGAGCATCGAGCGGTCGCGATCACTGCGAAGGAATTTCAGCCAGATATTATGGTTCTTGCGCCACCGGCTGAAGGGATGCTTTAGCCTCCCCAGTTCTTGTAGGGACTATCCACCAGAGGATCCGGCTGGTCGTGGAAGTAGACCGGTGAACGAGGCCCGGCGTGCGCACCATAGGGCCCCGGCATAGGCACCATATGGAACCGGGCTCATGATCACGACGGGATAATCGGGACGAGTAACGGGGTGTTTACGGTGTTGGTAGTGGTCCGTCGCGGCATTTGCCGAGGAACACAGGGCAATGAGAAAGCCTAAGCTCAAAAAGGGACGCATCGGATCACCTCCAAGGAACACGGGTGTTGACTTAAGGAGCGGCCCCGCACGCACAAGCGGCACGAACTTTCACGAGCCGCCGCATCACGCGGGTTTTTCGTGCCCATAACCTGATAAGAAACCATGTCTAATCAAATCGACTTTGCCAGGTTTCTAACCGCAACGCTTACCGCCGCTTCCACGAAACTAGTTGCAGAGGGCCCGCAAGACCGACACGGCTGGCCGGCCATTAAATCGCAGACGACAATCTGTCCGAAAGGCATTGGGCTCGCATCGATACCGTGTCCGATCCGCTCGCTCCGAAATTGCAGCTCGCGTCACGCGAGGCTCCGAGTGCGAGCTGACCATGCGACCCTTTCTTAGCTCGCCGCTCGTAATCATCGGCAAGGATCTTAAGGTGACTAGCGATCGCTGAGTCGGTCATGGTTTGGGCTGCGCGGAGCCAAGTCCATGCTGTCTCTAAATATGCCTTGCCTCGTTGTGAGATCTGGACCATCACGAGGCCCTCGCGCGGTTCTCTGGCAGCTGGTTGAAGGTGATCTGGAACCAACCCACCCAATTCCGATCACTTTCCCTGCGAGCTCTGAAACGATCGACGCACTTCTTGGAACAAAGAGGTGTTCGCCACGAGTAGTGCCGCACGAGACCAAACTTGCCATCACAAACTGCGCATCGCGCGGCACTGCAGGATCTAAGACTTTCGGACCAGTTGGGCATTGTAGTCTCCTCTGGGCTTTATCGCAGCTGTTCGTCGATCATCCTTTTTTCACGATCGCACTTCATGAGGCCATGCGCTTTTCCAATGTATGCATGCTAGGACGGTTGCGATGACCAACTCAATTGAACGTTTAGTCGTCGCGTCATCTGAATGGTGTTACATAACGATACGAAGGTTTAAGGCATTCCCCCTTAATGCCGACCACTTCCGTATTGAGTTTTGGCTGTGCGCAAACGGACGAAACCAACCTTGGCCGACAATCGTTCCGGCCGCGCGTTTCAGCGAACGCATTGACCACATGGACCAAGTTGTCGTCGCTTACCTAATCCTCCAGCCATCCGGCAAGAGCGATACGGATGGAACGCTTTGCTGAAGCGGCAGACTAGATCCCGGCTGCCCCCGAATTAGGAAATCGGAGAAGGGTCCACGTATCCAAAGATCCAAATTGTCACTTGGGGATCACCACAGCTTAGTCACTGCCACCAGATCTGAGTGCGGATTGTCTAAATGTTTCTGTAGGCGTCCTGCCCAATTTGCAAAATCGCGACTTTCTTCGCTCTCTTATTTGGTTCGGCATCCGGTCGGCGAAGTCCCCACCGACTCGCGCGAGGACGAGCTGGTCTACGTGGTGCGGGGGCAGCTAATAGCGCGGTCGGCGATGCCCGCATCGAGGTGGGGACGGCTGTCCAGACGGATGCTGTCCTGGGAGCCTGAGCGCATCATCTACGCTCGCCGTCGTTGGCACGACGCAACAGCGCCGCTGAGCTGCGCAGCTGCGCAGCGCATTTAGGTAAGCGCTAAGCCGGCACCCTCGGTTCGACGTTAGATTAGATGTGCGAAGAAGC
>NZ_CAKZHY010000102.1 GCF_936928535.1 uncultured Bradyrhizobium sp. | reverse complement strand
CGAAGAGGTCGAGGTGCTGATCAGCGCCGAGGAGCTCGCCGAGCGGCGCGAGCGCGTGGATCGGACGCTGCGCGCCGTGCTGGCCGCGCCCGATGCCGGATTCCGCGCCATCGGCGTGCTCTATCAGGAATTCGTGGTTCGCTGCCGCATCGAAGGGCTCGGCGCGTCCGTGCTTGATCTCACCGAATTTCGCCGCATGCTGACGCATGCGCGCGCCGGGCTCGGCACTGACATTGCCGAGGACGACGCCTGGCGGGAGGTGACGCTGCGCGCCTCGATCCTGCCTGACGACATGCAGGGCGTGTTCATGATGATTGCGCGCGCGGCGAAAGAAGGCTGGCCCTGCCCCGGCGATGCCGCGATCGCACGCGCCTATGGCTCGCATTCGCTGCGCCGGGCGCAGCGCCTGCTCGGCTATATGGAGGAGCAGGGCCTGATCGTGGTCCAGCTCGACGGCGCCGGGCGCCGGTTCGTGACGCTGGTGGAATTGGCCTGGGCGACCGCGCCAGGCGATCCCAATGGCGACGACCAGCCGGTGGATCAGGTCGCGAGCGCGGCGTCGGCCTAGAACGCGCCCGCCACTGTCAGCCGAAACGTCAACGGCTCGACCGGGTGCAGCACGTAATCCATCACGCCATTCTGGCAGACGGCCGTCGGCGCGACGCCGCCGGTGCAAAGATTGTACAGCGTGTCGGTCTTGAGCAGCGAACCATAGGCATAGGTGATCTGGTTCGCTTGCGTGTTGAAGAGATTGAGCACATCGAGCTGGATGCGCCAGCCGTTGTCTGCGCGATAGCCGAGCCGCCCGTTGAAGATGCTGGTCGCGGACGAGCGAAACGCATTGTCTTCAGTGAGCGGGCTCGCCGCGAGATAGCGCCAGCGCAATGCCCCGAACCAGCCGGTCTTGTCGCCGAGCGTGATGCCGGCGGACGCCACCATCGGCGGCGCGTTCGGAATGTAATTGCCGGGCACGTTGCCGATCTGCGCTTCGGGATAGCCGGCGAGTGAGGCGTAGACCGCCGCCTGATCGCTGTCATAGCCGCGAAAGCGCGCATGCGTCATCGCGAGATCGGCATCGATGTCGATCCAGGAGCGCGGGCGATAATGGTTGGTCCATTCGAAGCCGTAGCGGCGGCTGGCGCGCGTGGCCTCGGTGTCGCCGGCGTCGCCCGAAAACAGGATCTCGGAATCCTGGTCGAGGATGAAGACGCTGAACGAACTATCGAGACCGGGAATGATCCTGCTACGAACTCCGACTTCGGCACCACGCGTGCGCACTAGCAGTGGCGACGGCGAGAGTTTTGTCGTGGAATCACTCGGGTCTTCCGTCGTGGTCGCGCCGCGGGCGTCGTTCGAATGCATGCCGTAACCGGCGCCCAAGAAGAATTCGGTCTGGTTGAAGGGGCCGAGCACCATCCGGAATTTCGGACTGCCGAGCGAAGCATCAACGTGCCCGGAATTGTTGGAATTGAACAGCGAGGTGACGTCGGCGTTGTAGTAGTCGCCGCGCCAGCCAACCGTCGTCCGGAGCCAGTCGGTCCAGCGCACCGTGTTTTCGGCATAGATGCCGACACTGCCCTCGCCGACCTTGTCGCTGCGAACGCTCGACAGGAAGCTGCGCTGGAACGTGTTGGAGAGCGCGAGATCAATCGCATCGTACCGCGATTGCAGGCCGAATGTTGTTTGCATCGGCAGGCCCGCGAACGAGCCGTTCAGCGTGCGTGAGATATTGGCACCGGCCATCAGGCGGTCGTCGTGCTGGTGAAACTGGTCGCCGAGCACGGGATCGCTGAGATAGTAGGTGAAGTTGTTGAAGAGATCGAGCTGGCTCTTCACGACATAGGCGTTGGCCTTCCACGACCCCGCGTCGTCGCTTTGCGCCACGCGGCCCGAGAGCGCGAAGCGGTTGGTATTGCCGCCGTCGCTGGGATCTTCCGAACCGAAACGGTCGAGAAAGCCTGAGGTGATCGCGCGCTGCGGCACCTGGTCGGTCGAATTCCATCTGTTGGCGTAGGCCATGCCGGTGACCGAGACGCCGTCGGTGGCGGTGCCCTGGCTGTAGCGCACGAGGCCGTTGAGCTTGCGGACATCGTCTGGATTCACCCACGGGCCGTCATAGGTGCCGAGCTCGCCGGCGACAAGCAGCGAACCGTCGCCAAGCTTGGCGGAGTCCATGCCGAGCAGGCGGCGATAACCGAAGCTGCCGACGGTGACCTGGGCGAGGCCTTTTTCGGTGCGGTCGATCAGGCCGATATGGATGCTGCCCACCGAAGCGAAATCGCCCTCGTCGGCGAAATACGGTCCCTTGCGCACGTCCATCGTGCCGATGGTTTCCGGGATCAGCCAGTTCAGGTCGGCATAGCCCTGGCCATGCGCATGGGTGCGCATGTTGACGGGAACGTCGTCGACGGTGATGGCCAGATCGGTGCCGTGATCGAGATTATAGCCGCGCAAAAAGTACTGGTTGGCTTTGCCCTCGCCGGAATGCTGGGTGACGATCAGCCCCGGCACGGCCTCGAGCGCCTCGCCCGGCCGCGTGAAGGTGCGCGTTGATCGCCTCTCCCGAGAAGGTCATCTCGCTCGCCATGCTCGGAGGTCCCTTCGCGCCGGAGGCAACAGTGCCGGAGCCCGCTGCCGGACCCGGCTGAGCGACCACGGGGCGCCTCGCTGCCGCCGGTTTGGTGGCGCGCCGCGCCGCGGACGGCTTGGTGTGATGAGGTACATCGCTGCCCCTCACCTCGACCGGCGGCAGTTCGCTCTGGGCGAACGCCTTGCCGTCGCCGGCGACAAGGACGAAGGCCGGGAGCGCCGCGAGAGCGACGTAGCGCTTAGGCCGCCTCGGTCGCATCGAGATCATTCGGCGTGCCATCGCGCGACTCTACAAACATGCGACGGTAGAGCAGGCTCGAGACCAGCCAAGCGATCACGAACAAAGCGATCACCGCGAAGCCGACATTCGCGAGGGACTCGTTGAGGCTATCGACCAGAGCCCACACGCCGCCGGACAGGCCGAGGCGGTCGCTAATCAGGCCGAGCGCCTCGATGCCGCCGACGAACAGCGCGACCGCGACGGAGGCACCAGTTATGGTGAGGTTGTACCAGAGCTTGCGCATGGGATCGACGAAGGCCCAGCGATAGGCGCTGACCATCAGAGCCGAGTCCGCGGTGTCGACCAGCGCCATGCCGGATGCGAACAGCGCGGGAAAGACCAGGATGTCGGCGAGCGGGACACCACGCGCAGCTTCAGTGGCGGAGATGCTGAGCAGGCCGATCTCGGTTGCGGTGTCGAAGCCGAGGCCGAACAGCAATCCGAGTGGAAACATGTGCCAGGGCTTCGTCACCAGCCGAAACATCGGGCCGAGCAGGCGCGCGAGCAAGCCGCGGCTCGCGAGCAGCACCTCCAACCCGGCGGCATCGTGAACGCCCTGCTCGCGCGCCGCGCGAAAGGTCCGCCACAGGCCGGCGAAGATCGCGAGGTTGATCGCCGCGATCAACAGCAAAAACAGCGCCGACACCGATGTGCCGATCAGGCTGCCGATGTCCTTCAGCAGGCTGTCGCCGCCGAGGCTGACGACGCCGACCGCCAGCAGCATGGTCGCGACCACGACGACGGTGGAGTGACCGAGCGCGAAATAGAGACCGACACTGCGCGGCGCATCGCCGGTCTGCATCAGCTTGCGCACGACATTGTCGATGGCGGCGATGTGGTCGGCGTCGACGGCGTGGCGTAGGCCGAACACCCAGGCGAGCAGCGCGGTCGCCATCACCGCGGGCCGGTCGCCGAACGCTGCGAATGCCCAGACCCATGCCGCAAAATTGGCGGCGACGAGCCCGCCGAACAGCAGCACCATTCCGGGCTCAACCGCCCGCAAAGACCTCGTTACGAAACTCATTCCGCCGCGCGCCTCGTTGCGTCACCAGTATGAGGATTCCATAAAATCATCATACTGACTAGCGCCATCCCAAGGCGGCAGGACATTTTCCGCTTACGCGGCTTCGCTGCCGCCGAGATAGGCGTCGCGCACGCGGGGATCGTCCTTCAGCGTCCGGGCGGAGCCGGACAGGACGATCCTGCCGGTCTGGAGCACGTAGGCCTCGTGCGCGATCTCGAGCGCGAGGCTGGCGTTCTGCTCGACCATGAAGACCGAGACGCCTTCCTGGTTGATGGTGCGGATCAGCTCCAGCACGCGATCGACATAAAGCGGCGACAGGCCCATGGTCGGCTCGTCCATCACGATCAGGCGCGGCCGGCTCATCAACGCGCGCGCCATCGCCACCATCTGCTGCTCGCCGCCCGACAGGGAGCCGGCGCGCTGCGACAGCCGCTGGCCGAGCTTCGGGAACAGCGTCAGCATCTTGTCGAGATCCTGCGCAACAGCCTCGCGGTCGTTGCGCACAAAAGCGCCCATCAGGATGTTCTCGCGCACGCTCATGTCCGCGAACAGCCGGCGGGCCTCCGGCACCGAGGCAATTCCGCGCCGAACGATCTGCGGCGTGGTGAGGCCGATCAGCGAGGCGCCGTCGAAGCTCACCTCGCCCGAGCGCGGCTTCATCAGGCCCAGGATGATCTTCATCGTCGTCGATTTGCCGCTGGCATTGCCGCCGAGCAGGCAGACGATATGGCCACGACCGACATTGATGGACAAGTCGAAATGTACCTGGGCCTGGCCGTAGAAAGTGTTGACGTCAGTCAGCGCCAGCAGCGGTTCCGATGCGCCCGTGGTCATGCCGCGCTCTCCTGCTCTGCTGTTCCGGACAGGCCGTGGCCAAGATAGGCCTCGATCACCTTGGAATCGTTGCGCACCTGTTCGCCCGGCCCTTCCGCGATCTTCTTGCCCTCATCCATGACGATGACGCGATCGGAGAGCCGCATCACCATCTCCAGCTTGTGCTCGATCAGGAGGATGGTGAGCCCTTCTGCTTTCAATTCGGCGACCAGCGCCTGCATCTCCGCGGTCTCGCTCGGGTTCATGCCGGCGGTCGGCTCGTCCAGCAACAAGAGGCGCGGCTTCAGCGCCAGCGCACGTGCGATCTCGACGCGGCGGCGGTTGGCGTAGGAAAGGCTGTAGGCCGGCTGGTCGATCCGCGGCAGCAGCCGTTCACCGAAGCGGGCGAGAATGACCTTCACCTCTTCGCGCAGCCGCTCTTCCTCGGCCTTGACGCTTGCAGGGCGCAGCAGCGCCAGGCCCAATTCCAAGAGCGGACCGATCACGGGCACGGCCGGCTTCACGGCACGCAACCGCGTGTGAGCACCGATCAGGACGTTGTCCATGACGCTGAGATTGCCGAAGACGCGGCCGAGCTGGAAGGTTCGCGCGATGCCTTGCGCTGCCAGCCGTTCCGGCGAATGGCCGGTAATGTCGCGTTCTTCGAAACGAACCTCACCCGCATCCGGTCGGTCCAGCCCGGTGACGAGATTGAATAGCGTGGTCTTGCCAGCGCCGTTCGGGCCGATGATGCTGACGAGCCCGCCCTTGGCGAGATCGAGATCGATGCCATCGACGGCCGTGAGGCCGCCGAAGCGGCGGGTCAGCCCGCGCAGGGACAACAGCGGTGCAATCGTCTCCGCCATCAGATCGTCCCCAACAGGCCCTGAGGCCTGAACCGCACAAGCAGCAGCAGCACGATGCCGTAGATCAGGATGCGGTACTCGGCCGCGATCCGGAACATCTCGGGGATGCCGACTAGCGCGACCGCGCCGACGATCGCTCCGACGACATTGCCGAGCCCGCCGAGGATCACGACCGTCAGCGCCAGGATCGATTGCTGCGTGTTGAAGGTTTCGTGGTTGATGTAGGAATACAGATGCGCCGCGATGCCACCACTGACGCCGGCCGCAAAGCCACCGAAGATGAAGGCGAGCGATTTGTAACGGTTCAGGCTGAGGCCGTAGGCGCGCGCGGCGATATCGTCGTCGCGAATGGCACGAAAGCTGCGGCCGAGATGCGAGCCCAGCAACCGCCCCTGCACCAGCGCGAGCACAACCATCACGGCAAACGCGAACCAGTAGACCGTTCTCGGATCGACCAGATCGTAGCCGAACAACGACAGCGGTGGGATACCCGAAATTCCGATCGGGCCACGCGTGACGCTCTCCCAGTTCAAAATCACCAGCGAAACGATCTCGCCGATGGCGAGCGTCGCGATCGAGACGTAATGCCCGCGCAGCCGGAACGACGGCGAGATCAGGATCGTGCCGAGCGCGGCACTCATCAAGCCGCCGGCGACGATGGCGAGACCGACAGGAACGTTGAGCGTGAGCGAAAGCAGTGCCGAGGTATAGGCGCCGATCGCGAGCAGCGCGGCGTGGCCGAGCGAAACCTGCCCAATCGTGCCGGCCACCAGCGTGAGGCTCAGCGCGAGCATGCCGAGCAGCCAGGCGTTGATCAGGGTCTGCAGCACGTAGAACGACACCGGCAGCAGCGGCAGGACCGCAAACAGTGCGACCGCGACGACCAAGGCCCAGCGTGGAATCCGCACCGGCCTGCTCGGCGCGATGAAGGTACCGGTGAGCGGCTCGGGCGGCGCCTGCCGGGCGCTCGCGAACAGGCCGTTCGGCCGCAGCACCAGCACGACTATCAGCAGCAGGAAGGCGAACAGATTGCGATAGCTGGTCCCGAACACGGCGACGCCGTAGCTCTCGACGAGACCAAGCAGCATGCTGCCGATGACCGCGCCCGGCACATTGCCGGCGCCACCAACGACTTCGGCGACGACGCCCTTCAGCGTTGCCTGCAAGCTCATCGCGGTGTCGATCTGGTTGTAGTACATGCCGACCAGCAGGCCGGAGACGCCGCCAAGGGCCGCCGCAAGGCCGAACACGGTTTGATTGACGCGGTTGACGTCGACGCCCATCTGCATCGCGGCGTCGCGGTCCTGCGAGGCGGCGCGCACCGCCCAGCCGAGCTTGGTATAGCGCAGGAACACGAACAACAAGAGCGCGCTGGAGATACCAACACCGGCAATCAGGAGATCAAGCGGACCAATGGTGCCACCGCCGACCTCGAAGCGGACATCAGGCAACTGGCTCGGCAGTGCGCGCGGATTGGGCGAGAAGGTCAGCATGACAAGCTGATCGAGCACGAAGCTGATGCCGATGGTCGCCAGCAGCGGCGCGATGCGGACCGAGTTCTGCAGCGGCCGCAGGCCGAACCGCTCGATGATCAACCCGACCAGAGCGGCCACCACCGCAACGAAGATGATGGTGAGCGGCAGCGGCGTATGCAGCTGCACCACCGCAACCCAGCCGATATAGGCGCCGACGAGGTAGATCGAGCCCTGCGCGAAATTGATCAGTCGGCTGACGCCGAAGATCAGCGCAAGCCCGACTGCAACGAGGGCGTAAACGTTACCGACGATCAGCCCGTTGATGGTGTAGTCGAGCCAGGAAGACACGCAGGGTTCCTAATGAAGGGAGAAGGGCCGGAGCAAAGCGCCGGCCAGGAGATTCAGGTGGGCTTGCCGTCCCAAACCGTGAACTGGCCCTTGCGCACGACGAGTTCGGCATTCATCGCGCCCTTGACGCGGCGGGTGGCGACATCGAACGTCGCGGTGCCGAAGATGACGCTCGGGACGTCCTTGACCTTGGCGAAGGCATCGCGGATCGCCTTGCGGTCGGTGCCGCCGATCTTCACCACGGCGGCGGCCATGTTCATGGCGTCATAAGCGTAGGCGTTGAAGGCGTCCGGCTCGACGCCGTTATACTTCTTCTTGAAGCCGCCGATGAAGTTCTGCACCTCCGGCCGCGGATCTTCCGGGAAATACCGCGTGCCGACATGGACGTCCTCGACGGCATCACCGCCAAGCTCCAGGAACTTTGGCGAGTAGACCGAGCTCGCGGCGCAGATCACCTGCTTGAGCCCGACCTGGCGCGCCTGGCGCGCGATCAGCGCGCCGTCGGAATAATAGGAGATCAGGACAAGACCATCGGGATTGGCATCGCGCACGCGCACCAGGGTGGAGCGGAAGTCGCGCTCCTCGGGGATATAGCCTTCGGTGACGACGATCTCCGCGCCGTATTCCTTGGCGGCGTTGTTGAAATAGTCGCGGCTGGTGCGGCCCCAATCGGTGTTAAGATGCAGCACTGCCAGCTTCTTCAGGCCGAGGCGCTTCACGGCATATCGCGCCAGCAGCGGCTGCTCGTCGGCCTGGCTGACCGACGTGCTCCACATGAAATCGCCGCCCTTGGTGAAGTCAGGGTGTGAATTGGTGAAACCGAACTGCACGAGGCCGCCGCGCTGATAGATCGGCGAGGCTGCCATCGAGGCGGGGCTGGAGAAATCGCCGAGTTCCAGCACGATGCGGGGATCAGAGACGAATTTTTGTGCGATCGCCACGGACTGGCGCGGATCGCTCTGGCTGTCCTCGAAGGTGTAAGCGAGCTTGCGGCCGTTAATGCCGCCGGCGGCCATGATCTCATCGAGCGCGAGATCAAAGCCCTGCTTCCATTGCGTGCCGTATTGCGCGTTCGGTCCCGTCAGCGGACCGCTGACGCCGAGCAGGATCGGATCAGCATCAGCGGCGAAGGCAGTGCGGGAGAAGGCTGCTCCGGCCATCATGGCGGCCAGTGAGCCCTTGACCAGGGTTCGGCGATTGATGTTGCTCATGGTCGGCTCCATCCATTCAGGTGTTGAAAACAAGCAGCAAGTCTTGTGCCGGTGAGATTGACTATTTCGAGGGCTCTCCGAGCGACAGCATCAGCCGGTTCGCCCAGTTGAAGAACGAAGCGCCATTGATGACATCGACGATCTCGGCATCGTCGAGGCCCGCACTGCGCAACTCCTTGATATTGTCCGGACCGAACGCGATCGGCGTCGATGCCAGTGCGACCGAGGCCTTGACCACGGCGTTCCAGCGCTCGCCGAGATCGGCCTTGACGCCTTCATCGAGCAGCTTCTGCACGTCCTCGCGCCGCTTGGAATAGGTGCTGGCAAAGCGCGCATGCACCGAGGCGCAATAGATGCAGCCATTGTAGCGCGAGGTCGCGGCCGCCGCGAGCTCGCGCTCGGCGCGCGGCAGGCCGTCGGCGACGTTATAGAAGATGTCCTTGTCGGTCTTGGTGCGGGCCTCCAGCACCTCGGGATCGCGCACCAATAGACGAAAATATTCCGACTTGGCGCGGGCGCGATCGACGAGACCGTTGAAGTGCCGCTCGGTGAGCTCGGCCTCGGGTAACGGCTCGATCCAGGAGACCCAGCCGAGCTCATCCTGGGTGAAGACGACGGGCGGATTGACGGTGGCGCTCATGATTGCGGCCTCCTCTTATGCGTTCGCGGCGGCTAGCGTGCGCAAGCCGCTGACGACCCGCACCTGGAACGACAGGAACGCGACGAGTTGCGAGAAGGTGACGATGCCGGTGGTCGACCAGCCCGCGGCCAGCAGCGCCTTCATGTCGCTTGAGGCCGCATCGCGCGGCCGGAACACCAGCAGATGCGCATGCCCGAGCGCTGCGACGAGCCTGTTGCCGAGAGCAGCCTTGCTCGCCGCATCCACGCGATATATCAGGCCGGCCGTGTTCTCGACCGACAGCGGACCTGCCGGAAACGAGCCATAGGGCCCCGAGGTCTTGCCCCGCGCGATCTCGGCGTCGATCGCCTGGAGCAGCGCTGGGCCACCGGCGGTCGCGGCAAGCTTGTCGCGATAGAAGGTGGCAACCGGGGATTCGCCATGGAGCCCGGTCACGAAGGCCGCGACTGCGGCGCGTTCGAGCAGCGAGAAATCGCCGGCGTCGATCGGTTCGAACAGGGAAAGATAGCTCTTCTGAGCGTTTTCACGCGCCTGCACGCGCTTGCCGCGGATGCTGTTGAGCGCGGAGCCCGGCTCGATGCCGGCAAGCTTGTCGATGATATCTGTCGTCGCCATCATTCAGCCTCGTGCAATTCTCTCAATTCCGACTAGCCCGCGAGGGCCACTTCGGGCGCCGTCCTGGTCCAGCCCAGCGCGGGCGCGACTTTTTCAGCCACCAGCTCGATCGAGCGCAGCACATAGGGATGCGGCGCATCGACCGAATGGACCTGAAACACCAGATCGGTGATCCGATCCAGCGTCGCATCCGTACGCAGCGAGGCGATGACCTCGTCAGCGCCGCCGACATGGGTATCGAACGCCGTGATCATTTCCTCCAGGGTCTCGCCCGGAGGAAGGTGACCGCTCTTCATGAATTGCGGCAGCGCCCGTCGCAGGCCGATATCGGCAAGCCGCATCGCCTCGCGATGATCGTCGGCCACGAACACGCTGCGCGAGGCCATGATGCGCGGCTCCGCGCCCGGCGGCAGCGCTTCGAGATAGGCGTCGATGATCGGGTTCTGGATCTCGGCGAGCGTGGCGTTCGGCGCGTCCTTGGTCCGCGGCTGGGTGCGCGAGAGCAAGAGGCCGTCGCCGGCCTTGCCGGCGCGGGCGCCGCCGGCCACCGAGAAGGTCGCCTGCCAGATCCGCTTGTCGAGCTGTGGCCGCTGCGGGTAGAGCGTGTCGCCGCCGTCGAGCGGCTTGCCGGTCAGCGCCTTGCGGACCACCTCCAGATTGCGTGCGAAGATCTCGTTGCGCTGGGTGCCGTCGAGGCCAAAGGCGGCGAAGGCCGAGGGGTTGCCGCCGGTGCCGACTCCGAGCTCGAAGCGGCCGTTGCAGAGCAGATCGAGCACCGCTGCGTCCTCTGCCACCCTGACAGCGCTCTCCAGCGGCAGCGTGACGATGCCGGTGCCGAGGCGAATGCGCGAGGTCTGGGCTGCGACATAGCCGAGAAAGGTGAAGGGCGACGGCAGCCCGCCCTCGCGCTCGTGAAAATGGTGCTGCGCGATCCAGGCGGAATCGAGTCCCGCCTTTTCGGCGCGCACGATCTGCTCGGCGGCGAAGCGATAACGCTCGGCCGGCGGGGCCTCATCGAGCAGGCGCGTGAAGAATCCCAGGCGTTTCAGGTTTGCAAAGCGTTTCATACGACCCCTGTCGGGCGAGGATGGATCCCGATGATGTCGGTTGAGAGGGCCCGACACAAGCGGGCAATGCGCAAGGCTGCCCGCCGGGATCGCGCCCCTGTGCTAGACCTTTGGCTAGGCAGACTGCCTACCAGCTCGGCAGCACCGCGCCCTTGAACTTGGTGAGGACGAATTCCTTGACCTCGGGCGTGTGGTAGCTGTCGACCAGGGTCTTGACCCAGGGCTTGTCCTTGTCGGCGCTGCGCACCGCGATCAAATTGACATAGGGGCCCTTGGGGTCCTCGCGCAGGATCGGATCCTTGACCGGATCTAGGCCCGCCTGGGTTGCATAATTGGTGTTGATCGCGGCGGCGTCGACGTCGTCGAGCGCGCGCGGCGCCTGCGCTGCGTCGACCTCGATAAACTTCAGCTTCTTCGGGTTCTCGGTGATATCAAGCACGGTCGGCTTGTAGCCGACACCGTCCTTCAGCTTGATCACGCCCTTGTCGCGCAGCAGCAGCAGGACGCGGCCGCCATTGGTCGGATCGTTGGGGATCGAGACCTTACCGCCCTCGGGAATGTCGGCGAAGGCCTTGTGCTTCTTGGAGTAGACGCCGATCGGAAAATTCACCGTCAGCGCGACGGACTCGATCTTGTAGCCGCGGTCGGCCTTCTGGTTATCCAGATAAGGCTGGTTCTGAAACGAATTGGCCTGGATCTCGCCGGCATCGAGCGCGGCGTTCGGCACCACGTAGTCGGAGAACTCGATCAGTTGGATGTCGAGGCCCTGCTTGGCGGCGATCGGCTTCACGGCCTCCAGAACCTGGGCATGCGGACCCGGCGTCACGCCGATCTTGATGGTCTCCGCGCCTGCCGCGGCCGACCAGGCGGCGAGCATGGTTGCGAGGATCAGGGCAGGGCGAAACGACATCTTGGTCTCCATGACTCAGCGACAATTGATGGAACCGTATTCGCTTCTCCGCCAGGCGAAATCAATGAAATGAATATCCATATTGACCGCCAACAGCGGCCAACGCTTCTCCGTTCCCCACCAAATGGGAAACGAACGCAAATTGCGGCAGGTGCTGGCCGTGGGCAGGCTCTTCCTAGGCGCGCGGCTCGGCGCGCCAGGTCGACGGCGACAGCATGATCAGCACGCAGATCACGGCATAGGCGGCAAGCGACGCCGTCACCATGGCGGCGAGCCCGGTCATGCCCGCGCCGAAATATTCAACCGCAATCCAGCCGCCGCCAGCCGCGATCAGGATACGCGCAACCGCGCCCGCAAGTGGCCCCATCGCGCGGCCCGTGCCCTGGGTTGCGAATGAGGTGACGAAGCCGAACCCCAGCGCCGCGTAGGCCGGCGCCACGACGCGCAGGTAGGTCATGCCCTCATTCACGACATCGGTATCGTGGCTGAAGAGATGCAGCCAGGCGGTTGGAAAAATCGCGACCAACAGGCCGATCGAACCAGTCATGATCATGCCGGCGGCGCCACTGACCCAGCCGATTCTCTGCGCCCGCGCCGTCTCGCCTGCGCCCATGTTGACGCCGACCATGGTCAGCGTCGCCGTGCTGATGCCGAACAGCAGCGGAATCATGATGTAGTCGAGCCGCGAGGCGATGCCGTAGCCGGCAAGCGCGGAGGTGCCGAACAGGCCGACCGCGCCGGTGACGAGGATGACGGTGAGGTTGGTCAGCACCGCGTTCAACGCGGTGGGGATGCCGACCTTGAGCATGTCGCCAAAGATTTTTGCGCGCAGCGGCACGATGTGCAGCCGCAGGCCGGATGCACCCGAGGACATGTAGCGCAGCAGGAACAGCATCGCCGCGCCGTAGTAGAGCCCGAAGGCTATGCCGGCGCCGCCGATGCCGAGGCTTGGAATGGGTCCGAATCCGAAGATCAGCAGCGGAGAGACCGGAATGGTCACGATGGCGCCGATCAGCGTCACCAGCGCCGGCACCTTGACGTTGCCCGAGCCGCGCAGCGCGGCGGCCTGGAGATTGACGATCCACACCGGAATAGCGCCAGCGAAGAGATAGCTGGAATAGGTGACGGCGGCGTCGAGCGCACCGTCGCGGCCGCCGAGCGCACGGAACAAGACGGCGCCGCCGAACTGGACTCCGAGCGTAAACAACGCGCCCGCGATAATTGCGAGCACGATGGCGTGGAACAGCGCCGCATCCGCATCGCCCCGGCGGCCGGCGCCGACGGCGCGTGCCACCGACGAGGCGACGCCGGAGCCGAACCCGCCGTTCGACATCATGGTCATCAGCATGAAGATCGGAAACACCAGCGCGGCACCCGCCAGCGCATCGGTGCCGAGATAGCCGACATAATAGGCCTCGGCGATGTTCACCGCGGTCTGCGCCACCAGCACGGTCACCGTCGGCGCCGCGAGCTTGAGCAGCGTCGGCAGGATCGGCGCGGTCAGAAGCGCGGCGCGGCGCTGGTCGGCGGTCGTCGCAGGGGGGCGAAGCACTGCGCGGTGCGGCGGGGCCTCCATTGCGGGCAAGCCCGGTGCGGCAACATCCTCGACTGACATTCCTGAGGTCCCGTTCTGTTCCAGGGTTAGCGCTGCAACCATTGCATTACGTCCATAATGTATTATTATGATCGTAATGCAATGGAAAATCGCTCACGATGTCGTGGCCATGGACGTCAGGCCGGGCAACGCGGGGAGTTGAGGCCATGCGCTACGAAAAAGGACACAAGGACGAGACCCGCCGGCACATCCTCGATGTCGCCTCTGCGAGATTCCGCGAGAGCGGGATTGCCGCAGTCGGCCTCGCCGGCATCATGGCTGAGGCAGGTCTCACCAACGGCGCCTTCTACACCCACTTCGCTTCCAAGGAAGACCTGGTGCGGGAGGTCCTCGTGGAGGCGCTCACGAGGCGCGAGGAGCGGCACAAGGCCAATCTGGAGAACGGCGTCCCTGTCGAAACGGTGATCCGCGACTATCTCTCGACGCGGCACCGCGATCACGCCGGCACCGGCTGCCCGACCGCCGCGCTGGTCGGAGAAATCGCGCGGCACCCGCGGGCGACGCGCGATGCCTTTACCGGCAAGGTGTCCGACCTCGTCGTGCTGATGGCGGAGCAGATCAGGCAAGGCACCGCAGAAGAGAGACGGCGCAAGGCAATCACGATCTATTCGATCATGGTCGGTGCGCTGCAATTGGCGCGCGCGGTCAACGACAAGAAGTTGTCCGACGAGATTCTGGAGAATGCGGTGGAAGCCGCACTAGCAATCGCGAACGAGCGCTGAGGTGTAGCGAGCAGGACGCTACACCGGATCAAATGCCCGGATCGGCGGCAGATTGCCGGTGAACTTCTCCACCTCCACCGTGGTGAGCTGGCCGGTGCAGCCCTGCGCAAAGGACGAGGTACCGATGTCGCGGGTAAGCACGTTCGGATTGCCGTGAACGCAGAGCGGCGCGTCGTCTTGCGGGTCCATCGGATCGTACCAGGCGCCGGTCGGCAATTGCACCACCCCGGGGGCGATGCCGTCGGTGACATGCACCGCGGCGAGGCACGCGCCGCGCTCGTTGAACAGGCGGATGATGTCGCCATCCTTGATCCCGCGCGCGTCTGCATCGCGCGGATTCATGCGCGCGACCTCGCGGCCACGATGCTTTGCGCCCAGCGAATGTCCGCCGAAATCGAGCTGGCTGTGCAGCCGCGTCACCGGCTGGTTGGCGACGAGGAAGCACGGTGCACCTGACTTCGGCATATCGCTCTTCTCGAGCCAGACCGGATGGCCAGGACAATCCGCATCGCCGTGGCCGGCGATCTTGGCGGAATAGATCTCGATGCGCCCGCTCGGCGTGGGCAGCGGGTGTGCGACCGGATCCTCGCGAAAACTGCGCAAGCGGCCGCCGTCGTCGGGCTGCTGCGGCACGACCAGGCTGCCGCGCTTCCAGAACTGCTCGAAGCTCGGGGCCTCCAGGCCACGCTTGGCCAGTGAAGCACGCACCGGCTCGTAGAGATGCTCCAGCCATTGCCGCGAGCTGCGCCCTTCGGTGAAAGGCTCACGGGCGCCGAGGCGATCGGCCAGATCGGCAAAGATCTCGTAGTCGTCGCGCGCGAGGCCAAATGGCTCGGCGATGCGGTGCATCGCGACCATCAAGGGATCGTTGCTGGAATAGCCGATGTCCTCGCGCTCGAGCGTCATGGTCGAGGGCAGCACGATGTCGGCGTGGCGGGCGGTCGCGGTCCAGGCAAGCTCGTGCACGACCAGCGTGTCGACCTTCGCAAAGGCCTTGCGCAGGCGGTTGAGGTCCTGGTGGTGATGGAACGGATTGCCGCCGGCCCAATAGACCAGGCGGATGTCCGGATAGGTGCGCGTCTCGCCATTGTAGCGATAGGTCGCGCCCGGATTGAGCAGCATGTCGGCGATGCGCGCCACCGGAATGAAGTCCCGGATACCATTGCGCCCCTGCCCCAGCGTCGGCCCCGGCACGTCGTTGACCCGGCGGCCGTAATAGCCGATCGCGCCAAGCGAATAGGCGTAGCCGCCGCCGGGAAGGCCGATCTGGCCGAGCGCTGCCGCCAGCACCATGCCCATCCAGACCGGCTGCTCGCCATGCTCGGCACGCTGGAGCGAATGCGAGACGGTGATGACCGCGCGCTTGCCGGCGAGGCGCCGCGCCAGGTTCCGGATCGTGGTGGCGTCGACGCCGCAGATCGCGGCAGCCCATTCAGCGTGCTTGGGCTGTCCATCGCCCTCGCCGGTGAGATAGCTCAGGAACACCGGCCATCCCTCGGTGTAGCGATCGAGGAAAGCCTGGTCGTGCAAGTCTTCGCTGACCAGCGTGTGGACGATGCCGAGCATCAGCGCGGTGTCGGTGCCAGGCGTGCATGTCATCCATTCGGCGCCGGCCTCTTCAGGCAAATCCTCGCGCAGCGGGCTCATCAGGATGAACTCGCAGCCGCGCTTGCGCGCCGCCTGCATCGCACCGCGTTCGACATGCTTGCTGATCGAGCCGCCGGCCACCATCGAGTTCTTCAGCGCCATGCCGCCGAACGCGAGCACGATCTCGGTTTCGGTGGCGATCTGCTCCCAGGTGACGTTGCGCTTGGTGATATCCTCATAGCCCGCCAGGATCTGCGGCAACAGCACCGAGGACGCGCCGGAGGAATAGGAATTCACCGAGCGGACATAGCCGCCCATCGCGATGTTGAGGAAGCGGTGCACCTGGCTCTGCGCGTGATGCAGACGGCCCGCGCTCGCCCAGCCATAGGAGCCGCCGAACACGGCACCCGGGCCATGTGTATCGCGGATGCGCATCAGCTCGTCGCCGAGCAAATCGAGCGCTTTCTCCCAGCTGACCGAGACGAATTCGTCGCGGCCGCGCCTGTCATCCGGACCGGGCCCGCGCTCGAGCCAGCCGCGCCGGATGGCGGGCTGCGCTATACGGGCCTGATGGCGCAAGGCGCCGGGGAAATTGTCGATGATGCCGTTCGGATCGGGATCGCCCGCATAGGCCCGCACCTCGAGTCCAGCCTTGCCGTTTCGCGCTGAAAACACGCCCCAATGCGAGGTGTGCGGCTTGAATCCGTCAGACAAATCGAGGCCGGGGTCGGGGAAGCCAATCGTATTGTCCATCGCGTGGCCCTCATCGCAGGAAACGCCGTGCAGGCGGCTCCGGTCGCAATCATCGGGCCAATATAATGAGCGCGGCGCGTGCAGGGCAACGGATTACCGACGTCTGGAACCGCGCGCATGGCCGCATCCCGCAGATCGCACGACGACCTGCGGAGTGCGGAGCCCTGCTCAGCTCTGAGCGTCGAGCTGGCTCGTGCGACCGGATGACGACCCCTGCTGCGCAGCATAGGCGGACGCCGCCGACGATGTCGGCGAATATTGCGCGAGGGATTCAGTCAGCTCCTCGGCCGCCTCCGTGAGCTCTTTCATCACCGCGGCGCTGTCTGTCACCTGATTGCCGGAGGAATGGATGACCTCGAACGAGAGCCCGTTCGGCAGATTGACATGAATCATATCGAGACCGACGATCTTGGGCGTGTCGTGATTCTGCGATTGATCGGCGTTGGAGGACGATGTTTCAGACGTCCCTGACGAGGTTTCAGACGTCGCTCCGGATACAGTCTGGCTCGCGAACTTCTGCACGAAGTCTTCGATGGATTTGAGCGCGCTGCTGTCAAAGCCGCCGCCACCGAAATGGACAATACCGACCGACATCCCATTCGGCAGGTCGACCTTGACCTCGTCATAAGGCGCGCCTTCGTGCATCAGCGAGGCGAAGGCCGAGACGTCTCCTTGCGAGCCGTCCGCCGATTTCGCTTGGTTCGGGGATGACGACGAACTCGCCGTGCTTCCACTACTAATGCTGCTCATGCCGCTGACGCTCATACGCGAACTCCACTGTCATTGCCAAACACACGTTTGACGTGCAATGCGCGTGCCAGCAGAGAGCATCATTGCCATCAAGGACTTATCGCGAAAGCCGGTCGGCAGCTTCGTGACGCCGGCAAATGTATCCCGGCAGAAGCTGCCCAGCTGCACCAGATCATCCTGCCGAGTGCGCACGGCATTTCGTCGCAACGCTTTCCACCATCGTCGGCATTGCTGCCCTCTCCATCATGCAACATGATGGGTTGCCGGTGACGACGTTTCCTTGAGAGGTGGGGTCATCTGATGAACGAAAACGACATCCGCAGGGCTATCGCGGAAGTGAAGCAAGGCACGCTATCGCGACGCTTGTTCATCCAGACCATGGCCGCGGTCGGGATCACGGCTCCCATTGCCAGCCAGATCCTGCTCTGGAACGACGTGGCGATGGCCAATGCCACGCTTGCCTACAAACCGACCAAGGCTGGCGGCGGCGGTCCGCTCAGGATGCTGGTTTGGCAGGCGCCCACCTTGCTCAATCCTCATTTCGCGCTCGGCACCAAGGACCAGGTCGCTTCACGCATCTTCTTCGAGCCGCTCGCCGGCTGGGACAAGGAGGGCAATCTCATCCCCTGTCTCGCCGCCGAGACCCCGACCAAGGCGAATGGCGGCCTTTCGGCTGACGGCACCAGCGTAATCTGGAAGCTGAAGCAGGGCGTGACGTGGCACGACGGCAAGCCCTTCACGGCCGACGACGTCGTGTTCACCTGGACCTACGCCGCCGATCTCGCGACGGCCGCCTACACCACGGGATCCTATAAGGACATTACGGTCGAAAAGATCGACGACCACACCGTCAAGGTCAAGTTCAAGGCCCCGACCCCGTTCTGGGCCGATCCTTTCGTCGGGGCGGTCGGCCAGATCCTGCCAAAGCATCATTTCGGCGACTATGTCGGGGCGAAATCGCGCGACGCGCCGGGCAATCTGAAGCCGGTCGGCACCGGTCCCTACAAGTTTGTCGAGTTCAAGCCGGGCGATCTGCTGCGGGCCGAACGCAATCCCGACTATCACGTCAAGAACCAGCCTTTTTTCGACACGTTCGAGATCAAGGGCGGCGGAGACGCCGTCTCGGCTGCCCGCGCCGTGCTGCAGACCGGCGAATACGACTATGCTTGGAATTTGCTGGTCGAGGACGAAATCCTCAAGCGCATGGAGACCGGGGGCAAAGGCAAGGTCGAGTACACGACCGCCGGCGGCATCGAGTTCATCATCCTCAACACCACGGATCCGTGGACCGAGATCGACGGCGAACGATCCAACGCCAGGACCAAGCATCCGACGCTATCCGATCCGGCCGTGCGCCGGGCACTCAACCTGCTGATTGATCGCGAGGGCATCCAGAAATTCATCTACGGCCGCGCTGCGATTGCCACGGCGAGCTTCGTCAACCAGCCACCGCAGTTTAAGTCAGGCAAGCTGAAATACGAGTTCAATATCGACAAGGCGAACAAGATCCTCGACGAAGCCGGCTGGAAGATGGGTGCAGACGGCATCCGCGAGAAGGATGGCAAGCAGCTGAAATACGTATTCCAGACCTCGATCAACGCGCCGCGCCAGAAGACGCAGGCCATCATCAAGCAGGCTTGCCAGAAGGCCGGGATCGAGATCGAGCTCAAATCGGTCACCGCTTCGGTGTTCTTCTCGTCCGATGCCGGCAACCCCGATACTTACACGAAATTCTATTGCGACATGGAGATGTACAACGCGACCCAGCCGCAGCCGGATCCGGAGCGGTTCCTGAACCAGTGCGTCTCCTGGGAGATCGCCGACAAGGAAAACAAATGGCTCGGCCGTAACGTCTCGCGATGGTCCGATCCGGAGGCTGACAAGGCCTACAAGGCCGCGCAGAACGAGCTCGATCCGGTCAAGCGCGCCGCGCTGCTGATCAAGGTCGGCGAGATCTTCTGCGAGGCCAACATCTTCCTGCCGCTGCTGTCGCGCTACATCGTCGGCGGCGCCGTCAATGGCCTGATGACGGACATATCGGGGTGGGACGTCACGACGTGGAATATTGCGAGCTGGTATCGGAGTTGACGGCAGACCCTTGCGAACCCGGCTCTCTCAGCGCGCCGGGTCGCACGCCGTATTTGCGCATGATGGCCTTGCTCAGCGCACTTTCGGACGCATAGCCGACCTCGTGGGCGATCTTCGCGATCGGGTCCAACGTGCCGGCCAGCCGCTTGCGCGCGACCGCCAATCTGAGATCCGACAGGAACGTCATCGGCGCAACGCTCGCGCGCTTCTGAAAGGCGCGCACCAGCGTCGCACGAGAGGCAATCGCCACGTCCGCCATCTCGTCGAGCGTCCAGTCACGGGCGAGATCGCCAAGGATCGCCAGCACAACGCGGGCCGTGGTCCGGTCCTGCAAAAGCGAAAGTGCGCCCTTCTCTGAAGCCTGCCCGGTCAAATGGTCGCGAAGCATCATGACGAAAATGGCACGCGCAAGATCGGCGGCGACCATTTCCGATCCGGCCCGGCCTGCGTCCAGCTCTTCGCGGATGTCGAGCAACAGTCGCCGAAACCTTTCCAGCAGCGGTTCGCCGGCCGTGCGCAGGATGATCTCGTCGGGAAGAGCCGCGATCAGCGGATTCTCATCCGAGGTTTCGAACAGGAAACGGCCGCAGAGCAGCTCGGTATCGACCGCAGCATCGGCCGTGGCGCGCTGACGGACGCCATTGCGGATTGCGGTCGAGACCCGGCCTGCAGCGCCCCTCACCTCGCTCCGCACCAGATGGCTGTCACCGTGCGGCAGGAGGAGAATGTCGCCGGCCTCCAGCCTCTGCGCACCGAGGCCAGGACGCTCGACAACGCATGAACCACGCGTCACCAGATGGAATTGCGCCCATCCGCGCCCGTTCGGCGTATGGAGCGACTCCCAGCTGCCGCCGAACCTGCAGGAGTCCTCGATCACCGGACGTATCCTGAACAGCGGCACCATCGCTTTCAACAATTCGGCTGCCTCAGCCTCCGACATCAGCACTCCTTGATCCGCGCGGATACGAGCCCGAGCCGCCCGGCCATATCCCCGAGCGGCAAGCGCCGGCACATTACAGGCCGGAACCGCAACGGAGGTTAACATGGCCATGCTTGACTGGAACGACTATCGCCGTCAGCTCGTCGCCAGCGTCAGCGAGATCGGCAAGCTGTCGCCGGACACGATCAAGGGCTACGCAGCACTGAGCGGTGCTGGCGCCAGGACCGCCCACCTCGACGCCAAGACGCGCGAGCTGATCGCGCTCGCCGTCGCCATCAGCCTGCGTTGCGACGGCTGTATCACCGTCCATGCCGCCGAAGCCAAGAAGCATGGCGCGACTGAAGGCGAGCTTGCCGAGGCGCTCGGCACAGCGATCCCGGTCAACGCCGGCGCGGCTCTGGTCTACTCGACCCGCGCGCACGAGGCCTTCAAAAGGAAGCTTGAACGATCATGGCAGTGAGCGCGCCAACGCTCACTCCTTCTAACACAACCTAACGAGCAATCTTTGCGGCATCCGGTACATGTCGTGACATGGGAGCAATCCGGTTTTCAAAACGCACGATGACCGATGGGAGATCGTATGACGTTCAAGACGCCAATCGAAATGTTGTCACGGTCTGCGAACATGTCGCGCCGTGGCTTCGTGGGAGGCCTGTCGGCAGGCATTTTGGGCGCGGCGGCGACCGAGGCCGCCCATGCCGAATCGCTGGCTGATGTCCCCGATCGCGGGCCCGGAGCCGAACTTGGCGCGCACAGCGAAAGATCCCGCTTCGTCAAGATCGATCGTATCCCGGAGGCGACGCCGGGCAAGCGCAACATCGATCCAGGCGACGCCATCAATTCCAAGACGCCGCATCAGAAGCTGGTCGGTAACATCACGCCGACCGACCTGCACTACGAGCGCAGCCATTCCGGCGTGCCGGATATCGATCCTGCGCAACACCGGCTGCTGATCCACGGCATGGTGCGGAAGCCGCTGGTGTTCAGCGTCGACGACCTCAAGCGGATGCCGTCGATCTCGCGCGTGGTCTTCATCGAATGCACAGGCAACGGCTGGGAGAACTGGAAGAAGGCCGATCCCGAGCTGACGGTGCAGAACACGCACGGCCTCGTCAGCACCAATGAATGGACCGGTGTGCCGCTCAAGTTCCTGATCGACCAGGTCGCCAAGGACAGGGACTCGACCTGGATGCTGGCAGAAGGCGGCGACGGCGCCGGCGTCGACCGCAGCATCCCCCTCACCGACGAGATCGTGAACGAGGCCTTCATCGCCTATGGCCAGAACGGCGAGCCGCTGCGGCCCGCGCACGGCTTTCCGATGCGGCTGGTGATGCCGGGCTTCGAGGGCAACCTCAACATCAAATGGCTGCGCCGTCTCAAATTCGGCAACGCGCCCTGGATGACACGCTGGGAGACCGCGCGTTACACGCAGCTGCTTGCCGACGGCAAGGCACGGCAATTCCAGCTGCGGATGGACACCAATTCCGTCATCACGCGGCCCTCGGGCATGATGCAGATCCAGCCCGGCTACATCAGCATCTCCGGCCTTGCCTGGAGCGGCCATGGCAAGATCGCCAAAGTGGAGATCTCGACCGACGGCGCGAAGACCTGGCAGCAGGCGCAACTGAGCCTGCCGGTGCTGCCCAAGGCGCAGGTGCGATTCCAGATGGACTGGGCCTGGGACGGCAAGCCGACCACGATCGTCAGCCGCTCCATCGACGAGCAGGGTAATGTTCAGCCGGACCGGAAATCCTTCATCGCGGCGATGGGGACGAATGCGCTGTTTCACTACAACGCCCAGCAAAGCTGGAGCATCGATGAAGCCGGGAGGGTTCGCAATGTCCTCGCATAGCAAGCTGCTTCTCGCCGGCATTCTCGCCACCGGCCTGCTCGCGGCGCCCGCGCTCGCGTTCGATTTCGGTCGTCCGGCAGCGCCCGATGAGATCAAGCTGTGGGACATCGACGTCGGTCCCGATGGCAAGGGCCTGCCTGATGGCAGCGGCACCGCCACGCAGGGCAAGCAGGTCTTTGCCGACAATTGTGCGGCCTGTCATGGCGAGAACGGCCAAGGCGGCATCAAGGATCGTCTTGTCGGCGGACAGGGCACGCTCGCCTCCAACACGCCGGTAAAGACGGTCGGCAGCTTCTGGCCCTACGCGACGACGCTGTTCGATTACGTCCATCGTGCGATGCCATATCCGACGCCGGGCTCGCTCAGCACCGACGAGACCTACGCCGTCACCGCTTACATTCTGAGCCTCAACGGCATCGTTCCCGCCGACGGCAAGCTCGACAAGGACTCCTTGCCGAAAATCAGGATGCCCAATCGCGACGGTTTTGTTCCGGATCCGGAATTCGACCCAGCGAAACTGTTTCACAAGAGGTGAGCGCTTGCGCGTGACGCTTTCGAGATTGATCCGGATCGTCGCGCTGATCGCAACGACATGTTTATGGGAGACCCGAGCCATGGCCGCGGACGGACTCATCACCATCAGAAGTAATTTTGGACCTGAGGATACGATGAAGCGGCTCGAGGCCGAGGTGAAGGCCAGAGGCCTCACCGTGTTCGCCCATGTCGATCACACCGCGGGTGCAGCCGCCGTCGACCTGAAGTTGCGGCCAACCGATCTGCTCATCTTCGGTAATGCCAAGGGCGGCACGCCGTTGATGCAGCAGGCGCAGACGGCAGGCATCGACCTGCCGTTGAAGGCGCTGGTCTGGCAGGACGAGCAAGGCGCGACCTGGCTGTCCTACAACGATCCGGCGTTTCTCGCACAACGTCACGGCGCCGGTGAGCCGGCCAAGCCCGCCGTCGCGGCACTGACGGGGGCGTTGCAAGCGATCGCGACCAAGGCCACTGCGCCATAGTGTGAGGAGGCATCCATGACCAGCACAGACAATCAAGCGGCCGTCGCTCCGTCCGGCTCCGAAGGCGGCAAATTATCCAGATGGGTCGTCATCGCAGTCCTATCAGCCCTGCTCCTTGCAGCCTGCATTCTCGGCTATCTCGGCTGGACCAGCACCGATACCAAGGTGCCCGAGGCGGGCTATGTCGCGCTCGTGATCGGCGTCGTGTTCTCGCTCCTTGTCGGCGCCGGCCTGATGGCATTGGTGTTCTACAGCAGCCGCAAGGGCTATGATGAGCCGGTGGTGATCATCTCCGAGCCGGACAGCGATCCGGAGGACGGACGCGGCACGCCGCGCTGACGGAACATCGACACATGATTGCGGCGCGGAACTGGGCTGCGCCGCCGCCTCTTGGATTCACCCTTAATGAAGGGCTAGTTCAGACTTGATCCGGAATGCTGGAAAGGCCTCGGTGTCAATCGAGGCCTTTTTTCGTGACCGGCGTATTCCGCTGCAATCGTTCGACATGAAGCCATACGATCTCAGAGCCTGGTTCCTGGTGCTTCCTGCGCTGGTCATCGTGACCTTCGTCGGAATCCTGCCCCTGATCGCCGTTACCAATTATTCCTTCCAGGACCTGTTCAGCCTGAACAACCCCTATTGGGTCGGCGTCGACTGGTATCGGAACATCGTCACCTCGGAGCGCTTCTACGCCA
Source organism: uncultured Bradyrhizobium sp. (assembly GCF_936928535.1). Taxonomy (GTDB): domain Bacteria; phylum Pseudomonadota; class Alphaproteobacteria; order Rhizobiales; family Xanthobacteraceae; genus Bradyrhizobium. The sequence continues at coordinate 17,357 of NZ_CAKZHY010000102.1, read as the reverse complement.
GCCTCGGACGCAGCTTCCTGTTCTCGGCGATCGTTTTGTCGATCCAGGTGCCGCTCGGCATCGGGATCGCGCTGCTGCTGCAACGCTCCAGCCAGGTCATCGTCTCGACGGTCCTCGTTCTGATCACCGTGCCGCTGGTGGTGCCCTGGAACATGATCCCGGTGATCTGGCTCAACTTCATCAATCCCAATGCCGGTCTCGCCGGCAAGATGCTGGCGTGGCTGGGCATCGGCTTCGACTACAAGTTCAACGCCTTGCACACCTGGATCGTGCTGGTGGTGATGGACACCTGGCACTGGCTGGGGCTGGTCGTCGTGCTGGCCTATGCCGGCATCTCCAGCATTCCGGCAGCCTACTACCAGGCCGCGGCCATCGACGCCGCGTCGCAATGGCAGGTGTTTCGCTTCATTCAGCTGCCGAAAATGAAGACCGTGCTGTCGATGGCCGTGCTGCTGCGATTCATGGACAGTTTCATGATCTATATCGAGGCCTTCCGCATCAATGCAGGAGGCCCCGACAGCGCAACCGCCTTTCTCAGTCTCGACCTCGGCGAGGAGATCCTGTCCTTCAACTACGGACCATCAGCAGCGCGCTCGATTGTCTACTTCCTGATCGTGCTCACGGTGGCATGGACCTTCAAGGCGGCCATGAGCGCCGGGGCAACCGCCACGGCGCCGACCGAGGAGCCCATCACGTGAAGTCGTCGCCATCGTGGGGGCGTATCGCCCTGTTTGCCGTGATCGGCGTCTTCATCCTTGTGCCGCTGGCGCAGACGATCATCACCAGCTTCGTCTCGACGCTGCCAAGAGCGGGGATCGCGGAGGGGCACTTCAGCCTCGTCAACTACCAGAACATCCTGCATTCAACCGCTCTGAAGGACTCGATCGTCAACTCCATCATCTACGTCGTGCTGAATGTCGCGCTATGCCTCGGCGTCGGGCTGCCGGCCGCCTATGCGTTCGCGCGCTACAGCTTCGCCGGCGATCGCCAGCTCTTCTTCCTGCTGCTGGTATTCCGGATCACGCCGACCGTCGTGCTTTCGCTGCCGATATTCGTGCTGTTCGCTCAAATCGGCCTTGCCAATACGCCTGTCGGCATCGCGCTGGTCCACTGCGTCTTCAACATTCCGATCTCGATCTGGATCCTGGAGGGTTTTATCTCCGCGGTGCCGCGCGAGTTCGACGAGACGGCGTTCCTGGACGGCCATTCGCTACCGAGCTTCTTCTTTCGCCACCTCGTTCCGGCGATTGCGCCTGGCATCGGCGTCGCCGCGTTCTTCTGCTTCATCTTCTCCTGGGTGGAGGTGGTGCTGGCCCGCATCCTGACCACCACCGGTGGCAAGCCGATCACCATGGCCATCAACGGCCTGTTCGGTTTTCGAACCGATTTCGGCCTTGTCATGGCGATGACGGTGCTCGCCGTCGTGCCGGGAATCGCGATGATCTATTTCGTGCGCAATCACCTCGCGAAGGGTTTTGTGATCCGGACGTAATCGGGACACCACGCGCCGGGCGCAGTGTGCTGCAAGAGCACACTTGCTCGGGTCTAGCCGGCTCCGCCATCTAACCGATTGAAACATTTGAATTGTCTCTCCCGCTTGGCACCGGCCCTCCAACTCGCCTTCAAGTTGTTGTTTCGTTCGCAAGAGACCTCTGTTGCATGCCGGCGTGTGCGAATGCATTTCGCTTCGTGTCGCCTCGTTGGCCGTCCGTTGACGAGATTGAGGCAAATGATACGATTCAAACCGTGCCCGGCCTCGTCGATCGAACCGGGCGCTGGAATGAAGGCGTGAGGGCCGGCCCTGTCGTGCCAAGCATCGCACGTACGTCCTGTCCTTCATGCGTCCCGCACGCGGAAACAAGAAACGGTAACGGCGCGCATTGCCGCATCGGGGCAGCCTATTGGAGGATGAGGTAAAGTACCGGGGAGCCCCGCTTCGGCTCGGACTTGAGTTCGTGCTTGGGCTTGGCGGCGGCATGGTCTACCGACATGAACCTTTCATCGTTTATGGGCACCGGCTGGGCCCACGGTCCGCAGGTTCTTTGCGACGAAGAAGGGATTCTGCTGTGCCGCACCTCCCGCGAACGCATTGACGGTGAACGGCAGATCGTGCTGGCCGTCGTTCCGGCCGCCGAGCATCCAAGCCCGCAAAGCCTCGATCGGCTGGCTCACGAATTTGCGCTGAAGGACGAACTGGACAGTGCGTGGGCGGCGAGGCCGCTCGAGCTGCTGCAGGATCACGGCCGTACCATTCTCGTGCTCGAGGATCGCGGCGGCGAGCCGCTGACCTGGCTGATGGACGCGCCCATGGAAACGGGCAGTTTCCTGCGCCTCGCGATCCAGATCGCCGCCGCGCTGGGCAAGGTCCATCAACAGGGCCTGGTGCACAAGGATATCAAACCGGCAAATATCCTGGTGAGCCGCGACAAGGACAGTGTGCATCTCACCGGCTTCGGCTTCGCAACGCGCCGCCCACGCGAACGACTGTCGGCAGCTGTGCACGAGCAGATCGCCGGTACGTTCGCTTACATGTCTCCCGAGCAGACGGGGCGCATGAACCGCTCGATCGACTCCCGGAGTGATCTCTACTCGCTCGGCGTCACGTTCTACCAGATGGTCACCGGCTCGCTTCCATTCGCTGCGAACGATCCGATGGAATGGGTGCATTGTCACGTCGCAAGGGAGCCCGACGCGCCGGCCAAGCGAAGCGGCGACGTGCCCGGCGCTGTGTCCAGGCTGATCATGAAGCTGCTCTCCAAGATGGCCGAGGAGCGCTACCAGACAGCCGGCGGCGCCGAGAGGGACCTGCAGCATTGCCTTGCCGAATGGGAGCTTCTGCATCGCATCGACGACTTCCCGCTGGGCCAGCACGACACGCCGGACCGGCTCCTCCTTCCCGAGAAATTGTACGGAAGAACGTCCGAGCGCGAGTTGTTGTTCGCTTCGTTCGAACGCATCGTCAAAACCGGCGCGCCGGAGCTTGCGCTGGTCGCGGGATATTCCGGCATCGGAAAGTCTTCTGTCGTCAACGAGCTGCACAAGGTGCTGGTGCCTTCGCACGGCTTGTTTGCCTCAGGCAAATTCGACCAGCATAAACGCGACATTCCCTACGCCACACTCGCCAAGGCATTCCAGGGCCTTATCCGTCCCCTTCTCGGCAAACGCGAAGCCGAGCTGAACGAGTGGCGTCAGGCCCTGCTCAGCGCGCTTGGCCCGAACGGACAGCTCGTCGTGGATCTGATCCCGGAGCTAAAGGCCGTCATCGGCGAGCAGCCGCCTGTTCCTGACCTGCCGCTCCAACACGCGCAAAGCCGCTTTCACCGCGTGATCGAGCAGTTCATCGGCGTTTTTGCGCGGGCCGAACATCCCGTTGTGCTGTTCCTCGATGATTTGCAATGGCTCGATATGGCGACGTTCGAGCTGCTTGAGGATATCCTGACCCGGTCAGAGCTGAAGCACCTGATGCTGATCGGCGCCTACCGGGACAACGAGGTGGATTCCGCTCATCCCGTTATGCGGATGCGTGAGGCGATCAAGGCGCGCGGACGACGGGTGGTGGAGATCACGCTCGCGCCGTTCGGTCGCAAGCATCTCGGCCAGTTGCTCGCGGACACGCTTCGGTGCGAGCCGAGGCACGCCGCCCCGCTGATCCAGCTCGTGCACGAGAAGACGGCAGGCAATCCTTTCTTCGCCATCCAGTTCTTGTTCTCGCTGGTCGACGAAGGCCTGCTCGCTTTCGACCATGAAGCGATCAGCTGGTCCTGGGACCTCGATCGCATTCATGCCAAGCGATACACCGACAACGTCATCGACCTCATGCTGGGGAAGCTCACCCGGCTGCCCGCGGTCACACGCGCGGCGCTGCAACACATGGCCTGTCTTGGAAATGTCGCCGAGGTCACCGTGCTTTCGGTCGTGCTCGGCCTCTCGGAGGAGCAGGTCAATGCCGATCTATGGCCTGCCGTTCGCCAGGAATTCGTGGAGCCGCAAGGCGACACTTACCGATTCGTTCACGATCGGTTTCAAGAGGCCGCCTATGCACTGATTCCGGAGCACGAGCGGGCCGCGACGCATCTGCGCATCGGCCGTTTGTTCGCAGCGAGAGCCGCACCCGATACCGTCGAGGAAGACGTCTTCGAGATCGTCAGCCAGCTCAATCGCGGCAAGGCCTTGATCGCTGCACCCGACGAGCGCGTCCGACTGGCGGAGCTCAATCTGCTGGCTGGCCGCCGCGCCAAGGCCGCGACGGCCTTCGCCATGGCCCACGCCCACTTTGCCGCCGGCGAAGCCATGCTGCCCCTGGATCGCTGGGAGCAACATTACACGCTTAGTTTCACGCTGGCTATCCAGCGCGCCGAGTGCGAATTCCTTGCAGGCGAGCACGCGGCGGCGAATATGCGCCTTGCCGAACTGGCGGAGCGTGCGGCCACCCTGCCCGATCTTGCGGCAGTCACCCGCCTGCGGATGGAGCCAAGCGATCGCGACGTCGAGACCGCGCTCGACTATCTGCGACGCGTCGGTATCGACTGGTCCGCGCATCCAACGCCAGATGAAGTCCAGCGAGAATATCAGCAGATGTGGCAGGCGATCGGTGAACGCCCGATCGAGACCCTGCTCGATCTGCCGCAGATGGCTGATCCTGTCGCGCGCGGAACGATGGACGTCCTTACGGTCCTGGTCTCGCCAGCCTGGTACATCGACGAGGGCTTGCGTCGCCTGATCATCGGACGCATGGCCAATCTCAGCCTGCAATACGGCAACTCCGATGCCTCATGCCTCGCATACATCGTGCTCGGCACCGTGCTCGGCCCCGACTTTGGCAACTATGCTGCCGGCTATCGGTTTGCCCGGCTCGGCCTCGATCTGGTCGAGACGCGCGGACTGGACCGGTTCAAGGCCCGCGTCTATCTCGGCTTCGGCAGCTGGACGCGAGATGTGAGGACAGGCCGCCCCTGGCTGAAGCGCGCCTTCGACGCCGCGCAGCAAGTCGGCGATGTGAACTATGCGAGCTTTACCCGTCATCATCTCTTGACGCATCTTCTCGCCTGCGGCGATCCACTAGCCGAAGTGCAGCAGGAGGCCGAGGCGGGGCTCGACTTCGCACGCATGGCGCGCGTCGATCTTGCAGCGGACCGAATTATCGGGCAGTTGCAGCTCATCCGCTCGCTGCGCGGACTCACAGCGAAATTCGGCGGCTTCGATGGAGCCGACTTCAACGAGGCGCAGTTTGAACGTCGTCTCGAGACGGAGCCGTACCTGGAGCAGGCGGGATTCTGGTACTGGACCCGCAAGCTGCAGGCACGCGTGCTTGCCAACGATCCCGCCGCCCCCGCCGCTGCAGAAGAGGCCGACAAGCTCTTGTGGACATCGAAAGCCCTGTTCGATCGGATTGAGTTTTACTTCTATGCGGCCTTGGCCGAGGCCGCATGTTGCGAGGTCGACGCCCCAGACGAACGAGCCCGGCATTTCGACATACTGACCCGCCACCACCGCGAGCTTCAGCAATTGGCAGAGATCAGCTCGGAGGACTTCGCCGACCGCGCCGCGCTCATCTCGGCTGAAATCGCGCGCATCGAAGGCCGCGAACTCGATGCGATGCGATTCTACGACCGGGCGATTGCCGCGGCGCATGCAAACGGCTTTCCTCAGAATGAGGCCATCGCAAACGAACTCGCCGGACGCTTCTATACGACGCGCGGCTTCGACAAGATCGCCAATGCCTATCTGCGCGATGCCCATTACGGATTTATTCGCTGGGGAGCCGATCAAAAGGTCAGGCAGCTCGAACATCTCTATCCTCGGCTCCACGTCGCCGAAGATACCGGCTCCGGAAGCCGGCTGACCATCCAGCAGATGGACGTCACGACGGTGGTGAAGGCGTCTCAGGCCATCTCGAGTGAAATCGAGTTGCCCAAACTGATCGAGACGCTGATGAAAATCGTGCTGCAGAACGCCGGCGCCGATCGCGGCCTGCTGATCCTGTCACGGCACGACGACTTCCGTATCGAGGCGGAGGGCCAATCCAGAGGCGACCAGTTCACGGTCGCGATGCATCAAACCTCGCTCTCGACACCGGATTGCCCGGAAGCCCTGCTGCGCTACGTCATTCGCGCCCAAAAGCCCCTCATCGTCGACGACGCGACGCGGCCCGATCCGCTCTACGGCGACGACTATGTGCGTCGTCGGCGCCCAAGATCCATACTTTGCCTGCCCCTGCTGAAACAAGCCAAGCTGATCGGCTTGCTGTATCTGGAGAACACGCTGACGACGCACGCCTTCACGCCGGATCGCGTGGCGGTGCTGGACCTGTTGGCGGCACAAGCGGCAATTTCACTGGAGAATACGCTGCTCTATCGCGACCTTCAGGAGCGCGAGGCACGCATCCGCCGGCTCGTCGATTCCAACATTATCGGCATCCTGTTCTGGGACGGCAGTGGCGACATCAACTACGCCAACGATGCCTTCCTGAGCATGACCGGATATTCCAGGCAGGACCTGGTCGCGAACGCAATCCGCTGGAGCGACATGACTCCCGCGGAATATCGCGACGAAGACGCGCAGCGGATCGAACAGCTCAGGACATCGGGTAAGATCGCCTCGCGGGAAAAGGAGTTCATCAGGAAAGATGGCAGCCGCGTACCTGTTCTCATCGGGTCCGCCTCGCTGGCCGCATCGTCCGATCAATGCGTCTCGTTCGTGCTCGACCTCACCGCGCGCAAGCAGGCCGAGGAAAAATACCGCCTGCTCATGGAGCAAGCACATGACGCGATCCTGGTTCTCGACCAAAGCGGCGTGGTGATCGAGGCAAATCGAATAGCTGGTGCGATGCTGGGGCGCGCTCGGGAGCAGATCATCGGCCTGCCGTTCCGATCCATCCTCGTTCCTGCCGACGCGACAGCGATCGCTCGCTTGCTGGCGCCGGATTCGACAGGCCTGCTGCAGCTTCGCCTGGATGGCGCCGACGACAAGGGCCTTGATCTCGAAATGTCTGCCGCTCACGTCTCGACGGGCGGCCAGGAGCTGATCATCGTGATCGGGCGCGACATCAGCCAGCGTCTGCGCCTCGAGCAGCAGCTGCGCCAGGCGCAGAAGATGGACGCGGTCGGCCAGCTCACCGGTGGCGTCGCCCATGATTTCAACAACATCCTGACTGTCATCACCGGAACGATCCAGATCCTGATCGACGATCTTGCGGCTCAGCCCGATCTTCTCGCGATTGCGCACATGATCGACGACGCCGCCACGCGCGGTGCCGATCTGACCATGCAGCTCCTAGCATTCGCGCGCCGGCAGCCCCTGCAGCCCCGCAACGTCGACGTCAACAATCTCATTGCCGATACCGCGAAGCTGTTGCGACCAACGCTGGGCGAGCACATCGAGGTCGGCTCCACGCTGCAGGACGATTGCTGGCATGCGCTGATCGATCCGGGCCAGCTCTCGACCGCCCTGATCAACCTGGCCGTCAATGCCCGCGACGCGATGGCAGGCGGAGGCAAAATCTCCTTCGGCACCACGAATGTGAGCTTTGGCCCCGACAATCCCGGCCCGGACGATACGCTCGGCGCCTTCGTCCTGGTCACGGTGAGCGACACCGGCTCGGGCATTCCGCTGGCGATCCGGGACAAGATATTCGAGCCCTTCTTCACGACCAAGGAGCTCGGCAAGGGAACGGGCCTCGGCTTGAGCATGGTGTATGGCTTCCTCAAGCAGTCCGGCGGACACATCAGGATCGACAGCGAAGAAGGATTGGGAACGACCTTCAGCCTGTACCTGCCCCGTTCGGCCCAAGCCGCAGTCTCGGCGAGCGTGGCGACGAAGGGCGAATTGCAGCGCGGCAGCGAGACCATCCTCCTTGTCGAGGACGACGAGCTGGTCCGTAAGTATGTTGAAGCGCAGCTGAAGAGCTTCGGTTACCGCCCGATCGCGGCCGCCAATGGTCCGGAGGCCCTCGCTCTCGTCGACGGGGGCACGGCCTTCGATCTGCTCTTTACCGATGTCGTCATGCCCGGCGGAATGAACGGCCGCGAACTTGCCGATGCCGTTCTGGAGCGGCGACCCGGCCTGCCAGTGCTCTATATGTCGGGCTATCCGGAAGCCGCCATGATGCATGACGGTCGGCTCGACCCTGATATCACCCTGCTGAGCAAGCCGTACCGGCCGGCAGATCTGGCACGTGCCATTCGCCAGGTCCTCGACGCGCAGCCACCGCCCGGCCTCACGCATTGAACCGCAGCGGCCGGCCGTTCCTCGGCTCGCATCCGCGTACGATCTGCCAAATTCAGCCTGCCGACAGATGGATCACGTTCCACGACGCCGGCTTGAGCGTCGTCTGCAATCGTTCCCCATCAAAGGACACATCCCGCAACGGCGCCGGCTTGACCTTGCCTGGATCGTGCTTGGTGTTGGTCGCCTTGAGATCATCATGCCGCAGTTCAAGCCGCTCGCTCACAGTCAGCCGGCCGAAGCGTCTCGCCTCGACGCTCACCTCCATCTCCTGCTTCAAATCTCGATTGAGCAGAAACAGCGACAGGCCGCCATTCTCCGCCGCCACGGCCGCGATTTTCAGATAGGGCACATCAGGCACGGGAAAGTTCTGATCCAGGGTGCCGCGGGGATCGTAATAAGACGAATCATATGTTTCGGACTCCGCTTGGGTGCGCAAGACCTTGCCGCGGCCGAAGCGGGTCATGTGCGCGAACGGAAAGAAGGTGGTCTGGCGCCACGCGCCGCCGCCTGTCTCTGTCATGATCGGTGCGATGACGTTGACGAGTTGTGCGAGGCAGGCAACCCTGACCCGATCGGCGTGATTGAGCAGGGAAATGCAGGCGCCGCCGAAGGCGAGCGCATCCTCCATCGTGTAGATTTCCTCGAGGATCGGCGGCGCCACCGGCCAGCCTTCCTTGACCCGGTCGGCGCGGTTGCGGCGCGTTCGGTACCAGACGTTCCATTCATCGAAGCTCAGCATCAGGCGCTTGCTGGAACGACGCTTGGCCGCTACCGCGTCGGCGATCGCAACGACTTCGTCGATGAAGCTGTCCATCAGGTCGGGGCTGGCGAGAAACGACGCCGTATCCTGCTTGTAATTGTTCAGATAGGTGTGAAGCGAAATGTACTCGACATGATCGAAGGTGTGCTCGAGGACCGTGTCCTCCCACTGGCCGAAGGTCGGCATGTTGCGCCCGGACGATCCGCATGCCGCCAGCTCGATGGTCGGATCAATCCAACGCATCATCTTGGCAGCTTCGCGCGCGAGCGCACCGTAATCGGCGGCGCTCTTGTGCTCCATCTGCCAGGGCCCGTCGACCTCGTTGCCGAGGCACCACAGCTTCACGCCGTGCGGCTTGTCCCAGCCGTGGCTACGGCGCAGCTCCGACCAGGCCGTGCCGCCCGGATGATTGCAATATTCGACCAGATTGCGCGCGGCATCGCCGCCGCGGGTACCGAGATTGACCGCCATCATCGGCGCGACATCGGCAGCCTTGCACCAGTCCATGAATTCATTGGTGCCAAAGCTGTTCGGCTCGGTGCTGAACCAGGCGAGGTCAAGGCGCGCAGGCCTCGTGTGCTGCGGGCCGACGCCGTCCTCCCAATTGTAGCCCGAGACGAAATTGCCGCCCGGATATCTGATGAGGGTCGGGCCGAGCTCCTTCACCAGGGCGAGCACGTCCTTCCGAAAGCCCCTTTTGTCCGCGCTCGGATGGCCGGGCTCGTAGATGCCGCCATAGACGCATCGCCCGAGATGCTCGACGAACGCACCGAACAAGCGAGGGTCGGTGTGACCGATGGCGAAGTCTCGGTCGATCAGAACTCTGGCTTTCCTCATGCTCTTCTCTCGGGTGTTCCGGGGCTGATGAGACCGTTCATGCTGGAAGTTGCGTTCGCCGAAACGTTGGCCACCTCAGGTAATAGCACGGCTTCGCGCAATTGGTACGTATAGGGATGCCGCGGCGCCTTCAGCACGTCTCGCGCATCGCCGCTTTCGACGACGCTGCCCTTCTGCATGATCATGATACGATCGCTGATGTAGTAGGCGGTCGCCAGATCATGCGTGACATAGATGATCGATATCCCCAACTCGTCCCGCAACGTCCTGAACAGATTGACAATCGACATGCGCAAGGACGCATCGATCATGGAGACCGGCTCGTCCGCCACGATTAATTTCGGCTCGGCCAGCAGCGCACGGGCAATCGCGACCCGTTGAAGCTGTCCGCCGGACAGTTCGTGCGGGTGTCGGCCGCTCACCTCCCTAAGCGACAAGCCCACCTTGTGCAGCGCGGCATCCACGGCCTCCGCAGTCGTACTCCCACCTGCCGTCCCAGCAAATCGAAGTCGGGTCATAAGCAGATACCGTTCAACCCGCTTCAGCGGATTGAAGGATTCAAACGGGTTCTGAAAGATCGGCTGTACCCTATGCATGAAAGCCAGCCGACCGGCACTGCCGTTGATGGTCGCGAGGTCGGTGCCGTCGAGCAGCAGCCTGCCGCTGGTCGGCGTCTCCATGTTCAGAATCATCCGGGCAAGCGTCGTCTTGCCGCTGCCGGATTCGCCGATGATCGCCAAGATCTCCGGCCGCCGGGCGGCGAGCTGCAAGCTCACCTTGTTCACCGCAACGATCTTCTCCCGCGAGAGCAGCCTTCCGCGGACGAAGGTCTTGCTGACCTCCCTAACGTCGAGCAGCAGATCATTCATGCCGGGTCGTCCCCGTTGACCGCGAAGCATGCAACGCGATGCCCGGAGCGAGCTTCACGCATGACAGGAACTTTGCGGCTGCAAATCTCGCTTGCAAGCGGACAGCGCGGGTGGAATCGGCAACCCGACGGGGGATCGGCAAGATTTGGCGGGGCACCTCCAAGCCCTGTGCGCGGCGCATCCTCGCCGATCCGCGGAAGGCTCGAGATGAGGTTCTTGGTGTAAGGATGCAGCGGATTACCGAAGATCTCCGCGGTCGCGGCCTCCTCGACGAGGCGCCCGGCATACATGATGGCGAGACGATCGGTGATATGCGCGTGCACGCCCATGTCATGCGTGACGAACAGGACCGACGAGCCGGTCTCGCGTTGAATACCGCGGATCATGCCCAGGACCTCCTTCTGCACCACCACGTCGAGCGCGGTGGTCGGCTCATCGGCGATGATAAATCCGGGACGGCAGATCGTTGCGAGCGCAAGCGTGGCGCGTTGCCGCATCCCTCCCGAGAGCTCGTGGGGAAAGGCTGAAAGCACCGAAGGATCCAGTCTGACGCGAGCCAGATGGGCGACCACCTGCTGCTCGAACTGCTTTCGGCTGCCCCCGATATGCGGATAGGCGAAATCGATGAACGAGGATCCGATACGACGCACCGGGTTCAGTACGTTCATCGAACCCTGCATGATGTAGGACAGGTGCCGCCAGCGAATCCGCTCCACCATCGCCCGCGGCGCACGGTGCAATCCGCCATAGCCGGGCAGGAACGCAAACTCCATGCTGCCGCCGACGATCTCGAGCGGAGGCTTGATCGCGCCGGCAATGCTCTTGATCAGCGTGGTCTTGCCCGAGCTCGATTCCCCGGCGAGACCATAGATCTCGCCGCGGCGCACCGTGAAGCTGACACCGTCAACCGCCCGGATGCCACGCCTGACGCCGGCATGGCTGGTCCGATAATAGGCTTGCAGGTCGCGAACCACGAGAAGCGGCTGGACATCCTGATCGCCGTGCGGCTGCGCCACGCTCGCGAGCATCACGACGCCTCTCCAGTGCTCCAGAGGCGGCTTCTCGGATCGATATGGGCGTTCACCGAGACCGCGAGCAGGAAGAGTCCGATGAACGCCATGATCACCGCGATGGTCGGAAAGGCGATCCACCACCAGATGCCCGCCACCATCGCGGTGTGCTGGTTGGCCCAATAGATCATGCCGCCGATCGTCGGGGTGTTGATGTCGGTGAAGCCGAGCACGGCAAGCGTCACCTCGAGCCCGATCGACCACACCATGTTGTTCATGGTCGTGGAGAACAGGATCGGTACGACATAAGGCAGATGCTCCTCGGTCAGGATCTGCCAGGTGCTCATCCCGGAAAACAGGCTGGTCTGGGTGAACTCGCGGTGCCGCAGGCTCATCACCACCGAGCGGATCAGCCGCGCATCGTAAGCCCAGCCGAAGCAGGCCATGATCAGCGCCAGCATCAGCCAGGAGATCCGGTCGCGCATCACGAAATAGAACAGCACCAGGATCGGCAGCAGCGGGATGACAATGAAGGTATCGTTCACGGACATCAGGGCGCGGTCGATCCAGCCGCCCTTGTAGCCGCTGATGAGCCCGACCGCGAGCGCGAGCAGGCGGCTGACCAGGGCCACCGTGCCGCCAAACAGCAATGTGTTGCGGATGGCGAAGCTCACCTGCCAGAACACGTCCTGGCCGCGCGACGTCGTGCCGAACCAGTACGTCGACGACGGTGGCAAGTCGGGCGGCACCACATAGACGCTGTCGGGCGGGTATGGCGAAAAACTCGCCAGCATGGACAGCACGAGGACGATGGCGACCAGCACGAGCCCGATCCGGAATTCGGCCCTGTAGCGCAGGAGGTCGCGGAGGAAGACGACCATCAGCTGACCTTCACTCGGGGATCGAGCAGCGGGTACAGAAGATCGATCGCGAGCACGCCAACCGATACGCCGAGGATCGAGATGGTGGTGACGCCGAGCACCAGGCCGTAGTCACCAGCATAGACGGCATCGACCAGGAGCGAGCCGAGACCCGGATAGCCGAACACCTTTTCGGTGATCACGGCACCGTTGAAGATTCCGCCGAGCGACATCGCAAGGCCGGTGACCTGCGGCACCAGCGCGTTGCGCATCACATAGGATGTCAGGATGCGCGAGGACTTGACGCCGGCAAGCTCGGCATAGACGACATAATCCTCGGCAAGGACATTGGCGACCAGCGAACGCATGCCGAGGAACCAGCTGCCCACGCCGATCAGGATCAGCGAGAGCGCCGGCAGGATCGCGTGCTGCAGCACGCTCCCAACGAATTCGACCGTCAGGGTCTGCGGCAGGTCCATCGCCGACCCGCCGCTGATCGGGAGCACCGGCCAGATGAAGCCGAACAGGATCAGCAGCAGCATGGCCAGGATGTAATAGGGGATCGGATGAAGGCCCATGGCAATCACCCCCATCAGCTTCAGCCCGCGGCTCTGCCGGTAATAGCCGGCAAGTCCCCCCAGCAGGTTTCCAAGCACCCAGGCGATGAGGGTTGAAACCGCCAGCAGTCCCGCGGTCCAGGGCAGCGCGCGTCCGATCAGGGTGCCGACGGGGGTCGGAAAGGCCGACATCGAGGGACCGAAATCGGCGCTCAGAATGCGCTTCCAGAATGTCAGATATTGTTCGACGGGCGTACCGCCAAGACCATAGAGCTCGCGCAGGGAGCGGCGCATCTGTTCGATTGCATCAGGCGCGGTATTGCCAAACGACGTCACCGCCGAGATCGATTGCTCGACGGGATCGATCGGCGAGGCATGCGTGACGACGTAGGCGATGTTGATGCCGATGAAGACAACGAGCAGGAATTGCGCGAGGCGGCGGCCAACATAGCCGGCGTACCCGCTCATGGCAGCACCCGGGACGCTCGACAAGGTCGTTGCGGGCACTGCCGGATCATCGCTGACTAGTTTGCCGGCTTCAGCCGAACGAACATGTAACGCGAGTTGCCCCAGTTCGGCACGGGATTGGTGTAAGGGTTCTCCGCAGTCGGAAAGCCGGTCCAGTAGGTCTGGTCCATCGCAGTGAACACGTTGTAGGCCATCAACGGAATGGTCGGCATCTCCTTCACCGCGAGCTTGACGTAGTCCTTGCCGAGCTCGATCGATTTGGGATCATCGAAGCCGACGGTGCGGATCTCCTCGATGATCTTGTCGAGGGCGGGACTGGACCAGCGCTGCCAGTTGCGCAGCGGCTGCGGCTTGCCCGGCTCGGCGACGAACTGCGAATGCCAGCTGTCGAGGAAGTAGGACAGGTCCGGGTGGCCGCCCAATGTCTCGACACTCCAGCCGATGAAGGTGTCGAAATCGCCGGCCGCCCGCCGCGTCGGCAACGTGCCCTGCGCGACGTCGATCTTGGCGTCGATGCCCGCCTGCTTCCACAGCTGCACGATCATCGTTCCGGCCCGCGTCATCACCGGACGCAAATCGCCCTCGACCATGACGCGGACGGTGAAGGGCTTTCCGTCAGGCGTGATCCAGGCACCGCCGCGCTTGCTGAAGCCGGCCTTCTCCAGAAGCTCCTGCGCTGCTTGCGGATCGGTTTTCCACCAACCCCGGCCGAACGCCTTGGCGATCTCCGCCGGATCGGTCGGGATCTGTTCGCCCATCGACGGCCGCAGCATGTCGGCAATCTGCTTGCCGATGGTCGGGTCGTACGGCTTGATCTTGCGCTTGCCGGTGTCGAGCTCGAAGCTCTTGAGCCAGTCTTCCAGCGGCGCGTGATAGGTGGCCGGATGGGTTCCAGTCGGCGGCACGCCGATCGCCGAGATGGTGGCAGCGCCGCGATAGGCCGCCATTGCCACGGCCTTGATGTCGATCAACAGCGCCAACGCCCAGCGCACATCAGGATTCTTGAAGTTCTCATTCTGCGTGTTGAAGATGACAGCGGGAAGCGTCGGATCGGGGTGGCCATAGGGGAATCCCTTGAACCAGGCCCGCGTCGTCTTGCTCTGCTTGGCAAGCGCAAACATGCCCTCCGGCGCGATGTCGTGGATCACGTCGAGTTCGTGGTTGAGCTGCGCGATCACCCGCTTGTCCGGCGGACCGGGGTCGACATAAGCGAGATATTTGGGGCCGGGCTTGCCGAAGCGCGCCAGCGTTGTGCGCTGCCAGTCATCGCGAAGCTGCCAGATGTACCATTTGCCATCAGGGTCGTAGCTGTGCAGCACATAGGCGCCCAGCGAGACCGGCTTGTTGAAATCGAATTTGAGGGGATCCTCGACCTTGTCGAAGACGTGCTTGGGCAGGATCCATATCGCGCCCCAGCGCACCGTGAAATTGGTGTGGAAGCGCGAATTAGGCTTCTTGAGCTTGAACACGACGGTTTGGGCGTCCGTCGCCTCGACGGAGGCGACATTGCTCGCCAGCACCGCGCTGAAGCGCATGGCCGGATGCTTGATCTGGGTCGTCACGGTTGCGACGACGTCGTCGGCCGTGAACTCGACGCCATCGCTCCAGAAGATGCCGCTGCGCAGCTTGACCGTCATTTCGGTGAAGTCGGCGTTGTATTGCGGCTTGTCGGCGGCCAGCGAGTTGTCCCAGGCGCCGTCGAGACCGTTCTCGGGATCGATGTACCAGAGCGTATCAAGCGCGACCTGCTGCAGCCCATTGGACTGCGAGCTGGCATTGATCACCCAGATGTTGAACCAGCCGGCGTTCTTGACGGTGCCCTCAGGGTTTTCGAGGATCAGCAGATCCTTCCGCGGGATGTTTTGCGGAATTCCCTGCGCATGGCTCGGTTCCACCGATGCGAACAGCAGCGATCCCAGTACACAAGCGGCCAGCAGCAATGCATTGATGCAGCGCATGATGTCCTCCGGCACATTTCCGTCCCGACGCCCGTTTTGACGCGATGCTAGAGGCGCCGGAGTCGCGCGACAACAGGAATTTTGGGAATGGTAGCGATGGCCGATCGCTGCGGCCCTCAAACACCTCAAGCGCATCTGAAAGACGCGCCTCTAGGTTCTCGCGGCGCGTTTCGCCCGAGTTTTGCCTGGTGATGTCCCCCTCAAAACCGAGAGGGCGCAGGGAAGACCGGGTGCCGACCTCGCACCCGCGGTCCGCTGCGCGAAGATGTAGCGCAGGAAGAACCGCACAGCAGCATACATGTGTGGCCAACACTCGGCCTTCCCTGCGCGATGGTTTGACGGCTTATGCCGTGCTCCCCCGGGAGCCGATTGTCCTTCTGGCCTCCCTCGCCCCGCGAATTGGCGATGCGCTTCGCCCGGTTGGGCTCGGCCACACCTCCGCGACAGGCTTGACCGTAGCAACGACGGCCAGGACCACACGGTTTTGCCGTACGCACCGTACGCCTGCGCCACAGGGTTCGATGGCATCGTGCACGTAGCCATCGAAATGTTGGCGAGACGAACCTGACAGCGCCGTTCGTCCGCGCGCGGTTTCGGGCTCACAGGGACTACCCGCCCTGCCCGCACCTCTCGCGCCGACGCTGCCCGCGTCCACCGCAAACCCGGCTCGCGATGCGTGACGACGTACGATCGCCCCTCAAGGATGAGCTGGGATGGGTGAGATATACGACATTTCCGAATTTCGGTAAAGTGGAATATTTTTACGAGGAGGGGTTGACGGGCGTGGCGGGTGTTTTGCCCGACGGGCGCGACAATTTGATACCCCGGCGCAGTGGCATTTTCCGCGCCACAACTGTGGATAATCATGCAGGTAACCCTACACTTTTTCGGCCAGATGCAAACAAATGATGAGTAGCAGTTGGAAAATTGCAGGCTACAAATGACCACTCAAAAAATCGCTAGGCAGATACGGGCAATTCTACGCGCGCAGAAAAGATCAAGCTCCGTTAGGCCAAATCCACCCACGGACTTCCTCACACTCGCGATATCGGCTTCATCGCTGATAGTCGCATTGGGAGCCGCGTACGCCACCTATCAACAAGCTCGAGTGGCCGAGAGAGCATTCGAACTGGATTCGACTTTTCGAGAACTAAGCATTCGGCCACAACTAGCATTCGCGATTGATGCAAATGATATGAGCGTGAAGATTACGAATCTTGGTGGTGGCAGCGCCGTGATTAAGTCCATTGATTTCGATTTCAGGGACCTTCACTTTCACAAGAACGGCGACACTTCGCGGGACACCGACGTAATTGAATTCGTCAATGGTAATAACGGAACAGTTATTGAGCATCTCTTCGGAAATCTAATGGGGCTCAAACAGAGCATGGAGGGCGGACAGCTTCGCATCCTGCTCCAATCGTCGTTCCAAATTCCTGCCACCGGTGCTTTCATTAACCCTTCCGATGGTTTCTTCATTTTTAAAACCGACCAGTCAGGGTTGGATCGCCTAAAAGCTGCGGCTGAAGCGCATTCAGCGGACTACAACGCGTTCACGCGGGGGTTTCTGAGAAACGTCACGGACATGAGACTGACGGTGAGCTATTGCTCGCTTACCGGCAAGCATTGCAACGTTGGACATATGAACACCGGGCTGCAAAAGGCTCCTAGGCTGTGAAGGGCGATGACCACCAGTCGCCTTGCTTTCGCATACCTTTGCAGACGAACGTTGCGAAGCGACGCTGTCAGGATAAAATACTAGGGTTCAGACTCAATTGATCCAATAGGCGACAATGGCGGCGATGTGGACCG
>NZ_CAKZHY010000101.1 GCF_936928535.1 uncultured Bradyrhizobium sp. | reverse complement strand
AAAAGTGTCAACCATGTCTCCGAACAAGTGTAAGCTATGTGTCCGGGCTAAACAGTAGCGAAGCAATGACGAGGTTGAGGCGTGAGTTTCCCGACCAGCGACATACCCCAGACATGAGAAAGCGCCCGTGGGGGGCGGGCGCTTTCTGTAGTCGACTTGGGGTTGGGGTCGTCTACATATCCACGTGGCGACTTTGGGGGGCTGGTAAAGAGCCGCGTGAATTCCTGAAACTCAAAATCTCCCTAGCGAACGAGCGATGCGTTCGAGCTTGTGACCACGACCGGCTTGCCGGCCTTGATGACGCGAGCAGTCTGCGTGAGTCCTTCGTCCGAACCTGTACGCGCCGAGATGCCGAAGCCTGCGACTGCGATGCCGGCGACGAGCGCCACGGCCACCACTTTCAGGTGGGTCGAGCGATCCGCGCTGTAAATTGAGTGGTTCATGGAAGCCTCCTGCCGCCATCTACCCGAAGTAGTCGCCAGCCCGTTCAGGCAGGTTCATGCTTCCGGTGCCCAACAACCTAGTATTGGGGGGATTCGTTCCCAAGAGGCCATCACAAGAGCGTGATACGACGTGAAAGATCGCGATCAAAAGCGAGTCTTGATCGTTCGATTTGGCAATTATTTCAAAGCTGTAATATCCATGTCCGGCGCCTTGTCGGCCTTTGGTCCACAAGGCGCCAGGAACTCAAAAACCATTTGCCTGTGGCCGAAAAACACACGGCTTCTTAAGGCAAATCAGATGCTTCCGACCGTTTTCAACCTCGCCCTGGGATGGATTTCGGCCTGCGACAGCACGGTCGTCTGGGCCCGGAACCGCTCGACCAGGGAGCGCACGAAGGGACGAATTGCCGCAGAGGTCACCAGCACCGGCGCCTCGCCTTCGCGGGCGGCGCGCTCGAAGGCCTCGCGTACGCCGGTCATGAACTCCGAGAGCTTCGAGGGCTGCATCGCGAGGCTGCGCTCTTCGCCCTGGCCGATGATGGATTCGGCAAAGGCCTGCTCCCATTTCGCCGACAGCGCGATCAGCGGCAAATAGCCGGCAAAGGAAGTGTTTTGCGCGCAGATCTGCCGCGCGAGGCGCGCGCGGACATGCTCGACCATGGTCGCGGGGTTGCGCGAGAAGGCGAGCGAGTCGGCGATGCCCTCGAGAATAGTCGAGAGGTCGCGGATCGAGATGCGCTCGGCGAGCAACAGCTGGAGCACGCGCTGGATGCCGGAGACGGTGACCTGTCCGGGCACGATGTCCTTGACCAGCTCGCTCTGCTCCTTCGGCAGCTCCTTGAGCAGTTTCTGCACCTCGCCGTAGGACAGTAAGTCGGACATGTTGGCCTTGAGCAGCTCGGTGAGATGGGTGGAGAGCACCGTCGCGGCGTCGACGACGGTGTAGCCCTTGAGCGAGGCTTCTTCCTTGAGGCTGGCATCGACCCAGGTCGCCGGCAGGCCGAAGGTCGGCTCGGTGGTGTGGATGCCGGGCACCTGCACCTGGCTGCCGCCGGGGTCCATGACCATGAACTGGCTCGGCCAGATCTTGCCGGTGCCGGCGTCCACTTCCTTGATCTTGATGATGTAGGTGTTGGCCTCGAGCTGGACGTTGTCGAGAATGCGCACCGCCGGCATCACGAAACCCATCTCGATCGCGAGCGAACGGCGGAGCGCCTTGATCTGCTCGGTGAGGCGGTCGGTGCCATCAGGGCCGTTGACCAGCGGCAAGAGCGCATAGCCGAGCTCGATCTTGAGGTCGTCGATCTTCAGCGCCGCCGAGATCGGCTCCTCGGCAGCGGCGGCGCCCGGTGCACCGGGCGTTCCCGGGGCCGGCGCGGCCTTGGCGGCTGCGTCAGCCTTGGCCGTCGCGCGGTTGCGGTTGCGCGCGGTCCAGGCCAGCGCGCCGGCGCCGACGCCGAGCGCGAGGAAGGGGAGCGTCGGAATGCCCGGCAACGCCGCCAGCACCAGCATCACCGCCGAGGACATTGCGAGGGCCTGCGGATAGCCCGAGAACTGCTTCATCAGCGCCTTGTCGGCCGCGCCGGAGACGCCGGCCTTGGAGACGAGCAGGCCCGCCGCGGTCGAGACGATCAGCGCCGGCACCTGGGTGACGAGGCCGTCACCGACCGTCAGCAGCGTGTAGCTGCGGCCGGCATCGACGAACGACATGCCCTGCTGCGCCACGCCGATGATCATGCC
>NZ_CAKZHY010000100.1 GCF_936928535.1 uncultured Bradyrhizobium sp. | reverse complement strand
TCAGACTTGAAACCACCGCCCGCCATCGAGGCTCAAGGAGTTTTGCAACGGAATCGGGCGTAAAGCGGACGCAACAGATCGTCGCAAAAAAAGCCGCCCGCTCGCGCGGACGGCCTCGCATCATCTCTTGTCACCCGCTCAATGCAGCGGAGCGCCCTGGCCCAGCGCATATGTCACGAGGTCCTTCAACTTGAAGTCGGGACTTGTCACCGGCGCCCAGTTCGGGTCGAGCGACAGCACGGAGGAGGCGTCGCCGAACATCATGCCGAGGAAGACTTCGGCGACGATGCGGCCGCCGACCGGGCCGAGCTGTGGCGTCGTGATTCCAGCCGCCGGCGCGCCGGTGGCGGGGGCAGGGATCTTTGTCGCGAACTGGCGCGCTTCCGCGAGAATGTAGGTCCAGAGCGGGCAATTGCCTTTGAACGCGCCGTTGGCGATCGAGGCAATCGGGATCTGCGGATCGCCTGAGCCAGGAACGTCGACGGCCCGGCCGACGACGATCTGCTCGTCGGTCAGCGGCGTCTGGTGCATCGCCCTTGCGACCGCCTGGCCCGAGGGCAGGCCGAGCCGCCAGCCGCGTTCGAGATTGCGCAGCGCCAGCGATGCCGGATTGGAGGCGACCTCCGGCGGCAGCTTGCGCAGCGGATCGACCAGCGATGTGTCGATGCGATAGGCGAGCTGCAGCCGCCGCTTGTTGTCAGGATTGGTGCTGTCGTCCTCGACGCCATAGGCGCGCGTGTCGACGTCGATGAAGCGGCCCCAGTCGATGGCGCGGCCCGGCCCCATCGAGCGGAAGCCGGTCAGCGCGTTGTTATCGGGATTGTTGGGGTCGGGGAAGATCTGCAGCAGCATGTTGTCGGCATCGTTGAGCCGATAGCCGGGCCGGATCATGGAATGACCGAGCCGGTAGGCCGCGACGGAAAACTCGACCGGCATGTAGGGGAACGTGTGCCAGTGATAGTAGGCGAGCTTGCTACGATCGTAATGACCGCCGGTCTTGAGATCGTTCAGGACGCCGGCATTGACGATCCGCGGCAGCAAGTCGTTGAGCACGACATATTGGTAGTGGAAGCGGACACGCTGTTGCACGTCCTGGAAGGAGTAGGTGTCGTTGTCGTCGACCATGCGGTTGTGGAAGCGCAGCATCAAACCCTGGAACTGCGAGACGATGCTGTTCTCGTCGTTGCGGGGATCGCCGATCAGCGCGCGCCCCTTGAAGCGCGGCAGGTCGAAGGCGCTGGAGACGCCCGTGCCGGTGAGGGGATCGCCGAGCAGAAATTTGCCGCTGCCGTCGTACATGTAGGGCTGGTCGTTCGGCCCACGCCCGTAGAGATTGTCCAGGTCGAACGACGGCGTGCGGAAATCGATAAGCCCGTCGGGATCCTGCTGCTTGGCCAGCGAGCTCACCGGATCGAAGGTGATGTCGTGGTCGATGAACTGGCTGAAATAAGTGTAGAGCGCGGGAATGGCGCTCTCCTCGGGATCCGGGCCGTCCTTGGGCGGATCAAAATCGCCGACCATGTTGTCGGCGAGGGCCGAGAGGTTGGCAATGTTGTCGGCATCGTTCGGACCGAACGTCGCCGGCGTCAGGGTGCGGAACATGCGGCCAAAGCGGCCCTGTGACAGCGGCGAACGGGTGGCGTTGAGACCGCGCGGCGGTGTGGCGTGACGACTGCTCATAAAGTACCTCCAAGAAAAGTTACGACGAAAAGTTACGACGGCAAGTAACTAACGTTAAAGTTGCAGATAATTAAATATGCAGGTGAGGCTAGATCGAGCCGTTCGACGTCTCAATGCATTGCTTCACACATTGCGCGAGGTGGATGCGGTTCCAGCGGCACGCGTTGCGTGCAAGCTGCGGATGCGCTTCGCGAATTTTTCCAGCTCAGGTGCTCAATAACATTCTCGTCATCGACATCGGCGCTTCGAAGCCATGTCAGTCTCGCCGACCTATCGGGCCAAGCGATCGACGTGACGTGCATCGCGTTCGCGTAAAAATTGTATTCGTGAGTGGATGCCGCGTCACTGATAGAAGCGGGCATTCCAGAACGCGCAGCACGAGTCGATGCCGCAAAGCCAATCGCGTGTTCGGACTCACCCAACACATTGTCGCGCGTGTCCTCGTGTCGGCGCGTGCGCTGCATTCGTTGCCGGCTTATGATGCAGCAAGCCGTTGTGGCCGAGCGGTCGTGGCCAAGCCCTCGTGCCCAAGCCCTCGTGCCAGTGTGATCCCGGCCACAGTTCGTATCGGTGGTCTCGCCTATCTTCGGCGGGCTTGCACACGTCGATCCCGTGGGACTACGCTTCCGTCATTGGGGATCAGGCATTTTGGAGGTTCTGATGCGCAAATCATATTTGCTGGCTGCGACTGCGGCACTCGCTCTCATCCTGCAGACACCCACAGTCCTGGCACAGAGCGCGCCCGCAGCGGGTGGCACGCCGCCGGCCGCCGCATCCACGACAGCTCCGGCCGCGACATCTGCGCCTGCTGCGACCACGGCACCAGCCGCAACCTCTACGCCGACTGCGACGACCGACACCTCGACCGCGCCATCAGGCGCCAAGAAGAGTGCCGAGAAGAAGCCGGCGAAGAAGAAGATGACGCGGCAGCAGGAGATCGATCATTCGATCGACAACGGCACCGTTCCGGCGCGTTATCGCAACTCCGTGCCGAAGCAGTACCAGCAATACATTCCCTTCGAGAAGCAGTGACGGATTGCACTGCGGTGCGATGTGCGCCCACCTCGCGCCGAGCTGGAACCAGTTGGGAGCCATGCAGGAGTGATGGCGTGATCTGATCGGCGTCCCCAGTGGCGGCCTCCTGTGCCGGTGCTACAGTAGGCGAGGGCCTGGGGGATGATCAGATGAGTGACGACGCGAAGGATGCTGGCCTTGTGGCAATGATCAGCAGCATCCTGGGAGGCAACAAGCGCGCAGAGGCGGCCAGCCCGCCGCCGCTTGCCGACTTCCTTCCGGCAGCGCCGCCGGCGGCACCAGAAGCAGGGGTTCCCGAGATTCCTGAAGCGGAATCGCCGAAGCTTCAGGACGCCTCCGATGCAGCATCGGTTGCTGAGAAGCCGGCGGCACCCGCTCCTCAGGCCCTGACGCCGGATGGCAAACGACTTTTGCCGGCAGAGGCGATTGCCGATCTCGTGCTTGGCGAGCTGCGCAAGATCGAGGGGTTTCCTGCGTCCGGTGTCTCGGTCACGGTTTACGGTTACAGGCACTGGAACGCGATGATCACCTTCGCGCCGTTCTCGACCAATTTCCAGAATGCGACGCGGTTCCGCCAGGCCTTGCCGGACCTCGTCTTCAAGCTGCGTCGTTTCGTCGAACTTGAGATATAGTTTCGCGTTCAACCGCTAGAGCGTGATCCGGAAAAGTGTGAAGCGGTTTTCCGAAAAGATCATGCTCAAACAAAGAGCTAAAGCGCGATGACGATTCGACCCAATCTCATCGCGCTTTAGCCGAAACTATCGATGGGATCCCGAGATTGAGCGTCGCCTTTACCAAAGAAGAGAGTGCCGAGACCGCCTCCGAGACGTTGTTGCCGGATCGCCCGATCTCGCCGCATCCGAACCTCGTGACCGAAACCGGCCTGCGGTCCCTGCAGTCGCAGCTCCAGGCGGCGCGCGAAGCCTATGACGCCGCGCAGGCCATCGACGACGTCAATGAAAAGCGCCGGCAGTCGGCGGTGCCGCTCCGCGATGTCAGATATTTCGGCGAACGGCTGCGCACCGCGCAGCTTGTCGCCGATCCGACCTCATCGGATGTCGTCGCCTTCGGCAGCACCGTGACCTTCAGCCGCGCTGACGGCCGCGTGCAGACCTATCGCATCGTCGGCGAGGACGAAGCAGATCCGAAGGAAGGATCGATCTCGTTCGTCGCGCCGGTCGCGAAGTCGCTGATGGGGAAGAGTGTCGGTGATGTCGTGGGGACCGGCGCGCAGGAGATCGAGATTCTGGCGATCCGGTAACGACAAGGCGCTTGAACCACGCCTGCTCCACGCTAAGCTTCCACCCGACGACGGCACCTGAAGATGCCGGCGCAAGGGGAGGGTTACGACATGCAGGCATCGGCGCTGTTTGGTGTTGTGGCTGCCGTCATCTTCGGCGGTTCTGCTCTCGCTCAATCGAAGGCGCTTGTGACCGAAGAGGCGATGGTCAAGGCGAGCGATCCCGGCATCGAGATCTACGTCCGCAATAAACGGCCCGCCGACATGACCGCCTTCAGGCCCGAGCAGACGATCATCTATGTCCATGGGGCGACCTATCCTTCCGAGACGGCCTTCGATCTCAAGCTCGATGGTCTGTCCTGGATGGAGTACATCGCATCGCGCGGCTATGACGTCTGGCTGCTGGATCTCCGCGGCTACGGCAGGTCGACGCGTCCTGCCGAGATGGCGGACAAGCCTGACGCCAATGCGCCCATTGTGACGGGCGAGACCGCGGTCAAGGACATCGGCTCGGTGGTGGATTTCGTGCTCCAGCGTCGCAACATTCCGCGCGTCAACCTGCTGGGCTGGTCGTGGGGCACCACGCTGATGGCCACGTATACGACCCAAAATGCCGCGAAGGTCGAACGTCTGGTGCTGTATGCGCCTGCCTGGATACGGCAATCCGCATCGCTGGTGCAGGCGGGGCCGGGCAAACTCGGCGCCTACCGCACCGTGACAAGAGATCAGGCCAAGGAGAGGTGGTACACGGGCGTTGCCGAAGACAAGAAGGCAGACCTCATTCCAGCAGGGTGGTTCGATGCATGGGCGGACGCCACCTTCGCCACCGATCCAGTCGGCGCCGCGATGACACCTCCGGTCCTGCGTGCGCCGAACGGTGTCGTTCAGGATGGCCAGCAATATTCTGGTGCGGGCAAACCTTACTACGATCCCGCGAAGATCACCGTGCCGACGCTGTTGGTCCATGCCGAATGGGACAAGGATACGCCGCCCTATATGGCGCAAACGCTGTTCCCGCTCCTGACGAACTCGCCCGGCAAACGCTACGTCCAGCTTGCCGAGGGAACACACACCATCATCATGGAAAAAAATCGCCTCAAGCTTTTCGAGGCCGTCCAGGCATTTTTCGACGAGGGTCGTAAGGATTAGCCGGCTGGATCCGATGCAATAGTGGGGCATGGCGCGAAAGCCTTGCGTCGCTCATATCATGTGGACGTTTCTACTTGTGGAGGCACGCTTCACCGGCGAGGCCGAGATCGTTCGATAGCATGGGCGGTCTCTGCCGGTTTCATTCCGGAAGGCGATCCTCATCGTCCCGCTGACGCTCTTCCACCCAATCAGCAAGGATCTTGTATTCTTGCTCCATTTTCTTGAGCTCTGCTCTGGTCTCCTCATGTCCGGTCATGGCGGCTTGGAAACGGCAATCGCGCTCCAGTGCGCGGTACTTGCGATGTGGCATGGCGACTCCCGTTGTCACAAACGGAAGCTACGCTTAGCCGATATTGCTCGATCGGGAACTTAACCAGGTTACTTGCTGCCGGCTGGTCTTGGCTCGGGCAACTCCCGAGGGAACGGCTCCTGCGTCTTCCGCCTCAGGAATGTGTCGGGCGCGGGGCAGCGTTTCAGAACTTCCGCCGCGTTCCTGACGATCTCACGCTGAAGCTCCAGGTTCTGCGCGTCCTGCTGGGACGGACGGCAAACTCCGCGCCGCAATTCCATGGCTGCGCTCCTCATCCTATGCAGGTGGGAGCGCGCTTGGTCTCTCTGCCACCGACGCCCACGGATCAGAGCCGTTGCCGGTGATGTGTGAGCGTGCGCCCTTATGTCCCGGCGCACCAGCCTTTTATCTTGTGGGCGGCACAACCGACCAAAAGATCTCAACTGGCTCAAATTAGCCGTCGACAGACCCTCGCTCTGCGGGCCCGGCGTCGCTTCCTTACTACTTCTTCTTCGCAGGTCCGAAATCCGGCTGCCAGGCGGCTTCCTTGCGGCTCGGGGCCGCGGCGATCACCTTGGCTTTTTCCTTTTTCGGTTTCTTGGCTTCGCGATTGCTG
This sequence comes from uncultured Bradyrhizobium sp., assembly GCF_936928535.1. Lineage (GTDB taxonomy): Bacteria > Pseudomonadota > Alphaproteobacteria > Rhizobiales > Xanthobacteraceae > Bradyrhizobium. Next base: position 11,508 of record NZ_CAKZHY010000100.1, on the reverse strand, counting down.
CGTTGCTGACCTTTCGCCATGTCGCTCTCCTTTGGTGGTTTGAGTTCGTCGAGTTCAGTCGACTGCAGCACCCGTCCACGCGGAGTGCAGACCCTGACATCCATGTAACCGTCGCGCAGCAGTTTCCGTGCGAGGCGCAACGCGACCGTCGCGGTGCCACGGCCGAGATTCGAGCTGCCGTATTCGTTGGTCCCGCTGACCAGATAAGGCACGCGGATAGCCCTAGCCATTGAAGAGGGCGGCCGCGCACACGAGAAGCAGCAGAAACAACGGAACGATCACCGGCGGCACGATCCATTCCGAGATGCGAACAGACGCCATCGAACACCTCTGCGAGGCTTTCGGCGGGAGCATACGTGACCCTCAGTCACCGGTCGAAGCCGCTGAGATGTTCGGTGATGGCAACGACCCTACGCCCGCGTCGGGGCAATAGCGAGGGTTAAAGAGGGTTAAATCCTGCGTGAGAGAGGCTGCGCCGTGATTGCCGCGCGACTGACGATAGTGCTGGCTATTGCGGCGGCGAGGGCGCATGGTCGCGGCAGCCGACGATGAGGAGGCTATACTCGCGAAAGGCGGGCACGCATGACCAGCGGTGGTGGCGCCAAACCGTCATCTTCAGACGTTCGATCCGTATCGACAGTGTACTGCGCGAGCGCAGATGCGGGCACCACCAATGACTGACCACACCGTCGATCTCGACAAGCACCGCGGCATGGCTGCGCAGAAGGCGACCGAGTTGCGCCGCACGCTGGCCGAGGTGGAAGCCACCGTCAGGGAGCTGCGCGAGCGCGAGGCCGAGCTCGAAAGCCACATGATGACGGTGCAAGCGGCGTCCTGGGCCGAGGCCGCGGTGAAGGCCCGCTATTTGCTCAACCTCTATGCTGCGAGCCTGCCCGTCGAGGATACCCGCCATCGCGCGCTGGTGGCTGCGCTGTTCGAGGATTTCGTCCGGCTGTCGGGGGAGGAGTGAGCCGAACCTTGAGACCCTCGGTCGCGAGACGTGCCGTGCAACGATCGCAAAGGCGGGCAGCTGTTCGCCGATCATTGCCACTGCCCTCGAAAGGGATCACGTAGCGGAGTAGGCCATGATGTTGACCCGCGGCAGCTTTATCAACCTCGAATACGATCGGATGATCGTCCGCTTCTCGATGCAGGACGGTGCCAGGGAAATTCCTTGCGCGATCTCGACGTCCGCGATGGATTATCTCGAGCCTGGCCCGCAAGTCAGGCCCGAGCAGCGCGAAGCCCAGTTCATCCGGCTGCGCGACCGCATCGAAGCACGCGCGGCGCGCAAATACAGCGCGACGGAGTTCGAAGGAACCCCGCCGGGAATCGTGCTGCGCGGCATTGATTTCAGGCCGTAGGAGCTTTGATCTCCGGCAATGGCGGCTTGCGCTCGAAGGGCTTCTTCTTTGGGGGCGCGGGCAACAATCCTTCCCGGATCGCCTGCTTCCGAGCGAGCTTGCGCGCGCGGCGAATAGCTTCGGATTTCTCGCGCGTCTTTCTCTCCGACGGCTTCTCGTAGGAGCGCCGCTGCTTCATCTCCCGAAAGACGCCTTCGCGCTGCATCTTCTTCTTGAGAACACGAAGCGCCTGCTCAACGTTGTTGTCTCGTACGACGACCTGCATTGATGTTCCTTGCTCGAGGCTGCAAATGCGACGCGTCCTGCAAGCAGCCGATGGCGCAGGAGCTTCATTGCGATTTTTCAGGACAGTAGCCACGACACGCGCCGCGAGCTTCGGGGTCGATGCGCTTCCAAGCGCGATGCAACCTGATGTGTCACGTGACCACTCTCGCACCGATAAGTCAATTGACTAGGCCTGCCGGCATCTCGGCAGATCCGATTGCAATGACCGGTCGAAAACAAATCGGCTTACGCCCTTGTAAAACAACGAGGGTTGTGTATATTGAGCGTGTTCGCTCAGCCGCTGTGCCTTGTTGAATGCGCCCGCGGGCTCCTTTTCCAAAGACATCGACGAAGTTGAAAATGTCCGCGTGATTGTCGCGCGGCATAGATGCGCCATCGCGCTTTGGAGAAGAAAATGACGACAGGTACCGTGAAGTGGTTTAACGGCCAAAAGGGCTTTGGATTCATTCAGCCGGATGACGGCAGCAATGATGTGTTCGTTCACATCAGCGCCGTTGAACGCGCCGGTCTTTCGGGTCTTGCAGAAGGCCAAAAGGTCAATTTCGAGAGCAAGACCGACAAGATGCGAGGCAAGGTCAGCGCAGAGAATCTCTCGCTGGCTTGATATCGTGGCGCCGTTTCACGGATGTACTGAAACGGCAGCTTGGCCCGCTCGATCCCTGGATTGAGCGGGTTTCGTCGTGTGCAGAACGGAGTGAAGCATGAGCGCCAGAAAAACGGCCGAGCTGTCACCCGAAGGCATCGCGCGTTCCGATCGCAAGCGCCTCGCCGCTGAAGACGGAGCACGTGCGCGGGCAGACGTCGAACGACAGGCCATGGAAGTGCGTAAGAACATGGCGCGACTTCGAGAGATGCGCGAGGCCAAGGAAGCAGCGGACGCGGCTCTTCAAGCTGCCTTGCCCGCACCTGCCGTCAAAAAGCGTTCCAGAAAAGCCGCACCATAGCCGTCTTCAGCGTCCTCCCACATTCGAGCGCCGATTCCATTCCGGAGAGTGCAGATCGTGCGACGAATCAAACCGGAAGACGGAAACATCACTTTCTTCCTCGCGTTCGGCGCGAGCAGGCAGATGTGCCGACTTGCGACGACCTTCAACACCCAGAAGCAGGCATTCAGCTACCTTCAGAAGCATCGAACGGAGTTCGAGCATATGGCGCGGGCGCGTCTTGCTTCAGGAGAGCTCGAAGACGGCATCGTCGTGCTGTCGATGCTCTGATCACTTCGACAGCGTCGAAGTAAAATCGTGATACCTACCGTGTCCTGTCGGATTGGCTCTTTTGCCGGGCCTCGCGTGCCAGGCGTTCGGCTTTCAGCCGTTCCCTGTTCGCCTGGAAAGCCTGCTGCGCTTGCTCGTAATCAGTCGCGGCTTTGTCCGGGGCCTGCTTGAAAAATTTGTTTGCCGCCTTGGCGGCAGGCGATCGAAATTGCTCTTTCATGGCTTAACCTCTTTTTCTCTCGGGATCCAAGTCCTCCATCGGTCGGGCTCGACGGGTCGTCCTGACGAGCCATCCAGGCTGCAATGGCTCGACAGCGATTGCGAGTGGCGAAGGCGAACAGTGTGAGCAGGATGACTGCCGTCTTTCGGCTTGTTCATCGCGCCCGGTAATTGCGGGATACGACCCGCGCCTGGCACCGGTCGCAAGGTCAACGGCCAATTGCCTGATGCGTTCCCCACCATGCCATCATGCTCCTGTTTTGCCCGACGGAGCAAGTTAAATTCGGAAAAGTCACAATTGATCCGCCCCGCCGTCGGCTACTGTGCATGGGGTTGTTTTCGGGTTTTTGATCACAGGGGAGCAAGACGCACGCTCTTCGAGCTATGCCGGACACGCTTCGCCATCATTGGCGTGGCTGCGCCACGCGAAGCCTTTTGGCGAAGCGTGGTGGGCGCACAAGGGATCGAACCTTGGACCTCTCCCGTGTGAAGGGAACGCTCTCCCGCTGAGCTATGCGCCCGGGACCATCATGCAGACGGCCGGACTGTTCGGCCGGCCGGCGCATCGGAGCCCGCGATTTAGAAGTGCGGGCTATCAGTGTCAAGTTTTCAGGCGGCTTGGGGCCGGAAAACCTTATCTCGATGGCTCAAATCAGCGGCGAGGCCGGATTTTGAGCCGCTTAGGCACCCTGCTGGCGGGCGCGGGAGGCGTGGGCCTGGAGCGCGCGGATGCGCTCGGCCAGCGTTCCGCCGCCCTCGGGCAGGACGGCTGCTGCGCCATTGGTGGCGGTGCCATTGGCCGGGCGCGGCGCAGGCTTCGGCGGCTGGCCGGCCTCTGCGGCCAGCAGCGCCTCGATCGGCGAATTCGGGCCCTCGAGCTGCATCGCGAGCTTTGCGACTTCCGCCGCGATGTCGTTGATGCGCTCGCGCAGCAGCGCGTTCTCCATCCGCTCGGTAGCCCAGGAGCTCTCGGCCTGCTGCTGGATCGCATTGATGTCGCGCTGCAGTTTGGCGCGCTCGTCGCGGGCGGTGCGCAGCTGCTCTTCCAGCGCGGCCTTCTCGGTGCGCAGCGTCTCCATCGCCGCCGACGACTTGCCGCCGCTCAAGGCGGCGATCTCGACGCGCAGCTCCTTGATGGTGCGCTCGGCGCCCTCGTTGGTCTGGCGCAGCTGGTTGTTCTCGTAGTCGCGCTCGGCCAGCAGTTTGCCTTGGGTCGAGAGGCGGCCTTCGAGGTCGGCAACGCGGCCCGACAGCATCTCGGCTTCCTTCACCTGCACGATCAGCTGGCGATCGAGCTCGGTGACGCGCTGGCTCAGGCTCTCGACGCGGCCACGCGCGTCGCCGAGCTCGCGCGTGACGGTCTCCGATTCCGAGCGCTCCTGCGTCAGCCGCGCCTGCGTCGCGGCAAATTCCTTCTCGGCATCGCCGACGCGGTTCTTCAGTTCCTCGATCTGGGCGCGCACAGCGACCAGCTCGACCTGGCGGGTCTCCGCCATCATCGATCGGTCCGACAGTTCGGAATTGATCTTGGCGAGCTCGCCCTGCTTGTTGCTCAGCGCGATCTCGGCCTCGCGCAGCGCTTCGGTCTTGGTGTTGAATTCTTCCTCGGTGGCGCGGAGCTGCTCCTTCACCGCCTTCTCGCGCGCCTCGAGCGCGAAGATCGTGGCGTTCTTCTCGCCGAGTTCGATCTTCATGCGGTTGATGGCATCGCTCTTCTTGCCGAGCTCGGCGAGTTGGCTCGTGGTCTTGTTCTTGAGCTGGTCGACGCTCATCTCCAGCCGGCGCGCCGACATGGCGAACTCGGCGCGCAGTTGGTCCTTGTCGGCCTGGATCTCCGCCATCGACAGCGGCGTTGCGGCTTCGAGCCGGCGCGTGGTCAGGCGCACCGCGCGGTTATGCACCAGCGGCACGATGGCAAGCCCGCACAGCATCGACAGCAGGAAACCGATCGCCAGGTACATGATCGGTTCGACCATGGGTCAGAGCTCCAGAGACAAGGAAAAATTTACCAAAGACAATGCATGGCGGGCCGGCAAAAAGCCAGCCCTGCCCTGTTGTTAACGTGAATCCGGAAAGCCGGAGGGGGAAGGAGGGGAGCTAGAACGGGTTCCAGGTCGCCCGCGGCGTGTACTTGAGATAGCCGATATTGGCGCCGAGGCGTAAGCCCAGGCCGGAGCGGATCGGCACCAGCACGATGTTGTTGGCGGTGAGCGCCGTCATGCCGAAGCCGCCGATGATGTAGGCCGAACCGTCGATGCCGGCGAAGCGCTGGTAGATGGCATTGGTGGCGGGCAGATTATAGACCAGCGTCATGGTGCGCGCGCCGTCGCCGCCCCAGTCAAAACCGAGCGAGGGGCCCTGCCAGTAGACGCGCAGGTCGCCGGCGTTCTTAGTGTAGAGCGTGCCTTCGCCGTAGCGCAGGCCGGCAACGAAGGCACCCGAGCCTTCCTCGCCGAGGATATAGCCGTTCGGCAGGCCCCATTGGCTGACCGCCTTCTCGATGATCGAGGCGAGCCCGCGCGAGACGTTGCCGAAGAAACGGTGGCCGGCGGTGACAAGCTCGTCCGGCCCATAGGTATTGGGAGTCGGCGTCCGCTGCGGCGGCGGCAGGTCCGGCGGCGGTGCGGCCGTCTGGGCGGAGGCCGGCACGGTCCAGCCAGCCAGCGCGATGAGCGCCACTGCGGCAAGGCGTGATGCGAAAGTCATAAAAGAACCCCTGGTATCGATCCCGGTCTGCTTCCCTTAACCTGATGCTATTAGGCACGGCCCTAGGTTGCGCCGGATGTCCCCTCGACTCGGATGTTATCCGCAGCAACTATGACGGCACAACGGCAGGAAGATAGCCCTTTGCGCCCCGGAATTGCCTTGATCGGCAGCCTGGTCTGCCTGCTGACGGGCATTTGGCTCGCGTGCTCTGGGTTGCCGGCGAGCGCGGCCACCACCGAGCGGGTCGTCGTCAATCGCTTCTCCGGCGTCGCCATCGAAGGCTTCGATCCCGTGGCCTATTTCGTCGATGGTGGAGCCGAGCAGGGGACGGCGCAGTTCGAGGCCAATCTCTGGGGCGCGGTCTGGCGCTTCCGCAACGAGGGCAACCGGGCGGAATTCCTGGCCCATCCCGAAGTCTATGGCCCGCAATTCGGCGGCTATGATCCGGTCGACATCGCCCGCGGGGTGACCATCGCCGGCAATCCCCGCTTCTTCGCGATCTCGGCGCAGCGGCTTTATCTGTTCAGCCGGGAACGCAATCGCGACGCCTTCGCCGCCGACCCCGAACGCTTTCTCTATGAGGTCGGCAAGCGCTGGCCGGCCCTCGAGGACAAGCTCAGTCAGTAGAAACGACCGCCCCGGCATCACCCCAGGCGACGAACGCCGGGATGATGAAACCGGTGTCGCCTCGTTCGCCGAACCGCAGCTCGCCGCCCTTGCCGTCCGTCACCTTGCCGCCGGCGGCCGTCACCACGGCGCAGCCCGCCCCGACGTCCCATTCGCAAGTCGGCCCAAACCGGGGGTAGATGTCGGCGCTGCCCTCGGCGATCCGGCCGAACTTCACGGCCGAGCCGCAGGTTTTTTTGACGGCGTTGGGCCTCTTGTCGATGAAGGCTTCGCTTTTGGGATCGCCATGCGAACGGCTCACCGCCGCGATCCAGGGCTCGCCATGCCGGGGCAGCTTGCGGGTCCGGATCGGCTCGGCGGTGCCGATCGTCGTGCCGTCAAAGCTCACACGCTCGGCGCCGCGGCCGACGATGCCGCGCCAGAGCAATCCGAGCGCGGGCGCGCTGACGATGCCGAGCAGCGGCACGCCTTCGGTGATCAGGGCGAGGTTGACGGTGAATTCGTCGCGGCCGGCGACGAATTCCTTGGTGCCGTCGAGCGGATCGATCAGGAAGAAGCTGCCGCGAAAGGGCGGTGAGGCGAGATGGGTCCGCTCTTCCGACAGCGTCGGCACGTCGCTTGCGAGCCGGGCGAGGCCCTCGGCAAGGATTCGGTCGGCGGCGAGATCGGCCTCGGTGACAGGCGAGCCGTCCTGCTTGCCATCGACCCGCATCGCGGAGCGGTTCACGGCAAGGATCGCCTCGCCGGCCTGCACCACCAGTGCGGTCAGGGGCTCCATCAGCCGGCCAGCGGCCTCGCCGTCGATGATCCTCACCCGCGTGCCTCATTCATCGGCAATTCTTGCCCTTCCTCACGTGATTCGCCCGTGTCCCTTATGGCCGCTTCGAACCTATCGCAAGCTTCCTGCCACGGGCTGGCGAATGATAGAACCCGCAGCGACAGTCCAAGCCATGCGTGATTCGCCGCGTCCGCGCCGTGCAAATCCAGGAACCCTTTATGTCTGACGCTCCGTCACCCGCTACCGCTTCTGCTCCCGATATGCTCGAACTCGCGGCACTGCTGTGCTCGCGGGTCTGTCATGATCTCATCAGCCCGGTCGGCGCCATCGTCAATGGGCTTGAAGTGCTCGATGACGATCCCAAGCCCGAGGACCGCGAATTCGCCCTCGACCTGATCCGCAAGAGTGCCAAGACCGCCTCCGCCCGTCTCCAGTTCTGCCGTCTCGCCTTCGGCGCGGCCGGCTCCTCCGGCGCGCAGATCGACCTCGGCGATGCCCAGACCATGGCGAAGGGCCACATCGAGGACGGCAAGTGCACGATCACGTGGAATCTGCCGCGACTGCTGCTGCCGAAGAATCGCGTCAAGCTGTTGCTCAATATGCTGGTCGTCTCCCAGCACACCATCCCGCGTGGCGGCCTGCTGACGGTCGATCCGATCGGCGAGGGCGAGACGATGAGCTTCCGCATCACTGCGACCGGGCACAACGCGCGCTTGCCGCAGAACATCTCCGAGCTCTTGAGCGGCGAACGCGGCCCGGCAGCGGACGCTCACGCGATCCAGCCTTATTACACGCGGCTACTGGCGCAGGCCTGCGGCCTCACCGTGACGCTCAAGCTGGAAGGCGAAGCCGTCATCGTTACCGCTTCGTAAACGCGCGCATCGCTTCGAGACGTTAATCTATCCTTTACGAGGCGCTTCGGCTTGTCCGGAGCGCCTTATCTCTTTGTTGGTTCCGTTCTTTTGCACATACTCAACCAATATTAAACGCTTTGCGGTGAAGCTGGCCCCATTCTGATCTGGCGCATCACAATTCGTGCGCGCCCTCCCTGTATGAAGGCCTGTTTTCATGGATGATCTGTTGCGGGAGTTTCTGACGGAGACCAGCGAAAGCCTGGACACCGTCGACAATCAGCTGGTGAAGTTCGAGCAGGAGCCGAACAACGCCAAGATCCTGGATAACATCTTCCGCCTTGTTCATACCATCAAGGGTACCTGCGGCTTCCTGGGGTTGCCGCGGCTTGAAGCGCTGGCGCATGCCGGCGAGACCTTGATGGGCAAATTCCGCGACGGCATGCCGGTGACCGGCCAGGCCGTGACGGTGATCCTGTCCTCGATCGACCGCATCAAGGAGATCCTCGCAGGGCTGGAGGCGACCGAAGCCGAGCCCGAGGGCAACGACCGCGATCTCATCGACAAGCTGGAAGCGATGGTCGTGCAGGGCATGGCGGCCATGGCCGCTGGCGCTGCTGCTCCCGTTGCCGACGCCCCGCCGCTGGTCCCGGAAGCGCCTGCCGCTGCGCCCGCACCTGCGCCCGCCAAAGAAATGACCACGGGCACGCTGATCGACCAGACGCTCGAGCGTCCGCTGCGTCCGGGTGAAGTCTCGCTCGACGAGCTCGAGCGCGCCTTCCGCGAGACCGCGATCGAAGCCGCGCCGCCCGCGCCGGTCGCCAAGGCCGAAGAGCCGGCTGCCGAAGCGCCCGCGCCCGCTGCAAAGGCGCCCAAGGAGAAGGCCGCGCCGAAGAAGTCGATGGCCGACGAGAGTGCCGGCGAGGGCGATCGCATCGCCAACCAGTCGATCCGCGTCAACGTGGATACGCTGGAGCATCTGATGACCATGGTCTCCGAGCTGGTCCTGACCCGCAACCAGCTCCTGGAGATCAGCAGGCGCAACGAGGACACCGAGTTCAAGGTGCCGTTGCAGCGCCTCTCCAACGTCACCGCCGAGCTGCAGGAAGGCGTCATGAAGACGCGCATGCAGCCGATCGGCAATGCCTGGCAGAAGCTGCCCCGCATCGTCCGCGACCTCTCGAGCGAACTCGGCAAGCAGATCGAGCTGGAGATGCACGGTGCCGACACCGAGCTCGACCGCCAGGTGCTCGACCTGATCAAGGACCCGCTCACCCACATGGTGCGCAACTCCGCCGATCATGGCCTCGAGACCCCCGCCGAGCGTCTTGCCGGCGGCAAGGGCGAGCAGGGCACCATCCGCCTCTCCGCCTATCACGAGGGCGGCCACATCATCATCTGCATCGCCGACAACGGCCGTGGTCTGAACACCGAGAAGATCAAGGCCAAAGCGCTCTCTTCAGGTCTCGTCACCGAGGCCGAGCTCGAGAAGATGAGCGAAGCCCAGATCCACAAGTTCATCTTCGCGCCGGGCTTCTCGACCGCGGCCGCCATCACCTCGGTGTCGGGGCGCGGCGTCGGCATGGACGTGGTCCGCACCAACATCGACCAGATCGGCGGCACCATCGACATCAAGTCGGTCGCCGGTGAAGGCTCCTCCGTCACCATCAAGATCCCGCTGACGCTCGCCATCGTCTCGGCCCTGATCGTCGAGGCCGCCGGCGACCGCTTCGCGATCCCGCAGCTTTCGGTGGTCGAGCTGGTGCGTGCCCGCGCCAACTCCGAGCACCGTATCGAGCGCATCAAGGACACGGCCGTCCTCAGGTTGCGCAACAAGCTGCTGCCGCTGATCCATCTGAAGAAGCTGCTCAAGATCGACGACGGCGCGGCCAGCGATCCCGAGAACGGCTTCATCGTGGTCACGCAGGTCGGCAGCCAGACCTTCGGCATCGTCGTCGACGGCGTGTTCCACACCGAAGAAATCGTGGTCAAGCCGATGTCGACCAAGCTGCGTCACATCGACATGTTCTCCGGCAACACCATCCTGGGCGATGGCGCCGTGATCATGATCATCGACCCCAACGGCATTGCCAAGGCGCTCGGCGCCGCCGGCTCCTCGGCCCATGACATGGCCGACGACAATGGCGCGCACCACATCGGCTCGGGCGAGCAGACCACCTCGCTGCTGGTGTTCCGCGCCGGCTCGTCCCAGCCCAAGGCGGTCCCGCTCGGCCTGGTCACGCGCCTGGAAGAGCTCCCGGCCGACAAGATCGAGTTCTCCAACGGCCGCTACATGGTGCAGTACCGCGAGCAGCTGATGCCGCTCGTCTCCATGGAAGGCGTCACGGTCGCAAGCCAGGGTGCCCAGCCGATCCTGGTGTTCGCCGATGACGGCCGCTCCATGGGCCTCGTCGTCGACGAGATCATCGACATCGTCGAGGAACGCCTCAACATCGAGGTCGGCGGCTCTGCTTCCGGCATCCTCGGCTCGGCCGTGATCAAGGGCCAGGCCACCGAAGTGATCGATGTCGGCCACTTCCTGCCGATGGCGTTCGCCGACTGGTTCACCCGCAAGGAGATGAAGCCGTCGATGCACTCGCAGTCGGTGCTGCTGGTCGACGACTCGGCCTTCTTCCGCAACATGCTGGCCCCGGTGCTGAAGGCCGCCGGCTACCGCGTCCGCACTGCGCCGACCGCGCAGGAGGGCCTGGCTGCGCTCCGTGCCCAGACCTTCGACGTGGTCCTGACCGACATCGAGATGCCCGACATGAACGGGTTCGAGTTCGCGGAAGTGATCCGCTCCGACAGCAATCTGGGCTCGATGCCGATCATCGGCCTCTCCGCGCTGGTGTCGCCGGCCGCGATCGAGCGCGGCCGTCAGGCCGGCTTCCACGACTATGTCGCCAAGTTCGACCGTCCCGGCCTGATCGCGGCGCTGAAGGAGCAGACCGCGGGCGCTGCCGGCGCCTCCGAGCTGAGCCGGGCGGCGGCGTAAGCGGGATCTGAGGAGAGACGATATGAGCAAGAAGACGCAAATTGGCGAAGGCGCCATGGTCGAATACGTCACCGCGATGATCGGCGGCCAGCTGTTCGGCCTGCCGATCTCCCGCGTCCAGGACGTGTTCATGCCCGAGCGGGTCACCCGCGTTCCCCTGTCCTCGCGCGAGATCTCGGGCGTGTTGAACCTGCGCGGCCGCATCGTCACCGTGGTCGACATGCGCGCCCGTCTCGGCCTGCCCAAGGACGAGGACGGCAAGACCCCGATGGCCGTCGGCGTCGACCTGCGCGGCGAATCCTATGGCCTCCTGATCGACCAGATCGGCGAGGTGCTGCGCCTGTCCGAGGACAGCAAGGAAGAGAACCCCGTCAACCTCGACCCCCGCATGGCCAAGCTCGCCGGCGGTGTCCACCGTCTCGACGGCCAGCTCATGGTCGTCCTCGACGTCGATCGCGTCCTCGAGCTC
>NZ_CAKZHY010000099.1 GCF_936928535.1 uncultured Bradyrhizobium sp. | reverse complement strand
CCCGAATCAACTCCGTGCGACGGAATCAGAGATCGCTAATTAGGTACAGACCCTAATCCTGCGTCTCGCTGAAGGTCGCGCGGAAGGGATGGCCCGGATACACGCCGACAATACGGAATTCGCGCGAGAAGAACTTCAGCTCTTCGATCGCAAACGCCAGATCCTTGTCCTCGGGGTGTCCGTCCACGTCCGCGTAAAACTGCGTTGCGAAGAAATTGCCGTCGACCATGTAGCTCTCGAGCTTGGTCATGTTGACGCCGTTGGTGGCAAAGCCGCCGAGCGCCTTGTAGAGGGCGGCGGGCAGGTTGCGCACCCGGAATACAAAAGTGGTGACCAGCGGGCCCGACCCTGGCGTGGCCCATTTCGGCTCGCGTGCGAGCACCACGAAGCGCGTGGTGTTGTGAGCCTCGTCCTCGATGTCTTCGGCAAGAATGTCGAGGCCGTAGATCTGTGCGGCGAGGCGCGAGGCGATCGCGGCGACAGTCTTGTCCTTCCGCTCGGAGATGTCGCGGGCGCTGCCGGCGGTATCGGCGTGCACGATTCCCTTGATGCCAAGCTTGCGGATGATGCGGCGGCACTGGCCGAGCGCATGCACATGGCTCTCGACGGATTTGATGTCGGACAGCTTGGTGCCTTTGATCGCCATCAGCTGGTGGCGGACCGGCAAGAACCATTCGCCGATGATGAAGAGGCCGGAGGCCGGCAGCAGATGATGGATGTCGGCGACGCGGCCGGCGACCGAATTCTCGATTGGGATCATGCCGAGGTCGGCCTCGCCCGATGAGATCGCCGACAGGGCGTCCTCAAAGGTGGCGCAGGGCATCGGCTCGGCGTCGGGATAGGCCTCGACGATGGCGATATGGGAATTGGCGCCAGGTTCGCCCTGGAATGCGATCTTCATCTTGCTCATGACGGGCCTTGTAGCAGCGGCTCAGGATTTGGAAAGGATGCCGCGAGCGGTTTCGAGATCCGCCGGCGTGTCGACCCCGCGGGGGACGGTGTCGACGATGGTGAAGTCTATGCGCATCCCGGCTTCCAGGGCCCGGAGTTGCTCGAGCTTCTCCTGCAATTCCAGCGGCGAGGGCGGCAGCGAAACGTAGCGCTCCAGCGCCGCGCGGCGATAGGCGTAGAGGCCGATATGATGATAGCGCGGTCCGTCGCCGGTCGGCGCGGTCGCGCGGGTGAAATAAAGTGCGCGCATGCGCCTGCCGCCGAGCGAGGTTCCGATCGCCTTGACGACGCTCGGGGCGAGGTCCTCTTCCTCGGTGTGGATCTGCGAGGCCAGCGTGGCGATGTCCACCGCCGGATCCTCCAGCGGCGGCAGCACTTCGCGGATGTTTTCGACCGTAATGGTCGGGAAATCCCCTTGCAGATTGACCACGATCTCGGCTTTGCCGTCAGGATCGAGCTTCTGCATGGCCTCGTGGATGCGATCGGAGCCGGAGGGGTGCGTGGGGCTGGTCATCACCGCCTCGCCACCATGGGCGGACACGACATCAGCGATTTCGTCCGTATCGGTTGCCACCGCAACCCGGCCGATACCTGCAGCCACGGCTCGCCGCATCACGTGCACGATCATCGGCAGGCCTGCGATATCGGCGAGCGGCTTGCCGGGCAGGCGGGTGGCGGCCATGCGGGCTGGGATCAGCACCAGGATGCGGGGATCGATCATCGTTTAAGGGCCTGGAAACGGGACGTTTTCCGCACCGAGAAATCGGATGGGGACGGGCGGGAAGCCGGGTCGCTTATACGGGTTGCCAGAGCACGGGCAAACCGATATCTGAATGGCAAAACTCGGGGAAACAATCAGGAACGTTTGATTCTCCCGAGGCTCGTCCTGGCGGCCGCCCGGCCGCTAATTCCTTCTTGCGGTGTGGGGCCTGGCCGGAAATGGACTCTTTCGAACTCAACAAGATTCTCGGTGCGGTTCTCGGCACCTGTCTCATTCTGCTGGTGACGAGCTTCACCGCACAGGCGCTGTTTTCGCCCAAGATGCCGGAAAAGCCGGGCTTCGAGATCGCCGTGAAGGAAGAAGCCGGCGACAAGGGTGGCGCCCCCGCGGCCGCAGCCCCGTCAGAGCCGATTGAAAAGCTGCTCCAGACCGCCTCCGTCGAGAAGGGCGCTGCTGCCGCCAAGAAGTGCGGCGCCTGCCACACCTTCGAGAAGGGCGGCCCGAACCGGGTTGGTCCGAACCTCTATGGCATCGTTGACGACCATCGCGGCGAGGGCCGCAACGGCTTCAACTTCTCGGCCGCGATGAAGGCCAAGGGCGGCACCTGGACTGTCGATGATCTTAACAAGTTCATTGCCAATCCGAAGGGCTTCATTCCCGGCACCGCGATGGGCTTCGCCGGTATCCCGAAGGACTCGGAGCGCGCCGACGTCATCGCCTATCTGAACAGCCTCTCCGACAGCCCGAAGCCGCTGCCGACCGCGGCGAAATAAGGCTTATCGGCAATCATTTTGGAATGTACGGCCAGGCCCAAAGCCTGGCCGTTTCCGTATCTTGACCTCGCGGCGTTGTTATCGGGGCGTTTGGCCGCATCTGAGAGGCCGTGCGGCCTTCCAAGATGAGGAAAAAGCAACATATTCCGTCGAAACCTCGCCTATATTGGGAACTTAAAGGAGTAGCCTCCTTCAAGACAGGGATGTTGATTTGGCCATCACGCGACGCGATCTCCTGCTCACCGGTGCGGCTGTTGCCGCGCTTCCCGCCATCGGCTCCGTCGCGGGCGTTCCCGTCGTCGGCGCGGCCGAGGCACAATCGACCGGTGAGCTGGCTTCAAATGCTCTTCCCTGGCGCCATGCGCTGTCGCTGTTCGGCGACATCAAATATCCCGCCGACTTCAAGCGCTTCGACTACGTCAATCCGGATGCGCCTAAGGGCGGCGTCGCACGCCTGATCTCGCTCGGCACGTTCGATAATTTCAACATCGCAGTTGCCGGCATCAAGGGCTCGCTCGCGCCGGCCGCGGCGCTGATCTACGAAACGCTGATGGCGCGTGCCCAGGACGAGGTCGCCACCGAATATGGCGAGCTTGCCGAATCCGCGCAGCACCCGGACGATTTTTCCTGGGTTACGTATCGCTTGCGGAAGGAGGCGCGCTGGCACGATGGCAAGCCGGTGACGCCGGAGGACGTGATCTTCTCGCTGGAATCGCTGAAGAAGCTCAGCCCGATGTATGCCTCTTACTACCGCCATGTGACGAAGGTGGAGAAGAGCGGCGAGCGCGACGTCAAGTTCACCTTCGATGCGCCCGGCAATCGCGAGCTGCCCACCATCGTCGGCGAGCTGACGGTGCTGCCGAAGCATTGGTGGGAAGGCAGTGACGCCCAGGGTCGCAAGCGCGACATCGGCGCGACCACGCTGGAGCCGCCGCTGGGTTCCGGTCCATACAAGATCAAGGAATTCGTCGCCGGCCGCTCGGTCAAGCTCGAGCGCGTCAAGGACTATTGGGGCGCCAACGTTCCCAGCCAGATCGGCCAGAACAATTTCGACGAGCTGCGCTTCGAGTTCTTTCGCGACAACCTCGTTGCGCTGGAAGCCTTCAAAGCCGATCAGGCCGACTGGATCGCGGAAAACTCGGCGAAGCAGTGGGCCACGGCCTACGATTTCCCGGCGGTGGCCGAGAAGCGCGTGCTCAAGGAAGAATTTCCGATCAACGATTCCGGTCGCATGCAGGCCTTCGCCTTCAACATCCGCCGCGACCAGTTCAAGGACGCGCGGTTGCGTCGTGCTTTCAACTACGCCTTCGACTTCGAGGAGATGAACAAGCAGCTCTTCTACGGTCAGTACAAGCGCATCAACAGCTATTTCGAGGGAACCGAGCTTGCGTCCTCCGGCCTGCCGCAGGGACAGGAGCTCGAGATTCTTCAGGCCGTGAAGGACAAGGTGCCGCCGGAGGTCTTCACCACGGCCTACCAGAATCCGGTCGGCGGCAACCCGGAAGCGGTGCGCGCCAATCTGCGCGAGGCAGCGAAGCTGCTCAAGGAAGCCGGCTTCGAGGTGAAGGACCACAAGCTGGTCGACAGCGCCGGCAAGCCGCTTTCGGTCGAGATCCTGGTGCAGGATCCGTCGTCGGAGCGTATCGCGCTGTTCTACAAGCCCTCGCTGGAGCGCATCGGCGTCAGCACCTCGATCCGCGTCGTCGACGATGCGCAATACCAGAACCGGCTGCGCAGCTTCGATTTCGACATCATCATCGATCAATGGGGCGAGTCGCTCTCGCCCGGCAACGAGCAGCGCGAGTTCTGGGGCTCGCAGGCCGCCGACATGCCGGGTGCGCGCAACACCATCGGCATCAAGAATCCCGCGGTCGATGCGTTGATCGAGAAGGTGATCTACGCCAAGGATCGCGGTGAGCTGGTCGCCGCAACCCACGCGCTCGATCGCGTGCTGCTGTGGAATTTCTATCTCGTGCCGCAATTCACCTACGGCTTCACGCGCTACGCCCGCTGGGACCGCTTCAGCCATGCCGAGCCGCTACCGAAATACGGAAGGTCCGGCCTGCCGACGCTGTGGTGGTACGACGCTGACAAGGCGGCGCGGATCGGAAAACGCTCTTGAGGAAGCAATTGTGCATGGCGCAGCTTTCACGCCGGCATGTGCTGGTCCTCGGTGTCGGCGGTGCAATCAGCGCTGCCGCACTGCGAAGCGCAGCGGCGTCCGAGGGGCCCAGCGAGGCCCACGGCATCTCGGCCTTCGGCGATCTCAAATATGGCGCCGACTTCCACCATTTCGACTACGTCAATCCCGTCGCGCCGAAGGGCGGGACGTTTTCGCTGATCCCGTCGGTGCGCGGCTACAATCAGTCCTATTTCACCTTCAACTCGCTCAACGCCTTCGTCCTGAAGGGCGAGGGCGCGCAAGGCATGGACCTGACCTTCGCCACGCTGATGGCGCATGCCGGCGACGAGCCCGACGCCATGTACGGCTCTGCCGCGAAGTCGGTGCAGATCTCTCCCGACAAGCTCGCCTATCGATTCACGATGCGGCCCGAGGCGAAGTTTCACGACGGCACCAAGCTGACCGCGCAGGACGTCGCGTTCTCGATCAACGTGCTGAAGGACAAGGGGCATCCGCTGATCCAGATCCAGATGCGCGACGTCAAGGGCGCCGAGGCGCTCGACGATGCCACCGTGGTGGTGCATTTCGCCGAGAAGCGCGCGCGGGACGTGCCGCTCTACGTGGCGGCCCTTCCGATTTTCTCCAAGGCCTATTACGCGAGCCGCGCTTTCGACGAGACCACCACGGACACGCCGCTGGGTTCGGGCCCCTACAAGGTCGGCAAGTTCGAGATCAACCGCTTCATCGAGTTCGAGCGCGTCAAGGACTGGTGGGGCGCTGACCTGCCGGTCTGCCGCGGCAGCAACAATTTCGACGTGATCCGCTACGAGTTCTACCGCGACCGCGACGTCGCCTTCGAAGGCTTCACCGGCAAGAACTATCTCTATCGCGAGGAATTCACCTCGCGCATCTGGGCGACGCGTTACGACTTCCCGGCCATCAAGGACGGCCGGGTCAAGCGCGAGGAGGTGCCGGATCAGACACCTTCAGGCGGCCAGGGCTGGTTCCTCAACACGCGGCGGGACAAATTCAAGAGTCTCAAGGTGCGCGAAGCGCTGAACTATGCGTTCGACTTCGAATGGACCAACAAGACCATCATGTACGGCGCTTACGCCCGCACGCGCTCGCCGTTCCAGAATTCTGATCTCGTCGCCGAGGGGATGCCGTCGCCCGAGGAATTGAAGCTGCTCGAGCCCTTCCGCGGCCAGGTGCCCGATGAAGTCTTCGGCGAGCCGTCCGTCCCGCCGGTGTCCGACGGCTCGGGGCAGGACCGTGCGCTGCTTCGCAAGGCACAGCAATTGCTCCAGGAGGCGCAGCTTCCGATCAAGGACGGCAAGCGGCTGCTGCCGAGCGGCGAGGTCTTCAGCATCGAGTTCCTGACCGACGAGGCATCGTTCCAACCGCACCACGCCTCGTTCCTCAAGAATCTGAACATGCTTGGGATCGACGCGAATCTGCGTCTCATCGATGCCGTTCAGTATCGTGCCCGCGTCGAATCCTTCGATTTCGACGTCGCCATCAACCGCCTGAGCATGTCGGCTACTCCCGGCGACAGCCTGCGTACCTACTTCACTTCGCAAGCTGCCGCGACGAAGGGATCCTACAACCTGGCCGGCGCATCCAGTCCCGCGCTCGATGCGCTGGTCGAGAAGGCGATGGCGGCCGAGACGCGCAATGATTTGACAATCGCCTGCCGTGCGATCGACCGAGTCTTCCGCGCGGGCCGCTACTGGGTGCCGCAATGGTACAATACCAGCCACCGGCTGGCATATTGGGATGAGTTCGCTCATCCCGCGAACCTGCCGCGCTATAACCTCTCCGACTACACGAGCGGCGTCGGGGAGCGAACCTTGTGGTGGTACGACGCCTCCAAGGCCGCCAAGCTCGAGCAGGCGAAATAATCATGAGCGCCTATATCGCCCGCCGCATCCTCCTGATGATTCCGACGCTGCTCGGAATCCTCTTCGTGTCTTTCGTCGTCGTGCAGTTCGCGCCGGGCGGCCCGGTCGAGCGCGTCATCGCGCAGTTGTCGGGCGCCGACACCGGCGGCAACTCCCGCATCTCGGGCGGCGGCGATTTTGCCCAGCGCGCGCCGGGGCAGCTCGGGGCGGGCGGCGATGCGATCAATTCGAAGTATCGCGGCGCGCAGGGCCTCGACCCTGATTTCATCAAGAAGCTGGAAGTGCAGTTCGGCTTCGACAAGCCGGCGCCGGAGCGCTTCGCGCTGATGGTGTGGAACTTCGCCCGCTTCGATTTCGGCAAGAGCTATTTCCGCGATGTCAGCGTGATCCAGCTGATCAAGGAGAAGCTGCCGGTCTCGATCTCGCTCGGCATCTGGCTGACGTTGATCACCTATCTGATCTCGATTCCCTTGGGCATCCGCAAGGCGGTCAAGGACGGCACGCGCTTCGACACCTGGACCTCGGCGGTGATCATCGTCGGCTTTGCGATCCCGGGCTTCCTGTTCGCGATCCTGCTGATCATCCTGTTCGCCGGCGGCTCCTTCTTCAACCTGTTCCCGCTCCGCGGTCTGACTTCGGACGGTTGGTCGCAATTCCCCTGGTACTGGAAGATCATCGACTATTTCTGGCACCTCACCTTGCCGCTGATCTCCATGGGGCTGAGCGCCTTCGCCACCATGACGCTGCTGACCAAGAACTCGTTCCTGGATGAGATCCGCAAGCAATATGTCATGACCGCGCGCGCCAAGGGCTGCAGCGAGAACCAGGTGCTCTACGGCCACATCTTCCGCAACGCGATGCTGATCGTGATCGCAGGCTTCCCGGGCGCCTTCATCCACGCCTTCTTCTCCGGCTCGCTGCTGATCGAGACGATCTTCTCGCTGGACGGGCTTGGCCTGCTCAGTTTCGAGAGCGTGCTCAACCGTGACTATCCCGTCGTGTTCGGCACGCTCTACATCTTTTCGCTGGTCGGTCTCGTGGTCAACCTGATCTCCGATCTGACCTATATGTGGATCGATCCCAGGATCGATTTCGAAGCACGGGAGGTCTGATGACGCTGACCGCCCCGAACCCGATCGAAACCACCACGACGTCGCCGCTCGGTGAGGCCGTCCCTGCCACGCGCAAGCCGTTCGCACCATCGCCGCTGAACAAGCGGCGTTGGGAGAACTTCAAGGCGAACCGGCGCGGCTACTGGTCGTTCTGGATCTTCATGGTCCTGTTCGTGGTGTCGCTGTTCGCCGAGCTGATCGCCAACGACCGGCCGTTCATGATCAAATATGACGGCCATCTCTATTGGCCGGCCTTCGTCACCTATTCCGAGACGACGTTTGGCGGCGACTTCGAAACCGCGGCGGATTATCGCGATCCGTACTTGCAGAAGTTGATCAAGGACAAGGGCGGTAGCATCGTCTGGCCGCTGATCCGCTATTCCTACGACACCCACAACCTCGATCTGCCGACGCCGGCGCCGTCGCCGCCGACCTGGATGCTGACGGAAGCGCAGTGCAAGCCGGTGGTCGAGAAGAAGGGCCTGAAGAGTTGCCGCGACCTCGAATATAATTGGCTAGGCACCGACGATCAGGGCCGCGACGTCGTGGCGCGGCTGATCTACGGATTCCGCATCTCGGTGCTGTTCGGCCTCTGCCTCACCATCGTCTCCTCGATCGTCGGCGTCGCCGCCGGCGGTATCCAGGGCTATTTCGGCGGCTGGATCGACCTCACCTTCCAGCGCTTCATCGAGGTCTGGACCGCGATCCCCTCGCTCTATCTGCTGCTGATCCTGTCGTCGGTGCTGGTGCCTGGCTTCTTCGTGCTGCTCGGCATCTTGCTGTTGTTCTCATGGGTGTCGCTGGTCGGTCTGGTGCGCGCCGAGTTCCTGCGCGGACGAAATTTTGAATACATCCAGGCGGCGCGTGCGCTCGGCGTGTCGAACGGGGTGATCATGTTCCGGCATTTGCTGCCCAACGCGATGGTCGCGACCATGACGTTCTTGCCGTTCATCGTCTCCTCTTCGGTGATGACGCTGACGGCACTGGACTTCCTCGGCTTTGGCCTGCCGCCCGGCTCGCCCTCGCTCGGCGAACTGCTGTCGCAAGGCAAATCCAATGTGCAGGCGCCGTGGCTCGGCTTCACCGGCTTCTTCTCGGTTGCGATCATGCTGTCGCTGCTAATCTTCGTCGGCGAAGCCGTGCGCGACGCCTTCGATCCGCGCAAGACGTTCAAGTGAGGGCGTGATGGACGCGATCAACCAGCCTCTGCTTGCCGTGCGCGACCTTTCGGTAGCCTTTCACCAGGGCGGCAACACGACGCTCGCGGTCGACAAGGTCTCGTTCCAGATCAAGCGCGGCGAATGCGTCGCGCTGGTCGGCGAATCCGGCTCCGGCAAGTCGGTCAGCGCGTTGTCGATCCTGAAGCTGCTGCCCTATCCCAGTGCCTCGCATCCCTCGGGCAGCATCCGTTTCAAGGGACAGGAGCTGATCGACCAGACGGAGCGAGAGATGCGCCAGATCCGCGGCAGCGACATCTCCATCATCTTCCAGGAGCCGATGACCTCGCTCAATCCGCTGCACACGATCGAGGCGCAGATCGGCGAGATCATCCAGCTGCACAATCCGACCAGCAACGCGGAGGCGCGCAAGCGGACGCTGGAGCTGCTGACGCAGGTCGGTATTCCCGAGCCGGAGACGCGGCTCAAGAGCTATCCGCACCAGCTCTCCGGCGGCCAGCGCCAGCGCGTGATGATCGCGATGGCGCTCGCCAACGAGCCGGATCTCCTGATCGCAGACGAGCCGACCACGGCGCTCGACGTCACCGTGCAGGCGCAGATCCTGGCGCTGCTCGCCGAGATCAGGTCGCGGCTCGGCATGAGCCTGCTCTTCATCACCCATGATCTCGGCATCGTGCGCCGCATCGCCGACACCGTCTGCGTCATGAAAGGCGGCGTGATCGTCGAGCAGGGACCGGTCGAGCAGGTCTTCAAGACCCCGAAGCATCCCTATACGCGCGATCTGCTCGCCGCCGAGCCGAAGCCGGATCCGGCACCGCCGCAGCCAAACGCGCCGGTGGTGATGGCGGCCGACGACCTGAAAGTGTGGTTTCCGATCAAGCGCGGCCTGATGCGCAAGACCGTCGGCCACATCAAGGCGGTCGACGGCGTCAGCGTCGCCGTGCGCAAGGGCGAGACGCTCGGGGTCGTCGGCGAGTCGGGTTCGGGCAAGACCACGCTGGGCCTGGCGCTGCTGCGATTGATCTCCTCGAACGGCCGTATCGTCTTCCTCGGAAAGGACATCCAGGGCCTGCGCTTCAAGGAGATGCGTCCGTTTCGGCGCGACATGCAGATCGTGTTCCAGGATCCGTTCGGCTCGCTCTCACCGCGCATGTCGGTCGCCGATATCATTGCCGAAGGCCTCTCGGTGCATCAGCCAAAGCTGTCGCGCGAGGAGCGCGAAGTTCGCGTGATCAAGGCGCTCGAGGATGTCGGGCTGAAGCCGGATACGCGCGACCGCTATCCGCACGAATTCTCCGGTGGCCAGCGCCAGCGCATCTCGATCGCGCGCGCGGTGGTGCTGGAGCCTGATTTCGTCGTGCTGGACGAGCCGACCAGCGCGCTCGACATGCTGCTCCAGGCGCAGATGGTCGATCTCCTGCGCGAGCTCCAGCGCAAGCGCGATCTCACCTACATGTTCATCTCGCACGATTTGCGCGTCGTCGCCTCGCTCGCGAGCCACCTCATCGTCATGCGCGGCGGCAAGGTGGTCGAGGAAGGCCAGGCGGCCGAGCTGTTCAAGAATCCGAAGACGGATTACACGCGTGCGCTGTTCGCGGCAGCGTTCCGGCTGGAGACGGCGGGCAACGGGGCGGTCGCGACATAGTCTCTTTCCGTCACCTCTCCCGAAGCGAGAGGTCGGTTCGCTCCTCGCGATGCATCGCAACCGAGTGTGCTCAGGGATCTCATGCGATCCTCAGGCGTCGTGCTGCTCTTGAAAGCGGCGCGTTCTCACTTAGTAAGGGTTGAGCACACTCTCGAGAAACTGCTCCTTTTCGCCAGGCGCGTAGCCCTGCGATGCACCGTAATATGGTTCCCTGTAGCCTTGGTAGTACGGTGCGGGCCCATAGTATCGACGCGGCGCATAGGCAAAACCCGATGCCCGGCCTGATGGGTACATGTGATGATGGGGGCGAAGCGCCGCGTGCCGGTGGTGCCCATGATGAACGGTCGCTGCGTTCGCGACCCCGCACAGGCTGATCAAAACGCTCAAGGCTAAAATCGAACGCATCGCCTACTTCCTCCAGGGAGTTCGCCCTGCCTGCTCAATCATTTCGATGATGGAGCGTTCCAAGGAGCGCGGCTCCTTAAGCCGCCTGCTTCCGAAACGGCGAGGAGAGCTTGTCCGGCGGCACGCTCGTCGCCTTGATGTTGGATTTGGTTTCGCTGGTCCGGTAGCAATTCGGGCAGTGAAACAGATGTGCGATGGTGGTTGAGCCAATCAAGGTCGAGCGCGTCCACCGCATTTCGACGTGGCAGTTTGGGCAGATTGGCTGCTCCAGTTCTTCCAGTGCTCGCTTAAGCCTGTCCACCACGCGGCAACCCGTTTCCTATCGCGTTACCTCTCAGTAGATGAGGGCATTCCAAAATTCAACTTCGGACGCACCGTTGCGGAACACTCAGGATCGTCCCTGTTCCACTACCGGAACACCGCATTTTCCCGGACTCCACAGTCTCGCGTAACTAGGTAGAAATACGTGGGCCGGGGCTGGCATTTCATCCCGATCAATCATTTCAACCGGCAAGGGGCTACCGCGAGGTGGCCCCTTTCGAATCCGGCTCCCGCAGCGGCAGATCAGGCGGCCAGCTGAGGTGGCGATGATGGGCAAGGCGGACCGTCTGCCCCTTTCACCACATTTAAACCATAAGATTCTACCAAGGGGACTTAACCACAGGCCGCAGGGAAACATGCGAACAGCCTTCATACAGAAGCCATCCGTGGACTTCGGGCAATGAAGGTTTGGCAGACCGGCTGCATCGTAATTGCCATCGCATGCGCGGGATTTTATCTGGCCGCCGGCAACAGACCGGTCGCGAGCGTGCCCGAAATCATGCCCGCAGCGGCAGCGAACATCGCGGCTCCAGCGGAGGTGGTGACGCCCGCATTGTACGCAGAGGCATCCGCCAGGCTTGCGGCAGCGCTTCGGGCAGACAGAGCAGAGCCGGCCCCGGTGACGTCAGCAGGGTCCGCGCCGTTGAGCGCCGGAACCGAAATCTCCGATGAACCCGTCGGGCCGAAATTGGCCTCGTTGGGACAGGATATCGTCCAGCCGCTGCCGGCAGCACGCGATGCGTCCGACGATGCCCCGAAAGCGGCGTCGACGCCGGATTTCCGTTATCTGGTCTATTACGTCTGGTCCGAACTGCCGCCGGCCGAGAAACCGGCGGAGACGGTCTTGCGTGCGTTCAAGGACATCCCGCTCGGAACGCCGCAGGAGGAGATCAAGCGCGTCTCAGATGCGTTTGGTCTCGATGTCAATTTCATGATGGCGGTGGCCAAGATCGAATCCGGTTTCAGCCCCACTCAACGGACCGGCTCCTATATCGGCCTGTTTCAGCTGAGCAAATACGAGTTCGGCAAGTTCGGCTCCGGGCAGATTCTCAATCCCAGGGACAACGCCGTAGCGGCCGCCTACAAGATCATCACCGAAGGCGTCCAGTTCGAGTGGATCACGCACCGCAAGCCTGACATGAGCGACCTTTACCTGATCCATCAGCAGGGCTGGGAAGGCGCTGCCGAGCACATCAGCCGGCCCGCTCGCCTCGCCTGGAAATCCATGTGCGCCACCGGCGAAGGCAAGGAGAAGGGCGAAAGGTGGTGCAGACGCGCGATCTGGGGCAATGCCCTTCCGGCGTTCAAGCGCAGCTGGAAATCGGTGGACAACGTGACGTCGGAGGCGTTCGTCGGCATGTGGCGTGGCCGGGTCGCCGAATTCTACACGAAATATGTGGCGGCCGCCGCTGCGGCGGCAAACCCGTAATTCGCGCCAGATCACCTGACGCATCCCCGCTGCTTTGGTGCGATGATCGCGGTCATCTGGGAACTGCTCCGAACAGTGCAGCCGACCGTCCGAAGCGCCCGATCTAACCCGCCGCATGCTTCTCCAGAGCCAGTGCGATCCTCTCCAGCGCTGCATTTCTCTGTTGCATGTCGACGACCTGTTGTTCGCAAACCTCGATCATTGTCTGCCCGCACGGCAGTCTGCGCGCGTACACGCCGGTTCGGCTGCAAAGCCAACCAATCACGGCCAGCAGGGCAAGGGTGGCGAGCCATAACAGCACAGGCCCCAGGCCAAAGTCCGCGATGGCGCGGCGGACATCGCCTCTGGACAGATACGCGCTGGCACGACCGCAATGAGCGTCGCTGTCGTCCGGATTGAGCGCGATCATCTGATCGTAGTCGGCGATGGCACGATCGAGATCGCCCTGGGCTTGATAAGCGTGCCCTCTGTAATAGTAGGCATCCCTGTATTGCGGATAGAGCGCGATCGCTTGGCTACAATCGGCGACGACGCGATCAAGGTCTCCCTTTCTGCTGTATCCGACACAGCGATTGTAGTAGCCGGCCGCATATTTCGGATACAGCGCGATCACATGGTCGTAGTCGGCGATGGCGCGATCGAGTTCGCCCTTGGCGAAGTAGGCGTTGCCTCGCAAGGTGAGGGTGGCATAGTTGTCCGCATCGAGCCGAAGGCTGTTGGTATAGTCGACGATGGCACGATCGTTGTCGCCCTTGGCCTGATAGGCTTGGCCGCGCTCGCCATATCCGACCCGCTTTCCATAGTCCGACAGGCCGCCTTCGAACGCCCGGTTCACATCCGCTATCGCCCGGTCGTAATCGCGCCGCTGGTTGTAGAGACGCGACCGGTTGAGCAGTGAGCTGACGGCGTTCGGTTCAAGCCGGATCGCCTCGTTATAGTCGTTGAGGGCGCGGTCGTCGCGATCGGCGAGGCTTGTCCAAAACCAGGTATAGCCACGCGCATGATACAAGCTGGACAGGCCCTGGTCGTCGTGGTTGCCGCTTTCGATCGCGCGGGTACAGGCGGCGATGGTTGCTTCAGCGACGTCCTTCGATCCGTGCAAGCAATCCTGTCGGTCGTCCGCCGCCGCGGGCCGGCTGACGACAGCGGCTGCTGCAAGTACCAAGGCAACCAGCCAAAAATGCGCGGAAATCACCGAGCGCATACGCCTCTCCCCATAAGGCACCGATCATCGCGCTAGCTGGCAGACGGCTTTTCGAGCGCCACCGCGATCCTCTCCAACAACGCGTTGGTTCGTTGGGTTTCCACGATCTGCTGCTCGAAGAGATCGACCCAGTTTGCTCCGGATGCTGCGCGCCCATTCCTGCGCGAAAACCAGATCCAAACGCCCACCAGCGCCAGGAACGGTAGCCAGGAAACGATCAGGCTCACCAGCCAGTACGGCACACCACCACGTGCTTGAAGCGAAAACCAGCCGACGAGAACGCCGACAAGAGCGATCCACACGACGACGGGCAGAAACCAAGAACGAGGCTTGGTCATTCCAGGCACGTTAGTCCCCCTTGGTTGGTCCGAGGAGATATATGCTATCATTGGTTGATGGCGCTTCCCATGCCCCTGCCTCTGCGGCCATCGAAACGTGGTTAGCCGTTTCTTTGCGGGACGCTTCAGCCGCAACGAAACGCTCGGTGCAAGCGCGTAGGATGGTTGTGCTTACGAAACCGATTGCGCCGGGATGTGCGTTCGTGGTCGAGTTCACATCTCGCCGTCAGGTCAAAATCAAAGCGAACTTTCAGGGGGTCGGTCTCGCCTTCATCAGAACGAACAGGTGAGAACCAGCGGCGATCAGCGAGAAGAGGACGATCCCCAATTCAGCACCATGCACATGCTGCGGCGCATAGGTCGAAGCCAACCAAATAAACAGCCGGACGGCCGCCATGAAGGCAATCATTCCCCACATCGCGAGCCATTTTGGAGCGTACCAAGTTGGTTCGCCGTTCGAGCTCCATTGCATAGCAACGCGCGCGCTTTCGATGCGCGGGCCAAGATAAAGATTTAAGCCGACGACCAACGCGATAGCGAAGCCAAAGACGTAGTCTGCCAGCACCATGCTTTCCGCCTTCCAAAACACCAGCCGAGACTATCCAAAGATAGAGAAGCAATCCAATCTTGTTCGGGCGGAACCATCGCGTCTACACCCTCATGGTTGCTGGTGGCTTTACCGGATGCGACGGCCGCTTCTGGCCCCGAAGCGGACCTCAATCTCCTTCAATCCAAATGCCTGCTCCGGTCAGAGCGTTAAGAATGCGTTCGATGTCTTTGGGATCCAGCATTGCACCATCACAAAGCTTATTCAGCTCATCGAAGGTAATCCTACCGTCCAGTTTACCGATCTCGACGGCTCGTCGAATAACTTCCGGCACGTTCATGATTTCTCCGTTTCAGCGGCCCCTATTATGTGGGGAGAGAACCGGATTCTCATCCTTCAGGATGATTTGCGCCCGCCGGATTTGGGAGTAGCCCGGACCCGAATGGCGGATCGCCTAGAGCCGCCGCTTGGTCCGAAGCGGACAGGCGGTGGTCGCTATAATTTGAACTCTATCCTTCATGTGTGCGCAAGCGTGCTCGGCTATAGTGGTTATGGGGTAAATAGGACGCTCGCCCATGCCGAAGTGGCTTGTTGTGATTGTCGCCCTGCTTGCTGCTGCGGCTTACATCCCTCAGGTCCGCAACGGGGTCATTCAGTGGCTTAAGGCGCACCCTGCGTTTATTGGCCCAGTCTTGACCGTGATTGGAATAGCGGCGGTTTTGTATCTGTTCATTGATCCCACCACTGTTCTATTCTTGGGAGCCGTGGCGGTGGTCTCCGGTCTAGCCGCATTGTTTGACCCGAAAATGTATTCGAGCCGATGAGACCCTCATATGAACGACACCTCGCGACCCTTGGAGCTTCGTACAGCGAGTTACTTCTGTCGGCACTACAGGGGTGCGCTAAGGGAGAGTGGGGTCTCTTCGGCTCGTACGAACGAGTTGGTTTGCGCGACCCCGCACGGGAGGAGCTGCTTGAACTAGGCTCCAAAAACGAGCACCTGCGCCACAAGCGCGGCCTCGAACTCATCCAGCTCCATGAGCGGTTGCTACTGATGGGCTCTCGCCTATCAAACACTCCGGGTGAGCCGAAATTGGCTCAACGCTGGTTGGACGAGCTGGCGTAGGCAATCGCGCGGTTAGGAGCCTAGCGGTAGGTGTTTATGAGTGAAAATCTCGACCTGGCCCAGCGATGCGCTCAGATTTCAAGGACGGCGAACGATGAAACTGTCCGGTCGATATTTTCCCGGATGTCTCAGCTGTATCATGAGTTGCACGAGCAGGAGGAGAGGCTTGTAGATTGGAAGAGGCAGCAGGGTCCTTCTTCAACATTAGATTTTATCTTCAAGAAACCTCAGGACTAGTCTAGCGCGGTTGGATCAGCCAGAGGTCTCCTTCTGTGAAGGGTTTCGGATGCCGGCCGCAGCCGTGACAGCGCGGCGTAATTCGGGCGGCCGGCGTCCGAAAGCCTCCAAGCGAGGACGCGGTCCGCTGCGCTGCATGTAGGCCGCAGCAGGATTGATCTACGTCAACGACCGATGGCGGGCACCAGTTTGTTGTCCGCAATGTGCAAGGCAAGCGTGGCGCAATGAATCGTCATTGTGCCTGTTGCCGACGTGTTTGCGCCATCCCGCATTTGGAAGGGCAACAGATGATTGAACTGCTGGTTACGCTGGGCTTGATCGTCGGGCTTGTCGCGTCTCATGAGCTTGGCTTTCGGCTGGGCTCCGCCAGCCGGTCAGCCGATGAACTACTGGATAGACAGCTTGTCCTCGTTAGGGCATCGACGGCCGCTCTCGTCGCGTTTTTGATCGGGTTTGCATTTTCGGGAGCAGCGTCGCGCTTCATTGACCGGCTCGATATCATCGTGAAAGAGGCGAATGCGCTCGGTACAGCTTACCTGAGGGCGGATGTCATCACCGAACCGCAGCGCACCGAACTGAAGGCCGCTCTGAAGGAGTACACGGCCGATCGTGTCAGGCTGCTGAGCCGCGAAGGTCGCGACCAGGTTGAGGCATTGCTTGGCAAGGTCGGTGGTCTACATGAGCGGATGTGGAAAGCGGCAACCAAAGGGACTCAGGGCGATGCGCCCTTGATGAGCGTCGTACTCCCTCCGATCAACGAAGTCATAGATCTACATTCGGAGCATCTCGCGATGGCGAGAAGACATCTTCCTGTTCCTATCATGGTGGTCCTTCTAGGGACGGCCGCAATTGGGGTGGGCATGATAGGATTCGGAAATGGTCGCATCGGCCGCCGTTTCTCTGCCCTCGATTCGGTTTATGGAGCCGTGCTCGCAGCGGCGCTATGGATGACGATTGATCTCGACTATCCGGGGATGGGTCTCATCAGGGTCAGCAATCGCGTGGTTGCAGAAACCTTGGCCACAATGAATTGACCCCGCGCCGTATCCCGCTTTGAACAAATTGTCGCTGGCCGAAAAACCTTGCACGTCCCCGCAAGCGAGGGCTTTGCCCAGGGATGTCTGGTCAAAGCAGACGCGCGCGGGCTACAGCCGCTTGATCGCGACCACCTCGCTGCCGGCCTTCTTGATCCGCGCGATCGCAGGCGCGATCGGCTCGATCACCGTTGCCATGTGATGCGCGTTGGCGTGAACCATCGTGGTGGCATCGCGGACGATGGCGACGTGGCCCTTCCAGAAGATCAGATCGCCGCGCAGCAGGCCGCGTTGTTCGTGCGGCTCCAGCGCGCGGCCGAGGCCTGTCTGCTGCATGTCGCTGTCGCGCGGGCAGCCGGTGCCGGCCGCCGTCAGCGAAACCTGAACCAGGCCGGAGCAATCGATGCCGAGGCTGCTCTTGCCGCCCCAGAGATAGGGCGTGCCGACGAAGCGTTCGGCAACCGCGACGAAGTCCTCCTCGCGATGGTCAAGCGGTGCGAGATGGGTTTTTGGGACGAACGTGCCCTCGCGCGTGACGGCGAACGCGCCATCCTCCCGCGTGATCGTGAGTTTCGTTCCCAGCACCAGCGTATGATCAGGCGGCAGCTTGATCGAGGGGCCGGGAAAGGCGAGTGTCCGCAGCGCCGTCACCTTGTGGGTCGGCGCGGCCGACGGCTTCATCAGCGCCGCGTCCGGCAGCCAGCCGACATAGCCGTCGCTGCCGAGCTGGCCCCAGGCCCAGCCCTCGGCGTTGCGATCGTAGATCGTGATCCGCTCGCCGCGCAGCGCTTCCGTCATCAGCATCGCGTTCGACGACGGCTGCTCGCGGATCGGCGCGACCGGCGCCACCACCTCGAACTCCTCGCCCGCGACGAAGCGATCCGCCTGCACTTGGCCTTCGAGATATTTCGCGGCGAGGTCGCCCCGCGCCGGCGTCAGCCTGATATCAAGCATAGCGCTCGCTCAGCACCTTGTAGATGGCACGGGCGGCCTGGCATTCGCCGCCCTCGGGCCGCGCGGGCTTGGCCGACGGCGTCCAGCCATAGATATCGACATGCAGCCAGCTCCTGGCCTGCTCGACGAAGCGTTGCAGGAACAGCGCGCAGGTGATCGAGCCGGCAAAGCCGCCCGACGGCGCGTTGGTGATGGTGGCCGTCTTGGAGTCCAGCCATGCATCGTAAGGTGGCCACAGCGGCATGCGCCACAAGGGATCGTTCTCCGCAACCGCGCAGCGCGCGACGTCGGCAGCCAGCGTCTCATCATTGGTGTAAAAGGGCGGTAAATCCGGCCCCAGCGCGACGCGGGCGGCGCCCGTCAGCGTGCCCAGATCGATCAGCAGCTCGGGCTTCTCCTCGTCGGCCAGCGCCAGTGCGTCGGCAAGCACGAGGCGGCCTTCGGCGTCGGTATTGCCGATCTCGACCGTGATGCCTTTGCGCGAGGTGAAGATGTCGAGCGGGCGGAAGGCATTGCCGGCGACCGCATTCTCGACCGCCGGGATCAGCACGCGCAGGCGCAGCTTCAGCCTGGCATCCATCACCATGCGCGCCAGCGCCAGCACGTTGGCGGCGCCGCCCATGTCCTTCTTCATGATCAGCATGCCGCTCGATGGCTTCAGGTCGAGCCCGCCGGTGTCGAAGCAGACGCCCTTGCCGACCAGCGTCACCTTGGGATGATCGGGGTCGCCCCAGGTGATGTCGATCAGCCGCGGCGCGCGATCCGAGGCCATGCCGACCGCGTGGATCAGCGGAAAGTTCTGTTCGAGCTCCTCGCCGATGGTGCAGGCGTAGCTGGCGCCGTATTCGGCGGCGAGGGCTTGCGCGGCGGTGGCCAGCTCGTCAGGGCCCATGTCGTTGGACGGCGTGTTGATGAGGTCCCGCGCCAGCATCGCGGCGTCAGCCATACGATCGATCTCGGCGGCGTCGACGCCGTCGGGCGGCACCAACAGGACATCGGGTCTCTCGTCCCTGCGGTAGCGGGCGAAGCGATAGCACCCGAGCGCGAAGGCAAGCGCGGCCAGTCGTGCATCGTGCGGTGCATTGGCAAACCGATAGGTGCCCGGCGGCAGCAGGCCGGGCAGGGCGCCGGGCCGGAACAGATCGCGCGACTTCGCGCCGTCGTCCTCGAGGCCGAACAGGATTCGCGCGATCGTGCCGTCGGGCGCGGGCAGTGCGAGATAGCCGCCCGGCTTGGCGGTGTAGGCGCTCGCCACGGCGAACTGGCGTTGCGCCGACGGCAGCGTCTCGCGCACGGCGTCCCAGCTCGATTTGGTGACGAAGGTGATCGGGATGGCAGACGAGGACGTCTCGAAGACGGAAGGCATTGGCGGGCTCGGAGGTCATTCTGATAGAGGAGATTTCGCAGAGTTTGGTCACCTCTGCAATCGGCTTTGCGGTCACCGTCGGTGAGCCGCTACTCGCAGAGAGGGAGCCGTGCTAGGTTCCGACAGCGGTTGCCAAGCAGATTATCACGGGCGCAGAGAACGCCCGTGACCGACGACAATGCGTGCCGGGAGGAATTGCGATGGAATTTGTGTGGAGTGGGATCACATTCATCGGCCAGGCCATCGAGGCGGTCTTCGGCTATGTCGAGCATCACCATTGGGTCTTCGCGTTCCTGGCCGGCGGCTACGTCTTCTATCTCCACGATCGTTCGGTCCACGCGCGGTTCGACGCGATCGACAAGCGCATAGATGAAATCCGCAAGCGTCTCGCCGTCGAATATTGATCGGACCTTCCGAAACGCTTCCCGTCCGGCGCTCGTATCTCCCTCGAGGAACTGCCGTTCACGCCTGCCGCTGCGGCAGGGCTTTACTAGCGTTTCGGTTGTGGCATTATCGACTGATGTTTTAGGTTGCGTGATGCGTCTCTGCACGTGTGCGAGCGCAACGGCGCCGTTGATGCCCGGTCGATATCGATCGGGATTTTTTACCTGATTGAACTCTTCGTCGTTTGCATTTCTCTCAATCGTTTGGGCGACCCAGCTTTCGCATTGAACGGCGCAGAATGGATAGATCGTTCGTCATTGCGCAGATCTCCGACCTGCATCTGGATGGGTCAGGCCGGCTGCTTCCGACAATCGAGGCGCTCACTGCCGCGCTGCGCGAGCGAATGGCGGATTTTGCCGATGTTCCCGATCGCGTCCTGCTGATCACGGGCGACATCGTGGATGATCCGACGCCGCGTTCGCTCGAGGAAGCGGTCGCGGTCATCGCGTCGTTGCGGCAGACCGGCCTGTTCACCGACATCCAGGCCGTTGCCGGCAATCACGATGCCAAGCGTCCGAGCCAGCGTGGCGGCCGGCACGACGCTTATGACTATTTGCACCTGCCGCGGACCTCGAAGAACGTCTACTATCGTCAGGCTGGCCTCGACTTGATGCTGCTCGATTCCAACAACGCCAGCCTGACGGCGCTCGCGAGCGGCAATGTCGACGAGCGGGCCTATCATGGGTTGGTCGCGCAGTCTGCCCGGCTCAGCGTCGAGCTCGCAGGGGCCTTGGGTTCAGCCGGACGGGCGGATTATTCCGAGCCAGCGGAGAACCTGGTGCGTGTGCTGGCGCTGCATCATCATCCGCTGCCGCAGGCGACGGGCGAGGGCAAGCGGTTCCTCGGCGCGGCCGACGAGCCGCTGATGTATCTCGCCGCGCCCGCCACCTTCCTCGAAGCGGCGACGTCACTCAATGTCACCATGGTCCTGCACGGGCACCGGCATGTCGAAGGGCTCACGCGCTATTCGATTCCCGATCCGCGCGCGACGCGAAGCCTGGGCGAGGATTTCTGGCGCACGATCTACGTGCTGTCCTGTCCGTCCTCGACCGGGCAGGGCGGCGACGATGCCGGCTTCAACATCATCCATTTCGGCTCCCTGCCCGCGACGGAACAGCCCGAATACCGGATCACAATCGCCCGCTATTCGCGGCCGCGCAAGGATGGCGCCTTCAGCCCGCTCGATTCGAACATGCCGGACGGGCGCATCAGCCTTCCGGTCGGTCGAGATTTGTCCCGCGATCCCGCCATTCAATCGGCGATCGAGATTGCTTCATGCGCGTCGCTGAACTGGGATCAGGTGCTGCCGTTCGCTCACCGATTGCTGTCGCGCCCCGCTTTCCATGATGACGAAGGGCAGAGCTGGGCGGATCGTCTCTACGTCTACCTCGTGACGTCCCATGCCCTGGCCGATCTCGATCGCCGGCTCGACAGGTCTGCACAGAGGCGCCACGTCGCGGCGCTTGCCGAAGTGGGAGCCTTGCTGCGCGAGTTGATCGGACTATCCGCCGAAATGCTCGATATCGACCGCGCCACGCTCGACGAGCTCCGTGCCGTCAGGCTGATCAACCGTGACGACCTCGAGCGCCGATGGCCAGCGCTGCCGCGCGAGGGTGTCGACGTCGAGGGGAGGGCGCGGCAGCGGCTGCATCTGCTGCGGGACATGAATGATCAGGTGAAGCTGCTCGGTCTGGACCTCGGTCTCGGCGGTGAGGCGCCGCCGCAGGGCAGCATAGCTCCCCGTTAACCGGCCATTAGGGTTAACAGTCTATTGCTGGCGCGTTCGGCTCGATCAATCCGCTCGAGAGTCAAAGCGTCATGCGTCAACGGTTCCGTCCTGTCCGGCTTCTTGCGTCCGCATCACTGATCGCGCTGGCGGCCGCGAGCCTCTGCGGCTGCACGGCAATGTCCAAGCTCTCCGACGTCACCGGCTCGATCGGGCCGAGGGCGGAGGCAGCTCCAGCCGATCCGGCGCGCGCCATCGAAGCCTATGGCGAGCGCTATCGTGCCAATCCGAAGGATGCCGACGCGGCGCTGGTCTATGGCCAGGCCCTGCGCGCCAACGGGCAGCAAGCCCAGGCCGCGGCCGTGCTGGAACAGGCGACGATCGCCAATCCCGGCAACAAGGCGCTGCTGGCCCAATATGGCCGCGCGCTCTCCGACGTCGGCAATTTCCAACAGGCCTTCGACGTGCTGTCGAAGGCGCATTCGCCCGACAATCCGGACTGGCGCCTGCTGTCGGTGCAGGGCACTTGCCTGGACCAGATGGGTCGCCACGACGAGGCGCGCGCCTATTATGCGAGCGCGCTGAAGATCGCGCCTGGTGATCCCGGCGTGCTTTCCAATGTGGGCCTGTCCTACATGCTGTCGCGGGACCTGCCCAAGGCGGAAGAAGCGCTGCGGCAGGCTTATGCATCGCCGCGGGCGAGCTCGCGGGTGCGGCAGAATCTCGGCCTGGTGGTCGGCCTCCAGGGCCGCTTCGCGGAAGCCGAGACCATCGTGAAGGCGGACCTGCCGCCCGACCAGGCCGCGGCGAACGTCGCCTATCTGAAGGAGATGCTGAGCCGCAACAATGGTCCGCGCGGCGCGCCCAAGCGCACCCCGGTCGCATCCCTCAGCCAGCCCGACTGATCCGCCGCCTCTGGCGTGATGGTCTGAATTTCATCTGATAGGTCCGACGCTTAAGGCGATCCACATGACAGCCAGCCGGCACACGCCGGCTACTGTGCATGGGGTTGTTTTCGCTCTTTTGCCGTGAGGCGTCAGTGCAGCTCGGAGATCTTGATGCCGGTCGGTCCGAGAATGACGACGAACAGCACCGGCAGGAAGAACAGGATCATCGGCACCGTCAGCTTCGGCGGAAGGGCCGCGGCCTTCTTCTCGGCTTCGTTCATGCGCATGTCGCGGTTTTCCTGCGCCATGACGCGCAGGGATTGGCCGAGCGGGGTGCCGTAGCGTTCCGCCTGCTGAAGCGCCAGACAGACCGACTTGACGCCTTCGAGCCCGGTGCGCTTCGCCAGGTTTTCATACGCGACCTTGCGGTCCTGCAAATAGGACAGCTCGGCGGTGGTCAGGGTGAACTCCTCGGACAGCGCGATCGACTGGCTGACGATTTCGGTGGCGACCTTGCGGAACGCCATTTCTACCGACATGCCGGACTCGATGCAGATCAGCAGCAGGTCGAGCGCATCGGGAAAGGCGCGCTTGATCTGGAGCTGGCGCTTGGAGATCGCGTTCTTCAGGAACAGCATCGGCGCCTGCAGGCCGAGATAGGCAGCGCCGAC
Organism: uncultured Bradyrhizobium sp.; assembly: GCF_936928535.1. Classification (GTDB taxonomy): domain Bacteria; phylum Pseudomonadota; class Alphaproteobacteria; order Rhizobiales; family Xanthobacteraceae; genus Bradyrhizobium. The sequence goes on along the minus strand of NZ_CAKZHY010000099.1, from coordinate 175,761 downwards.
GCAGATGCCGATCTTGATCGGCATCGGGCGGTCCATATGGGCGATCAGGAATACGTAGGCGACCGAGCCGACGAACAGCACGACCGGGGCGACCAGGCGGGCGAACAGGAAGGTGACATAGGGCGCGTGGCCGCGATAGCCGGCCATGATCAGCTTGTCGCGCGCAGCCTCCTGCGCCAGCCATTTGGTGAGGTTGAAATCCTCGACCACCTTCGAGACGAGCTGTTTGGGTGTCTGGCGCAGCGTGACCTTCTCGTTCTTGTTGAGGCGCTCGCGCTCGCGCTGCCGGATGCGCTCGCGTTCACTCGCCACCGCCTTCATGCGTTTGGACAGGCCCTCGCCGGCGAACATCGGCATCACCAGCGTATAAACGGTGGCGCTGGCAGCGATGGCTGCCAGGAGCATGGTCATGAAGTGGGCGTCATGCAGTTTCGTAACGAGGAACTCGACCATGCGGCACCGTTAGAAATCGAAGTTGATCATTTTCTTCATCACCATGATGCCGATCGACATCCAGACGACGCAGCCGACCAGCATGAGCTGGCCGGTGGGATGGGTCCACAGCAGGGAGATGTAGCCAGGGGTCGTGAGATAGACGAGGAACATCACGATCGGCGGTAGCGAACCGATGATGCCGGCCGAGGCCTTGGCTTCCATCGACATCGCCTGGATCTTTTCCTTCATCTTCTTGCGGTCGCGCAGCACCTTGGAGAGGTTGCCAAGCGCTTCGGAGAGATTACCGCCCGATTTCTGCTGGATCGACACCACGATGCCGAAGAAGTTGGCCTCCGGCAGCGGCATGCGGTCATAGAGGCGTGAGCAGGCCTCGCCGAGCGGCATGCCGATCGCCTGCGTCTCGATGATGGACAGGAACTCGCTGCGCAAGGGCTCCGGTGCGTCGGCCGCGACGACCTTGATGGATTCGAACAGCGGCAGGCCGGCCTTGATGCCGCGGACGATGACGTCGACGGCGTCGGGAAGCGCTGCCAGGAACTTGTTCTCGCGACGCTTCTTCAGGAAGCCCAGTGCCCAGCGCGGCAGGCCCAAGCCGCCCGCGAAGGCGAGGCCGGCCGCTCCCAGCAGGCCGCCGCCGCCAAACAGCGCGCCGAAGAAGAACACGCCCGCCACGATGCCGGACACGATCCAGAATTTCTGCGTCGACCAGTCGAGCCCCGCCTGCGACAGCCGGATGTGAAGCGGAACGCTCTTCTCCTGTGCGCGCCTGGCCTCGAGATCCTTGAGCGAGCTCTCGACCTGCTCGCGGCGCGATCGTTGGCTTTTCTCCGCCTGCTTGGCCGCGGGCGCATCGGCGCGCCCGATCGAGGCACGGCGACTCTCGGCTTTCCGTTCGCCTGATAGCAGCGGATAGAGGAAGACCCAGGCGATGCCGCCGACAGCGGCGGTGGCGAGGAAGGCGAGGGCAAGGACCTGAATGTTCATGGCTGCGCCGGCCTGCTCACGTGTTCGGTTTCTTTTCCGCAGCGTCGAGCGCGGCGGCAAGGCGTTTCTCTTCGCCGTAATAGCGGGCGCGTTCCCAGAATTTCGGGCGACCAATGCCGGTCGAGCGATGCTGGCCGATGATCTTGCCGTTGGCGTCCTCGCCGACCAGGTCGTAGAGGAAGATGTCCTGCGTGATGATGGTGTCGCCTTCCATGCCCATCACCTCGGTGATGTGGGTGATGCGGCGCGAGCCGTCACGCAGACGCGCGGCCTGGACGATCACGTCGATCGAGGCGCAGATCATCTCGCGGATCGTTCGCGAAGGCAGCGAAAAGCCGCCCATCGTGATCATGGATTCGCAGCGTGACAGTGCTTCGCGGGGATTGTTGGCGTGCAGCGTCCCCATGGAGCCGTCGTGGCCGGTGTTCATGGCCTGGAGGAGATCGAACGCCTCCGGGCCGCGGACTTCGCCGACGATGATGCGTTCGGGACGCATACGCAGACAGTTTCTCACCAGCTCGCGCATGGTGACCTGGCCTTCGCCTTCGATGTTGGGCGGGCGGGTTTCGAGCCGCACCACGTGGGGCTGCTGGAGTTGCAGCTCGGCGGCGTCCTCGCAGGTGATGACGCGCTCGTCGTGCTCGATGTAGTTGGTGAGACAGTTGAGCAGCGTGGTCTTGCCCGAGCCGGTACCGCCTGAAATCAGCACGTTGCAGCGGACGCGCCCGATGATCTGGAGAATCTCAGCGCCCTCGGGCGAGATCGCGCCGAATTTGACCAGCTGATCCAGCGTCAGCTTGTCCTTCTTGAACTTACGAATGGTGAGCGCGGGGCCGTCGATCGCGAGCGGCGGGACGATGGCGTTGACGCGGGAGCCGTCGGCGAGGCGCGCGTCGCAGATCGGCGAGGATTCGTCGACGCGCCGGCCGACCTGGCTGACGATGCGCTGGCAGATGTTGAGGAGCTGCTGGTTGTCGCGGAAGCGGATACCGGTCCGCTGGATCTTGCCGCTGACTTCGATGAAGACCGTGCCGGCACCGTTCACCATGATGTCGGCGATGTCGTCGCGGGCGAGCAGCGGCTCGAGCGGGCCGTAGCCGAGCACGTCGTTGCAGATGTCGTCGAGCAGCTCTTCCTGCTCGGCGATCGACATCACGATGTTCTTGATCGCGATGATCTCGTTGACGATGTCGCGGATTTCCTCGCGCGCCGACTCGGAATCGAGCTTGGCGAGCTGGGCGAGGTCGATGGCCTCGATCAGCGCGCCGAAGATGGTCGCCTTGACCTCGTAATAGTTGTCCGAGCGGCGGGTTTCCATGGCCGGCGGCGGCCGGGACGGGGCGAGCGGCGGGGACGCGACTACCGGCGGGGGCGGCGCGCGCGACACCGTCGGCGCCGGAGCCGAGGCAGGCTCTGGCGACACGGCGCCGGGCTTGGGAGCCCGAAAGTCGGTGTCTGTTCCGCTACGCTTACCGAACACTTAACAACTCCATGCGGCGGCTTATTTTCCCCGCAACTTATCAATCAGCGGTGAAAGCAAGGACGACTTTTGTTTCTTCGTCTCGCTCCGGCCGGTCAGGCGCTGGGCGATCTGGAGGAACATCTCGATAGACTTATGGTTTGCGGAGATCTCCGCGATCATCTGGCCGTTGTTGGCGGCCGCGCCGAAGATCTGCGGCTCGAATGGGATCGAGACGACCGGCTGGCTCTCGATCGCCTTGGCGAATTCTGTGGCGGCGATCTCCGGCCGCTTGGGAACGCCGACCTGGTTCAGGCAATACAGCGGCGGGCGGTCGTTGGGGCGAGCGGCCTTCAGGAGGTCGAACAGGTTCTTGGTATTGCGCAGATTGGCGAGATCCGGCGCCGCCACGATCAGGATGTCGTCGGCGCCGATCAGGGCGCGCTTGGTCCAGCCCGACCATTGATGCGGGATGTCCAGCACGATGCAGGGCATGGTCGAGCGCAGCGTGTCGAACACCGAGTCGAAAGCGTCGGTGCCGAAATCATAGACCCGGTCGAGCGTCGCCGGCGCCGCCAGCAGGCTGAGATGGTCCGTGCATTTCGACAGCAGGCGGTCGATGAAGGCGGTATCGACGCGATCGGGCGAGAACACGGCGTCCGCGATGCCCTGGGGCGGATCCTGGTTATAGTCGAGCCCGGCGGTCCCGAAGGCAAGGTCGAGATCGGCGACCACGGCGTCCATCGCGAGGTCCCGCGCGATGGCCCAGGCGACGTTGTGGGAGATGGTGGAGGCGCCGACGCCGCCCTTGGCGCCGACCACGGCGATGATGCGGCCGACCGCCTTGGCTTCCGGCGCCGAAAACAGGTTGCAGATCGAACGCACGACGTCGATCGGGCCGACCGGCGCGAGCACGTAGTCGCTGACGCCGCGGCGCACCAGCTCGCGATAGAGCATGACGTCGTTGATGCGGCCGATCACGACGACGCGGGTACCGGCGTCGCAGACGGTGGCGAGCTGGTCCAGCCCGGCGAGCAGATCGTTGCGGGCGTCGCTCTCGAGCACGATCACGTTCGGCGTAGGCGCCGAGCGGTAGGCTTCGATGGCTGCCGCCATGCCACCCATCTGGATCTTCAGATGGGCCTTGCCGAGGCGGCGGTCCTCGCCGGCCGATTGAACGGCTGCAGCGGTCTCGACGGTTTCGCAGAAGGCCTGGACCGAGACGCGCGGAGCGGGCGCAATATGCTCCTCGACCGGCGGCGGGATCTCCGGCTGCTCTTCCTGAGTCTGGCGCGCGTAGTTGATCATTTGCCGGTGTCACTGAGTTTGGCCTTTTCGGCCTCGGGATAGCTGGTCGACGTCGACAAGCCCTTGCGGTACTTCTCGAAGGCGGCAGTGCGTCGCGCGGTGTAAGCAGGAGTTTCGGGCCGCGGCTGCTCGAGGTCCGACGGATTGTCGACCATGGCCGCCATGTTGCGCTGATAGGCGCATCCGAAATTGTAATAGTCCTTGTTCTCGAACCAGCTCTTGTTCTTCATCGAGGGGCCGAGGTCCTCCGGCCACAGGCCGCACGGGCCCGCGACCGCCGCGATCTTCGAATAGGTCAGTCGGATCGGCGGCAGGAAGCGCTTGTCTTCCGGCTGGTAAGGACGGGCGATGATCCCGCGCGGCGGGACGCCCCCGGCCGCCAGCATCGCCTGAATCTCGCGCATGGATTCCGCGACCGGGCGCGCATTCGGCGTGCCCGTGGGCACGTCGATGTGAATGGCGCCGGTCCCCTCGTGCATCCAGGTCGACGCCAGGCCCATCACGTCGGCGCGCTGGGCCGCGGTCAAGCCGCCACGGGCGTGACCGACGAACACCACGACCGAGCGGTTCTGCTCCTCGATCGCGATCGGGTGACGCTGCTTGTAGTCGTCGGGAATCGAAGCCGTCGCGACCTCGTCATGCTGGCAGCCGCCGAGCGCGAGCGCGAGACCGACGAGCACGCCACCGAGGCCGGCGGCGCGGTGGCGGTTCTGGGGTCGTGTTGCAATCATAACTTAAGTCCCCGTTCCGCCTCAGTCGGTGATGAAGCCGTAAGTGCCGCGGTAGTTCTTTGCCGGTTCGGTCCGGCCCGGCACGCCATAGAGGCGGTTGATGTTGCCGATCAGTTCGGCCTGCGGATCGGCAGGTGCAGAGAAGCCGTCATCCGGGCGCGAGAGGTCCTTCGGCGACGTTGCGCGCACGATGTAGGGCGTCACGATCACGACCAGCTCGGTCGAGTTGTTGACGAAGTCGCGGCTGCGGAACAGCGAGCCGAGGATCGGGAGCTGCATCAGGCCCGGCAATCCGCTGATCGCCTGCTTGGTCTGCTGCTGGATCAGGCCGGCCATCGCCATGGCGCCGCCGGAGGGAATTTCGAGTGAGGTCTCGGCGCGGCGGGTCCTGATCGAGGGCACCGTCACCGAGTTGACCGAGGTCGAGGTGACGGCCTGCGACAGCGTGATCGCGTTGTCGTTGGAGAGTTCCGACACCTCGGTCATCACCCGCAGACTGATCTTGCCTTCGGTCAGCACCACGGGCGTGAAGTTGAGCGAGATGCCGAACTTCTTGAAGCTGATCTGGGTGGTACAGACATGGGTCGTGGGATCGCAGGCATAGCCTGCGGGCACGGGGAATTCGCCGCCCGCGATGAATGTCGCCGATTCACCTGATATCGCGGTCAGATTTGGCTCGGCCAGGGTGCGGATCACGCCTGCGGTTTCCATGGCGCGCAGCGTGGCCTGCACGGAGGGGCCTCCGCCGAACTTCGCGCTCAGGCTGTTGCCGTCCACGAGGTTGTGACCAAGCGCTGTGAACGGGTTCGAGTTGGTGAAGCTCACCACCGAGGTGCCGTAGTTGAGGTTCGCGGTGAGATCGATGCCGAGCTGCTTGACGATGTTGCGCGCGACCTCCGCGACCGTCACCTTCAGCATGACCTGGTCGCGCCCGCGGACCACGATCGAGTTCACCACCTTGTCGGCGCCGCCGGCGAGGCGTGCGGCGAGATCGTTGGCCTGCTGCGCTTCGACCGGGTTGGCGGCGCTGCCGCTCAGCACGACGCCGTCGCCGAGGCCGTCGATCTGGATGTCGGAATTGGGCAGGATCTGCTTCAGCGCGGCGCGCACGCCATTGAGGTCGCGCTTGACCGCGATGTCATAGGCGGCGATCTGCTGGCCGGCGGAATCGAAGAACACGATGTTGGTCTGGCCGACCGAGGCGCCGATGATGTAGGCGCGCTGGGAGGAGCGGACCACAGCGTTGGCAATCTTGGGATCGGCGACGAGCACGTCCTTGATGTCGCGTGGCAGGTCGATGACGAGAGACTTGCCGACGCCGAGCGAAAGGAAGCGCGCGTTCATCTGGCCGTCGGCCGCAACCGGTGCCGCGGGACGGTAATCTGCCGCAATCACGGGCGTCAGCACGGGGTTAAGCGTCAGCGCGAGAGCGGCCGAGAACGACAGGGCGCGGACCAGGGAGGTCCGCATCGTCGCCAGATTTGCCCTGCATTTCATATCGACTGTCCTCATCGTGCCTTCGCAGCCTGACTTTGGATGCCGTATCGAATGATCGACACGCCGTCGCGTTGCTGCGTGGATTCATCGAGCGTGATCTCGGTGGTCTTGACGTCGGCAATGCTGCGCAGCGCCAGCGACAGCGTTCCGGCCTGGCGTCCGGAGGACAGCACCTTGGTCTGCGCGGAATCGAGCTCCAGGGTCACGGTCTTGCCGACCACCGCGTTCTGGCCGTCTTTCTCCTTCGGCGCCTGGTCGATGGCCAGCACGCGGACATTGGTCAGGAGGATCTCGGATGTGATGATATCCGGGGCGCCGGCGTTTTGGTCCGGGTTCTTGAGGCGGCGCGTGAGCAGCACGTCAACGCGATCGTTGGGCAGGATGAAGCCGCCGGCGCCGGTCTCCGGCGAGATTTCGGTCGAGATGGCGCGCTTGCCGCTCGGCAGGATCGCGGCCATGAAGCCGGAGCCATCGGCCTTGACCAGCTTCTGGTCGCGGATCGGTTCACCCTGGATGAAGGGGGCACGCGCAATCGAACCCGTGACCTGGGTCGCGCCGTCGGGGCGCTCGTTGCGGCGAATGAAAGTGGGGCTGGCGGTCGCAGTCGGCCAGGTCTGCCACTGCACGTCCTCCGGCTTCAGAGTCTGTCCGAGGCCGATGTCGTTCTTGGCGACCAGTACGTCGGTGGTGGGAAGCTGCGCGACCGGAGCTGCTGGAGGCGGCGCAGAGTCCGAGCCGCTCGCCAGGTACGCAGCGATGCCGCCGGCGCAGATGGCGACCGTCAGGACGACTATGCGTGCCCTATTCATACGCTTCACTTTCCACAAAACGCTGCGACGCTGCCGCCGCCGTAATCGGCAGTTGACCAGCTATTCGTCAAAGCATGGTTAATGAGGCGTATCTAAATCGCCTTAACGCCGGGTTATCGCGGCGTTCAGCGCAGTGCGAGGTGAGCGAGGTCGATCGCTTTCACCCATTCGGTCTCAGGGTAGACCAGCAGCGCACCAAGCGCGAGCGCGATGCCATAGGGAATACCGGTCTGCTTGTCGTGGAGCCGTGCGAGCCAGGCCTGGCCCGCAAGTCCGTAAGGTAGCGGCCATTGCCGGAACTGCAGCAGGAGCAGCGTCAGCGCTCCGCCGAACAGCGAGGCGTAGAGCAGGAAGTCCATCAACTGGGCGAAGCCGAACCAGAGCCCCACGGACGCCGCGACCTTGGCGTCGCCGCCGCCCATCCAGCCCATCGCGAAGCAGGTGAAGGCCACGACGAGGATCAGCGCGCCGGCGCCGACATGGCCCAGCATCTCGTAAGGTGCCATGCCACCGGCGAAGGCGAGCAGGAAGAAACCCGCAACCAGCGCCAGCGAGACGCGGTTCGAGATCGTCATCGTGAAAAGATCGCTGGCGGCCGCGAACGCCATCAGGGCCGGGAACAGCAGGAGGCGCGCGAGGTCGAGGGTCATGGGTTGCGTTTGGGCTGCGTCTTTGGGGGCCTGGATCTGTCGGCGGATCGGGTCGCCGTCGATGCTAGAAGGCAGTGCTAAACAAACCGACAACGGCCGCAAGCAACCTCGGAACGACAACCGGGGGCCGGGGCTCTCACCATATGCTGGCGATGCGCATCGCCAGCGTGACCATGGCAAGCAGCAGCGCAAGGCAGACCCAATAGGCCGAGGCATCGCCGCTGCCCCTATCCGCCTCGGTCGCCGCAATTGCGGCATCGGTTCTGTGCCTACGCAACGCCACTGGAACTCGCCATATCCTGAAAAAACAAAGGCCCCGGAGGTCCGGGGCTTTTGCCGTCGTTCGTCGGTCGGCTTACTTCAGCGAGGAGCTGATCGAGCCGAACTTGGTGTTCAGCGTGCTGCCGAGGTTGTTGACGACGGTGATGATGGCCAGCGCGATGCCGGCGGCGATCAGACCGTATTCGATGGCGGTGGCGCCGGATTCATCCTTCGCGAAACGCGCAATCAGGTTCTTCATGAACTAAACTCCATCTGGGTGAGGTCGCCTCGTTCGGCGCTGTCTTGACGCACCGACCATGTGAGCCGAGCTCTTTCGGCGGGGTTAATTCGGTCGCTCAAACCCGCCGGGTGCGTGATGCTTTCGGCCAGAGTGAATTTCACCTTAAGGCGACGGCTCCAATTCGTTCCGGTTGCGAACTCTGCATCAACTTCACCCTCCTTTAAATTTCGGGGAGTAGGCCTAAGTGGATCAGCAGCCTGGAAGAGACGCGATGATGTCGAGCCTGCCCATGCAAGTCGCCCTGATGCTCGGCGAGACCATCGAGAAGGTGATCCCCGTCACCTTCATGCTCGCCGTGGTCTTCACCGTCCTTGAGCATTTCTGGGCCTGCAATCCCGGTCCGGCGTGGTGGCGCAAACGCGAGATCGTGACCGATATCTGCTACTGGTTCTTCGTTCCGGTGTTCGCCCGCACCATGCGGATCGGACTTCTGATCGTCACCGCCGGCTTCGTCTTCAACATCCACGACGCGGACGAGCTGATCGCCTTCTACGACAATGGCCACGGCCCGCTGGCACAACTGCCGCTCTGGGTGCAGGGCGTGCTGTTCCTGGTCGCGGCCGACTTCATGCTGTACTGGCTGCACCGGTTGTTTCATGACGGCGGGTTCTGGAAATACCATGCGATCCACCACTCCTCGGAGGAGATTAGCTGGATTTCGGCGGCGCGCTTTCATCCGGTGAATTTGATGCTCGGAACGATCGGCGTCGACGTCGTTCTGCTGATGGCCGGCATATCGCCGAACGTGATGATCTGGGTCGGCCCGTTCACGACTTTCCATTCGGCCTTCGTGCACGCCAATTTGAACTGGACCTTCGGGCCGTTCCGATATGTGCTGGCGACGCCGGTATTCCACCGCTGGCACCATACGGCGCTGGAAGAGGGCGGTGACACCAATTTTGCCGGCACCTTCCCGGTCTGGGATATGCTGTTTGGCACCTTCCGCATGCCGAAGGACGAACTACCGCAGGATTACGGCAAGGACGAAGCGACCATGCCGAAGGAGATTGCCGGCCAGCTCGCCTATCCGTTCCGCCAATAGGCAGGCGATAAAACGCAAGTCCGTTAGAACAATAGTCGGCGAATTTGCGGAACGTTCACGAATTACAGGCAGGTTAACCGGGTCGGGCGCCGGCTCCGCTCCTGATCGATTCTGCCGGTTTGTGACGTCCCGGGGTAAGAGTATGCGTAAAGAGTTTCTGCGCCGCCATGCGCGCGTCTGTCTCCTGGTTGCGGCTGCGACGCTGGCTTCGCCGGCGATCGGCCTTGCCGAGCCCACCGTCGATACCATCGCCGTCAATGTCGACCAGGCCAAGTTGGTGCGCTTGCCCGGCAAGGTCGCCACGATCGTGGTCGGCAATCCCCTGATCGCCGACGTGACGCTCCAGGCCGGCGGCATGATCGTCGTGACCGGCAAGGGTTACGGCGCCACCAACTTCATTGCGCTCGATCGCGGTGGCGAGATCCTGGTCGACCGGCAGATCCAGGTCGAAGGCCCGAGCGACCGGCTCGTCACCGTCTATCGCGGGATCGAGCGGGAGTCCTATAGCTGCATGCCGCTCTGCCAGCGTCGCGTCACCCTCGGCGACAGCGAACAATACTTCAACACCACGATGAGCCAGGCCGGCACGCTGAGCAACAATGCCAGCGGCAACGCCACCGCGGCCGCGGCTGCCAAGACCAACTGACACGACAAATCGGCAAGATCTGAAGGCTGCGGGCGGCACCATCCGGTTCCGCCCGCAGTCGTTTGCGATGGACGATCTGGTCTCGTCGTACAGCTACACGCCGTCGGTCGGCTACGTGCTCAAGAACCTGATCACGCTAAGCGACGTCGCCTACACCCGTCCGCGCCAATCGACCTGTGTCTGTTACAGCCCGGACACGACCTGCGCGCCCTATTGAGCCATCTGCTCCCGGGACATGAAAAAAGGCCGTGCATTCCGCACGGCCTTTTCCGTTATTTGCTGCGTTCAAGCCGATCCGATTGCGCGCCCCTCAAGGCGCGCGTTGGATGTCAGCCTGCATCGCGGAGATTGTCGGCAGCCGACTTGCCGGACCGGCGATCGGCGACGATCTCGTAGGAGACCTTCTGGCCTTCGCGCAGCGAGCCGAGGCCGGCACGCTCGACGGCGCTGATGTGAACGAACACGTCCTTGCCGCCGTCGTCGGGCTGGATGAAGCCATAGCCCTTGGTCGCGTTAAACCACTTCACGGTTCCCATGCTCACGGGGGTAGTCCCTTCTCAGATACACAATGGTAGAGCCCGCTCGCGCGGGCAGGTTAGATCGAATTTTTGGAAGGGTCGTCAGCGTGTCTGAACCGGCTGTACCGGTGGATGCTAATGTCGTCCGGCCGAAAATCGATTAATTCATTTTATTGGAATTAAGGCCTCAAAACAATCCTGACGTGCACGATTTTTTGATCCGCCGTGATGTGCACGGCGGATCAGCATACAGATCAGCAATTTTAGTCCGCCCAGGCCGGGGAGCCCGATCAGCGGCGCCGGAACTGGCCGCCGCGCTGGGGGCCGCCGCGCGGCGGTCCACCGGCGGTCGCCGGCCGTTCGTCCTTGTGACGGAAAATCAGCCGGCCCTTTTCGAGGTCATAGGGCGACATCTCCACCGTCACGCGGTCTCCCGCCAGCGTCTTGATGCGATTCTTCTTCATCTTGCCGGCGGTGTAGGCGACGATCTCGTGCCCGGCGTCGAGCTGCACGCGGTAGCGCGCGTCGGGGAGGATTTCGGTGACCAGTCCTTCGAACTGGATCAGCTCTTCCTTAGCCATGAATTTCTCCAGGTCGTGGACGGCTAGTGCGAATGGGGTTTGCGGTTCGGGTGGCCGTTCGGCCGACTCTCACGGCGCAAAAAGGCCACGCCTTGTATCCCATCAGGCGCTCCCGCGCTATGTGCGGAACGCTGTTCCGGGCGTTCGTTTGGCGAAGAATGCACCTTGGCACCGGAACGGCGGCGGCGAGATCCCTTCGAGCCGTTTCCGGGCCTTCCGTCCGCATGCCGCGACTCGCCGTGACGGCCCTCGCCGGGCCGCCCGTCGCTGGGCTTGCCGGAGCTGTGATGTCGTCCGTCGGCATGCCTGTCGTCATTACGACGTCCGTCGCCATTCCGTGTGCCATTCCGTGCGCCTTGCGGACGCTGGCCCGGGCGGCCGCCCGGCCGGCCCTGCCGTTGTTGCTGCGGCGGGGGAGCGCCAGCGTCGCGGCGGCCGGCATCGGTGCGGAGGTCCTCGCGCGGCAGCGCCACCTTGATCAGCCGTTCGATGTCGCGGAGATAGCTGAGTTCCTCGCCGCCTGCGACCAGCGAAATCGCGGTGCCGTCGGCGCCGGCGCGCGCAGTGCGGCCGATGCGGTGCACGTAGGTCTCGGGCACGTTGGGCAGGTCGTAGTTGATGACGTGGCTGATGCCGTCGACGTCGATGCCACGGGCGGCGATGTCGGTGGCGACCAGCGTGCGGATTTCGCCGGAGCGGAACTGCGCCAGCGTGCGCTCGCGATGGTTCTGCGACTTGTTGCCGTGGATGGCGCTGGCGGGAATCCCGGCCTTCTCAAGCGTCTTCACCACCTTGTCGGCGCCGTGCTTGGTGCGGGTGAAAACCAGGGCGCGGTTGACGGGCTCTTGCTTCAACAGCTTGGCAAGGAACGTCGGCTTGGCCGAGAAGTCGACCTGGATAATGCGCTGCTGGATGCGCTCCACGGTCGAGGAGACCGGGGTCACCGCGACGCGGGCGGGATCGCGCAGCATGGAATCGGCGAGCTCGGCGATGTCCTTCGGCATGGTGGCGGAGAAGAACAGCGTCTGCCGCTTGATCGGGAGTTTCGCGACGATTTTGCGGATGTCGTTGATGAAGCCCATGTCGAGCATGCGATCAGCTTCGTCGAGCACAAGGAACTCGACGCTGCCAAGCTTCAGCCCGTTGCTCTGCACGAGGTCGAGCAGGCGGCCGGGGGTAGCGACCAGCACGTCGACGCCCTGCATCAGCGCGCGAACCTGTCGTCCCATCGGCACGCCGCCGATGGCGAGCGTCGAGGACAGGCGGATGTGGCGTCCATAGGCATTGAAGCTGTCGAGGATCTGCCCCGAAAGTTCGCGGGTCGGCGACAGCACCAGCACGCGGCAGGTCTTGGGCTGCGGCTTGATGCGGTTCTCGAGCAGGCGATGCAGGATCGGCAGCGCGAAGGATGCGGTCTTGCCGGTGCCGGTCTGGGCGATGCCGACGACGTCGCGCCCGGTCAGCGCCGTGGGAATGGTCTGGGCTTGGATGGGGGTGGGGGTGACGTAATTCTCTTCGGCGAGAGCACGTGCGATCGGTTCGGCGAGGCCGAAGTCCTGAAACGAAGTCAAAAGATGGGTTCTTTCCATGTCAAATGCGGTCGGCCCGACGCATTCAGCGGGGCGCGCGCATAGGGGTGTCGAGAAGACACCTGCGTGTTTGGGGTGTCGGATGGCTTGGGAGATATGGGGCAAGCCAGAGGCCCGTAGGGGCTTAAGAACACGCGGCTCGCAACGATCGCTCGATTCGCGATCTCCACCACCATATGGAACATTGAGGGGGCGCTTTCAAGGCAGGGCGTCACCGGACATCGATTGCGGTGCAAAAATAGTTATGCTGGATTTTTAGCCAGCAGCACTGATTTGCTCAAAAAATAAACTGACTGCCGCATAAGCATACATTTTGTTCGCCCAAGTTTTGAGCAGTCAGATCACGGCTAAAGTTTGATTGCGAAGAAATTGTCTAGACTGACCAATCACTTGGCAGGTGCTCAGCCCATGGCATGGTTCTTGCGATTCCGTTAATCGCAGGCGGCCGTGGGCCGTTTCGCAGCGTTTTTCACGTCTGCGTCAGGGAGATGATACATCCATGCCTACCAAATCCATTCACGATATAGCGGCGTCATTTAGCCGCCGCGGCGTGCTCGCCGCGACCACCGGACTGTTGCTCGGTCTGGCGTCCATTTCCGGTGCGAAGGCCGCGGACGACACCATCAAGGTCGGCGTCCTGCACTCCCTCTCCGGCACCATGGCCATCAGCGAAACCACGCTGAAGGACACCATCCTCTTCCTGATCGACGAGCAGAACAAGAAGGGCGGTCTGCTCGGCAAGAAGCTCGAGGCCGTGGTCGTCGATCCCGCGTCGAACTGGCCGCTGTTCGCCGAAAAGGCCCGCGAGCTGATCACCAAGGACAAGGTCTCGGTCGTGTTCGGCTGCTGGACCTCGGTGTCGCGCAAGTCGGTGCTCCCGGTGTTCAAGGAGCTCAACAACATCCTATTCTACCCCGTCCAGTACGAGGGTGAGGAATCCGAGCGCAACGTGTTCTACACCGGTGCTGCGCCGAACCAGCAGGCGATCCCCGCCGTCGACTATTTGATGAAGGAAGAGAAGGTGAAGCGCTGGGTGCTCGCGGGCACCGACTACGTCTATCCGCGCACCACCAACAAGATCCTGGAAGCCTATCTGAAGTCGAAGGGTGTCGCCCAGGAAGACATCATGATCAACTACACGCCGTTCGGTCACTCCGACTGGCAGACGATCGTGGCCGACATCAAGAAGTTCGGCTCGGCCGGCAAGAAGACCGCGGTGGTCTCGACCATCAACGGCGACGCCAACGTTCCCTTCTACAAGGAGCTCGGCAATCAGGGCATCAAGGCGAAGGACATCCCGGTGGTCGCGTTCTCGGTGGGTGAAGAAGAGCTGGCCGGCATCGACACCAAGCCGCTGGTCGGCCATCTCGCCGCCTGGAACTACTTCGAGTCGATCAAGACCCCGGCGAACGAGAAGTTCATCAAGGACTGGCAGGCCTACACCAAGAACCCGAAGCGCACGACCAACGACCCCATGGAAGCCCACGTGATCGGCTTCAACATGTGGGTGAAGGCCGTCGAGAAGGTGAAGTCGACCGATCCGGACAAGGTGATCGACGCGCTTCCCGGCATCGAGGCGCCGAACCTGACCGGTGGCGTGTCGAAGATGCTGCCGAACCACCACATCACCAAGCCGGTGTTCATCGGCGAGATCAAGGGCAACGGCCAGTTCGACGTGGTCTGGAAGACCCCGGGTCTCGTGGCGGGCGACGCCTGGTCGAAGGAGCTCGACGGCTCCAAGGACCTGATCGGCGACTGGGTCGGCAAGAAGTGCGGCAACTTCAACACCAAGACCAACAAGTGCCTCGGCTCCGGCTCCTGATCCGGATCTGACATTCGACTGCACGACGGGAGAAGACGGTTATTCCGCCGTCTTCTCCCCACTTCTGCCGGGGTGATCCACAGTGCCATCAAAATTAACCGCTCGTCTTGCGAGCCTCGTCCTTTCGCTGTTCCTGATCGCGTTCGCACTGCCGGCCTTTGCCGGTCCGTTCGAGGATGCGGTCGCCAAATTCGCCAACGACGATTTTTCCGACACGGATGAAGCAATCGGGGCGATCGCAAGCAGCGGCAACAAGCTCGCCTTTCCGATCATCAGCGCGCTCCAGGACGACCGCCTCATGGCCGATCCTGACACCAAGAAGGTCTACGTCACCGGTACCGACGGCAAGTCGATCGATGCCGCGACCGGTGAGCCCGTCGCCAGCGTGCCCGACAGCGCCAGCGCCGTCCGCCTCAACAACCGCCTGCGCCGCAGCGTCGATGCTGCGATCGGCAGCCTGACGCTCCAGTCGCCCGATCTCGGCGCCCGCCTCCAGGCCGCGCAGTCCGTGTTCAAGTCGCATGAGGAGACTGCGCTCGAGCCGGTTGAAAGCGCGCTCGCCAAGGAGACCAATAAATCGGTCAAGGCCGCGCTCGGTGATGCGCGTGCGGCGATCCTGCTGTTCAAGTCAGACGCCACCGAAGTGCAGAAGCTCGAGGCCGTCGCCACCATCAAGGCGCGCGGCGATCAGGAGGCGCTGGCGCTGCTGTCCGACATCGGCACCGACCAGCCGGCGTCCGTGGCGAAGGCAGCCACGAGCGCGATCGGCTCGATCCAGAACTCGCTTGCGGTCTGGTCCACGGTGCAGAATGCCTGGTATGGCCTGTCGCTCGGCTCAGTGCTGCTGCTCGCGGCGATTGGGCTCGCCATCACCTTCGGCGTGATGGGCGTCATCAACATGGCCCATGGCGAGATGGTGATGATCGGGGCCTACACCACCTTCGTGGTGCAGGAGGTGATCCGCACCCGTTATCCCGCCTTGTTCGACTATTCGCTGCTGATCGCCGTGCCGCTCGCCTTCCTCGTCGCCGGCGCCATCGGCGTGCTGATCGAGCGCAGCATCATCCGCTTCCTCTATGGCCGGCCGCTGGAGACGCTGCTCGCGACCTGGGGCCTGTCGCTGGTGCTGCAGCAGGCGGTGCGCACCATGTTCGGCCCGACCAACCGCGAGGTCGGCAACCCGTCCTGGATGAGCGGTGCGTTCGAACTCGGCCAGATCACCATCACCTATAATCGGCTCTGGATCCTCTGCTTCACGCTTGCCGTGTTCGTGATCCTGCTCGCCATGCTGCGTTACACGGCGCTCGGTCTCGAGATGCGGGCCGTGACGCAGAACCGCCGCATGGCGGCCTCGATGGGCATTGCCACCTCGCGCGTCGATGCGCTCACCTTCGGGCTTGGTTCGGGCATTGCCGGCATCGCCGGCGTGGCGCTGTCGCAGATCGACAATGTCAGCCCCAATCTCGGCCAGAGCTACATCATCGACAGCTTCATGGTCGTGGTGTTCGGCGGCGTCGGCAATCTCTGGGGGACGCTGGTCGGCGCCTTCACGCTTGGCATCGCCAACAAGTTCCTGGAGCCGGTCGCCGGCGCCGTGCTCGGCAAGATCGCGATCCTGGTCCTGATCATCCTGTTCATTCAAAAGCGGCCGCGCGGCCTGTTCGCGCTCAAGGGCCGTGCGGTGGAAGCATGACCCCTCACATGCTGACGCGATCGCTGGACCGCGGCGCGGCGATCTTCCTGATGATCGTCGCCGCCTGCGGCATCCTCATCCCGCTCTCCAACCTGCTGCTGCCGGCGGGCTCGGCCCTGCAGGTGCCGACCTATCTGGTCGCGCTCTGGGGCAAATATGTCTGCTACGCGATCCTGGCGCTTTCGATCGACCTGATCTGGGGCTATTGCGGCATTCTCTCGCTTGGCCACGGCGCCTTCTTCGCGCTCGGCGGCTATGCCATGGGCATGTATCTGATGCGGCAGATCGGCACCCGCGGCGTCTACGGCAATCCCATCCTGCCGGACTTCATGGTGTTCCTGAACTACTCGAAGCTGCCCTGGACCTGGTACGGCTTCGACATGTTCTGGTTCGCGGCGTTGATGGTGCTGGTCGTGCCCGGCCTGCTCGCCTTCTGCTTCGGCTGGCTCGCCTTCCGCTCCCGTGTCACCGGCGTGTACCTGTCGATCATCACCCAGGCCATGACCTATGCGCTGCTGCTCGCCTTCTTCCGCAATGACTTCGGATTTGGCGGCAACAATGGCCTCACCGACTTCAAGGACATCCTGGGCTTCAACGTCCAGGCCGAGGGCACGCGCGCCGCGCTGTTCGCGCTAAGTTGTTTAGCGCTGATCGTCAGCTTCCTGATCTGCCGCGCGGTCGTGTCCTCCAAGCTCGGCAAGGTGCTGATCGCGATCCGCGATGCCGAATCGCGCAGCCGCTTCCTCGGCTACCGGGTCGAATCCTACAAGCTGTTCGTATTCACGCTGTCGGCCTGCATGGCCGGCGTCGCCGGCGCGCTCTATGTGCCGCAGGTCGGCATCATCAACCCCAGTGAATTCGCCCCGGGCAATTCGATCGAGGCGGTGATCTGGGTCGCGGTCGGCGGCCGCGGCACGCTGGTCGGTGCGGCGCTCGGCGCCATCGTCGTCAACTACGCCAAGACCTTCTTCACGTCGGGCGTGCTGGCGCCGTACTGGCTGTTCATGCTGGGTGCTATGTTCATCCTGGTGACGCTGCTGCTGCCCAGGGGCATCGTCGGCACCTTCAATGCCTGGCGCGAGCAGGCCAGGGAGAGGCGTCCGGCCGCGACGACCGCGAGCGCGGCGGCCGAAGACGGCATCACCGAACCGAAGATGGCGGAGTAGCGGTCATGAATGTCATGGATACCCGCGCGACCTCCGCGATGCTCTATCTCGACGGCGTGCACGTCTCGTTCGACGGCTTCCACGCCATCAACAATCTGTCGCTGACGCTCGCGCCGGGCGAGATGCGCGCCATCATCGGCCCCAACGGTGCCGGCAAGACCACGATGATGGACATCATCACCGGCAAGACCAAGCCCGACGAGGGTACGGTGCTGTTCGACGGTGTCACCGACCTGACGCGTCTCGACGAGACCCGCATCGCCGAGCTCGGCATCGGCCGCAAATTCCAGAAGCCGACGGTGTTCGACAGCCAGACCGTGCAGGACAACCTGCTGCTGGCGCTCAATGTCGATCACAGCGTCAAGGGCACGCTGTTCTGGCGCGGCAGCAGGGCCGAGTCAGAGCGGATCGACAAGGTGCTGGAGACCATCCGCCTCACCGACGCCCGCAACCGGCTGGCCGGCAGCCTCAGCCACGGCCAGAAGCAGTGGCTCGAGATCGGCATGCTGCTCGCGCAGGATCCAAAACTGCTGCTCGTCGATGAGCCCGTCGCCGGCATGACCGACGTCGAGACCCATCTCACCGCCGAGCTGCTCAAGGAGATCAACAAGACCCACACCGTCATGGTGGTCGAGCACGACATGACGTTCGTGCGCGAACTCGGGGTCAAGGTCACCTGTCTGCATGAGGGCACCGTGCTTGCCGAAGGAACCATCGACCAAGTCTCGTCCAACGAGCGGGTCATCGAAGTCTATCTGGGACGCTGAGCCATGCTTGAGGTCAAGAACATCAACCTGTTCTACGGCGCGGCGCAGGCCTTGCGCGGCGTCTCGATCGCGGCCGAGCCGGGCAAGGTGACCTGCGTGCTCGGACGCAACGGCGTCGGCAAAACCTCGCTGCTCCGCGCCATGGTCGGGCAGTATCCCATCTCCTCGGGCGCGATCCTGTTCGACGGCAGCGACATTACCGGCTTGAAGCCATATGAGCGGGCGCGCAAAGGCATCGGCTTCGTGCCGCAGGGCCGTGAAATCTTTCCGCTGCTGACGGTCGAGGAGAACCTCAAGACCGGCTTCGGCCCGCTCAAACGCCAGGACAAGAACATTCCTGATGACGTGTTCTCGCTGTTTCCGGTGCTGCAGTCCATGCTCGGCCGGCGCGGCGGCGATCTCTCGGGCGGCCAGCAGCAGCAGCTCGCGATCGGGCGCGCGCTGGTGATGCGGCCAAAGCTGCTGCTGCTCGACGAGCCGACCGAGGGCATCCAGCCCTCGATCATCAAGGACATCGGCAGGGCGATCTCGTACTTGCGCAACCTCGGCAACATCGCCATCGTGCTGGTCGAACAATATCTCGATTTTGCCTGCGAACTCGGCGACAGCTTTGCGGTGATGGATCGCGGTGCCGTGAAGTTCACCTGCGATCGCTCCAATCTCGACCCAAGCGAGATCAGCCGCCAGATGGCGCTGTAAGCCGGGACATTGTAGGCTCAGGAATGCCTGCCGCGGCCGGCTGGGGGAGACGGATGTGGAGCGACGCCTTGGTCACATCTTTGGCGACATCTTCGGTGTTCGAAGCCAATCGCGCCCGTGGCGCCGTCAGCTTCGATGTGCACGCCCGCGATGGCGTGACGCGCCGCGGCGCTTTGTATGAATCCGGCTCGCTCCGCGTGCGTTTTCCCTCGCCGGAGGATGACGGCCTGTCCGGAGTGTTCGTCAACACGGCCGGCGGCGTTGCCGGCGGTGATCGGTTCGATATCGAGATATCGGCCGCAGATAACTCGCGCCTGACACTGACCACCGCCGCCGCCGAGAAAGTCTATCGCGCGCCGGGCGCGGCGGCGCAGCTCAACATTTCCTTGAAGGTTGGCGCCGGTGCGCATCTGTCCTGGCTGCCCCAGGAGACGATCTTGTTCGACCGCGCGCGGGTCCATCGCCGCTTCGACATCGAGCTCGCTGAGGCCGCCTCGCTGCTGCTGTGTGAGATTGTCGTCTTCGGTCGGACCGCCATGGGCGAGCGCATGGAGCAGGGCGAATTCGTCGATCGCTGGCGGCTTCGCCGCGGCGGCAAGCTGGTCTTTGCCGAGACCGTCAGGCTCGACGGTGATATCGGTGCGAAACTGGCGCGACTGGCGGTCGCGAAGGGCGCTGCTGCGATCGGCACGGCCTTGATCGTGCCCGGCGACGAGGCACTGGTCGAACGCCTCCGTGAGGCGTCGGACTCTTTCGCCGGCGAGGTCGGGATATCCGCGTGGAATGGCTTTGCAATGGCGCGGTTCTGTGCCCAAGATGCGGCGCGTTTGCGTGCCGACATGATGGCCGTGCTGGCGCGCACCGGTGCGGTCTTGCCGCGGCTCTGGCTGAATTGACGAGTTGAACGGAAGAGATTCTTCATGAACCTGTCTCCCCGCGAAAAGGACAAGCTTCTGATCTCGATGGCCGCCATTGTGGCGCGCCGCAGGCTGGACCGCGGCGTCAAGCTCAACCACCCCGAGGCGATTGCGATCATCTCCGATTTCATCCTCGAAGGTGCGCGCGACGGCCGCACTGTCGCCGAGTTGATGCAATCGGGCGCGCAGGTGCTGACGCGCGACCAGGTCATGCCCGGCATCCCCGAGATGATCCACGACATCCAGGTCGAGGCGACGTTCCCCGATGGCACCAAGCTCGTCACGGTGCACGAACCGATCAGGTAATCTAATTCGTCATTCCGGGGCGCCCGAAGGGCGACCCCGGAATCCAGAGACAGTTGATTGAGATTCCGGGTTCTCGCTGCGCGAGCCCCGGAATGACGAGGAGAGGACAGACATGATTCCCGGCGAACTCTTCATCCAGGACGGCGAGATCGAGCTTAATGCCGGCCGCAAGACGGTGACGCTGACGGTGGCCAACACCGGCGACCGCCCGATCCAGGTCGGCTCGCACTATCATTTCTTCGAAACCAACCCGGCGCTGAAATTCGACCGCAAGAAGTCCCGCGGCATGCGCCTCGACATCGCCGCCGGCACCGCCGTCCGCTTCGAGCCCGGCCAGACCCGCGACATTCAGCTCGTTGCGCTCGCGGGCAAGAAGACGATCTACGGTTTTCGTGGCGACGTGATGGGGAAGCTGTAGGCAGGGAATCCATAGAAAGATCCGCCATGGATACGCTCGCCAAGGACAAGGTCGAGATCGGACTCGTGCTCCAGGGCGGCGGCGCGCTCGGCGCCTATGAGTTCGGTGCGATCGAGGCGCTGCTGGAATTGATGGACGACATCGATCGAGCGGGTCGGGCTGTCAGGCTGGTCGCGGTCACCGGTGTGTCCATCGGCGCGATCAACGCCGCCTGTGTCGTTGGTGCCGCTGACCGGGCTGACGCCAGACGGCGTTTGAAGGAGCTTTGGTCCGAGCTTGCGCTGGAGCCGTGCAACTATTGGTGGGGCATCCCGGAGCAGGATTTCGCCCTGTTCGGCGTCCACGGCTTCTACAAGCCGCGTTACGACTACTGGGACGTCCTCAGCTGGAGGAATTTCTACGATACCTCGCCCATGCTCGAGACGCTGAAGAACCACGTGGATTTCGCCGCGCTGAATGCCAGCCCAACGGTCTTCGTCGTGACTGCGGTCGATTTGTCCTCCGGCGAATTGACGCGCTTCCGCAACCATCCGCGTGAGGGCGAGCAGCAGGGCGAGATCAAGCCGCAACACGTCCTCGCCAGTGGCAGCCTTCCCCCTGGATTTCCGGCGACGCCGATTGGTGACAGGAAGTTCTGGGACGGCGGTATCGTCGACAATACGCCGCTCGGCGATGCCATCGAGGCGTTTTCGGGGGCGACGGATGTCGATCGCATTCTCGTGGTGATGAACCTCTTTCGCAACAAGCGGGCTGCGCCCAAGAACATGATCGAGGTGAATGACCGCCTCAGCGAGCTGCGCTATGGCAATCGGCTTCGCCAGGATGGCGCCAATGCCGCTGTCATCAACGAGCTGCTTCAGACCATCGAGGCGTTGTCCGCAGCCGTTCCCGAAGCGGCGCGGACGCCGGACCTCGACAGGCGGGTGACGCAGGCGCAGCGTTTCAAGACGCTGGGTGCGATCACCAACATCGATCTTGCCGATTCCGACCTCGTCAGGGCGGCCGGCGTGTCGGAGGAGGCCGAGGATTCTGGAGCCTTTCGCGATTTTTCCGCCGCGGGCATCGAGCGGCGCCGCAAGGCAGGGTACCGGCTTGCACAGGTGAAGCTCGACGAAATGTTCAAGACCCGCGGCTTGCTGCCGGCGCTGCACTGACAAGGAGTGTTGTCGTGATTGCCCCGGTCCGCCTCGTTTCCGAAGCTGCTGAGCTGGCCGCGCGCCGGCACAACGGCATGGCGCGCAAGGGGCGGGGGAATGAGCCCTACATCAACCATCTTGCAGAGGTCGCGCACCTGCTTGCAGTCGCGACGGATGGCGCCGATGCCGAACTCGTCGCGGCTGGCTGGCTGCACGACACGATCGAAGACACCGAGACCACCCGAGAAGAGCTCGCGGAAAGATTCTCCCAGCGTGTTGCCTCGCTCGTTGTCGAGTGTACCGACGACATGAGCCTGTCGAAGGCCGAGCGGCGGCGCCTGCAGGTGGTCCACGGGCCGAAGAAATCGGCAGGCGCAAAGCTGATCAAGATTGCCGACAAGGTCAGCAATATCGGCGCACGCATTCATTCCAATCCGACCGCGGAAGAACGCGACGACCTCGCCGACTACACCGGCTGGGCCGAGCAGGTCGTCGCCGGCTGCCGCGGCGGCAACCCATGGCTCGACACGACATTCGACGACATGGTGCAAAAGGCGAGGTCTTCGCTGTGAGCACTGAACTGGAATTCAATCGCAAACGGGGCTTGTGATGTCCGTCAAAATAAAGCGTTCCGTCTATGCCGACATGTTCGGTCCGACCACCGGCGACAAGGTGCGGCTGGCCGACACCGATCTCATCATCGAGGTCGAGAAGGATTTCACCATTTACGGCGAAGAGGTGAAGTTCGGCGGCGGCAAGGTGATCCGCGACGGCATGGGCCAGTCGCAGGTCACCAACAAGCAGGGCGCAGCCGACACTGTCATCACCAACGCGCTGATCGTCGATCACTGGGGCATCGTGAAGGCCGACGTCGCCATCAAGGACGGCATGATTGCAGGCATCGGCAAGGCCGGCAATCCCGACATTCAGCCGGGCGTCACCATCATCATCGGCCCCGGCACCGACGTGATCGCGGGTGAGGGCAAGATCCTCACCGCGGGCGGTTTCGACAGCCACATCCATTTCATCTGCCCGCAGCAGATCGAGCACGCGCTGATGTCAGGCGTCACCTCGATGCTCGGTGGCGGCACCGGTCCCTCGCATGGCACCTTCGCCACCACCTGCACGCCCGGCCCTTGGCATATGGGCCGGATGATCCAGTCGTTCGATGCTTTCCCCGTCAACCTCGGCATTTCCGGTAAGGGCAATGCCTCGCGGCCTGCGGCGCTCGTCGAGATGATCAAGGCCGGCGCCTGTGCGCTGAAGCTGCATGAAGATTGGGGCACGACACCGGCGGCGATCGACAATTGCCTGTCGGTGGCCGATGACCACGACATTCAGGTCATGCTGCACTCCGACACGCTGAACGAGTCGGGATTCGTCGAGGACACCATCAAGGCCTTCAAGGGCCGCACCATCCACGCCTTCCACACCGAAGGTGCCGGCGGCGGTCACGCGCCTGATATCATTAAGGTCGCGGGCCTGAAGAACGTGCTGCCGTCCTCGACCAATCCGACGCGGCCTTTCACCCGCAACACCATCGACGAGCATCTGGACATGCTGATGGTGTGCCACCACCTCGATCCCTCGATCGCGGAAGATCTGGCGTTCGCGGAAAGCCGCATCCGCAAGGAGACCATCGCGGCCGAGGACATCCTGCACGATCTCGGCGCGCTCTCGATGATGTCCTCGGACTCGCAGGCGATGGGCCGTCTCGGCGAGGTCATCATCCGGACCTGGCAGACTGCCGACAAGATGAAGAAGCAGCGCGGATCGCTACCGCAGGACAAGGGCAAGGACAGCGACAATTTCCGCGTCAAGCGCTACATCGCCAAGTACACGATCAACCCCGCGATCGCGCATGGCGTGTCGAAGCTGATCGGCTCGGTGGAGAAGGGCAAGCTTGCCGATCTCGTGCTGTGGTCGCCGGCCTTCTTCGGTGTCAAGCCCGATTGCATCGTCAAGGGCGGTACCATCGTCGCCGCGCCCATGGGCGATCCCAATGCTTCAATTCCGACGCCGCAGCCGGTGCATTACCAGCCGATGTTCGGTGCCTTCGGCCGGGCGCGGACGGCTTCCTCGGTGGTGTTTACTTCAAAGGCGGCCATCACGGGCGGTCTCGCGCGAAAGCTCGGCATCGAGAAGAAGCTCTATGCGGTCCAGAACACCCGCAGCAAGATCTCGAAGAAGAGCATGATCCACAACGACGCCACGCCAAACATCGAGGTCGATCCGGAGACCTATGAGGTGCGCGCCGATGGCGAGCTGCTGACCTGTCCGCCCGCCGAGGTGCTGCCGATGGCACAGCGATATTTCATGTACTGAAATAGCGCCTCAACGCATGTCCGGGGCGCCTTTTCCGGTTTTGCGTTCGATCCGGGCTGGTCTAATGTCCCGCCCGGTATTGAACCCATAGAAGAAAAGCCGGGAGGATTTCTCGTGATCTACGTCGTTGCCACCTTGACCATCAAGCCCGAAACCCGCGCCGAATTCATCGCAGCCGCCATTGCCTGCATCAAGGAGACGCGGAAGGAGCCCGGCAATATCGCCTACGATCTGCATGAGAGCGTCACCGATCCCACCAAGATGGTATTCGTCGAGCAATGGGAGAACATGGAGGCGCTGGGGCCGCATCGGACGCAGGAGCACATGAAGACGTTCGGACGGGTCGCGGTGAAATGCTTCACGGCGCCGCCGAAGATCGAATACATCACGCCCGAGAAGGTCGAGACGAGGTAACACCGCATGATCCGGGCGACGCAGATTAAGGGACAGCACCGCTTCACGGAAACGCCGGCGGATACGGTCGTGCTCGATTTCGACGATCGGCATCGCCGCCGCATGGCGATGACGGGGACGCGGGGCCTCGAATTCCTGCTCGACCTGGAGAATGCGGTTGCGCTGCGCGGCGGCGATGCGCTGGTGCTGGAGGACGGAAGGCTCGTCGAAGTGGTAGCGGCGCCCGAGCCGCTGCTCGAGATCCGCGGCCGCGATCCGCAACATCTCATCCGCGTCGCCTGGCATCTCGGAAATCGCCATCTGCCGACGCAGCTCATGACCAAAGCCTTGCGCATTCGCCGTGATCACGTCATCGAGGCGATGGTGAAAGGGCTGGGCGCTAAGGTGGTCGAGATCGAGGCGCCGTTCGATCCCGAAGGCGGCGCTTACGCAGATGCCGGTCATGCGCACGGCCATGATGAACACGCTCATCACGATCATGGCCATGATCATCACGGCCACGATCATGATCATTCCGCGCATGACCATGGGCACGATCATCACCATCACCACGACGAGCATTGCGACCACCCCGACCATCGTCACGGCCACAAGCATGCTCATGACCACAAATGAGCCTGTCGGCGCGGGCGACCTCGCCGAACGCGAGGCCGCGGCGCTCTACCGGCTGATGACCTGGCTTTCGCCGGCGTTTCCCGTCGGCGGCTTCTCCTATTCCAGCGGCATCGAATGGGCGGTCGAAGCGGGAGATATCACCGATATCGCGACGCTTGCCGACTGGCTCGATGCGATGCTCAGCGATGGTTCGGGCTTTTGCGATGCGACCTTTCTGGTCCAGGCCTATCGTGCCGCCGAGGCTGGCGAAGACGCTTCCTTGAGCGACATCGCCGAGCTTGCCGCCGCCTTCGTGCCGTCGCGCGAGCGGCAGCTCGAGACGACATCGCAGGGCCGCGCCTTCATCGATATTTCCCGCGCCGCCTGGGATACGGATGGCCTGGATGCCATCGTCACGGCATGCCGCACGCCACTGGTCTATCCCGTCGCGGTCGGCGTGGTCGCTGCGGCGCACGGCGTGCCACTTGCGCCGACGCTGCACGCTTTCCTGCATGCGCTGGTCTCGAACTGGATTTCCGCGGCGAGCCGGCTGATTCCGCTCGGCCAGACCGACAGCCAGCGCGTGCTGGTGAAATTGGAAGCCGCGGTCGCTGTAACGGCCAATCGAGCGCTGAATGCGACACTGGACGATCTCGGCAGCGCCACCTTCCGCGCCGATCTCGCCAGCCTGCGGCACGAGACGCAGTATACGCGGCTGTTTCGCTCGTGAGGCACGATGCCACCCCATCGTCGTCCCGGCGAAGGCCGGGACCCATAACCACAAATGCTTTTGGTTATGTAAGGATGTGGCTCCAACTTGCCGCAACAACGGAATTCGGTGGTAACGGGTCCTGGCTTTCGCCAGGACGACGATAGGAAAAATCCATGGCAACTTCTCACGGCCCCTTGCGTGTCGGCGTCGGCGGTCCCGTCGGATCGGGCAAGACCGCGCTGATGGATCTGCTCTGCAAGACCATGCGCGAGCGATACGACATCGCAGCGATCACGAACGACATTTACACCAAATGGGATGCGGAATTCCTTGTTCGCTCGGGTTCGCTGACGCCGGATCGCATCGCCGGCGTCGAGACCGGTGGCTGCCCGCATACCGCGATCCGCGAGGACGCCTCGATGAACCTCGCGGCGGTCGCGGACATGCGCGCCAAATTCCCCGGCCTCGATCTCGTGCTGATCGAATCCGGCGGCGACAATCTCGCTGCGACTTTTTCCCCGGAGCTTGCCGACCTCACCATCTACGTGATCGACGTTGCCGCCGGCGACAAGATCCCGTCCAAGGGCGGCCCAGGCATTACCCGTTCAGACCTCCTGGTCATCAACAAGATCGACCTCGCGCCCCACGTCGGTGCGTCGCTTGAGAAGATGGACACGGACGCCAGGCGGATGCGCGGCGAGCGCCCCTTTGTCATGACCAATCTGAAGAAGAGCGAGGGGCTCGACCGCATCGTCGGCTTCATCGAGACCAAGGGTGGATTGAAGCGGACGGGCTGATGGGCCGCGGCGACATGGCGCAGGCATTTTCCGCCGTTAACGCCTGAGGCAAATCCGCGTTTGCGGAACAAATTTCGGACACGGCGATTATCTACCTCCGGTGCCCGGGCAAAGCCGCTATTGGCCAGACGATCGGCCGGGCGGATTAAGCTTTTTGGGGGACCCAAGTTGCGTACAGATGTCTCCTCCGTCATTATCCCCGCCACTGGGGTCCACCCTGTTTCGGCACATGGCCGTTCGAGCGGCGTTCATATGCTCCGTGTTTATTGCCGACCTCCTGCCTTCGCCTGAGTAGTCCGCGTGGTCCGGCTGGGTTTCATCATCGGCTTCATTGCTCTGCTCGGAGCCTTGCTCTCAGGGCTGGCGGCCTATCGTGTCCACGATCAGGAACTGGCGCTGGACCGGATCGCGCTGGCGCGCGCGATCGACGTTCATGCGAGCCTCGTCCAGGAACGTTCAACCGAGCGTGAGCTGCTGGCGCGTGTCGCCTCAGGTCTGTTCCGCGCGCCATCGGTGCTGAAGCCCAACATGCTGGAGCCGCTGCGCTCCGCGATCTACGCTTTCAAAACCGACTTCGTGGTGGCCGGCTGGGTTGCGCGGCTTCGGCCAAGCGAGCTCGCCGCGGCGCAGAACGCGATTGCAGCCGCCGGCTTCCCGAAGCCGCAGATCCGTGACTACAACGACCAGCCGATCGACCCGGCAAGCCTGACCCAGCCGATCGACGTGCTCATGGACCTCGAGCCGCGCAGCGACGAGACCAAAACGCTGCCGGGCCGCAGCTACGACCAGGATCCTGTTCGCAACGCGATGCTGACCCGGGCCAGGATCGAGAAGCGGTCGGTGGCCTCAGACCCGATCCCGCTGTTGAGCGGCAAAGGGCCGATCGGCATCATCGTGGCCGCGCCCGTCATTCCCGAGGGGGCGACCGAGCCGGTCGGCTTCATCACGTTTTCGTACGAGCTGGCCTCGCTGATGCTGACCAATGACGATTTATCGTTGTTCTCGGTCGCATTGAAGGATCCGCGCAAGGAAGGTAGTGAGCTCGTTGCCAACGATCAGGGCGTCGTCTCCACGCGCATGGCGTCGGACGGGCCGGCGCCATCGGCAACACGCACCGTCTCCTTCGGCGGCCGCGACTGGCAGCTCGGCTATTACGCCAAGACCAATTCGGCGCGGCGCGCCGAGCAGACCGCGATCATCGTGGCGGCGATCGGCTTCGCCATCACCGCGATGGTGTGCGGCCTGTTCGGCTACGTCGCCTACAACAACTTGAGGCTCAGCCGCGAAATCCAGGTACGGATCGGCTTCGAGCGGCGGCTGACGGCTGTCATCGACGAGCTGAATCACCGCGTGAAGAACATCCTGGCGGTGATCCAGTCGATCGTGACGCGCACGCTGCGCCATGGCTCCGACATCGACGTCGCCCGCGAGCTGTTGATCGGCCGCATCCACGCCATGTCCAACGTGGTCTCGCTGCTCAGCGAGAGCCAGTGGCAGGGCGTCAAGCTGAAGGGCTTGTTCGAGGCGCGCGCGATTCCGCACGCCGACCGCATCGCCGTCAGCGGACCTGACATCGCCGTCAGCGCTCGCGCCGCGCAAAGCCTGTCACTGCTGTTCTTCGAGCTCGCCTCGCACTCGGACGAAGGCCTGTCGCTGGTCGGCAAGCATCCGCACATCACCGCGAACTGGACGGTGACGGGCGAGGAGCCCGAGACCGTGTTTCATTTCCGCTGGGAGGAGTTCAACACCAGCGAGGCGACGCGTCGCCCGGATTCGGATTTCGGCCTGATCCTGCTCGACCGCGTCGCTCCCGAAGCGCTCGGCGGTAACGCCAAGCGCTACTTTACCGACGTCTCCTATGTCTACGAGCTGACTGCGCCGATGGAGACGGTCGTCGACATGACCGAGCGCGATCGCACGGACAAGATATCCGCACCGGTGCGGCCGCCGAAGTAGGCTGGAAGCAGGCTTGTCGCCCGCGCGTCAGGCGGCGCTCGCGCGAGCCGCGATGGCGGTCATCTCGAGCTTGACGCTTGGGCCGAGATCGGCGACGCCGACGGCGGCACGCGCCGGCAAATGAGCTCCCGCAAAGTGCGCCTTCCAGGCCGCGTTGAACGCAGCCTTCTCGCCGAGATCGGTCATGAAGATGGTCACCTGCAGGACGTTGGCCATGTCGGATCCGAGCGTTTCGAGCAGACGCGACAGCTGCCCAAGCACATCGTTTGCCTGACCCAACATGTCGAGGCTGGCGTCCTCGGGGACGATTCCGCCGATGTAGAGAACGCCGCCGTGCTCGACCACCTCGTGGAGCAACCCTTCGTAGGGCAAGATGCGCTTGATCATGATGAGACGATGCTCCTGTCGAAAGTGGCGTGAGACGTGCCGTATCCTGCGCCGGCTTCAGCCTTTCGGCCGCAAGACCAGGTCGACCAGGGACCGCGCATATCCAGGCGTGATCGGCGCGATGCCGAAGACGTAGCGGTAGAACAGGCTGCCATAGATGGCGTCGTAGAGGTCTTCCGCCGGCGCTTCGGCGAGAATGCTGCCGTCGCGCTGACCGGTCGCGATCATCTCCACCAACGCGTCGCGGCGGAATTGCAGGTAGCGAGCATAGAACAGCTCCGCCGAGCCGGTCTTGGAGATGCATTCGGAGATCACGGCGAGCTGCACCTTGCCGAACTCGCCCTGCAGGGCCTCGGCATAGGCCACGGCATGGCGGCGCGCGCGCATGGCGGCCGTGCCGGCGCTCGCCGGCGGCAGCGGCAGCATCTGGGCGGCGTGATGCAGGAAGGCGTCGATCAGCAGCGCCTCCCGCGACGGCCACCATTTGTAGATGGTCATCTTGGAGACATTGGAGTGGCGCGCCACGGCATCGATCGTGGTCGTGGCAAGGCCGGTCGTGGCCATCAGCGCATAGGCGCTTTCGAGGATGGCGTTGGTGGTTTCGATCGAGCGGGGCCGGCCGCGCCGGGGCGCACCCTCGGTCGCATCGCTCGCGTCTTTTGCCATGACCAGCCGGTCTCTCCTTGCGCAGAGGCCGCCATTCCCGCAAGCCGCCACCTCATCCCGCATAGCGCAGCGGAGGTCTCTGGCCTAGCAAAATCGATCGATGATCAGGCCCGTTGCCGCAAGGCAGCCGGCTCGTCCTGGCGCTTCGACCAGGAGATATAATAGGCCACTACCGTCATCACGGCGAAGCCGGCCAGGCTCAC
Source organism: uncultured Bradyrhizobium sp. (assembly GCF_936928535.1). Taxonomy (GTDB): domain Bacteria; phylum Pseudomonadota; class Alphaproteobacteria; order Rhizobiales; family Xanthobacteraceae; genus Bradyrhizobium. Next base: position 145,951 of record NZ_CAKZHY010000099.1, on the reverse strand, counting down.
TCCGATCTGCATCGCGACCAGATTGGCGCCGGTGATCAGGATGAGATGGCCGGCGAACGACAGGAATACGCCGATGCAGAACACGGCAAGCCATTCCTCGCCGCATTTGATCACCATCTTGAGCGACCTCCATTGCAGCCCGGGATGGTCAGACGGAATCAGATGGGTCGCAAGGAAGGCGAGCGCGAGGAAATGGATCACGCGATAGGGCGCGAGATTTTCCTTGTCGGTCGGCCAGATGCCGTTGAGCACGATGTCAGGCAAATAGGTGGACAGCGCAGGCGAATGGCGCATCAAGGTGATGGCCATCGCGAGCACGAGGTAGGTGCCGGCGAGGATGCGAAGCCAGGCGATCCTGTGAAGCGTATGACCCGACGCACCGGTAACGGCGAACCAGCCGCCCAGCACCATTAGCATCTGCCAGCACAACGGATTGAATGTCCATTCCAGGTCGGGATAGGCGTGAAAGGTCCAGCCGAACCAGCGCGCGGCGAGATACAACGCGACTGACGCCGCCAGAGTCAGGTTCGGACGTCGCAGCAGCCCCCACAAGGCCAGGGGGAAGAACGCCATCAGCGGAATCATCAGCTGCAGAAGGTCGAGGTTGAGTGGCTCTTCCTGGAGCACCAATCCTTGGACCAGGATGCGCAGCGGATGCTCGAGAATTCCCGAGATGTTGTACTCGCTGATGATCTCCGGCGCCATCGATTGCGAGGCGACGTAAGCGATGGTGTCGATGTAGATCACGAACAGCACGACATAGGCGGCATAGAGCCGCCAGACGCGGCGGAAGATGCGGGTTGCCGCGACGACATAGCCGCGCTCCAACGCCATCCTGCCGTGGATGATGGCAACGCCATAGCCCACCACGAACACGAACAAATCAGCGGCGCCGCTGAAGCCGAAATTGCGCAGCGTCAGCAGGTTGACGACATTATTCGGGATGTGGTCGACGAACACCGACCAGTTGGCAATGCCGAGCGTCAAATAGAGCCTGGCGTCGTGATGATATGCGGCGAGGTTCGCCTTGACGGACGGCTTCATTGCTAATATTTCATGTGGAATCAGGGCGATGCTTTTAACGGCAACCGCCTGCCTGTCCGAGTAGCGATTCCGTGAAGGCACTCGGATTATCTGCCTATGATGAAATATTGCGCAGACGTGGGCCGTCGAGCTGGCGTGAGCGTGCCTGCCCGGTCATCGGCGCAACTTTCTTAACGCGTTGCCGACCTATCTTCGCGCACTGCGGTCCTATTCGGCAGGTTCTGGCGGCGCCTCGTCGGGGACACCGACGCGGCTTGCCATGATTCCAAGCGCAACGCCTCCGATCGCCAGGATCGGCAGGAGCCGTTTGACTCCGATGGCGCGGACGATCTGCAGCCCGGTGGCGATCAGCATGGGATCGGCGAGCATGCTCGGGGCAGCCTTCGCGGCGCGCTCGGCCGCAATACGCGCCTCGCGACGCAATTCCCGCTTGTAGGCCCAATAGCTCACGGCAGCGGTCAGGGTCAGCAGAAAGAACACGCCGGCACCTGCGAGGCAGGCCTGCACTGGGCCATATTTCTGCAGCACCGAGATGAAGGCCGCCGCGCACAGGAAGCAAGTGGCGATGAACAGGGCGAAGGCCGCGCCCGCTGCCAGCGAAGTCAGACGGACAGTCGTGCCGGTGGAGGCACTGATGCCGTCGAGAATACGCTGAAACATGGCCTAGCTCCTCAAATTCCCGCAAGCCGCATCATCACAAGCCGACGTTGGCAGCGCCGAAGCGCTGCCGTACTCCCAAGAACAGTGCCTTCTCACCGACGCCAGGCGAAGCCGATCAGGAAGCCGATGCCGAGCGCGACACCGACGGTCGCGAGCGGCCGCTGCGTGATCGCGTCTTCCAGCGTCTCTTCGATCGAGCCATAGGCATCCTGCGCCGCGTCCATCATCGCGCTGCCGCGCTCCGAGAAATCGTCGAGCGTTGAATCCATGTTGTCGCGCGCTTGCTTGTAGCCGCGACGGGCCTGCTTGCCCGTGGCGTTGGCGAAGGTGTTGAGGGCGTCGGTGATCTGATCGGTGAGGGCGGCGATATCGCTTTTCACGGCTGCTACATCCTTCTCGAGGCGTTCTGCGGTGGCTTTGTCGATCCAGTCTCTCGACCCAGCTTCGCCATTGGTCATTGACATCAAGGGGCTCCAAAAACTGTCGGCGGAGATAGCCGGAAAACGCTTCGTCTTCGGGGAAGTTCCGTTCGCGGCGGCCTCACGACTGCGGAAGCTGCGGCGAGTTCTCCGGCAGCAGATGCTCCTTCAGGATCAGCCCGACGATCAGCAACGGTGAGGACAGAAACGCGCCCATCGGCCCCCACAGCCATGTCCAGAAGGCCAGGGCGATGAAGACCGCCAGCGCATTCAGCGCCAGCCTGCGACCTATGATGGTCGGCGTGACGAAATGTCCCTCCAGGAAGGTGATACCGCCGAAGGCGATTGCGGCAACCAGGCCGCTGCCGAGGGTCGGGAAGGCCACGACACCGACGATGGCCAGGATGACGAACATCGCAACCGGACCGATGATGGGAATGAAGTTGAGCGCAGCCGCAAGCGCGCCGAGCCCGGCCGGATTTGGCATCCTGGTGACGGCGCACACGATGCCTGTCGCGATCCCGACGCCGATATTGATCACGGTCACGGTCAGCAGATAGTTGCCGAGATGGACCTCGATCTCGTTCAGGATTCGCAAGGTGCGCAGCCGCGCGTCGCGCTCACCGAACGTCATGATCAAGGCGCGTCGCAAATCCCGCCAGCTTGCGATGAACAGGATCAGGGTGGCGAAGAACAGCAGGAATTCGGCGAAAGTCGGCGACAGGAATTCCAGCGTCGGCTGCACCCAATCGAATTTGGGAAGCTGGAAGCCTGGCAGTCCCTCGGAGCCGCCGATCATGGTCTGCAGCTCGCGCCACAGCGCAAGCGGCCGGTCGAAGACGTGAAGCTTGTCTTTCAGCTGCGCCCCAAGCTCCGGCAAGCGTGAGCTCCATTCCATGGCGGGTGCGGCGATCAGTGCGACCACGAAGGTAACCAACGCGGTGACCGAAATGACGATGAGGACGGCGCCGATCGCGCGCGGCACGCGCCGCTTTTCCAGGAAGGTGGCGGCCGGCGACAGCATGGTGCCGGCGACCATGGCCATCACGACAGGCAGGAAAAACGCCTTGGCGACATAGAGCACGGCGACGATTGCGATCAAAAGCAAGCCGGCCAGCGCAAAGGCGACAAATTCGGTGCGGCGGATCACCGGCGGCAGCTCGGCGCGGCTGTCGGGAAGCGGAGAACTCTCGTCGTTGCCGGAAACCAGACGTTCACTGGGAAGGACGCGCACAATATCTCTCCCCGCACGGAAGCCTCCGCGCGCCCATTGCTCACAGGAGAACGCGCGTGGGGTGCCGGGGTTCCATCGCGGCTTCGTGAAGTTGCGCTCGCTTGACTGTGACACGTCCGCCGCAGATGGCGGCGGAACTTGAGTCGGCGCTCCAGCGTTTACCGGCCAGCAGCATCACCCAGATGCACACATCCAACGGGGCAGCACATGACAAAGTTCTCCGTCGTCCGTCGCAGCTTCTCGCCGCGCGTCGTCACCGCTTGTGCCTTCGCGACAGCTTTGCTGACCGTGCCATTCGCGGCTCACGCGCAGACATTTGGCTATGCGCCGCTACAGCCGCAGACCTATCCTCAGGACCAGACCATTATTTCGCAGGGCTATGCCAGTGAGGCGCCCGAGGCCACCGACGAAGATGCCGTGCTGCCCGATCGGCTGCGCCGGCAGGTCGTGAGCTTCGACCGCAATGAGCCCGCCGGCACCATCGTCATCGATACCGCCAACACCTATCTCTATTACGTGCTCGGTAACGGGCGCGCGATGCGCTACGGCGTCGGCGTCGGCCGCGAGGGATTCACCTGGTCGGGCGTGCAGAGCATCAGCCGCAAGGCCGAATGGCCGGATTGGCATCCCCCGGCAGAGATGATCGCGCGCCAGCCTTATCTGCCGCGCTTTGTCGCAGGCGGCCCGGGCAATCCGCTTGGTGCGCGCGCGATGTATCTCGGCTCCAGCGAATACCGCATCCACGGCACCAACGATCCTACCACGATCGGCAAGTTCGTTTCGTCCGGCTGCATCCGCCTCACCAATGAGGATGTCACTGACCTGTTCAGCCGCGTCAGCGTCGGCGCCAAGGTCGTGGTGCTGCCGAAGAACGCGCCGCTGATGGCGCGCGGCGGTGATCCGGTGCGCAAGCGACCGGCGGTGACGACGTCGCCCTCGGGACGCCAGGCGCTGAACATCCCGTCGTCGACAGTGGACTAAGAGTTGAAGCGAGGTCACATGATGAGACGTTCGATCAGCAAGCTGGCTGGGGGGACGGCCGCGTTCGTCACGATCGCTTCCCTCGGCCTGACGCTGACGCCTGCAGCGCATGCGGAAGATTTCTTCTCGGCGCTGTTCGGCGGCTTCCGCATGCGGCCGCCGCCGGAGATTCGCGTACCCTCCCCGAGCGACGACATGCCGCGTTATGATGCGCCGCGCCAGCGCGCCTCCTACGGCGGCGGCACGGCCTATTGCGTGCGCGGCTGCGATGGCCGCTATTTCCCGGCGCAAGGTGCGGATGCCGAAAGCAAGGCACAATCCTGCAAGAGCTTCTGCCCGGCTTCAGAGACGTCCCTGGTCTATGGCAACGATATCGACGATGCCACCACGGACAAGGGCAAGTCCTATTCCGACCTGCCCAATGCCTTCCGCTATCGCAATGAGATTGTCGCGGGCTGCACTTGCAATGGCAAGGATCCCGTCGGGCTTGCGCAGGTCAAGATCGAGGACGACCCGACCCTGCGCAAGGGCGACATCGTTGCGGGTAGCGACGGCCTGGTCGTCGCCAACCGCAACGCCAACGACCGCCGCGGCGTCGCGATGAACTTCTCGCCGCTCCCGGAGAAGATGCGCGCCAAGTTCCGCCAGGTGCCGGTGGTCGCGAAGGAGTAGCGCGGCTTACGCTGCGCGGATCCTGCCGAGGAAGTCGGAGACCTCGTGGCCGAGCTGGTTGCTCTGGGATTCCAGCATCTCGGAGGCGCTTTTCACATTGTCGGCCGCCGCGGCTGCGGCATCCGCATCGGCCTTCACGCCGGTGATGTTGTCGGAGACATTGCGGGTGCCCTGCGCCGCGAATTGCGTGCTGCGGGTGATTTCTTGCGTGGCCGCACCCTGCTCCTGCACGGCCGCGGCGATCGCGGTCGCGACCTCGTTGACCTCGCCGATGATGCCGCCGATGGTCTGGATCGCGTGGATGGCATCGCCTGCGACCTTCTGGATGTCGGCGATCTGTTCGGAGATCTCTTCCGTCGCCTTCGCAGTCTGGCTCGCCAGCGACTTCACCTCCGAGGCGACCACGGCAAAGCCGCGGCCAGCTTCGCCGGCGCGGGCGGCCTCGATGGTGGCGTTGAGCGCGAGCAGATTGGTCTGCGCCGCGATGGTGTTGATCAGGCCGACGACCTCGCCGATGCGCCCGGCCGACTTCTGCAGGCCCTGCACCGTGCCGTCAGTCTCGCGTGCCTGCGTGACGGCGCGGCCGGCGATGCCGGCAGCATGCGCGGCCTGCTGGCTGATATCGTTGATCGAGGCCGAGAGCTCTTCTGCAGCGGCCGCAACGCTATCGACGCTCATCGAGGCGTCGCTGGAGGCCTTGCCGGCAATCTGCACGCGGTCGTTGGTCTGGCGCGACACGGCGGACAGGTCACCCGACGTCTTGCGCATCCGCCCCGACGCATCGTTCAGCTCGCCCAGCGTCTTGCGCACCGCACCTTCGAACTCCCCGACATAGGCTTCCACGGCACGCTGGCGGGCGGCAGCGCCTGCATTGCGTTCGCGCTCATGCTCCTCGATCCTGAGCTTGTCGGCGGCCTGCTGCTTGAAGGTCTCCAGCGCGCCGGCGAGCGCACCGATTTCGTCGTTGCGATCGAGATAGCCGCTGTCGACGGCGAGATCGCCGCCGGCGACCTTGAGCATGGCGTCGCGGATCATGTTGAGCGGAATGATCACGCGGCGGCTGATCAGCACGTTCGCGCCGACGGCGAGGCCGATAGCGAGCGCCAGCAGCACCAGCTGCACGGTCAGCGCACGCTGCGCCGCGGAGCGCTGTTCCTGCGTGTAGCTCCTGGCGGCGTCGAGCGCGGTCTCGGCCACGGCCACCGCGGCGGACAGGCGGCCCACCGTGACGGGCGTCCACTGATTGGCGGTCATCTCGGCCTTTTCACCCGCGGTGAGTGCATTCGCCAGGCGATCGCGAAGGGCCAGATATTGCGGATCGAAATAGGCGCTCTGGACCGCGGTCAGAGCGGATGACAGCGCCGGCGGAAGCTGCATCCCCGAGGCCGACAATTCCACCGCCTTCCACGCTGCGGCCGTTCCGCCGACGAACTGGGTGTAGGCGAGGCGGGCTTCCGGTGCGATACGGCCGGCGCTGAGCCCGGTCGAGATGATCAGCGAAGCTTCGCCGCCGGTGTTGCGGAGCAGCCAGGCGTTCTGCTTGATCGCGAGCAACTGATCGATCGCAGCATCCTGGTGATTGACGGCAGCGGCCAGCACGTTCGAGAGCTTGTCGAGCGTGTCGAGCAGCCCCTGCGTCGTCTCCATGTATTCCTTCGGCAGGCCGGCGCGGCGCTGCGCTTTCGGCTTGGCGACGTCCTCCCAGAACTGCTTCTGCTCATCGGTCAGCAACTTGTGGAGACGCGCGAGCTCGGGCACCATCGTCCCGGATTGCGGGAAGTCCATCGTCGGGAGCAGCTCGAGTGCGTGCGCCATGGCAGGCATCTCGGCATCCCGGATCCCGCGCAGATATTTCTCGATCTCGGAATCCATCGGCTCGGTCGAATTGAGCAGCCGGTTGGTGGTCGAGCGGTCGGTGCGTAGATTGTGCATCGCCTTGAACAGATCGGCGGAGGCATCGGCGATCTGCGAAATGCGGTTCGTGGTCTTGAGACGATTCCATGAGTCCCAGGCGGTGAGCGACAGCGCGATCACCACGCAGATCGACGTGATCGCGATCACGGCCTTCAGAAGCGCGGACACGGTCAGGCGATTGAGCATCGAAGTCTCCCCAATTCCCATTTCAAGGTTCGGCCGCGACGCCCGGGCAAAATCGAGAGCAATGGGGTGTGAGCGGATCGGCAATCACATACCGTTCGCAGCGCGGAGCGCACGGTTTCGACATCTGAAATGAAAAGGGTAAAATTTTAGGCAGGCCGTGTGCCGGTAGAATTACGCATTTACCAGAAGTTGCAATAGGTTGCGTCGATGGAACTTGGACGCGAGACAGGCGTTAGGGTCTCGTTAGCAATTTGCCTGAAGGGGGCCTCGCGATGCTGGTCGGCGTACTCGTCACCTTTCTCGTCGTCATTCTCGTGCTGTATCTGATCAACATGCTGCCGATGGACGGCCGCGCCAAGCAGATCGCGCGCGTCATCGTCATCATCATCGGCATCGTCTCGCTGCTGAAATATCTCGCGGTGTTCTAGCGGGACCAAGTGGCCGCAGGCCGGATGCCCAGCAAAAAAGCCCCGGTTCACACCGGGGCTTTGATGTCGCGTAAGCTGATCTATCAGCCCAGCGCCTTCGCTTCGCGGCGGCGGGCGGTGAGGATGTACTCGGTGTAGCCGTTCGGCTGCTCGCGGCCTTTGAAGATCAAGTCGCAGGCGGCCTTGAAGGCGACGCCGTCGAAGGCGGGCGCCATCGGCTTGTAGATCGCATCGCCCGCGTTCTGCTTGTCGACGACGACGGCCATGCGCTTCAAGGATTCCATCACCTGCGCTTCGGTGATGACGCCCTGGTGCAGCCAGTTGGCGAGATGCTGGCTGGAGATGCGCAGTGTCGCGCGGTCTTCCATCAGGCCGACATCATGGATGTCGGGCACCTTGGAGCAGCCAACGCCCTGGTCGATCCAGCGCACGACGTAGCCCAAAATGCCCTGGCAGTTGTTGTCGATCTCCTGCTTGACGTCATCGGGCGCCCAGTTCGACTTCGACACCGGAATGGTGAGGATGTCCGAGAGCTTGGCGCGTGGCCCGCCCTTGGTCAGCTCCTGCTGGCGCGCGATGACGTTGACCTGGTGATAATGCAGCGCGTGCAGGGTCGCCGCGGTCGGCGAGGGCACCCACGCCGTGGTGGCGCCGGCCTGGGGATGCGCGATCTTCTGCGCCAGCATGTCCGCCATCTTGTCGGGGGCAGCCCACATGCCTTTGCCGATCTGGGCATGGCCGGGCAAGCCGTGGATCAGGCCCATGTCGACGTTCCAGTCCTCATAGGCCTTGATCCAGGCCTGCGCCTTCATCTCGTTCTTGCGGATCATCGGGCCCGCTTCCATCGAGGTGTGGATCTCGTCGCCGGTGCGGTCGAGGAAGCCGGTGTTGATGAACATGATGCGCTTGGAGGCGCGCTGGATACAGGCCTTGAGGTTGACGGTGGTGCGCCGCTCCTCGTCCATGATGCCGACCTTGAGCGTGTTCTCCGGCAGCGACAACATCTTCTCGACGCGGTCGAAAATCTCGCAGGTGAACGAGACTTCGTCCGGGCCGTGCATCTTCGGCTTGACGATATAGGCCGAGCCGGTGCGGCTATTCTTGACCTTGGAGTTGCCCTTGAGGTCGTGAATGGCAAGAAGCCCGGAGACGGCAGCATCGAGCAGGCCCTCGGGGACTTCCTCGCCGGCTTCGTCCAGCACCGCGTCGGTGAACATGTGGTGACCGCAATTGCGCATCAGGAGCAGGCTGCGGCCGTGCAGCTTGACCTCGCCCTTGCCGTCAGGCGTCTTGTAGGAGCGGTCGGCGTTGAGCGAGCGCGTCAGCGTCTTACCGCCCTTCTCGAAATCTGCCGACAAGGTGCCGTTCATCAGGCCGAGCGTGTTGCGGTAGACCAGCACCTTGTCTTCGGCGTCGACCGCCGCAACCGAGTCTTCCATGTCGAGAATCGTGGAGACCGCGGCCTCCATCACCATATCGGCGACGCCAGCCGGATCGTCTTTGCCGATCGCGCTGCCACGGTTGATCGTCACCTCGACGTGCAGGCCGTTGTTCACGAGCAGCACGGCGGAAGGTGCCCCCGCGTCGCCCTGGAAGCCGGCGAACTGCGCGGCGTTCTTCAGCGCGGTGGCATTGCCGCTCTTCAGCTTCACCGCGAGTTGGCCCGCGACGACGCTATAGGCGGTGACGTCGGTGTGGCTGCCGGTCGCGAGCGGCACGGCCGCGTCGAGGAACGCCTTGGCCTTGGCGATCACTTTGTCGCCGCGCGCCTTGTTGTAGCCCTTGCCGCTCTCGGACGGATCGTGCGGGATCGCGTCGGTGCCGTAGAAGGCGTCATAGAGCGAGCCCCAGCGCGCATTCGCCGCGTTCAGCGCGTAGCGCGCATTGGTGAGCGGCACGACCAGCTGCGGGCCGCAGATCTTGCCGATTTCCTCGTCGACATTGGCGGTCTCGACCTTCTGCGTCGCCGGCTCCGGGACGAGATAGCCGATTTCCTTCAGGAAAGCGGTATAGGCGTCGAGGTCGAACGCCTTGCCCTTGTGGGCGCGGTGCCAGTCGTCGATCTTGGCCTGGAGCGCGTCGCGGACCGCCAGCAGCGCGCGGTTCTTCGGCCCGAGGTCCTTGATGATCCCTGCAACCCCGGCCCAGAACGCATCCGGCGCGATCCCGGTTTTCGGGGCGGCTTCCTTGGCGATGAAATCGAAAAGGACGGGGGCGATCTGCAATCCGTGGGCGTCGACGCGTTTCATGATGGGCTTTCTTGTTGGAAATGGCTGTTTTTGGCTGCTTTTGACCCGACAGCAGCAAAATGCGCCCGCTTGGGGCGGCTTTCGGGACCTATTAGCCTCAAAATCGGGGCGGTGAGAAGACCCCCAGAGGCTTGTCAAAATGTCAAGAAAAGGTGGGCGGCCAGTCGAGCCCGGTCCCACAGAAGCTAAGGGGCAATCTCTCTCGTCGTCCTGGCGAACGCCAAGACCCATTACCCCAGGGAGGAGTTTGGCGGAGGATCGATGTCCGGTAGTTCGGCCGACCGTTGTCGAGAGATCACGCGGTACGGGTCCTGGCGTTCGCCAGGACGACACCGTTCGTGAGCTGCGGAGTGTGCCCTCGAAGGAGCACGCGCCTCATATATTCGCGGCGAGGTCCACGACTTCGTCGAACAGCACACCTGATGCCTTCAACATCTGCTCGATCTCATCCGCCGCATCGGCGACCGTCCGCGTCGACGTATCGATCACGAGCTCGGCGGCCTGAGGCGCCTCATAGTCTTTGCCAATGCCCGTGAATGATGCGAGTGCACCGGCGCGGGCCTTCTTGTAGTGGCCCTTGGGATCGCGCTCCTCGCAGACCTCAGCCGGCGTTGCGACATGGATCTCGCGGAACGCGGTGTCGGCGATGCGGCGCGCGATGGCGCGGTCGTCGCGCGCCGGGGAGACGGCGGCGACGATCGCAATATGGCCATTGCGGGCAAGATGCGTCGCGACCTCGGCGAGGCGGCGGATGTTCTCGCTGCGATCAGGTGCTGAGAAGCCGAGATCGCTGTTGAGCCCGGCCCGCAGCGTGTCGCCGTCGAGCAGGATCGGCGAGCCGCCATTGGTGAACAGGCGCCGCTCCAGCGCCTTCGCCAGCGTCGACTTGCCGGAGGCGGGCAGGCCGGTGAGCCAGACCACGGCGCCGTTGTGGCGATAGCGCGCGGAACGCTCATCGGGGCGCAGCGCCGATTCCACCGGCACGATATCGACGGGCACGGCGCGCTGGCCGGCATTGACCGACAGCACGAGGCCGCCGCCGGCGATGCGCCCGGAGACCTCGATCACGAGACGGCCGGTGCGCGGATTCTCCGTGTAGGGATCGGTCGCGATCGAGCTCGACAGTGAGATGTCGATCTCGCCGACATGGTTGCGGCCGATCGCCGTGTTTTCGCTGCTGGAGAGCTCACCGGGATCGACTGCCTTCTCGATCGCAACCACGGTGGCGCGGCTTTCCTTCGGCCCGCAGCGCACCAGCAGCTGGTCGCCCTTGGCGAGCGGCTTGTCGTGCAGCCAGAAGATGCGCGCGCGCAGCCGACGCGTTTCGCGCGGGGCAGTGTTCGCGTGCGCGATGATATCGCCGCGCTCGATGAACAATTCGCGGTCGAGCGTAATGCCGACCGAGCGGCCGGCGCCCTGACGTAGCAGCGCCGGCGTCACCGGCCAGCTCTCGACACTCTTGATCTTGGCGATCTTGCCGGCGGGCATGATCACGATCTCGTCGCCGGCAATCAGGCTGCCGGATTCGATACGCCCCGCCACGATGCGGCGGTCGTCGAACTTGTAGATCGCCTGCACCGGCAGGCGCAGCGCCAGCGCTTCCAGCGGCCGCGCCGGCTCGAGCCGATCGAGTGCCTCGACCACGGTCGGTCCCTTGTACCAGCCGATGCGGTCGGTGTGCTCGGCAACGCCGTCGCCGTCGCGTGCGGAAATCGGGATCACCGCCGTGGGCTTGACGCCGAGGCCGTTCAGATGCGCCGAGATCTCGTCGCTGATGTCCTTGAAGCGATCGGCGCTGAAATCCACGCGATCCATCTTGTTGACGACCACCGCGACCTGCTTCACGCCGAGCAGATGCAGCAGATAGCCGTGACGGCGGGTCTGGTCGCGAACGCCTTCCAGCGCGTCGATGATCAGCACCGCGCCATCGGCCTGCGAGGCGCCGGTGATCATGTTGCGCAGGAATTCGGCATGGCCGGGCGCATCGATCAGCACGATGTCGCGCGAATTGGTGCGGAAACGGATCTGCGTGGTGTCGATGGTGATGCCCTGGTCGCGCTCGGTCTGGAGTGCGTCGAGCAGGAACGACCATTCGAACGGCATGCCGCGCCGCGCGCTGACGGCCTTCAGCATTTCGAGCTTGCCGTCGGGCAGGCTGCCGGTCTCATGCAAGAGGCGGCCGACCAATGTCGACTTGCCGTGGTCGACATGGCCGACGATGACGATGCGGACCTGCGGACGTGTGGTGCCGTTCGGCGTAGCGGGCGAGGTGGGGGTGACGAGCATGTTCATGACCGCGATGCGTCCTTGAATCAGAGATAGCCGGCGACGCGCAGGCGCTCGAAAGCGTCTTCGGTCTCGTGGTCGAGCGCGCGGCCGGCACGCTCCGGCACCTTGGTCTGTTCGAGCTCGATCAAAATCTCGTCGATGTTCGACGCGTTTGAAGCGACCGGATTGGTGATGTCCTGATCGCCCAGCGAGCGATAGCGCTTGCCGTCCTTGGCGAGGTAGAGCGGGATGATCGGGATGTTCTCGCGCTTGGTGTAGGCCCAGATGTCGGCCTCGGTCCAATGCAGGATCGGATGGATGCGCAGATGCGCGCCTTGCGGCGGCGAAGCGTTGAAATGATCCCAGAATTCCGGCGGCTGGTCGCGGACGTCCCAATTGCCTTCGAGACCGCGCGGCGAGAACACGCGCTCCTTGGCGCGGGTGGCTTCCTCGTCGCGGCGGATGCCGGCGATCAGTCCGTCAAAGCCGTATTTGGCCAGCGCCATCTTGAGACCTTCGGTCTTGCGCGCGGCGGAACGGGCGGCCGGCGGCAGCGTCGGGTCGACGGCATCGATGGGCGGGCAGGGCTCGACGCGTAGATCGAGCTCCCACTCTTTCCCGTAATGATCGCGGAAACGATACATCTCCGGAAACTTCTTGCCGGTGTCGACATGGAGCGCCGGGAACGGCACGCGGCCCAAGAAGGCCTTGCGCGCCAGCCAGATCATCACGTTGGAATCCTTGCCGAGCGACCACAGCAGGGCGATCTTCTTCAGACGGGCAAAGGCCTCGCGGAAAATGTAGATGCTCTGGGCCTCGAGCTGGTCGAGATGGTCCATGCTGGGCGCCGTCAGCTCGACGGGAATTTGCTCGGAAACGAGGGCGCGTGGATCCCGCCCGTCTGCACCAGAATTATCCTTGAGAAGATGCATCTCTGCCACTTTGCGTTTGGAGGCGAATTTTCTATAGTTGCAGTGCAGAAGAGAAGAAAAAATTTTCTCTTTGCGCGCTAGAAACGACACATATATAGAAAATAATTCCAGTCAACCCCGAATTGGGGGAAGCGAGTATCGCATGCGGTTCTTGCCGGTGTTTCTCGATCTCAAGGCCGGTCCGGTGGTCCTCATCGGCGCGGGCGAGCTTTTGCGCGCAAAATTGCGCGTGCTCGCCGCTGCCGGTGCGCGGATCCGCCTGCATGCGATCGATGGCAATCATGAGCTGGGCCTGAGCACGGAGGCCGCGGCGCGGATCGAGATCGCGCCGGACGATCCGCTCACATCGGATCTTGCCAACGTGATCGCGATCGTCTGCGCGGGTGCGGGCGATATCGGCGTGGCGATGTCGGCGCGTGCAAAATCGCTTGGTCTGCCCGTCAACGTCATGGACGATCTCGAGCATTCCAGTTTCATCTTCCCGGCGATCGTCGATCGCGGCGATGTCGTGGTCGCGGTCGGCACCGGCGGCACTTCGCCGGTGGTGGCGCGGCGCGTGCGCGAGAAGATCGAGGCGCTGCTGCCGGCCCGCATCGGTGAGCTCGCCGAGTTCATCGGCGGCTTCCGCAAGTCCATCAACGAGCGCATCGCCGAGTTTCCGCTGCGCCGACGTTTCTGGGAGCGCGTCGTCGACGGCCCGATCGGCGCTGCCGTGCTGGCCGGCCGCAAAGCCGACGCGAGCGCGGCGCTGGGCGCAATTTCCGATCCGTCCGATTTCGCGCGTGCCGACAAGCCGCAAGGCTCGGTCGCACTGGTCGGCGCCGGTCCCGGCGACCCCGACTTGCTCACCATCAAGGCGCTGCGCGCGTTGCAGGATGCCGACATCGTCTTCCATGACGAGCTGGTCTCGAGCGAAATTCTCGATCGCATCCGGCGCGATACGACGCGCGTCCCGGTCGGCCGCCGCGTCGGCAAGCCCGGCATCGGCCAAGACGCCATCAACAAGCGCATGATCGAGGCCGCGCTATCAGGACGGCGCGTCGTGCGGTTGAAGGGTGGTGATCCCTTCGTGTTCGGCCGCGGCGGCGAAGAGGTGGAAGCGCTGCGCGCAGCGGGTGTTGCCTATTCGATCATTCCCGGCATTACGGCGGGGCTCGGCGGCGCTGCCGATTTCGAGGTGCCGCTCACATACCGTCATGAAGCCACCCGCATCACCTTCCTCACCGCGCACAAGGCGCGCGATGCCGAGACCGTCGACTGGTCGACGCTGACCGACACCAGGATGACCGTCGTTGTTTACATGGGCATGACCGCGGCAGCTGCCGTGCGCGCGGGCTTGTTCGCCGCCGGCCGCTCGCCGGAAACGCCGGTCGGTGTGTTCGCCCGCGTCACGCGGCCGGACGCGCAAGGCGCGATCGGCTTGCTGCGCGACCTGCCAGAGCTCGTGCGGCAGACCGATGGCGGTCCCGCGATCCTCATCATCGGCGACGTGGTCCGGCATGCCGGGTCGCTTCACCGTCAAACACCAACCCAAATCATCTCTGACCTATTGGATGCAGCCGAATGACCTCCCCGCTTGAACAGAAGAAGATCAAAATCGCCGGCCCTTCGGTCGTGACCGCCAACCGGACTTGGGACGGCATCGTGGTGTACCGAACCGCGGCCAAGAGCTGGTCCGCGGACCTCTCGGAAGCCGCGATCGTGCGCAATTCGGACGAGGCCAAGGCGTTGCTTGCGGAGTCGGTTGCCGATGACGTCGGCGCGATCGGTCCCTATATCGCTCCGGTGCAGGTCGGCGCCGACGGCAAGATCGAACCCGGCAATCTGCGCGAACAGATCCGCCGCACCGGTGTGACCATTGGTCAGTCGGCCCAGGTTTAAGGCATTCGCTGATGTACGCTTACGACGAAATCGACCGCACGCTCGTCAACGAGCGCGTCTCGGAGTTCCGCGACCAGGTGAAGCGCCGCCTCTCGGGCGAACTCACCGAGGATGAGTTCAAGATCCTGCGCCTGCAGAACGGCGTCTATCTGCAACTGCACGCCTACATGTTCCGCGTCGCGATCCCCTACGGGACGCTGGCGTCGAACCAGTTGCGGGCGCTCGCCCATGTCGCGCGCAAATATGACCGCGGCTATGGCCATTTCACCACGCGGCAGAACATCCAGTTCAACTGGATCAAGCTCGCCGAGCTGCCGGACGCGCTGGAAGATCTCGCCAAGGTCGGCATCCACGCGATGCAGACGTCCGGCAACAACATGCGCAACGTCACCTCGGACCAGTGGGCCGGCGTCGCGCCGGGCGAGATCGAGGATCCGCGCATCTGGTCGGAACTGATCCGCCAGCACACCACGCTGCATCCGGAATTCTCCTTCCTGCCGCGCAAGTTCAAGATCGCGATCACCGCATCGGACCACGACCGCGCCGCGATCAAGATCCACGACATCGGGCTCAAGCTGATCAAGAACGAGAAGGGCGAGACCGGTTTCGAGGTTCTGGTCGGCGGCGGTCTCGGCCGCACGCCGTTCATCGGCAAGACCATCAAGCACTTCGTGCATGGTCGCGACATCCTCAGCTATATCGAGGCGATCCTGCGCGTCTACAATCAGTATGGCCGCCGCGACAACATCTACAAGGCGCGCATCAAGATTCTGGTGCACGAGCTCGGCATCGAGAAATTCTCGCGCGAGGTCGAGGAGGAGTGGCAGCATATTCGCAATTCCTCGCTCCAGATCGACGACGAGGTGATCGAGGATATCCGCTCGCGCTTCAGCTATCCTGCCTACGAGAAGCTGCCGCACATGCCGGATGAGCTGCGTCAGGCGGCTGCGGACGCGGACTTCGAGGCGTGGCGCAAGAACTCGGTCGCCCCGCACAAGGTGCAGGGCTACTCCATCGTCACGATCTCGCTGAAGCCGATCGGCGCGCCTCCGGGCGACGCCACGGCCGATCAGATGGATGCGCTGGCCGATCTCGCCGACAAATATTCCTTCGGTGAGATCCGCGTTGGCCACGAGCAGAACCTGGCGCTACCGCATGTCGCAAAGCGCGATTTGCCGGCGCTGTGGAAGGCGCTCGACAAGCTCGGGCTCGCGACGCCGAACGTCAACCTGATCACCGACATCATCGCCTGCCCGGGTCTCGACTATTGCTCGCTGGCCAATGCGCGCTCGATCCCGATCGCGCAGGAGCTGACACGGCGCTTCGCCAATCACGAACTCGCCAACCTGATCGGCCGGCTGCACATCAACATCTCCGGCTGCATCAATGCCTGCGGCCACCACCATGTCGGCCATATCGGCATTCTCGGCGTCGAGAAGAACGGCGAGGAGGTCTACCAGATCACCATCGGCGGCCGTGCCGACGAGGGCGCCGCGCTCGGCAATCTGATCGGCCCCGGCGTCAAGTTCGACGAGGTCGCCGACGTCATCGAAGACGTCGTGGAAGCCTATCTTGCGCTGCGCGAGCGGCCCGACGAGCTGTTCATCGACACGGTGAAGCGGCTCGGTGTCGAACCCTTCAAGGAGCGCGTCTATGCCACTCGTTAACGGCGGAAAAATCGCCGACGATAGTTTCGTCAAGCTGGCCGTCGACACGCCGCTGCCCGAGAGCGGCGACGTGCTGGTGCCGGCCGAGCGTTTCATCGCCGAGGCGGATGCGCTGCTCAAGCGCGCCGGCAAGGTCGGCGTGATCTGGCCGAACAACCGCGATATCGACGAGCTCGTGCCGTATCTCGGCAAGGTCGCCACTGTCGCGCTGGTGTTCCCGACCTTCCGCGACGGGCGCGCCTACAGCCAGGCGCGCTTGCTGCGTGAGCGTTACAATTACCGCGGCGATCTGCGCGCCACGGGCCAGATCTTGCGCGACCAGTTCGTGTTCATGCTGCGCGCCGGCTTCGATTCCTTCGAGGTCAAGAAGCAGGCCGACGCGGAAGCCTTCATGCAGACCGCGAAGCGCTATTCGGTGTTCTACCAGCCGACCGGCGATGGCCGCATCACGGCCTTGCACCGGCGCATGCAACTGCGTCACTCCGAGGGTGTCGGTACGTGAACGCGGTTGCGCCCCAGATATCGTCGACGTCCGTCTCCGCGCTGCCTTCGGCGGAGGAGCTGGATCGCGCGTTACGCGATGCTGCGCCCGCGGAGATCATCGCCGCGGCGCTCAAGACTGTCGGCCGTGAAAAGCTCGCGCTGGTGTCGTCCTTCGGCACGGAATCCGCGACGCTGCTGAAGGTCGCCTCGGACGTTGATCCCGCAATTCCGGTGATCTTTCTCGACACCGGCTGGCTGTTTGAGGAGACGCTGGCCTATCGCGATACGCTGGTCGAAACGCTTGGCTTGAAGGACGTTCGCTCGATCAAGCCTGCCGAGGAGACGCTGACGCGCGAAGATCCGGACCGCGACCTCTGGTTCTCCGATCCCGATGCTTGCTGCCGTATCCGCAAGGTCGAGCCGCTCGCGCGTGCACTCGCGCCGTTCTCGGCCTGGCTCAATGGTCGCAAGCGATTCCAGGGCAATACGCGCGCCGATATTCCCGTCGTCGAGGACGATGGCGCGCGGTTGAAGTTCAACCCGTTCGCCAACGTCTCCCGCGAGGAACTCGAGGCGATCTTCGTCGGCGCCAAATTGCCGCGTCACCCGCTTGCGGCATCGGGTTTTCGCTCGGTCGGGTGTATGCCTTGCACCAGCAGAACGGCCGAAGGCGAGGACGAACGCGCCGGACGCTGGCGCGGCCGCGCCAAGACGGAATGCGGCATCCACACGATGAAGACTTCGTAGCGGCACCGCGGCAGTAGTTTTGCGGACTGACGCGCCATGGTTCCCGGTTAGTCCCGCCGGGACCGTGCCGCCGCTGGATCGATTTTTCCTCAAAATTCACCTTTCAGCCACGGTTGGTATGCAACAACGGCCCCTCATTGGGGGCCCCTGAACATGCGCGCTGCGGCCGCGATCCTTCTCACTTTGCTTCTCGCCGGCTGCGCCGGCAATGAAGCGCCGGTCCAGCAGCCGTCGATGTATGCGGATATGGCGGTCCCGGGCGCCAAGCTCGATGCGCCGGCCGCCGCGATCATGATCTCGCAATATCGCCAGAACAACGGGCTCGGCGCCGTCGAGGTCGACCCCGAATTGATGCGGCTCGCCGAGTCCCAATCGGGCGCCATGGCCGCCGCCAACAAGATGGACCATGACGTCCGCGCCCCCCTCGGCAAGCGGCTTAATGCCGGCGGCTATCCGGCAACCGTTGCGGTCGAGAACATCTCGGCCGGCTATCATACGCTGGCGGAAGCATTTTCCGGCTGGCGCGACTCGCCTCCGCACCGCGCCAACATGCTCAAGAGCGGTGTCACAAAATTGGGCATCGCGGCGAGCTATGCTCCGGGCACCAAATACAAGGTGTTCTGGACCATGATCCTGGCGTCGACCGATCCCCGATAAGCCAGACTTGATCCAGGGTGCATTGACGTCGCGACAGACTGTCGCCACGGTGGCTCGCGTTTTGCGATTATTTGCTAATGTCCCCTTATGACCGATCATAGCCCCGAAGTCGCAACAGTCCCCGCGAACGCGCAACGCGTCCTGGTTCTCCAGGGCGGTGGCGCGCTCGGCTCTTATCAGGCGGGCGCCTATCAGGCGCTGTGCCATTTCGACTTCGAGCCCGAATGGGTTGCCGGCATCTCGATTGGCGCGGTCAACGCCGCCATCATCGCCGGCAATGAGGGCCCCATCAGGGTCAAGCGGCTCAAGGAATTCTGGGAGATGGTGTCCGCGCCGGTGCCTTGGAAGCCGATCGGCAAGAGCGATCACAGCCGCGAGCTGTTCAATTCCACCAGCGCGGCCCTGATCGCGACCTTCGGCGTGCCCGGCTTCTTCACGCCGCGTGTGCCGCCCGCGCCGCTATGGCCGCCGGGCAGTCCGCAGGCCGAGAGCTATTACGACACCGCGCCGCTGAAGAAGACGCTGGAGCGTCTCGTCGACTTCGATCGCATCAACGATCTGAAGACGCGGCTTTCGGTCGGCGCCGTCAGCGTCACCTCCGGCAATTTCAAATATTTCGACAATTACGAGTTCAAGAAGTTCGGCAAGCTGATCGGTCCCGAGCACATCATGGCCTCGGGCGCGCTGCCGCCGGGGTTTCCGTCGGTCGTGATCGACGGCGAGCATTATTGGGATGGCGGCATCGCCTCCAACACACCGCTCGACTTCGTGCTCGATGCCGAAATCGATCGCGACATGCTGATCTTCCAGGTCGATTTGTTCAGCGCCCGCGGCGATCTGCCGAACTCGCTGCTCGAAGCCACCGAACGCGAGAAGGACATCCGCTTCTCCAGCCGCACGCGGATGAACACCGACAAGAACAAGCAGTTGCACAACGCCCGCAGGGCGGCGCGCGACCTCATTGCCAAATTGCCCGATTATCTCAAGAACGACCCGTCCGTCGAATTCCTCGCGAAGGTCTCCCGTGAGAGCACTGTCACGGTGGTGCATCTGATCTATCGCAGCAAGAACTACGAATCCTCGTCCAAGGACTACGACTTCTCCCATGTCGCCATGGTCGAGCACTGGGAAAGCGGCGTGCGGGACGTGCATCTGTCGATGCGCCACAAGGAATGGCTCGAGCGGCCGCAGTCCGGCGAGACCATGGTGACCTACGATCTCACGGGGGACGTCACCGCGCCCCCGCCAAAAAGGAGCGAATAACATGGGTACTCTGTCAGGCAAGAACGCCGTCGTAACCGGCTCGACCAGCGGCATCGGCCTTGCTTACGCGCGCGCCTTTGCCGCTGCCGGCGCCAATGTCGTCATCAACGGCTTCGGCTCGCCCGAGGACATCGAGAAGGAGCGCGCCAAGATCGAATCTGATTTCGGCGTGAAGTCCGTCTACTCGCCCGCCGACATGACCAAGCCGGCCGAGATCGCCGGCATGATCGCACTTGGCGAAAAGTCGTTCGGCTCGGTCGACATCCTCGTCAACAATGCAGGCATCCAGTTCGTCTCGCCGATCGAGGAATTCCCGCCGGAGAAGTGGGACCAGATCATCGCGATCAACCTGTCCTCGGCCTTCCACGCCATCCGCGCCGCGGTGCCCGGCATGAAGAAGAAGGGCTGGGGCCGCATCATCAACACGGCCTCGGCGCACTCGCTGGTCGCTTCGCCCTTCAAGTCGGCTTACGTCTCGGCCAAGCACGGCATCGCCGGCCTGACCAAGACCGTGGCGCTTGAGGTCGCAACCAGCAAGATCACCTGCAACTGCATCAGCCCCGGCTATGTCTGGACCCCGCTGGTGGAGAAGCAGATCCCGGATACGATGAAGGCCCGCAACCTCACCCGCGAGCAGGTCATCAACGATGTGCTGCTCGACGCGCAGCCGACCAAGGAGTTCGTGACGTCCGAGCAGGTTGCAGCGCTCGCGTTGTTCCTGTGCAGCGACGATGCCGCGCAGATCACGGGTACCAACCTGTCGATCGACGGCGGCTGGACCGCGGAGTAACGGCGACTGTCGCTCCAGGCGACGCAGCCGTAGGGTGGGCAAAGGCGCATTTGCGCCGTGCCCACCATCTCTCTCCGATCGTAGAAGGTGGTGGGCACGCTTCGCTTTGCCCACCCTACCAGACCGTCGCACAGCTTCCGCTCAATGGCTCCAGGCCAGCGCCGTCACGATTGCGGATTGCAGGTTGAGCTCCGCAAACATGATCTTGCCGGCCACCACGACGAGGACGCTGGCGAGCGCCACGCGCAGCACCGTCTCGGGCACGCGCGTCGCGCTGTAGCTGCCGATGATGATCCCCGGCAGCGAGCCGAGCAGCAGCACGCCCATCAGGCCCCAGTCGACGTCGCCGAGCGCCCAATGTCCGATGCCCGCCACAAGCGTCAGCGGCACCGCATGCGCGATGTCGGAGCCGACGATGGTCGCCATCGGCAGGCGCGGGTAGAGCAACAGCAGCACGGTCACGCCGACAGCGCCGGCGCCGACCGACGAGATCGAGACCAGCACGCCGAGCACGATCCCGGTGACGACGGTCGCAATCACCGTGGTGCGCTCGTCGAGCTGTTCCATGCGGCGGCGATAGCGTTCCATGATCGACTTGCGGAAGATCAGCGATGTTGCGGTGAGGACCAGCGCGAAGCACAGCACCAGATTGACCAGGTCGCGCTCGGCATCGCTTCTGAGATCGAGCTTCCACAGCACCAGCAGCGTCAGCGCGCTCGCTGGAATGCTGCCGCAGGCCAGCCGCAGCACTGCCGGCCAGTGCACGCTACGCGAGAAGCCATGCACGACGCTGCCGCCGGTCTTGGTGGCGGCGGCATACAGCAGATCGGTGCCGACGGCCGTGGTCGGATGGATGCCGAACAGCAGGATCAGCAGCGGCGTCATCAATGAGCCGCCTCCCACGCCGGTCAGCCCGACAAGCAGGCCGACGCCGAAACCCGAAGCGACGTAAAGCGGATCAATCATGGTCGGCAGAATCTAGGTTCATCTCGTCAGTTGAGCAATATGACGTAGGATAAACTTTCCCCGTGATGCAACCTGTTGGGCAGAATAAGAAAAATTATGCTGCGGGGCCACGGTGGGGAGACGTTTTACCTGTTTCGCGTGCTCATCTGGAAACAGTCGTCCCCGGAACAATGCATAGGCCGGCGTGCATCGTACCTATTTACCAAACGCCAGCACGTGCAGCCCCAGCCGCTGGCGCACGATCCAGAACAGCAGAACGGTCTCGAAGGTCAGCGAGATCGAGGTCGCGGCCGCGGCGCCGTGGCCGCCGAAGCGCGGCACCAGCGCGATGCAGAGCACGACGTTCATCACGAACGCCAGCGCGTAGGCGAGCGCGCAAATCTTCTGCTCACCCAGCATGTTGAGCAGACGCTCCACGGGGCCGATCGCGGCGCGCACCACGAGGCCGACAGCGGCGACGAACATGATGTCGTAGCCGACAACGAATTGCGGCCCGAACAGCCAGAGCAGCGGCTTGCCGAGGGCAAGCAGCACGATGGTTGCCGCCAGCGACGGCCAGAACGTCCAGACGATGGCATGCGCGACATAGGCCGACAGGCGCGCCTTGTCGCCGCTGGCGTTGTATTCGGCGAAGCGATGCGCCGTCGTTGCCGACATCGCGTAGTGAATGAACGACACCAGCGCCAGCGTCTTCACGACAGCGAAATAGACGCCGACCTCGTCGGAAGGACGGAATTGCTGCAGCACCAGCACGTCGGTGTAGGAGAGCAGCAGGTAAAAACTCTCGACCAGGAGAATCGGCAGCGAGATCGCGAGCCAGCCGCCGATGTCGTAGGCCTTGGGACCCGGGGCGATGTGATTGGCGAGCCGGCGGTTCAGCACGACCATCTGTCCGGTCATCGCGATCCACACCGCGCCTGCGCTCGCCACCATCGCCGCGACGGCGCCGAGATGATAGCCGAGCAGAAAGGCACCGGCGGTGATGCCGATGATCAGTCCCTGGCGGATGATGAATTGCGGCATCAGGCCGAGCTGCATCCAGTCATGCGAGCGCGCGATGCCGTCCTGGGTGTTGGCGACGACGAAGGCGGGCAGCGTCATGCAGCCGATATAGAGCGGCAGCTGCTCGGCCGGATCGATCCATGGCGAGAGAAGCCTGACGATGCCCGCAAGCGCAAGCGACACCAGCGCCGAGACGGCGAAGGTCAGCCAGCGGCTGCCGGAGAGAAAGCCGCGCAGCAAGGTAAGATCGCCGCTGGCACGATATTCCGGAATGATCTTTTGAGCGGACGCGGAGATGCCGAAATCCATCATGCTGCCGAGCAGCAGCACCCAGGTCCAGACATAGACGTAGATGCCGTAGTCGGACGTGCCCATCCAGCGGGCGAGCAGCACCTGCGAGAAATAGGCGAGTCCCGCGCTGATGACACGGATGATGAAGATGGTGCCGGCGAGCCGACGCGTCAGCGATGCTTCGCGCGAGCCCCCCGTCAGTTTTCCGCGCAGCCGCGCGATCAGCCCGGCCTGTCCGGTCGTTGCGGGTTCTGCATCCATCACGGCCAAGTCGAGATCCCCAGTCGTCCGCATGCTGCGGCAGGCGAGGGATTAGCAACCATTCGTTAAGATTCGGTTGGGTGGGGCGCGCCGTGGCGCCACCCACCGTCCCGGACAAGCGTAAGCGCAGATCCGGGACCCATAACACCAGGGAGAAGTTGCTGCGCCGGCTGGCAACTCCGAATCTTCGCAAGACGATCGCTGCGGCGTATGGGTCCCGGATCGGCGCGCGCTTGAGGCGCGCTTGTCCGGGACGACGGCTGTATGTGGAGCGCCGGCGGAGCAACTCACTCGCGTCGTCCGCAACTCACTCCAAATTCGTATTGAACTCGTACGACTTGTCCGGCCCCACCAGCGTGAATTTCAGCGCGGCGGCATCGGGCTTGACGCCCGGCGGCAATCCGTCGAGCTCGAAGGAAAATCGCTTCACGCCGGGCGGACTGTGCTCGACCGGATCAGGAATGGGCAGCGACCACTCCGGCGTCGGCCCTTCCACGAACAGATTGACCTTGCTGTTCTCGGGCGCAACGACATCGACCACAACGTTCTTGGGCCCGTCGCGCTTGACGTCGCGGATGGTCAGCGGATTGGGGTCGCCGACATTGGCGGGCTTCGGCACCGTGTCGAGCGCTGCGCGCAAATTGGCGTCTTCGGTCGATGCGACGTTGTTGAAGCCGAGCTCGACATTGGCCTCGACGGGAATGCAGAGCTTTTCGCAAACCGCGTAATTGATCTCGGCGCGCAGGGTCACCGGCTTGTCGGCCGCCTTGGCGACGATGCGCAAGGGCAGCACGATCTGGTCGTGATAGCCGATCGAATGGCCGCCCGCACCGTCGTCGAATTTCTGCGGCGCCGGCCACATCACGGTCACCGCGTCGACATTGTCCGATTTGGAGAAATCGAACCGCGGCGGAACGCCTGAGTCGCCCGGCATGCGCCAGTAGGTCTTCCAGCCGGGCTGGATCTGGAACGCGATACCGCCGAGCAGGACGTTGCCCGTGCGCGATCCCGCGAGCAACCGTACCGCGGAATGTCCGTCGCGCTGCCACGGCGACGAATCGTCGGCATGGGCAGTTATCGCCAGCAACGACGCAAGCAAGGTTGTCGCGACGCCAATCGCCGCATGCAGGGGAACTCTTGTCAGCATGGCACGTCTTTACAGGGTCGCCCCTGGCCAAACCATTGAATTGCTTGTGATGGATGCACTCGAATCATATCTCTGCAAGCCTTGATTTGACAGCAGGGCGGCCCGACATCAGGATAGGAATTCAAACCGGAGTGCTTTACCGATGGCTCCCACAGGCAAGAGGACGGGCGAAAGCACCCGCAGCGCAGGCCCCAGGCTTCCCAATTCCGCCGTGTACCTCGACGGCCAGCTCCTGATCGCGATGCCAGTGATGGGTGACTCCCGCTTCGAGCGCTCGGTGATCTATCTCTGCGCCCATTCCGCCGAGGGCGCGATGGGCATCATCGTCAATCATCCCGCGGGCAGCATCGACTTTCCGGAGCTCTTGGAGCAACTCGGCATCGTCAAGAAGGGCGAGCACATCAAGCTGCCCGAAAATGCCGAAAGCATGAAGGTGCTGCGTGGCGGCCCTGTCGACACCGGCCGCGGCTTCGTGCTGCATTCCAGCGATTTCTATATCGAGAACGCGACCTTGCGGATCGACGACGGCGTCTGCCTCACCGCAACCGTCGATATCCTCCGCGCCATCGCCAATGGCTCCGGCCCCAAGCACGCCATCCTTGCGCTGGGCTATGCCGGCTGGGGGCCTGGCCAGCTCGAGACCGAGATCCAGAGCAACGGCTGGCTGCATTGCGACGCCGATGCGGACCTGATCTTCGGCGACGACGTCGACGAGAAATACGGCCGCGCCCTGCGCAAGATCGGCATCGATCCCGGCATGCTGTCGAATGAGGCCGGGCACGCGTAGCGTTATCTGCTGTCGCCACACTCTCCACTGTCGTCCCGGCGAAGGCCGGGACCCATACTCCGAGACAGAATTTGTTGAAGCGGGCTGGCAATGACCCGTCTTCGCAAAACCCTATCATGTGGCTATGGGTCCCGGCCTTCGCCGGGACGACAACAACCTACTCCGCCGCCTGCTGCTGCACCGTCGGCTCGGTCCCCGCCACCGTCGCTCTTCGCATGTCGCGGGGCTGCGACTGGTCGTAGCGGCGGACGCGGTGCATGGTCTGGCGGTTGTCCCACATCACGAGGTCATGCAGCTTCCATTTGTGGACGTAGACGAATTCGCCCTGCGTCGCGTGCTCGTTGAGATCGCGCAGCAGCAGCCGTCCTTCCGGCATGCTCATACCGACGATCTTGCCGGCATGCGACGAGAGATAGAGCGATTTGCGGCGATGTACGGGATGGGTCCGCACCAGCCGCTGCAGCACCGGCTTGAACATCGCCTTTTCCTCGTCGGTATATTCGGTGAAGCCGAGCGATCCCCGCGAATACATCAGCGAGTGCTCGCAGATGAGATCCTCGATCTCGGCCTTGGTCTCGTCATCCAGCGCGTCATAGGCCGCGCGCATGTCGGCGAACTCGGTGTTGCCGCCCTTCGGGTTCACCACGCGCGCCGACAGCAGCGAGAACTTTGCCGGGATCGGGCGGAACGAACTGTCGGAGTGCCACAGGCAGTTGCCGAGATTGAACAGATTGGCGCGGCTGTCCCTGGCGAGCGGCTTGCCATCCTTGTCGAGGTTCGAAACATCGTTCAAGCCGGAGCTGAGGCGGTATTCGCTCGCCTTGGTAATGTTGCCGCCGCGTGCATCCTCGCGCTGACCGAAATTCAGCGCAAAGGCCATCTGCTGCTCGTCGGTGATGTCCTGGTCGTGGAAGACGAGCACCGCATATCGATCCATCGCCGACTCGATCTCGCGGGCCTCATCCGGCGTGAGCGGCTTTCGCAGGTCGAGGCCGGAAACCTCGCCGACAAAATGCGTCTGAAGCTGCCGGATGGCGATCGTCATGGCGTCTCTCCCGCGGACCGCGAGCGGTTGGTCCCGCTCTGCTGACCAATGACCAAAAAAGCTACTCCCGCATCTGATGATGTCAACGGCCGGCGCGCATGGCTCTTACGCATTCCGCGCCATCAACCCGCCGTCGACCGGGATCACCGCGCCGGTGAGGAAGGACGCCGCTGGCAGGCACAGGCTCAGCGTCATGTGCGCGACTTCTTCGGGGTCGCCGTAGCGGCCGAGGGCGGTGCGGCGCTTGGCATAGATGGTCTTGTGCTCTTCCGAGATGCGGTCGGTGATGGCGGTCCGGATCGGACCCGGGCAGATGCAGTTGACGGTGATGCCCTCGCGGCCGAGCTCGACCGCGAGCGAGCGCGTCAGGCTCGCGACGCCGCCCTTCGCGGCCGAATAGGGGCTGTGCAATGCGGTAGCGCCCAGCGCCTCGGTGGAGGCGATGTTGACGATGCGCGGGCACTTCGATTTGCGCAAGTGAGGCAGCGCGGCGCGGATGATGCGTGGATGCGCCGTCAGCATCACGGCGATGCCCTTGGCCCAGGCATCTTCATAACCCTCGTCGTCGATCGCGACGCGGACCGAAATGCCGGCGTTGTTGACGATCACGTCGAGGCCACCGAAATGCGCGGCGACATCGCCGACCACGCCCTTGATCTCGGCGCCGTCGGCGACGTCGAGCTTCCATGCCTTGGCCGTTCCACCGCTCGCTGCGATCTCCTTAGCGACCGCATGTGCGCCTTGCTCGTCGTAATCGGTGGCTGCGACGTTGGCACCTTCGGCTGCGAACAGCCGCGCAGTGGCGCGCCCCATGCCGCTGGCGGCGCCGGTGACGAGAACGGTCAGGCCTTTCACGGAGCGGCTGAGCTCTTTGAACTCGGGCATGCTGTTTCCTCGTGTCTCTTGTTTCTTGTTATGAGATGGACAAGGCTGGCATCGATCCGAGGGCAGGTCAAACAAGCAAGATAAAACGGGAGGCCGCGATGGCGAACGAGCTCGATTTCTCCGGCAAGCAGGCGCTGGTCGTCGGTGGTTCCAGCGGGATCGGCAACGGCATCGCGCAAGCTTTTCGCGCGAGGGGGGCTGCTGTTGCCGTGTGCGGCACGCGCGCTCGCGCGACGGAATATCGCGCGGAGGAAGGCTCCGATCTCACCGGTCTTGCTTATGCGCAGCTCGACGTCAGCAATGCGGGTGCGATCGAAGCGTTCAAGCCGTCGTTCGACAAGCTTGACATCCTCGTGCTCGCGCAGGGCGCGGTGATCTATCGCCGCGGCGAGTTCGAGATGGCGGGCTTCCGCAAGGTCGTTGAGGTCAATCTGATGAGCTTGATGGCGTGCGCGACGCGGTTTCATTCCATGTTGCGGGATTCGAAGGGCGCGCTGATCATGGTATCCTCCACCGCGGCCTATCATTCCACCATGGGCAATCCGGCCTATAACGCCTCGAAGACCGGCGCGGTCGGCTTGACGCGGACTTTGGGCGAGGCCTGGGCGGAGGACGGCATCCGCGTCAACGGCATCGCGCCCGGCCTCGTCGATACCAAGATGACGAAGGTGACGACCGACAATCCCAAGCGGCTCGAAGGCGCATTGTCACGCATTCCGCTGCGGCGATTGGGCACGCCGGCCGATATGGCGGGCGCAGCCCTGTTCCTGGCCTCGCCGTTGTCTGCGTACATTATTGGACAGACGCTGGTCGTCGATGGCGGGTTGATCCTGTAGCGATCTACACTTTCGCAAAGGCGTGGAACTGCGCTCCTCCTGATCGGTTACTTGGGGCAGACCCCCGAGGAGGAGCATCATGGACAAGGACAGGATCGTCGGATCAGCCAAGGAATTCGCTGGGCGCGCAGAAGGCGCCGTCGGCGATCTCGCAGGCGATGCGCAGACACAGGCGTCGGGCAAGGCACGTGAAGCCGCCGGCACCGTGCAGAATCTCTACGGCCAGGCCAAGGATGCCGTGCGAGACGCCGCGGACACCGCCACGAGCTACGCCAAGGATGCCTACGAGAACAGCGGCGACACAATCCGCGGCGGCTCGCAGGCGATCTCGCAAAAGGTGCAGGACAATCCGCTCGGCGCGCTGCTGGTTGCCGGCGGCATCGGCTTCGCGCTCGCGCTTCTGATGTCGCGCCCCGCACGTCGTCCGCCGCCGCGCTGGCGGTACTACGGCTAATAGCCGCGCCGTCATGTCACTCGTGCCCCGGCTCTGCGCCGCATCACCAAGAGGTGATGCGCCGCGTCCGGGACTCGAGATGAATTACCGAACCACTTCAGCCGAACGCCCGACATTGCCGGGCGGACGCGGGATCGCGGGGCCCGGATTCGGGTTGCGCGGCGCCGGCGCAAGTTGACGCGGCGCGGGTTGCGGCGAGCCGAAGCCGAAGAAATCGCGTAAGGACGGGGTTGCCTGTGCCGGCTGCGGCGGCGGCCTCTTCGGTGCGAGCGGCTTGGGAGGTGCGATCGCAGCGGCGGCACCGGGCATGCCGGACGCTCCGGGGGCAGCACCGTCGGGCGTCGTCGCCGCAACAGGCGTATCGCCCTTGGCCTGCTCGCGGCCGACCTCGCGGCGCGGCCAGGAATAGTCATCCGCACGACCCGCGGGCGCGGCTAGCGGCTCGCCCTTCACCAGCGTCCGCGCTGCGAGCGCATCGACGGAGGCGGGACGCGTGCCGGGTCCACCCAGCAATTGATCGGTCGAGATCGAGGCCGCAACCAGCGGGACGATCGGGCCGGCGAGCGGCCGCGGCGGCGGCTTGCCGGGCTCGGCATTGGTGTCGGGCGTCGCCGGTTCGCTCGGCAGGGCGATCGGGCCCGAGCGGCCGGCAAGCAGACGCGTGATCTCGCGTTCGACATAGTGTGCGAGTTTGCGCGCGCCGGGCTTGGTGAAATAGACGCCGTCGCCGCTACGCAGCTGACGGATCTGGCCTTCGAAGTCAGGGCCCTTCTGCAGGAAGCGGCCGGCCTCGTCGACAAAGCCGTCCCAAACGTCGACATAGGTGATGCCGGCCTTGGCTGCGCCTTCGCGATAGAGCGAATCCAGGAACAGCATGTCCGCAGTGCCCTTCGGTCCGCGGATCGCGGGCAGGCCGACCCAGAGCACCGGCACGCCCTTGGCCTTCAGGACGTTCGCGAGTTCCTCGATCTTCTTGCCGTAGAGCTCGACCCAGCGGTCGTCGCGGAATTCGTAGATGCCATTTGGATTACGCGCGGCTTTTTCGGGCGCGGCTGCGGGTGTGTCGGCGTTATCGGCGTCGTCCTGCGGCAGGTCGGTGTCGACAGGCTTGTCGTCCGGCTTGGCTGCGGCATCCGGCTTGGCATCGCCGGGCTTGGCATCACTTGTCTTGGCGTCACCCTTGCCTTGCGGCTTGGCGCGCGCGCCCTTGTCGTTCTTCTTGTCTTTGTCCTTGTCCGCCGGCTTGTCGGTGACAGGTTCGCGGATCGAGATGCGGTCGTTGAGGCCGAGCATGACGACGATGACGTCAGGCTTCTCGGTTTCCAGAATGCCCTTCGCCGCGGCGGCCCAATCGGAGGGCTCGCCCTTCGGCTGATATTTGATCAGGCCCGACGTCGTCCTGTGCTTGCGGATCACGCCCATGTCGGGCTGCTCGGTGTAGGCGTCCTCCAGGCCATAGGCGAGCCAGTCGGCCATGGCATCGCCGATCACCAGCACGTTCTTGTCCGGAATGGTCTCGCGCTTGGCGGGCGCCGGCGCGCGCGAAAAGTCCTGGCGCGGAGCCTGCTGCTGCTGTTGCTGGAATGGCGCGAAGAAATCGCCGCCGAACCATCCACCGCCGCCTTGGCGCGGCGGTGGCGCCTGCCGCTGCGGCGGTCCGCCAAAGCCTGGGAAATTGAAGAATTGCGCCGAGGCCGGTCCCGCGACAGAGACCAGGATCGCGAGCGCCGTCCCCAGCGCGATCAGCGGGCCGGTCTCGGTCAGCGCCTTGAAAAAGGATTTGGGCTTCGACATGCGATCTCGGGGCCGCGCAACGGGGTCTGGAAGGTGGTCCTTATACTAACGGAATCGGGCGCCAAACGGGCAAATTCTCTTGCAGATTCCTGGGGCCAAACGGGCCCGATCGGGCCAAAAACCCTGATCACGGTTACTTTCGGCGCGATTTTACCGCCCGCGCAGCCGGTCCAGCACGTCGGAGGTGGCAAACCCGTCGGCGGGGAGCCCGACCGAGACCTGGAAGTTGCGCAGCGCATCCCGGGTCTGGCCGCCGAATTGGCCGTCCGGGGTGCCCTTGTAGAAGCCGCGCTGGGCCAGCAGTTGCTGCAGTTCCAGCCGCTCGCTCTTGGACAATTCCCGCTCCTGCCGCGGCCAGGGCTGCACGAAGGGCTGGCCGCCGCGCAGGCGGTCGGCGAAATGGCCGATCGCCATCGCATAGGCCTCGGCCGGGTTGTATTTCATGATGACCCGGAAATTCTGCAGCATCAGGAAGCCCGGTCCCTGCGCGCCCGCGGGTGCCAGCAGATAGGCCTTCTCCGCCGGGTGCGGGAAGGGCTGGCCGGTGGCCCGCTTGAGCCCGAGCTTTTCCCACTGCGCGATCGTCATCATCTTGGCGCGGTCGGCGAGCATGTAGTTGAAGCCCTCGGGTACCACGACCTCGAAGCCCCAGCTCTGGCCGCTCTGCCAGCCGTCTTTCTTGAGATTGTTGGCGGTCGAGGCGATCAGGTCCGTCGGGTTGTCGACGACGTCGCGCCGTCCGTCGCCGTCACCGTCGACGGCGAAGCGCTTGAACGCAGTCGGCATGAACTGGGTCGGGCCGAACGCGCCGGCCCATGACCCGCGCATCTGCTCAGGCCTGAGGTCGCCGCGGTTGAGGATCTCCAGTGCCGAGAGGAATTCGTCCTTGAAATAGGCCTGGCGGCGGCCGACGCAGGCGAGCGTCGCGGTCGATTGCAGCACGCTGCGGTCGCCCATCTGCGTCGAATAGTTGGATTCGATGCCCCAGATCGCGGCAATGATGTAGCGGTCGACGCCGTAGGCCTTTTCGGTCGCGTCGAACTGCGCCTTGTATTTGGCGAGGATCTCCTTGCCCTTGGCGAGGCGATTGTCGTTCACGAGGATGTCGAGATAGTCCCAGATCGACTTCGAGAACTCCGGCTGCGAGTCCATCAGGTCCATGATGCGCAGATCGGGCGAAAGCCCTGCGGTGAAGCGCTGAAAATTCTCCTGCTTGATGCCGCGCCGCGCGGCATCCGGCCACATCCCCGCAACGCAATTGTCGAAATTGCCGGCCGCCTCGCGGATCGCAGCCGCCGTCATCAAGGGATGGCCGGAGGCGCCGTCCTCGCCGCTCCAGGGCTGAGCGCCCGTCGGGGCGCCGCCGGGGGCTTGCGACGGCGCCGGGTTCGAGCCAGAGAAAATACCGCCGAACAGGTTGGACAGGCCGTTTTGCCCCTGAGATCCCTGGGCCTGCGCAGACGCAGGGAACAGCAGCGCGGCCGCAATCATCGTTGTGCCTGCCAGAGATCCGCCGCGTTTTGCCAAGCCTGCCACCGATTGCCTCATATGCCCCATCCGTCCGGCCAAAAATCCGCCATCAGGAGGCCTCGTTACGGTTGCCAATATCTTAACAAAGGTGAATTTTTGCTGGTCACCTTTTTCGCAAATTCTCGAAGACGGAGCCCAACATCCGCCTTTGTTACCGGCTGCAAAACGGCTAGCAAGATCCCATTGCTTCTTTCACGCGCGCTCCAAGGTATTCGATCAATCACATGAAAATCCGCAAAGCCGTATTTCCCGTCGCCGGCCTCGGCACCCGCGTCCTGCCCGCCACCAAGGCGATGCCGAAAGAAATGCTCACCATCGTCGACAAGCCCCTGATCCAGTACGTCTATGACGAGGCGCGGGAAGCCGGCATCGAGCACTTCATCTTCGTCACCGGCCGCAACAAGAACGTCATCGAAGATCATTTCGACAGGATGTTCGAGCTCGACACGACGCTGAGCCAGCGCGGCAAGAAGGCCGAGCAGGAGATCCTGGCGGAGAACCAGCCGGAAGCCGGCGCCGTCAGCTTCACCCGCCAGCAGGCGCCGCTCGGTCTCGGCCACGCGGTCTGGTGCGCGCGCGACATCGTCGGCAACGAGCCGTTCGCGGTGGTGCTGCCCGACGAGCTCGTGCTCAATTCGCCCGGCTGCCTCAAGCAGATGATCGACACGGCAGCTCAGCTCGGTGAGAAGTCGAACCTGATCGCGGTCGAGGCGGTGCCCGACCATCTCACCCATCAATATGGCATCTGCGGCGTGGGAAAACGCACCGGCAAGATGTTCGAGGTCGACGGCATGGTCGAGAAGCCGGCCAAGGGCACGGCGCCCTCAAACCTCTCGATCACCGGCCGCTACATCCTCCAGCCCGAGATCTTCAAGATCCTGGAGACGCAGGAGCGCGGCGCCGGCGGCGAGATCCAGCTCACCGACGCGATGATCGGTCTCGCCAAATCGCAGAAGTTCTACGGCGTCGAGTTCGAGGGCGAGCGCCACGACTGCGGCTCCAAGCCCGGCTTCCTCCGCGCCAACATCGCCTACGCGCTGAAGCGGCCGGAGCTGCGTGAAGGGCTGATCGCGGAGATGAAGAAGTATCTGGGGCAGTAGGGCCTCTCGTCATTGCGAGCGAAGCGAAGCAATCCAGAATCCCTCCGCGGAAACACTCTGGATTGCTTCGTCGCTTCGCTCCTCGCAATGACGGCTGCGAAAAGCGCGCCTCACGCCACCAGCGACAGCGCCGGCAAGCTCGCCACCACCGATTGATTCCGCCCGCCGGCTTTTGCGGCATAGAGCGCCTTGTCGGCGGCTGCGACCAGCACGGTCCAGTCCATGCCGGCCATGGGCGCGAGGCTGGCGACGCCGCAGGAGACGGTCGATCCCGCGCCACCGTCGGACCAGCCGAGCACCTTGGCGCGAATGGTCTCGGCGATCTTGAACGCGTCGGTGGCCGACGTGTTCGGCAGCAGCACGGCGAACTCCTCGCCGCCATAACGCGCGGCGCAGTCGCCGGCGCGGCGTACCGAGTCCGAGATGCAGATGGCGATGCCGACCAGCACCTGGTCGCCGGCCTGGTGACCGAACGTGTCGTTATAGGCCTTGAAGTGATCGGCATCGATCATCAGCAGCGCGACCTGCGACTTCTGGCGCATGGCGCGCCGCCATTCCATGTCGATGACCTGGTCGAACTTGCGGCGGTTGCGCAGGCCCGTCAGCGCGTCGGTCGTCGCCATCTCCTCGAGCTTGCTTTCGGCATCTGCACGGCGGCCGATCTCGCGGGCGAGCACGATCGCCGAGCCCAGCACGAACAGGGAAAGCATCAGCACCACGGCGCCGATGCGCAGCGCTTCCCTCTGCCACAGCGAGAACACCGCGCTCAGCGGCTTGCCTGCCACGACGAACAACGGTCCGGAGCCGCTGCTGCGCACGTAGAGGCGCGGCGTCACGTCCACCGGTCCTTTTCCGGCATAGGATCCGCCGGCCTTGAGATTGTCAGGTTTCCACTTCTGTTGCGTTCCCAGATTTTTGCCGATGATGTCGAGATCGAAAGGCCGTCGCATCATGATGGTGCGGTCGCGCTTGAGCACGGTGATGGTATCGTCGGGGTCGAGGCTCAGCCGCTCGAACAGTTCGTGGAAGTAGGTGTAGCGGATGGAGCCGGCGACGACCCCCATGAAGCCGCCATCGCTATCGCTGATGCGCCGGCTCAGCACGATCGAAAACGCGCCGCGGAACAACATCGGATGGCTGATGAACAGCCCGACGTTCGGATTGTCGCGATGAACCCTGAAATACTCTTCGTCGGCGCGGTTCTGCGGCTCCGGATCGAGTGTCGAGGCATCGATGGTCAGCCTGCCGTCGGCATCGAACACCTGGACGGCGCCGAAATGCCGTGCCGTGGTCGCATGATCGAACAGGATGAGTTGACGGACCGGCCTCGAGACCGTGGCGAGCTCGGGCAGCAGCATGTTGTTGACGACCGCCTTCAGGGACAGGTCGTAGATATCGAAGTTGCGGCTGATGTCGGCGTCGATCGAGGTGGCGAGGTTCTCCAGCGTCTGGCGCGCCAGCGCCTCCTCGCCGCGGCGCATGTCGAGCAGGACGTTGACGCAAATGGCGGAAAAGCCGATCACCGTCACGACCGACGTGATGATCAACAGCTTTGCCGACATGCGCCAGGGCCGGCGGGCCTTGGCTTCGCGCCATCCAGACAGCATCGTTTGCTCCCGATATTAGTGGATGCGCCTGAAAGCTTGCGTAGTGTTTAAGCCGCGACGGCACTGAAGCAATGAGTTAAGGATTGGTTTCCGCGGGCATCGCTTTTGCGCAGATCGGGTCGCGGACAATGGATGGGGACGGCGGTGAACGACTACGACGCGCTACGTGATTACCTGCTGCGACAGAAGCAGATGGAATTCGTGCTGAGCTTCGAGCAGATCGAGGAGATCATCGGCGCCGCCCTGCCGCGCGCGGCCAATCGTGCGTCATGGTGGGACAGCCTGCGCAGCCCCGACATCCAGATGCCGCAGCGCGAAGCCTGTTTGGCCGCGGGGTTCGTCGCCACACGGATGCCGGATGGTGCCAGCGTGCGCTTCACGAAGCGGAAGAAGGATGGGCGGCGGCCCGGCTAGCGCGGGTTTGCGTTATTTTCCCTCCCCTTGTGGGAGAGGGCTCGCCGCGGAGCGGCGAGACGGGTGAGGGGTCTCTTTCCGCGCGCGAATCTCTCGCGGTGGAATTCGGAGAGACAACCCCACATCCGGCGCTTCGCGCCACCTTCTCCCACAAGGGGAGAAGGGAAGAAGAGCTCAGCTCGCCGCTTCCAGCCGCACTTCCGTCAGGAGGCGCATCGCGGCATCCGCGTCCATCGGCTCGCCGAAGGCAAAGCCCTGCGCGTATTCGCAGCCCAGTTGGTAGAGCTCGACCGCGTCGGAATCGGTCTCGGCGCCTTCCGCCACCACGTCCATGCCGAGATCGTGCGCGAGCGCGATGATCGACTTCAGGATCACCGGCCGCGTGCCGCGGTTGGTGGTGCGGACGAAGGACTGGTCGATCTTGATGGTGTCGAACGGGAAGCGCTGCAGATAGGCCAGCGAGGAATGGCCGGTGCCGAAATCGTCGAGCGATAATCCAGTGCCGAGCTCGCGGATCCGCGTCAGCATTTGCGCGGCGTGCTCCGGATTCTCCATCACCAGCGATTCCGTCAGCTCCAGCTTCAGCGTGCCGCGCGCCACCGAGGAGCGCGACAGCACGGTGCGGATATCGTGGATCAAATCGTGGCGCAGCAATTGCCGCGAGGAGACGTTGACGGAGGCGAAAATCGGCTCGCGCGAGCGCATCGCGCGCTGCCAGATCGAGAGCTGCTTGGCGGTCTGGTCGAGCACGAACATGCCGAGGTCGACGATCAGGCCGGTCTCTTCCGCGATGGTGATGAATTCCGACGGCGCCATGCGGCCGAGCTTGGGATGGTCCCAGCGCGCCAGCGCCTCGAAGCCGGCGACCGAGCGATCCTCCAGCCGCACGATCGGCTGGTACAGGATGGTGAGCTCCTGCCGCTCGATGGCGCGGCGCAGCTCGCTCTCCAGCGTCAGGCGGTCGGTCTTCCGCGCGCGCATCGCGGGCTTGTAGACGTCGATGCGGTCGCCGCCGATGCGCTTGGAATGATACATCGCAAGCTCGGCGTCCTTGATGATCTCGTCCGTGAGCTGGGTTTGCGGATCGGACAGGGCCATGCCGATCGACGCGGTCAGGAAGATCTCGCGGTCGTTGAACGCGATCGGCGCGCGGATGGTCTTGCGGATGGTCTCGGCGAAGTTGGTGATCCGCGCCGGGTCCTGCTCCGACAACAGGATCAGGCCGAATTGGTCGCCGGCGAGCCGCGCCAGGGTGTCCTGCGGCTTCAGGATGCGGGTGAGGCGGCGGGCGAGGGTGAGCAGGATGGAATCGCCGACCGCGATGCCGACGGAATCATTGACCTGCTTGAAACGGTCGAGGTCGATCACCATCAGCGTCGGCCGCAGCGTCGGCATCGTCTTGGCGAAA
The DNA here is from genome assembly GCF_936928535.1 of uncultured Bradyrhizobium sp. Classification (GTDB taxonomy): domain Bacteria; phylum Pseudomonadota; class Alphaproteobacteria; order Rhizobiales; family Xanthobacteraceae; genus Bradyrhizobium. The sequence continues at coordinate 109,949 of NZ_CAKZHY010000099.1, read as the reverse complement.
TGTGCGACGGCACCCAGGCGATCCATGAACAGCTTGCGGTTGGGCAGGCCGGTGAGATTGTCATGCACGGAATCGTGCAGCAGGCGCTCCTCCGCGTTGCGCAGCTCGGTGACGTCGGTGAGCGTGCCCACCACGCGCGAGACCTCGCCGTCGGAGCCGACCACCGGGCGCGCCTTCAGCGCGAACCACATGAAGTGACCGTCGGGGGTGCGCAGGCGGAAGTCCTGCACCAGGCGGCCGCGGCGCTGGTCGAGCACGCTGTCGAGCGCGGCGCGGAAGCGGTCCTGGTCGAGCGGATGCAGCACCTCGAGCCACGAGGCCGCGGGCCCTTCGAGCGTGCCACGCTTCAGCCCAAGCAGGGCTTCCGTCTCGGGGCTTGTAAAGACCTTGTCGGCGGAGACGTCCCAGTCCCAGATCAGATCGCCGGAACCGGCCAGCGCCAGCGCGCGGCGTTCGATGTCGGACACGACGCCTGTGGTGGCGCCGCCGCCCGCAAAGGCGTGCTGCATCACGGTGAAGCCGATCAGCATCACGATCAGCACGAGGCCGCCGAGCAAAGCAGGTCCGACGATGTCGTTGGTAACGGAGCCGGCCACCGTCATGCCGGCTGCGACCACCCAGACCACCAGCAGGAACCAGGTCGGGATCAGCAGCACCGCGCGATCAAAACCGTGGGTGGAGAGATAGACGATCAGCGCGAAGCCGGCGAAGGCGATCAGCACCAGCGAGATGCGCGCAATGCCGGAGGCGACGGCCGGGTCGAACAGTGCGAGCGCGACCAGCGAACCCAGGAAGGCGAGCCAGCCCACCGTGATGTGCGAGTAGCGCACATGCCATCGACTGAGGTTGAGATAGGCGAACAGGAACACCAGCAGCGTCGCCGCCAATATCGCTTCACCCGCCGCGCGCCAGATGCGCTCGGCGTTGTTCGACATGTCGAGCACCTTGCCCCAGAAGCCGAAATCGACGCCGATATAGACCAGCACCGCCCAAGCCAACGCCGCGGCGGCCGGGAACATGATGCTGCCCTTCACCACGAACAGAATCGTGAGCACGAGGGCCAACAGACCGGAGATGCCGATCACGATGCCCTGGTAGAGCGTGAACGAGTTGACCTTGTCCTTGTAGGCTTCCGGCTCCCACAGATAGAGCTGCGGCAGCTTGTCGGTGCGCAGTTCCGCGACGAAGGTGACGACGGCACCGGGATCGAGCGTGATGCGGAACACGTCGGCGGTCGCGCTTTCCTGCCGTTCCGGCCGGTCGCCGATCGAGGGCGTGATGGTTGCGATGCGCGACAGGCCGAGGTCGGGCCAAAGCAGCCCCGACGAGACGATGCGGTAATGCGGGGCGACGATCAGGCGGTCGAGCTGGTCGTCGGTGTTGTTGGCGAGCGCGAACACCACCCAGTTCTGGCCGCCTTCGCGGGCGCGCACCTCGATGCGGCGGACGATGCCGTCGGTGCCGGGCGCGGTGGAGACCTGGATGCGATCAGCGTCGCTGCGCTGATGCTCGAGCACGCCGGTGAGGTCGATCGCGGGCGCGTCACTGCGGACGCTGACGGCGTCGAGCGCGCGCGCGGGATGCGCGGCGACAAGAATCATGAGGCCCAGCGCGATGGGCGCGAGGCACCTGATCAGACGCAAGGTCAGTTCTCCGCGTTCGACGCAAACTCTGCGTGCAAGAACGGCACGCAAGGCTGGCACGTAAGGACGATTTCAGACCGGACGGAAGTGGTCGGCATTTCGCGATAGATGGCACGAAAGCCAAGAAAATCAAAGGGTTTCCGCCCGGTTTGATCGGCCAGCGGCCTAGACCTCCAACACAATTTTGCCAATATGTGCTGAGGTTTCCATGCGCCGGTGTGCGTCGGCGGCCTTTTCCAGCGGGAAAGCGCTGTCCATCAATGGTTTGACCCGGCCGTCGCGCAGCAGCGGCATCACTTTCGCCTCAATCGCGGCCACCATCGCCGCCTTGTCCGCATTACTACGGGGACGCAAGGTCGAGCCGGTATGGGTCAACCGCTTGACCATCACCTTGGCGATGTTGACGCTGACCTTGGGGCCGTTGAGGGTCGCGATCTGCACGATGCGGCCGTCGACGGCAGCGGCGTCATAGTTGCGGTCGACATAGTCGCCGGCGACCATGTCGAGGATCAGGTTGACGCCCGCTTTGTTCGTCTCCGCCTTGATCACTTCGACGAAGTCTTCGGTCTTGTAGTTGATCGCGCGGTCCGCCCCGAGCTTGAGGCAGGCGTCGGCCTTGTCCTGAGAACCGACGGTGACGAACACCTTTGCGCCGAATGCCTTGGCAAGCTGGATCGCCATGGTGCCGATGCCGGAGGAGCCGCCATGGATCAGCAGCGTCTCGCCGGCCTTCAGGCCGCCACGCTCGAACACATTGTGCCAGACCGTCATCAGGGTTTCCGGCAGCGCGCCGGCTTCCTGCATCGACAGGGCGGGGGGCACGCTCATGGCCTGGGCGTCCTGCGCGATGCAGTACTGCGCATAGCCGCCGCCGGCGACCAGCGACATCACCTTGTCGCCAATCTTGTGCCGCTTGGCGTTGCTGCCGACCGCGACCACTTCACCTGCGATCTCGAGGCCCGGCAGGTCGCTGGCGCCGGGCGGCGGCGGATAGGCGCCGGAGCGTTGCGCCACGTCGGGCCGGTTGACGCCGGCAGCCTGCACTTTGACCAGGATCTCGTCAGGACCGGGCTGCGGCACAGGGCGTTGTTCCGGCAGCAGCACCTCCGGTCCGCCGGGCTTGGAGATGGCGACCACGGTCATTTGCGCGGGCAGCTTGTCCATGATGTGTCCTTGAGCAAAGGTGCGAGGGAGCGAGGCCTTTGATTAGCCAGCGCGGTTCAAGCTGGCAACCGCCTCAGCCGTGTACAAGCCGTGTACCGGGCGCGCACGCAGGAGGAACGACGATGCCGATGGAAGACGACGACCGTCCGCGCAAGAAGGTCACCCATGAGATCGGACAGGATCTCTCACTGTTGTCGGTCGAGGAACTGACCGAGCGCGTCGCCCTGCTCAAGACCGAGATCGCAAGACTGGAAGAAGCCGCCACCAAAAAGCGAGCCTCGCGCGATGCGGCGGACAGTTTTTTCAAGTCGTAGGGTTCTCTCTCCGCCGTCATTCCGGGGCGGCGCGCAGCGCCGAACCCGGAATCCATAACCACAGGATGTTGAAACGGGCAGGCGGGCCACTCCGTCTCCCTGTGGTTATGGATTCTCAGATGCGCAATTGCGCATCGTAGCTCGCGACTTCGTCGCGCCCCGGAATGACGGCGAAGAGAGGGGCGGCTCGGCCTCTGGCCGACATGGCTAACGAACCTTCAAAAAAATCGTTCGTTTACGCACCATTAAGCTTTCGAGTTTATGACTGGAACTGTCCTCGTTTGGACACCGAGTGGCTCCTGTCCACTCTGTTTGACGCCTCCCTGTTATCAACTTTCAAAGCCGCCGGTCTCCGGCGGCTCTTTTTTTGTGGTTTCGTCTCTAGCGGCGGTTGAATTCCCGGGAATGACCCGCGGAAACCATATCCGCGCTTGTCGCTGGACTCCGCCAGCCCCCCGCGCAATGATTTGTTCATCATAAGCCGGCGCCAAAGCCGGACAGGTAAACAGTTGCGTAAGGGGCGTTAACCATGGAACGTTTGCAAGCCGACGGCGCTCTCGTTCAACTCAGCGAGCGGTTCACCAATTCTGCGGCGTTCGGCGTCCTGTTCCGCGAGGGCATGGATCTCGTCGAAGAGACCGCCGCCTATCTGGACGGCGCTGGCCGCAACGAGGCCAAGGCGCTCGACCGCGCCGTCAGCCTCACCTACGCGACCGAGAGCATGCGCCTCACCACGCGCCTGATGCAGCTCGCCTCGTGGCTGCTGCTGCACCGCGCCGTCAAGGAAGGCGAGATGACGCTGGTCCAGGCCAACCGCGAGAAGACCAAGGTCAAGCTCACCGCCGCCGATCCCGGCCCCGTCGACACCATCGAGAAGCTGCCGGCGCAGCTTCAGGATCTGATCGAGCGCTCGATGAGCCTGCAGACCCGCGTCCGCCGCCTCGACACCTCGATCCACACCCCGCCGGCCGACCACATCGCAATCGGCAACCCGCTGGTGCCGCATCTCAACGCGCTCAAGGCTGCGTTCGAGCGGTAAGGCGTCGTCATTCCGGGGCGCGCGAAGCGCGAACCCGGAATCTCGAGATTCCGGTTCGGCTCTGCGAGCCGCCCCGGAATGACGGGCTCAAACAAAAACGCCCCCGGCTCTCCGGGGGCGTTTTTCGTCTCCAGCCATTTTGGCCGGATCAATCCTTTTTGAGGAAGCCCGAAAACTTCTTCGGGAAGCGCGAGACGCGGCCGCCGCGATCCATCAGCTGGGCGTTGCCGCCGGTCCAGGCCGGATGCGACTTCGGGTCGATGTCGAGGTTCAGCGTATCGCCTTCCTTGCCCCAGGTGGAGCGGGTCAGGTACTCGGTTCCGTCGGTCATGACGACTTTAATCGTATGATAATTCGGATGAATTTCGGCTTTCATGACAATTCCTAGGGCGCCCGCGCCCGGCTTGAGTGACTATCGAATGACGGATTTGGAGGGGTCTATACCGCACGGGGGCCTTCAAAACAAGCCATTGTGGGGGCTTGAGAACCGGGCTGCTCCTTACGGTACATCCCGGATTTGCCTCGCCCCGTGCCGCGGCCTATGTGGAGCGAACGTCTCTCTTTTGGTCGGATTCCAATGAGCGCTGTTGAACGGCTTGAAACCCTGCCCGCACAAGCCCCGTCGATCGAAGCCGAGCTGATCGAGCAGCCCGCCAAGAACCGGGCCAAGCTGCGGCCGCTGATGGCGCTCGCGCCTTATGTCGCCCGCTATCGGGGCCGGGCGGCGCTCGCCTTCGTCGCGCTGACGGTTGCGGCACTGACGACGCTGCTGGTGCCGGTCGCAGTGCGCCGGATGATCGATTTCGGGCTGACGCCCGAAGGCATCGCGATGATCAACAACTACTTCTCGGTGATGATCGCCGTCGTCGCCGTGCTCGCGCTCGCGAGCGCATCGCGCTACTACCTCGTGATGACGATCGGCGAGCGCATCGTCGCCGACCTCCGGCGCGACGTGTTTGCACATCTGCTCTCGCTGTCGCCGTCTTTCTTCGATTCCGCGCGCAGCGGCGAACTGGTGTCGCGGCTTACCGCTGACACGACACAGATCAAATCCGCGGTCGGCGCCTCCGTGTCGATCGCGCTGCGCAATCTGATGATGTTTTTTGGCGCGGCAGCCATGATGGTCATTACCAGCCCGCGTCTCTCGGGCTTCGTGCTGTTGGCAATCCCGCTGATCGTGCTGCCGCTGGTCGCGTTCGGACGCTGGGTGCGGCGCTTGTCGCGCAATGCGCAGGACACGCTGGCCGATGCCTCCGCCTATGCCGGCGAGCTGGTCGGCGCGATCCGCACCGTGCAGGCCTATACCAGCGAAGGGCTGGCGGCGAAGCGTTTTGGCGGCGAGGTCGAGCAGGCCTATGATGCCGCGCGCACCTCGACGCAAGCGCGCGCGGTTCTCACCGCCATCGTCATCTTCATCGTGTTCACAAGCGTGGTCGGCATCCTCTGGATCGGCTCGCATGACGTGCTGACAGGCGCGATCACGCCGGGCCGCCTCGGCCAGTTCGTGCTCTATGCGGCCTTCGCCGCCGGGGGCCTCGGCCAGCTCAGCGAGGTCTGGGGCGAGGTGTCGGCCGCGTCAGGCGCCGCCGAACGTCTGTTCGAGATTCTGCACGTACAGCCCGACATCAAGGCGCCCGCATCGCCGCGCGCGCTGCCGGTGCCGGGCCGCGGTGAGATCGGGTTCGATCACGTCAGCTTCGCCTATCCCGCGCGTCCCGACGTCAGCGTGCTCGATGCCGTCTCGTTCACCGTGCGTCCGGGCGAGAAGGTCGCGATCGTCGGCCCGTCTGGCGCCGGCAAGAGCACCATCTTCCATCTCTTGCTGCGCTTCTATGATCCGCGCAGCGGCGCGATCTCGCTTGACGGCGTGCCGGTGAAATCCGCCGATCCGCGCGATTTCCGTTCGCGCATCGCGCTGGTGCCGCAGGAATCCAACGTGTTCGCGGCCAGCGCCCGCGAGAACATCCGTTTCGGCCGGCCCGATGCCAGTGATGCCGAGGTCGAGCGTGCCGCTGATCTCGCGCACGCCAGCGAGTTCATCCGCCGCCTGCCCGAAGGCTTTGACACCCCGCTCGGCGAGCGCGGCGTGACGCTGTCAGGCGGCCAACGCCAGCGCATCGCGATCGCCCGCGCCATCCTGCGCGATGCGCCGCTGCTGCTGCTCGATGAAGCGACCTCCGCGCTCGACGCCGAAAGCGAGACGCTGGTGCAGACCGCGCTCGAAGAGCTGATGAGCCACCGCACCACGCTGGTGATCGCGCACCGCCTCGCCACCGTGCTCTCCTGCGACCGCATCCTGGTGATGGACCAGGGCAGGATCGTCGAGCAGGGCACGCATGCCGAACTGGTTGCCGCGAACGGGCTCTATGCGAGGCTGGCGAGGTTGCAGTTCGAGGGGGCGTGAGGCGTAGCGTCACGCCTCACTTGCACTTCGGCGAGCCCATCGGCACGTTCGGCCAGGGCCAGTTCTTCCAGCTTCCGCCCTCGCCGATACAGGGCGAGCCTCCGTTGGCGGGGATTTCCGTCGGAGCAGGGGTGCTCGTCGGAGCTGGCGACGCTGTCGTCTCACTCGCTGTCTTTGCTGGCGGCGCCAGGCGCTGGTCGACATAAACGCTCGACACATAGCCGGCAACGATGACGCCGAGGAACACCGAAGACCCCTTGGCCAGGTTGCTCAGCCGCATTGATCCTCTCCATCTGCCTGCTTGATGCCACACTCGCAAACCGCGCCACGCAATTGCGTGACAGAAATCACGGCCGCCACGCCATCTTCAGCACGGGCCGCCCCGAGGTCGGGTTCAAATCCTCGCCGGCATCGGCAAAGCCGTTGCGCTCGTAAAAGCGGATGGCGCGGGCGTTGTCCTTGTTGACCAGCAGCGTCACGCCCGATGGCGACAGGCGCTTGGCTTCGTCCACCAGCAGACGTGCCGCATCCGAGCCCCAGTGGTTGGGGTCAACCACCAGCTGGTCGAGATAACCGTCGCCGTCGATGGTCACAAAACCCGTCAGCGCGCCGTCTTGTTCCGAGACGACGATCTGGGCCTTCGGCACCAGATCCTTGCGCCAGCGTTCGCGCCACCAGTCCAGCCGCGCAGCGAAATCGATCTGCGGATAGGCCTGCTGCCAGGTCCGATGCCAGAGCTCGATCGCCGCCGCTTCGTCGGCGTCTGCGTAGGGACGGAGGCGGAGCGCGCTCACTACCGCTCCGTCAGCTTCAGCTCGATGCGGCGGTTGCGCTTGTAGGCGTCTTCGGTGTTGCCGGGATCGAGCGGCTGGAATTCGGCAAAGCCCGCGGCGACGAGGCGCTGGGCGGGCACGCCGAGTGAGATCAGATATTGCACCACCGAGATCGCGCGCGCTGACGACAGGTCCCAGTTCGACTTGAAGTTCGGGCCGTTGACCGGCCGCACGTCGGTGTGGCCGTCGACGCGCAGCACCCAGGCGATCTCGGCCGGAATCTTCTTGTCGAGCTCGATCAGCGCGGCGGCCACCGTGTCGAGCTCGGCACGGCCCTCGGGCAGGAGCGTCGCCTGTCCGGTGTCGAAGAACACTTCGGACTGGAACACGAAGCGGTCGCCGACCACGCGGATGTCGGGGCGGTTGCCGAGAATGGCGCGCAGGCGCCCGAAGAACTCCGAGCGGTAGCGCGACAATTCCTGCACGCGCTGCGCCAGCGCAACGTTCAGGCGCGAGCCGAGATCGGCGATGCGGTTCTGCGATTCCTTGTCTTTCTTTTCCGACGCATCGAGCGCTTCCTCGAGTGCCGCCAATTGCCGGCGCAGCGCGCTGATCTGCTGGTTCAGCACCTCGATCTGTGCCAGCGCCCGCGCCGACACCGCCTTCTCGGAGTCGAGCGCCTTGCCGAGTTCGGCGGTCTTGCCTTGCGCGTCGTTGCCGGCATTGGCGAGGCCCTCATAGAGGCCCTTCATGCGGTCGCGCTCGGTCTCGGCCGAGGCGAGGCCCGCCTTCAGTTGCGAGACCTGATCGTCGAGCGAGAGCTTGCCGAGCTTCTCCAGCGACAACAGCTCGGTGAGCTGGGCAATCTTGGCGTTGAGTTGCTCCAGCGCCTTGTCCTTGCCAGTCACCTCCTGCGACAGGAAGAACTGCACGACCAGGAACACCGACAACAGGAACACGATCGACAGCACCAGCGTCGACAGCGCGTCGACGAATCCGGGCCAGTAGTTGAAGGCGCCTTCGCTGCGGCGGCCGCGGGCTAGAGCCATGCTCGCCTCTCAAACGTTGATTGCTTAACTCTTCTCGGGCTGGCGCGCGATGCGCTCCAGGAGGCGACGGATCTCGCGGTTCTGCTCGCCCTGGCCGTCAGCCCATTCGCGGATCATCTGCTGCTCGGTCCGCATGTGCGACACCAGCGCCTGGATGGCTTCGGCAAGGCTCGCCATCGCCGCCGTGGTGCCGCGGCTGGCGCTGCCTTCCTCAAGCACGCCACGCAGCCGCTCGACGGCGGCCTGCAGCTCGCCGCTGGCAACCCCGCCGCCGGCGGCAGCGGCGACGGTGACTTCGCCGCTGCCGTATTCGCGCACGGTGGTGGCGAGCCAGTCCTCGAGGTCGGTGTAGAAGCGGTTCTGCGCCTGGCTCGATTGCAAATCGAGAAAGCCGAGGATCAGCGAGCCGGCAAGGCCGAACAGTGATGAGGAAAACGAGATGCCCATGCCGCCGAGCGGGGCGGCGAGGCCTTCCTTCAGCGTGTCGAACAGCGCGCCGGCATCGCCCCCGACCTTGAGCCCGTCGATGACCTTGCCGACCGAGCCGACCGTCTCGATCAGGCCCCAGAAGGTGCCGAGCAGGCCGAGGAACACGAGCAGGCCGGTCATGTAGCGGGAGATGTCGCGGGCCTCATCCAGGCGCGTCGCGATGGAATCGAGCAGATGCCGCATCGTGGTCTGGGTGATCGACATCCGCCCGGTGCGCTCGCCGCCCAGGATCATCGCCATCGGCGCCAAGAGTTTGGGGTGCCGGGCCGGCGCGAGGCCGGGATCGGCGATGCGGAAATTGTTGACCCAGGAGACTTCAGGATAGAGCCGGATGACCTGGCGGAAGGCCAGCACGATGCCGATGAACAGCACGGCCCCGATCAGGGCGTTCAGCCCGGGATTGGCGAAGAAGGCCTGGATGATCTGTTTGTAGAGCACCACGCCCACCAGCGCGCACAGCACCAGGAAAACCAGCATCCGCACCAGGAAGACGCTGGGGGAGGACAGTTTTGTGTACTCGATGTCGATGGCGGAACGGGGCGAGGCGCCTGACGGCATGGCCGGGATCATCCATTACGAAGCTTGCTTGCCTCCGCACTATGGCACAGGCCGGGTGCAAAAAAAGCGCCGGATGTGCGGATTTCGGGAAGGGGTGGGGAACCCAAAGCTGAAACCGCGCTTTGATACAGACGTATTTTGCAAAACTTCGGCATTCCACAGGCTTAGGTCGGATTTTTTGCATGGCGATGTTTCTTGGGGGATTGGCTTCCATCGCGCTCTCGCTCGCGGTCCTGATGGCATTCGCCTGGGTTGTGCAGCAGCGCAGCGGCAATTCCGGCTGGGTCGATACGATCTGGACCTTCTCGGTCGGGCTGGTCGGCGCCGGCAGCGCGCTGTGGCCGCTCGGAGGCGAGGGGTCCAATGTCAGGCAGTGGCTGGTGGCCGGCCTGGTCGCGGTCTGGTCGCTCCGGCTCGGCACCCATATCGCGATCCGCACCAGGGGGATCACCGACGACCCCCGCTATGCCGCCTTTGCCGCCGAGTGGGGCCTCAATGCTCCCAGGCGGATGTTCATCTTCCTGCAAAACCAGGCGCTGGGCTCGGTGCCGCTGGTGTTTTCGATCTTCGTCGCCGCGCATGTGCCTGAACCGGCCTTGCGGATTCAGGACGTCCTTGGAGCCGTCATCCTGCTGATCGGAATCGCCGGCGAGGCGTTGGCGGATGCGCAGCTGCGCCGCTTCCGGCATGACCCCGCCAACCATGGCAAGGTCTGCGATGCCGGCCTGTGGCGCTGGTCGCGCCATCCCAATTATTTCTTCGAATGGTTCGGCTGGCTCGCTTATCCCGTGATTGGTCTCGCAGCCGGCTATCCCTGGGGCTGGGCCAGCCTGCTCGCACCCATCTTCATGTACTGGATCCTGGTCCACGTCACCGGCATCCCGCCGCTGGAAGCGCAGATGCTGCGATCGCGCGGCGAGCGCTACCGCGCCTACCAATCCCGAACCAGCATGTTCTTTCCGTTGCCACCGCGAGAGGGAATGGCCGCATGAGCGTCGTGTCCACGATCATCGGGACTGCCGAACGCGTGCCGTTGCCGGATCTGGTGGTTCGCGCCGCCATCCAGCGCCTGTGCTCACGCACCGCAACGCGCCTCGCCGCGCACGGCGCAGCCGACGATGCCGCCTTCGCAGGAAAGATGATGCTGCGGCCGATCGCCGAGCACACGGACGCCGCCAACAGCCAGCATTACGAAGTGCCGCAAAGCTTCTTCGCGCAGGTGCTGGGCCCGAACCGGAAATATTCCTCCTGCTTCTACAAGACGGATGCGACGACGCTGCAGGAAGCCGAGGAGGAATCGCTGCGCCAGACCGTCGAGCATGCCGGTCTTGTCGACGGCCAGACCATCCTCGAGCTCGGCTGCGGCTGGGGCTCGCTGTCGCTGTGGATCGCGCGGCAGTTTCCGCATGCCCGGGTGACCGCGGTCTCGAACTCGCAATCGCAGCGCGCCTATATCGAGGACATCGCGCAGCAGCGCGGCCTGCTGAACTTGCGCGTCGTCACGTCGGACATGAACGTGTTCGCGCCGGAAGGCCGGTTCGACCGCATCGTCTCGATCGAGATGTTCGAGCACATGATGAACTGGCGCAAGCTGATGACGCGCGTGCGCTCATGGCTCGCGCCGGACGGGCGCTTCTTCATGCACATCTTCACCCATCGCGCCGGCTCTTACGTGTTCGATCGCGCCAATCGCGAGGACTGGATCGCGCAGCATTTCTTCACCGGCGGGGTGATGCCGAGCCATCAGCTCGTCAGGCAATATGCCGATATCTTCGAGGTCGAGAAGGAATGGCGCTGGAGCGGCACGCATTATCAGCGCACGGCCATGGACTGGCTCGCCAATTTCGACGCGCATCGCGACGCGATCGAAGCCTGCTTGCGCAACGTCTATGGCGAGGACACCGCGTTGTGGATGCGGCGCTGGCGCTGGTTCTTCCTCGCCACCGCAGGCCTGTTCGGCTACGCTGACGGCACGGAATGGGGCGTCAGCCACTACCGGATGAAGGCGGCCGGCCGGGAGGCCTGTTAGCCCCTCAGACCGGGGGAACGGGATGGAGGCGTCGACGTGCGTCGGCAGCGAGCACGGCCATCGCACAGGAGGCCAGGCGCGCCCGCACGCTGTCAGCGCGCGAGGTCAGTACGATCGGCACGCGAGCGCCGAGTACGATGCCCGCGGCATCGGCTTTGGCAAGGAAGGTGAGATTCTTCGCCAGCATGTTGCCGGCCTCAAGATCGGGCACGACGAGGATCTGTGCCCTGCCTGCAACGGGCGATTTGATGCCCTTGATCTCAGCCGCTTTCAGATCGACCGCGTTGTCGAAGGCAAGCGGACCATCCAGGATGCCGCCGGTGATCTGGCCGCGGTCCGCCATCTTGCACAGCGCAGCGGCATCGATCGTCGAGGGAATCTTGGTCGTCACGGTCTCCACGGCCGATAGCAGCGCGACGCGCGGGTGCGATCCCAGCCCGATCTGGATGAACAGATCAATCGCGTTTTGCACGATGTCGCGCTTGGCGTCGAGATCCGGGAAGATGTTGATTGCCGCATCCGTGATGAAGAGCGTTTCGGCGTAACCGGGGACGTCCATCACGTAGACGTGGCTGATCCGCCGGTTGGTGCGCAGCCCCCCGGCGACTGCCGTCACGCTTCGCATCAATTCGTCGGTATGCAGGCTCCCTTTCATCAGGAGCTCGCCGCGGCCTTCGTGCACGAGTTCGACGCCTTTGGCAGCGGCTGCATCGCTGTGCGGCGCATCCACGATCTCGAACCTCGCGATGTCCAAGCCGTGGCTGGCCGCCGTGGACCTAATCCTGTCGCGCGGGCCGACGAGAATCGGCTTGATGATCCCGATCTCCGCAGCTTCGCAGACGCCAGCCAGTGATGTCTCGTCGCAAGGATGGACGACAATGGTCGCGGCGGACGGAACATGTTTGGCCGCAACGATCAGGCGCTCGTATCTGGCGTGAGGCGCATATCCGGGTTCAACAAGGGCTGTGCTCATCGATTCACCGCTTATCAGTCCCGCAAGGTAGTCGCCTTGATCTCGCGCAAGAGTGAGGGGCGCCAACCCGCTGCGATGTTCTGTCACAGCAGGTTGGGGTGGAACCGGACTCACAATCCGGTGAGTCCAAAAAATCGGCCTGAACTCAGCGCGATAGCGCGTGTGACATTGAGCCGCCCGCGCGATGCGTTGCGTTGCAGCACGTCCATTCTATTTTGGTCGGAGCAGTCGCGGTGACGACCCAACACGGGCGTTGCGCGAGGCTTGATCAGTTTCAACATTTTTGGGGCACTTAACTTCATGTCAGGACTTCCAGCGCGATCGGCATGCGTTGCAATGATGCTCGCGGCCTTTGCGCCGCTGCTTGCTGCTTGCGACGAATCTTCATCTGCCGTCTCAGTTGCCCAATCCATCGAACCCGATGTCAGCATCGTCACCGTCAAGCCACAGCCGCGCGCCGTGGTGCGCGAGCTGCCGGGCCGCATCTCGCCGACGCGCGTTGCCGAGGTGCGCCCGCGCGTGTCGGGCATCGTGGTCGAGCGGCTGTTCCGCCAGGGCAGCGAGGTGAAGGCGGGCGATCCGCTCTATCGGATCGATCCGCGTCCGTTCGAGGTCGAGGTCATGGCCAACGAGGCCGGGCTTGCCAAGGCTGAAGCTGCGTTGATGCAGGCGCAGCAGCAGGCGCGCCGTATCGCGACGCTGACCAGCCAGCGTGCCGCGCCTGAAGCCGAGAACGAAAAGACCATCGCTGCGGAGCTACAAGCCAAGGCCGAGGTCGAGGGCCGCAAGGCCGAGCTCGCGCGCGCCAAGCTCAATCTGGACTATGCGACCGTGCGCGCGCCGATCGACGGCGTGGTCGGTGCGGCCCTGGTCAGCGAGGGCGCGCTGGCCGTGCAGAACGAGACCAATCTTGCAACCGTCCAGCAGCTCGATCCTGTTTATGCCGACTTCACCCAGTCGGTGACCGAGCTCAACCAGCTCCGTCGCGCCTTCGAGAGCGGCGATCTCGATCGCATCGAGTCCGATGCCGTCAAGGTGCGCCTCGTGCTCGACGACAACACCATCTATGGGCTCGACGGCAAGCTGCTGTTCTCCGACGCCAAGGTCGACGCCCATACCGGTCAGGTGACCTTGCGCGGCGAGTTCCGCAATCCCAAGCGCGAGCTGCTGCCGGGCATGTATGTCCGCGTCCGCCTCGACCAGGGTTTGGACTCCGACGCCATCGCGGTGCCGCAGCAGGCGGTCCAGCGCAATGGCGGTGGTGGCAGCGAGGTGTTCGTCGTCAAGGACGACAATCGCATCGTGGTGCAGCCTGTTCGTACCGGTTCGGTGCAGGACGGCGTCTGGTTCGTCACCGAGGGCCTGAAGGCCGGCGACAAGGTCGTGGTCGAAGGCTTCCAGAAATTTGCAGCCGGCGACAAGGTCAAGCCGCAAGCCTGGGCCGAAGCCGAGGCGAGCGCGGATAACAGGCACGCCCTCAAGGTCACGCAGTAACTGATCATGCCGAGCTTCTTCATCGACAGGCCGATCTTCGCCTGGGTCGTCGCGCTGTTCATCTGTCTGATCGGCGCGATCTCGATCCCGCTGCTGCCTATCGCGCAATATCCGATCATCGCGCCGCCCTCGATCTCGATCTCGACGAGCTATCCGGGCGCGTCGCCGGAAAACCTCTACAACAGCGTCACGCGGCTGATCGAGGAGGAGCTCAACGGCGCCTCCGGCATCCTCAATTTCGAATCGACCAGCGACTCGCTCGGCCAAGTCGAGATTACAGCCAATTTCCAGCCGGGCACCGACACCAACGACGCCTCGGTCGAGGTGCAGAACCGCATCAAGCGCGTCGAGGCGCGGCTGCCGCGCGCGGTGATGCAGCAGGGCATTCTGGTCGAGGAGGCCTCCAGCGCGGTGCTGCAGATCATCACGCTGAGCTCGACCGACGGCAGCCTGGATGAGGTCGGCCTTGGCGACTTCATGATCCGCAACGTGCTCGGCGAGATCAGGCGCATTCCCGGCGTCGGCCGCGCCACGCTCTATTCGACCGAGCGCAGCCTTCGCGTCTGGGTCGATCCCGCAAAGCTGGTCGGCTATGGACTGACCGCCGACGACGTCAACAAGGCGATCGCGGCTCAAAATGCCCAGGTCGCCTCGGGCAGCATCGGCGCCGAGCCGTCGACCGATAGCCAGCGCACCTCCGCGCTGGTGCTGGTCAAGGGCCAGCTCTCCTCGCCGGACGAATTCGGCGCCATCATCCTGCGCGCCAATGCCGACGGCTCGACCGTGCGGCTGCGCGACGTCGCGCGCATCGAGGTCGGCGGCCTCAGCTATCAGTTCAACACGCGCCTCAACGGCAAGCCGACCGCCGGTCTGTCGGTGCTGATGTCGCCGACCGGCAATGCGCTGGCGACCGCGGGCGCGGTCGAGGAAAAGATGAAGGAGCTTTCGCGCTTCTTCCCGGCCAACATCAGCTATGAGATCCCCTACAACATCACGCCCGTGGTCGAGGCCTCGATCAAGAAGGTGCTGTCGACCCTGGTCGAGGCCGTAGTGCTGGTGTTCGTGGTGATGTTCCTGTTTCTCCAGAACATCCGCTACACCATCATCCCGACCATCGTCGTGCCGGTGGCGCTCCTGGGCGCCTGCACCACGCTGCTGCTCGCCGGCTACTCCATCAACATGCTCAGCATGTTCGGCATGGTGCTGGCGGTCGGCATCCTGGTCGACGACGCCATCGTCGTGGTCGAGAATGTCGAGCGCATCATGACCGAGGAGGGCCTGCCGCCGAAGGAAGCGACGCGGAAGGCGATGTCGCAGATATCAGGCGCCATCATCGGCATCACGCTGGTGCTGATGGCTGTGTTCGTGCCGATGGCGTTCTTCCCGGGTTCGGTCGGCATCATCTATCGCCAGTTCTCGGTGACGATGGTTGCGGCGATCGGCTTCTCCGCCTTCCTCGCGCTGTCGCTGACGCCGGCGCTGTGCGCGACCCTGCTCAAGCCCGTCGCAGCCGGCCACGGTCATGCCAAGAGGGGTGTGTTCGGCTGGTTCAACCGCATGCTCGAAGGCGGCAAGCAGGGCTATTCGCGTACCGTCGGCTTCTCGCTCAAGCGCACCGGCCGCCTGATGCTGATCTATGTCACGTTGCTGGCAGGCCTGTCCTGGGCCTTCGTCAACCTGCCCGGCGGCTTCCTGCCCGTCGACGACCAGGGCTTTGTCACGACCGACGTGCAGACGCCGTCCGACTCCTCCTACGGCCGCACCGAGGCCGTGATCGAGAAGGTGGAAAAATATCTGGCGCAGCGGCCGGGTGTCGACAACGTCACGTTCCTGACCGGCTTCAGCTTCTCCGGCCAGGGCATGAACACCGCACAGGCCTTCATCACCCTGAAGGACTGGTCGGAGCGTAGACCGAAGGAATCGGCTGCGGCTGTTGTCAATGACATCAACCGCGATCTCGGGGCATCGATCCGCGACGCCAAGATCTCGGCGTTGCAGCCGCCGCCGATCGACAATCTCGGCAATTCCTCGGGCTTCTCGTTCCGCCTGCAGGACCGTGGCCAGAAGGGCTATCCGGCCCTGATGCGCGCCGCGGACCAGCTGATCGCCGAGGCTAATGCCAGCCCCGTGCTGCAGAAGGTCTATGTCGAGGGTCTGCCCGAGGCGGGCGTCGTCAATCTCGTGATCGACCGCGAGAAGGCCGGCGCCTTCGGCGTCACCTTCGAGGACATCAACAACACCATCTCGACCAATCTCGGCTCGAACTACATCAACGACTTCCCGAACCGCGGCCGCATGCAGCGCGTCGTGGTTCAGGCCGACAGCCGCGATCGCATGAAGGCCGAAGACATCCTCAACTACAACGTCAAGAACAGCCGCGGCCAGCTGGTGCCGTTCTCGTCCTTCGCGACGGTCGAATGGTCGCGCGGCCCGACCCAGATCGCCGGCTTCAACTATTATCCGGCGGTGCGCATCTCGGGTGAGGCAAAACCCGGCTTTACCTCGGGCGATGCCATCGCCGAGATGGAGAAGCTCGCCGGAAAACTGCCGCG
Organism: uncultured Bradyrhizobium sp.; assembly: GCF_936928535.1. Lineage (GTDB taxonomy): Bacteria > Pseudomonadota > Alphaproteobacteria > Rhizobiales > Xanthobacteraceae > Bradyrhizobium. The sequence continues at coordinate 93,468 of NZ_CAKZHY010000099.1, read as the reverse complement.
CGGCTTTGGCTATGAATGGACCGGTCAGTCGCTCCAGGAAAAGCTGTCGGGCTCGCAGGCGCCGTTCCTGCTGGCGCTCTCGGTGTTCGTGGTGTTCCTGTGTCTGGCCGCGCTCTACGAAAGCTGGACCATTCCGCTCGCGGTGCTGCTCACCGTGCCGCTCGGCATCGTCGGCGCCGTGGTCGCGGCGATGTTGCGCGGCCTGCCCAACGACGTCTATTTCACCGTCGGCCTGATCACCATCATCGGCCTTGCCGCCAAGGACGCGATCCTGATCATCGAGTTCGCCAAGGATCTGCGAAAGGAAGGCAGGCCGCTGGTCGAAGCGACCATCGAGGCCTGCCGCCTGCGCTTCCGCCCGATCTTGATGACCGGTCTCGCCTTCATCTGCGGCGTGCTGCCGATGGCCATCGCCCACGGTGCCGGCGGCGCCAGCCAGCAGGCGCTCGGCAGCGTCGTGATGGGCGGCATGATCGCGGTGGTGATCCTGGCGCTGTTGATGGTGCCGGTGTTCTTCGTCTCGGTGCAGCGCGTGCTGGCCGGGGACAGGGAGCCGAAGGCCGCGAAGCAAGGCGAGGCGTATGGCCCGCCTGCGCCGGTGAGGCCGTAACGCACACTGTATTCCGGGCTCGCGCCAACAGGCGCGCCCGGGAATGACGAGCGGAGTGCTTGCCTTCCCGGGTCGGTCAATCCAGACTACATCTCTGGATTGAATGGCGTGCATTCGCTTCCCGGCGCGAGGACGCACAGCCTGCCGATTGTGAGCATGTGATGCGTCTGACCGACATTGCGATCTCGAACTATCGCTCCATCCGGCGGCTCTCGATCCCAATTCACCCCTTGTCGGTATTCATCGGCGAGAACGGGGTCGGCAAATCCAATCTCTACAAGTCATTGTCACTGTTGCGCGACGCCGCAACGGGGCGGATCACGCGCGGGATCGCCGACGAAGGCGGATTGAATTCGGTCTGCTGGTCCGGCATTCGCAAACGCGGCGAAGATGGACGACTGCGGTTGTCGGCCACATTCGATCGCCTGAGATATTCCATCGAGATCGGATTTCCCAGCCCGCTTGCGGCTGCGTTTGCGGGCGAGCCGATGATCAAGGAAGAAAGCATCGAGGCGACGCAGGGCAAGCGAACGGTTCGCCTCATGGAGCGGAAAAATTCGCTCGTCAGCGTCCGTGACGACGGAGGCACATGGAGCAGCCACAAGGATGCGGTGCTGCCGTCCGAGACGGCGCTTGCGGGATTTTACGACGGCAAGCAATGCCCCGAGATCGATCTGATCAGAAACGCGATGCTGGGCTGGCGCTTCTATCACGATTTTCGCACCGATCCGGCGTCACCGATACGAAAGCCTTGCCTCGCGATCACGACGCCCTCGCTCAGTGCCGACGGAAGCGATCTGGCCGCGGCCCTGGCGACACTCTATACGATCAGGCAAGACGCCACCGACCTGCAGGACGCAATCCAGGACGCATTCCCGGGCGCCGAGCTCCGCGCATGGGAAGCTGGCGGATTGTGCGAATTCGATCTGCAGCTCGAGGACATGCCGCGGCCGTTTAGGGCGCACGAACTGTCCGACGGGACGCTGAAATACATTTGCCTGCTCGCGGTGTTCATGGGCTATCGACTGCCGCCGTTCATCGCGTTGAACGAACCCGAGGCCAGCCTGCATCCATCGTTGCTGGCACCATTGGCCCGGCTGATCGCCAAGGCGTCGCAGCGCGCCGACATCTGGATCGTCACCCATTCGGAGCAGCTGATGGAGGCATTGCGAAGCGAGAGCTCGGTCCCGCTTCGCCGCGTCGTGAAGGCGAAAGGCGCCACGTCGATCGAGGGCCTGACCCTCGGCGGCGAATATCGCGAGGAGGAGTTGGACGATGACGACTCGTAACCGCTTTGCGTCGAGCCGCAGCGAAGATCGGTTTCGGTAAGGGGCGCACGACGTCTCACTCCCTCGCCCCGTTCTTACGGGGAGAGGGTGGGGTGAGGGGCTGTCTCCACGGCCTCGGTTCGATGTGACTAGAAGGCTCGGCCCGCGCGATCGGCATGCGGGGCTATCGCATATGAGCTTATTGAGCGACCTGCGCGCACGCCTCGTCCTTCGAGACGACCGCTCCGCGGTCTCCTCAGGATGAGGCTAAACGGCATCGGCGCCCGCTAAAACAGCTACCGCACACTCAGCCCTCATCCTGAGGGCCCGCCAACGGCGGGCGTCTCGAAGGATGCGCCGCAGGAAAACCGTTCCCATATGCGATGGCCCTACCGCATAAGGGCGGGGAGAGGTTAAGCCTACTTCCGCAAGATCCTCACCAGCTCCCCGTGCACGTACTCATTGCCGCACACGACGTCGCCCGTGACCAGCGCATCGCCCGGGGTGTTGATGTCGCTCACCGTGCCGCCGGCTTCGCGCACCATCAGCATGCCGGCGGCGATGTCCCAGGATTGCAGATTGCGCTCCCAATAGCCGTCGAGGCGGCCGGCGGCAACGAAGGCGAGGTCGAGGGAGGCGGCGCCGAAGCGGCGGAGGCCTGCGACGCGGTCCTGGATCGCGGTCATCTCGCGGCGGAATTCCTCGTGGTCGCCGCGGCCGATATGGGGCAGGCCGCAGGCCACCACGCATTCGTTGAGCTGGCGGCGGCCGGCGACGCGCAGGCGCTGGTCGTTGAGGAAGGCGCCCTTGCCGCGCTCGGCGATGTAGAGCTCGTCATTGGCGGGGTTGTAGATCACGCCGGCGATCACGGTGCCTTCGCGGGCAAGCCCGATCGAGATCGCGAATTGCGGGATGCCGTGCAGGAAGTTGGTGGTGCCGTCGAGCGGATCGACGATCCAGGTGTGGCTCTTGTCGGAGCCTTCGCGCATGCCGCCTTCCTCGCCGATGAAGCCGTAGCCGGGGCGGGCCTTGGCGAGGTCCTGATAGAGGATCTCTTCCGCGCGCTTGTCGGCGAGCGAGACGAAATTGGCCGGCCCCTTCAGCGAGACCTGGAGATGCTCGATCTCGCCGAGATCGCGCTTGAGGCTGCGGCCGGCGCGGCGCGCGGCTTTGACCATGACGTTGATAGTGGCGGAATACAGCATGAGCTCTGGTCTTGATCGGGGGAGGGGCGCGAAGGGCGCCATTTGAGGGGATTGGGTGCCCCGCGAGGGGCCAAAGGTCAAGTGATTCAAGTCATTTGCAGGTCGCTTGCGGGTCATTTGGCGCCAGGTCATTTCTGCCCGAGCCATTTCTTGGCGGCGGCCTCCGCCTTGGCGCGGTCGTCGGCGGGCAGGTCGGAGAGCTGCTTATCGAGCTCCGGATCGCCCTTGCCCGATGTTTTGGCCACCAGATGCCATTTGAACCCCTCGATCTTGTCCACGGATGTGCCCATGCCGTTGATCAGGACCCAGGCGAGGCGGTTCTGCGCGATCGCGCTGCCCTGGCGGGCGGCCTTGCGCAGCAACGCGACGGCTGCGGGCTGGTTCTGGGGCGTGCCGGTGCCGTTGAACAGGGCAATGGCATATTCGACCTCGGCATCGACATTGTCGGCGAGCGAAGCCGCCTGGAGCAGCCGCACCGACCGTTCGAGGTCCTTCGGCACGCCGGTGCCTTCCTTGTAGAAGGTCGCAAGCGCGTATTGCGCCTCGGGCAGGCCGGCATCGGCCGCCTGACGCAACAACTCGGCGGAACGCTTGACGTCCTGCGGCAGGGTCTGTCCGTCCAGATAAAGCAAAGCAAGGTTATAGGCCGCCTTGGGCTCGCCGAGCTTGGCGGCGGAGGCCATCAGCTTGACCGCCTCGCCCTTGTCGACCGGGCCACCACGCCCGGCGATGCGCAGCATGGCGAGCGCGAACATCGCCTCGCGGTCGCCGGCATCGGAGGCGCGCTTGTACCATTCAACCGCCTTGGCGTAGTCGCGCCTGATGCCCATGGCGTTGGAATAGAGCTCGCCCAGCATGGTCATGGCCTTGGCGTCGCCGTTTTGGGCGCGCGCGGTGGCGAGGTCGAAGGCGGTCTTGTACTGGCCGCGCTGATAGGCGCCGAACACCAAATCGACGTTCGGATTGTCGGGAGCCGGCGCCGGTATCACGGTTGCCGGCAGCGTCGGGCTCGGCGAGGCCGACGGCTTCGGCGCCGTCTCCTTCTTGGTGATCGTGTGCGGAGCGACCTTTGGTTTTTCCTTGGGCGGCTCCTTGGCCTTCTGCCTGTCAGGGCTCGGGATCGTCGCCGGCGGCGTGATCTGGAGCTGCGCGGCCGCAGGCGTTGCAGGAAGTGACGCCGCCAGCAGCAGCGTGGCCAGAAGGGGGATGCGCGAAAGCGTCATGTCGCCTGCTAGCCCTGGCCCACGGTAGCCGCAGTGAAGGCCTTCTTGATCGCGGCGTCGGCCTCAACAAGCGCGGCCTTGGGTCCGCGCGGGTCGGCCCAGATGAAATCGCCGACCAGCACGAAATCGGCGCCGCTAGCGGCGAAATCATAGGCCTCCTCGATCGAGGTGGCGAAGCCGACACAGGGCGGCTCGAACAGCTCGGCCCACCAGTCCAGCCGCTCGGCGATTGCCTCGGCCGAGGGCCGCTGGCCTTTCGCATCGGGCTCGCCGAACAGCACGTAATCCGCGCCCATCTCGCCAGCTTCCATGGAATGGTGCCGCGTCGTCAGCCCGGCAACACCGGCGATGCGATCGGGCTTGAGCGATGGCAGCGCTTCTTTCAACGCGGCGATGCCGGGGAGGTGGGCCCCATCGGCGCCGCCGCGCGCAACCAACTCGGCATGGCCGTCGACGAGCAGGGCCGCGCCGGCCTTCTGCACGACCGGCGCCAGCGCCTTGATCCGCGAGATCATGGTGCGCTGGTCGGTCTCCTTCAGCCGCACCAGCACCGCTGCGACATCGACGGTTGCGAGCAGATCAGGCAACTCGCCAAGGAGCGCGGCGGGATCATCGACCTCTAGCGTCGCGAGATAAAGGCGCGGCGCCGGGCGGGGCGGAGGCGATTTGTTCGACAAGATCTAGGCTGCCTTCTTTTCCAGGCTGCTTTGCCATTCGCCCTTGGAGGCGAGGCCGTTCATGCGGGCGCGATGACTGAATGCATTCTGCCCGGCCGTAACATTCTCTGCCTTGCCCGACCAGGCTTTCTGCGGCGCGGCCTGCAGCGCGCGGCCGTAGGAGAAGGTCAGGCCCCAGGGCAGGGACCCGTGCTTGTGCATGGCATTGAGATGCGCGGTTGCCTCCTCATCCGACTGGCCGCCGGAGAGGAAGGCGATGCCGGGGACCGCCGCGGGCACGCAAGCCTTCAAGAGACGGATCGTCTTCTCCGCGACCTCCTCGACGGAGGCCTGCTTTGCGCATTTCTTGCCTGAGATCGCCATGTTCGGCTTCAGCACCATGCCCTCGAGCGCGACGCGCTGCACGTTCAATTCCTGGAACGTCTTGTTGAGCACGCGGCTCGTCACCTCATAGCAGCGGTCGATGTCGTGATCGCCGTCCATCAGCACCTCAGGCTCGACGATCGGCACGATCTGCGCGGCCTGGCACAGTGCGGCGTAGCGGGCAAGCGCGTGCGCGTTGACGCTGATCGCGGTCATCGAGGGGATACCGCCGGCGATATCGATCACCGCACGCCATTTGGCGAAGCGCGCGCCGCGCTCGTAATATTTCTTCAGGCGCTCGGCGAGCTTGTCCAGCCCGACCGTGACGGTTTCACCCGGGCACATCGGCAGGGCCTGCGTGCCCTCGTCGACCTTGATGCCCGGAATGGCGCCGCTCTGCTCGATCAGCTTCACCAGCGGCGTGCCGTCCTTGGCATCCTGCCAGATCGTCTCGTCATAGAGGATCACGCCGGAGATGTACTGGCTCATCGCCTCCTTCGACCGGAAAAGCATCTCGCGATAGTCGCGGCGGTTGGTTTCGGTGGATTCCACGCCAATCGCGTCAAACCGCTTCTTGATGGTGCCGGAGGATTCGTCGGCGGCAAGGATGCCCTTGCCCGAGGCGACCATGGCGGTCGCGATCCTGTTGAGCTCAGTCAGATTCATCGAGAGGTCCTCCCAAAACGATTCTGCCCTTGCCTGTGAAAATAGACCGTTCTCGGGCAATTGCCGAGTTAACGTTGGTCGCAGGGGAGGGGGAGGTCATGTTCACCTCTCCCGCCTGCGGGGAGAGGTCGGATCGCCCCCGGCGATGCGAAGCATCGTCCGGCGCGATCCGGGTGAGGGGGGACAGGTCTATCGATAGGGCGCAACTCGCGGAGAGGGCCCCTCACCCCGACCCTCTCCCCGTAAGAACGGGGAGAGGGAGGGATACATCACGCCACCTGCGCGTTCGCTCACGCGACGCGGCGATCGCTCACGCGACGCGGGGGTCCAGCTCGCCCTTGGCGTAGCGCTTGGCCATGTCGGCGGGGGTCAGGATCTTCTTGAACTTCGACGCCTGGCCGGCGGTGTTGAACTCCTGGAGCCGCTGCTTGCACAGCTTGGTCATGGCTTCCATGGCCGGCTTCAGGTACTTGCGCGGATCGAACTCTTCCGGATTGTCCTTGAGCACTTTCCGGATCTGGCCGGTCATGGCCATGCGGTTGTCGGTGTCGATGTTGATCTTGCGCACGCCGTGCTTGATGCCGCGCTGGATCTCGCTAACAGGCACGCCCCAGGTCGGCTTCATCTTGCCGCCATAGGCGTTGATGATGTCCTGCAGGTCCTGCGGCACCGAGGAGGAGCCGTGCATCACCAGATGCGTGTTCGGCAGCTTGCGGTGGATCTCCTCGATCACGTTCATGGCGAGGATGTCGCCGTCCGGCTTGCGGGTGAATTTGTAGGCGCCATGCGAGGTGCCCATCGCGATCGCGAGCGCGTCGACCTTGGTCTCCTGCACGAATTTCACGGCCTCGTCCGGATTGGTCAGCAGCTGGTCATGGCTCAGTTTGCCTTCGGCGCCGTGGCCGTCTTCCTTGTCGCCCATGCCTGTCTCGAGCGAGCCGAGCACGCCGAGCTCGCCCTCGACCGAGATGCCGCCGAGATGGGCCATGTCGGTCACGGTCTTGGTGACGCCGACATTGTAGGTCCAGTCGCCGGGGGTCTTGCCGTCGGCCTTGAGCGAGCCGTCCATCATGACCGAGGTGAAGCCGGCCTGGATCGCGGTCATGCAGGTCGCGGCCTCGTTGCCGTGGTCGAGATGCACGCAGACCGGAATGTGCGGGTAGATCTCGGTCACCGCGTCCATCATGTGCTTGAGCATGACGTCGTTGGCGTAGGAGCGCGCGCCGCGCGAAGCCTGGATGATGACGGGCGCGTCGACCTGGTTGGCCGCGTCCATGATCGCCAGTGCCTGTTCCATGTTGTTGATGTTGAAGGCCGGTACGCCGTAATCGTTCTCAGCCGCATGGTCGAGCAATTGACGCAACGTGATCCGAGCCATCTGTTTCTCTCTCCGTTTGGGCCTTGAAGGCCGCTTGTTTCCTGCTGTTTGAATTACTTGGTGCGCAGCACTTCGACGCCGGGCAGCGGCTTGCCCTCCATCCATTCAAGAAACGCGCCGCCGGCGGTCGAGACATAGGTGAACTGATCGGCCACATGGGCCTGGTTGAGGGCCGCGACGGTATCGCCGCCGCCCGCGATCGAGACCAGCTTCTTGGCCTTGGTGCGCTCGGCCGCGTGCTTGGCGGCGGCGACGGTGCCGCGGTCGAACGGCTGCATCTCGAAGGCGCCGAGCGGTCCGTTCCAGACCAGCGTCGCCGCGTCGTCGATCGCGGCGTGGACGCGCGCGATCGACTGCGGACCGACGTCCAGGATCATGCCGTCGGCCGGGATCGCATCGAGGCCGTAGGCGTGCGACGGCGCATTGGCCGCGAAATGATAGGCGACTGTGGCGTCCACGGGGAGGATGATCGCGCAGTTGGCGGCTTCCGCCTTTTCCATGATGCGCAGCGCGGTGGCTGCGAGATCCTTCTCGGCCAGCGACTTGCCGACGCCGACGCCCTGGGCATGCAGGAAGGTGTTGGCCATGCCGCCGCCGATCACCAGCGCGTCGACCTTGGTGACGAGGTTCTCCAACAGGTCGATCTTGGTCGAGACCTTTGCGCCGCCGATGATGGCGATGACGGGCTTGGTCGGCGAGCCCAGCGCCTTCTCCAGCGCAACGAGCTCGGCCTGCATGGTGCGGCCGGCATAGGCCGGCAGCTTGTGGCCGAGGCCTTCGGTCGAGGCGTGGGCGCGGTGCGCCGCCGAGAAGGCGTCGCTGACCCAGATGTCGCCGAGCTTTGCCAGCTCCGCGACGAAGGCCGGATCGTTCTTCTCTTCCTCTTTGTGGAAGCGGGTGTTCTCCAGACACAGGATGTCGCCATCCTTCAACGCCGCAACAGCTTTCGCCGCGGGCTCGCCGATGCAATCGTCGGCGAAAGCGACTGGCCTGTTCACGACCTTCGACAGCGCTTCGGCGACGGGCTTGAGCGACTCCTTGGGGTCGCGGCCCTTCGGCCGGCCGAAATGCGCGAGCAGGATGACCTTGCCACCCTTGTCCGCGATTTCATTGATGGTCGGCGCGACGCGCTCGAGCCGGGTCGCGTCGGTGACGCGGCCATTGTCCATGGGAACGTTGAGATCGACGCGCAGCAGCACGCGCTTGCCCTTCACGTCGACGTCGTCGAGAGTGCGGAATTTGTTGGTCATCTCTTCGTTCTCTTGTCCCGGGCCTCTAGGAGGTCATTCCGGGGCGCGCAGCGAACCCGGAATCTCGAGATTCCGGGTATGGTCCTTCGGACCATCCCGGAATGACGGTGCAACTGGAATGCACCCGATTCTTAGATCACCTTGCTCATCGCCACGGCCGTGTCGGCCATGCGGTTCGAGAAACCCCACTCGTTGTCGTACCAGGACATCACGCGCACCAGCGTGCCGTTCTGCACCTTGGTCTGGTCCTCGTGGAAGGTCGAGGAGTGCGGGTCGTGGTTGAAGTCGATCGAGACGTTCGGCGCGCTGGTGTAGCCGAGCACGCCCTTGAGCTGCTGCTCGCTCGCGCGCTTCATCGCCGCGTTGATTTCCTTGACGTCGGTAGCGCGCTTGGCGACGATCTTGAGGTCGACGACCGAGACGTTCGGGGTCGGCACGCGGATCGCGACGCCGTCGAGCTTGCCCTTCAGCTCGGGCAGCACGAGGCCGATCGCCTTGGCCGCGCCGGTCGAGGTCGGGATCATCGACATCGCAGCCGCGCGGCCGCGATAGAGATCCTTGTGCAGCGTGTCCAGCGTCGGCTGGTCGCCGGTATAGGCGTGGATCGTGGTCATGAATCCGGTCTCGATGCCGACGAGATCGTTCAGCACCTTGGCGACGGGCGCGAGGCAGTTGGTGGTGCAGGAACCGTTGGAGACGACCAGGTGATCCCTGGTCAGCGTCTCATGGTTGACGCCGAAGACGATGGTGGCGTCGGCACCGTCGGCGGGCGCGGAGACCAGCACGCGCTTGGCGCCGGCGGTCAGATGCGCGCTGGCCTTGTCCTTCGCGGTGAAGATGCCGGTGCATTCCAGCGCGATGTCGACGCCGAGATCCTTCCAGGGCAGCTTCGAGGGATCGCGCTCGGCGGTCACCTTGATCTTGCCGCCGCCGAGGTTGATCGAGTCGCCATCGACGGTCACGGTGCCGGGGAAGCGGCCATGGACGCTGTCGTAACGGAGGAGATGGGCATTGGTTTCGACCGGGCCGAGATCGTTGATGCCGACGACCTCGATGTCCTTGCGACCGGACTCGGCGATAGCCCGCAGGACGTTGCGGCCGATGCGACCAAAACCGTTAATTCCAACGCGGACTGCCATGTTTCGTCTCCTTATGACCGTTCAGTGACGGCTGTTCAATGACCCCATCATCCCGCACAACGCGCTTGGCGCGCCTGCGAGGGTTTTTTAGAGGCGGACGCCCGGTTCAGCCGGGCGGTGCTTGATCATATGAGACCTTACGTAGTCCTTTTTTTTGGCAAGCTCAACTCTCAGGAAACGCGCTTCAGAACGGCGTTAACCGCGGCCTCGGCGGTAATACCGAAGTGCTGAAAGATCTTGTTCAGAGGCGCGCTGGCGCCGAAGGAATGCATGCCCACGAATTCGCCATCCTGGCCGATCACGGCGTCCCAGCCCCAGCGCACCGCAGCCTCGATCGCGACCTTCACCGGTGCGTTACCGATGATCGCATCGCGGCGTTCCTTTGGTTGCGCTAGCAAGAGCTCGAGCGAGGGCACCGACACCACCCGCGTCGGAATGCCACGTTCGGCGAGCTGCTTCTGGGCAGCCACGGCCATCTCGACTTCGGAACCGGAGGCGAACAGCGTCGCCTTGGCTTCCCCTTGCGCCGGGACCAGCTCGTAGGCGCCGTGCTCGCACGGGTTGTCGTTCCGCGCAGTGGTGCGGAGCTGCGGCAAGTTCTGGCGCGTCAGTGCCAGAACGGTCGGACCATCGATGCGGTTCAGCGCAAGCTCCCAGCACTCGGCAACTTCCATCGCGTCGCAGGGACGGAACACGCGCATGTTCGGAATGGCTCTGAGCGCCGAGAGATGCTCGACCGGCTGATGGGTCGGGCCGTCTTCGCCAAGGCCGATGGAATCATGCGTCATCACGTAGACGACGCCGGTGCCCATCAGCGCGGCGAGGCGCATCGCCGGCCGCGCGTAGTCGGTGAACACCAGGAAGGTCGCGCCGTTCGGCGCGAAGCCGCCGTGCAGGAAGATGCCGTTCATCGCAGCCGCCATGCCGTGCTCACGGATGCCGTAATGGATGAAGCGGCCCTTCGGCGTCTTGGCGGAGAACGCCGTCGCCGACTTCGCCTTGTTGTTGTTGGAGCCGGTGAGGTCGGCCGAGCCTGCGAGGAATTCCATCGGCATCGCGCCGGCGATCACCTCGATCACCGCTTCCGACGACTTGCGGGTCGCCGCATTCATTGGCTTTTCCAGCAGCTCCTTCTTGTAGGCTTTGAACGCCTTTGCAAGCGCAGGCGGCCGCTCGTGACGGAGCCGGCGCTCGAACTCGGCGCGTTTGCGGCTGCCGAGCTCGCCGAGGCGCGCTTCCCATTCCTGCCGGGCCGCAGCGCCGCGCGAACCAGCGGCGCGCCAGGCCTTCAGTACGTCATCGGGCACCGAGAACGGCTCGAGCGAGATGCCGAGATTTTCCTTGGCGGCCTTGAGCTCGTCGGCGCCGAGCGCCTCGCCATGGACCTTGTTGGTGCCGGCCTTGTGTGGCGCGCCGAAGCCGATGGTGGTGCGGCAAGCGATCAGCGTCGGCTTGTTGGATTTCTGCGCGCGAGTGATTGCCGCTGCGATCGCAGCCTGGTCGTGGCCGTCGATCTTCTCGGCGGCCCAGCCTGCCGACTTGAAGCGCTTCACCTGGTCGACCGAGTCGGAGATCGAGGTCGGGCCGTCGATCGAGATGCCGTTGTCGTCATAGAGCACGATCAGCTTGTTGAGCTTCCAGTGGCCGGCCATCGCGATCGCTTCCTGCGACACGCCTTCCATCAGGTCGCCGTCGGAGGCGAGCACATAGGTGTGGTGGTCGACGATCTTCTTGCCGAACTCGGCGGCGAGCATCTTCTCGGCGAGCGCCATGCCGACCGCGGTCGAGATGCCCTGGCCGAGCGGGCCGGTGGTGGTCTCGATGCCCTTGGTGTGGCCGTGTTCAGGATGTCCGGGCGTCAGGGATCCGAGCTGTCGGAAATTCTTGAGCTGGTCGATCGTCATCTCGGAGCTGCCGGTGAGATACAGCAGCGAATAGAGCAGCATCGAGCCGTGGCCGGCCGACAGCACGAAGCGGTCGCGGTCGGGCCAGTCGGTGGCGGCGATGTCGAATTTCAGGAATTGTGTGAACAGCACCGTGGCCATGTCGGCAGCGCCCATCGGCAGGCCGGGATGGCCCGACTTCGCCTTCTCGACGGCGTCCATCGAGAGGCCGCGGATCGCGTTGGCCATGCGGTTGTGGTCGACCTGCGTCATGTCTGAAATCCGTCTGAAATGAGGCGCTTGGCGGCAGTTCGCCCGCGCGGGAAGGAGCCTTTCGGCCGCTGAAGGTCGGGGCTGGGATAGCACCTCGGTTCCGGGAGTCCAAGGTCATCAAACGCGCGACGGCGCGAAAAGCTGCTTATCGGTGCATAGTTTCGCGGCGGCGTTGCGCTCGGCTAGCTTGCCACGTAAATTTCTGCTTCTAACCGCTTGCCGAACCGAGTCTTTTGCCGGACGGCGAGCCCCTGAGGTAAAGGCCACGGGCAAGGCCCACAGGTTCCGCCGCTGACTGCATGAACGATCGCGTATCCAAAAGCTCTGCCATGACGGAGTCCTCCGCCGTCGAGATCGAGATCGCGACCCGCAGACTCACGGCGGCGCTCGACGCGCTTGAAAGCGCGGTGGAGCGGCGGCGCGATGCCGATCGTGACGAGAACGAGCTGGCGACGCGAATCCAGGCGCTCGGTGCAGACCGCTCGCGGCTCGCCGACGAGCTCGACGGCGCGCTGGTGAAGGCGCGCAAGCTCGAACGCGTCAACCGCGATATCTCCGATCGGCTGGATTCCGCGATCGTCACGATACGCTCGGTGCTCGATACCGGAGAGGACGGATGAGCCACATCAACGTCACCATCAACGCAAGGCAATACCGCATGGCCTGCGAGGAGGGCCAGGAGGTACGGCTGCTCAAGCTTGCCGAAAGCCTGGAGACGCGGATTCAGTCGCTGCGCGGAAAGTTCGGCGAGATCGGCGATGCGCGCCTCACCGTGATGGCGGCGCTGACCGTCTGCGACGAGCTGGTCGACGCCGGCAACCGCATCCGCACCATGGAGCAGGAGCTGGTCGAACTCCGGGATTTCCGCAACGCCGCCGTCGAGCGCGCCCGGCTGACCCAGACCGCCGTGGTCAACGCCCTGAACTCCGCCGCCGAGCGCATCGAGAAGTCGACCCAGGTCCTGAACCGGACCGTCGGGAATGGGATTGCGATCGGGTAGCGCCCACCCTCCCCTGGAGGGGGAGGGTCGCTACGCATGCAGCGGAGCGACGGTCTCTCCACCTCCAACAGTGCCCGTGTGGAAAGATCACCCCCCCCCGCTCGCGCTACGCGCGATCGACCCTCCCCCTCCAGGGGAGGGTGGCAGCATCCGCGTCGCAAAGCGCGGGCTTCGCGCCACTGGCGATTCGTCAGCATCGTTGTTACATTGCCCGGGCGAAGCTGCGACGCGCGTCAGGAGCCATATATCCCCGGGGCCTTATCGATCCTTTAGGGAACTGTCCCTGGCCGGGCCCGTGGGCCCGGACATATGGTGCCCACCTACTTTCGTAGGGAACTCCGGGATCGAGTGCTTCAACGGCGTCCGCGGCTTCGCACTTTTGTTTGCTTGGTTTGTGCTTGTCGAAACTGCGGCCAGTTCAACAGGTGTCATTCCCCGCCTTGTGCGCAATTGCGCACTGGAGCGGGGAATCCAGTACGCCGCGGCCCTTGTGTGAATCACCACCGCCTCTGGAATACTGGATCACCCGCATCCGCGGGTGATGACGTGGGGACCCAAGCGCATGACCAACACAAAATCTGAACTCCGCGCCAAGGCTCTCGCGGCGCGCGACGCGTTGAGCGAGAAGAAGCGCGCCGCCGCCGCCGCAAAACTTGCCAAGCGGGGGCTGCCGTTCAACCTGCTCCCGGGCAGCATCGTCTCCGGCTATTCGCCGATCCGCAGCGAGATCGATCCGATGCCGCTCATGAAAAAGCTCGCCGAAGAGGGCGCTAGGCTGGCGCTGCCCTGCGTCACCGCACGCGGCCAGTCGCTGATCTTCCGCATCTTCCATCCGAACGACCGCCTGATGCTCGGCCCGCTCGGCATTCCCGAGCCCTCGCCCGCGGCCGCCGAGGTCATCCCCGATGTCATGCTGACGCCGCTCGCGGCCTTCGACCGTCTCGGCCATCGCATCGGCTATGGTGCGGGGCATTACGATTTCACCTTCGCTCACTTGCGAAAGGCCAAGAACATCGTCGGCATTGGGCTCGCTTTCGCAGCGCAGGAGATCAAGGCGGTTCCCGCATTGGCCCACGACGTGGCGCTGGATTATGTGCTAACGGAATCGGACGTTTTCGATTTCCGGAGTTCTGAAGTTGCGCATTCTCTTCGTGGGTGATGTCGTCGGCCGCAGCGGGCGCGATGCCGTCGCCGAATATCTGCCCGGCATGGTCAAGGACTGGTCGCTCGATTTCGTCGTCGTCAACGGCGAGAACTCGGCCGGCGGCTTCGGCATCACCGAAACGATCTATCAGGAGTTTCTCGAGGCCGGCGCCGATGCGGTGACATTAGGCAATCACTCCTGGGACCAGCGCGAAGCCCTCGTGTTCATCGAGCGCGCCGACCGCCTGGTGCGGCCTGCGAACTATCCGCGCGGCACGCCCGGCCGCGGCGCCGCCCTGGTCGAGACCAAGAACGGCAAGCACGCGCTCGTGGTCAATGCGCTCGGGCGCGTCTTCATGACCCCGTTCGACGATCCCTTTGCCGCGCTCGAGCGCGAGCTCGGGGCCTGTCCGCTCGGCGTTGCCGCCGATGCCATCGTCGTCGACTTCCATTGCGAGGCTTCAAGCGAGAAGCAGGGCGTCGGCTTCTTCTGCGACGGCCGCGCCAGCCTCGTCGTCGGCACGCACACCCATGTGCCGACCGCCGATCACCAGATCCTCTCAGGCGGCACCGCCTACATGACCGACGCCGGCATGACCGGCGACTACGACTCCATCATCGGCATGCAGAAGGAAGAGCCGCTGCGGCGTTTCACGTCGGGGATTCCGTCGGGCCGGTTCGAGCCGGCCGCGGGGGCGGCGACGCTCAGCGGTGTTGCGGTCGAGACGGATGATGCTACAGGGCTCGCGCTGAAGATTGCGCCAGTGCGTGTGGGGGGTAGGCTGGAGCCGGCGACGCCGAAGTTCTGGTTGAGTTAGTAGCTCTTGGCGTCACCCTCGGTGTCGTAGGGTGGGCAAAGGCGCACTTGCGCCGTGCCCACGATCTTTCTGGATCGTTAGAGGTGGTGGGCACGCTTCGCTTTGCCCACCCTACGAGACTGAGCAGCGGCGCCACACACTAAGTGTCGTCCCGGCGAAGGCCGGGACCCATACGCCGCAGCAGCAGTTGTTGCTGCGGCGTATGGGTCCCGGATCAACGCGCGCTTTGGGCGCGCTCGTCCGGGACGACAGCGGAGATTGACGGCGATCGTGCATCAATCTCCGGCTGATTGAGCGGCGCGGCAATCGCCGCTGCCCCTTCTCCCCTTGTGGGAGAAGGTGGCGCGAAGCGCCGGATGAGGGGTTCTCTCCGCGCACTCAATCGAGAATGGGACTCGTGGAGAGAACCCCTCACCCGGCTTCGCGTTCCGCGAAGCCACCCTCTCCCACAAGGGGAGAGGGTGCAGCGTTCGTCGCCGCGATAGCTACTCCGCCGTCTGCTCCCGTAGCTGCGCCACATCCTTCGCCGTCAGCTTCGAGCCCTTCGCACCGAACCTTGCCGTGACGTAATTCGCCACCGCCGCGATCTCGTCGTCCGTATACGCATTGCCGAACGAGGGCATCGACAGCGCACCGTCGGGCGTGTGGCGTTTGGTGCCTGAGATCACGATCTGCGCGACGTTGGTGGCGGCGGGGTCGTTGACGGCCCAGGTGCCGGTGAGCGTCGCCATCGGCGACACCGGGCTCTCGCCGCTCCAGCCATGACAGCTGGCGCAGGCGCTGGCGAACACTTTCTTGCCGCGCGCGTCTGCCGTCACGCCGTCCTTGTGCGAGGCGGGCGCGACCGGCGCCGTGGTGGCGAGGAGGTCAGGCGAGGACACCGGCGGCACGCTGCGCAAATAAGCAACGATGCTCTTGATGTCTTCAGGCGCGAACTGGCTGAAGCTGTGGTCGACCGCTTCACCCATCGGGCCCGAGGCCGAGCCGTGACCCGGCGCGTGACCGAGCGAGAGATACGAGATCAGATCGGCATCGCTCCAATTGCCGAGGCCGGTGGCCTTGTCCGAAGAGATATTGAAGGCGTGCCAGCCCGCGGTGATGGCACCGGCGAACTTCTTGCGGTTGTCCAGCGCGAAGCCGAGATTGCGCGGCGTGTGGCACTCGCCGCAATGCGCTAGCGCTTCGGCTAGATACGCGCCGCGATTCCATTCCGGGCTCTTCGACGTATCAGGCGCAAAGCGCGTGTCGGGATTGAACACCGCCGACCAGAAGATCATGGCCCAGCGCTGGTTGAACGGGAACGACAGCGTGTTGTCGGGCGCGGTGGCGCGCACCGCCGGCAGGCTGAACAGATAGGCTTTCACTGCCAGCACGTCCTCGTCGCTCATATAGGTGTAGGACGTGTAGGGCATCGCCGGATAGAGCCGGGCGCCGTCATGCCGCTTGCCGCGCTGGACCGCGTTGAGAAAATCCTGGTCGCTGTAATTGCCGATGCCGGTGTCCTTGTCCGGCGTGATGTTGGTGGAATACAGCGTGCCGAACGGCAGCTTGAAAGCGAGCCCGCCGGAATACTCCGTCTCTCCGGGCTTGGTGTGGCAGACCATGCAGTCGGCGGCCTTGGCGAGATATTCGCCGCGCTCGACAAGGCTGGCCTTCTCGAGCTTGGCCGGCACGCCGGTGGGCTTGCCGGCGCGGTAATCCGCGAGCGCCACCTTGGTGCCGCCGGCGAAATCCAGCGGACCGGGGCCGCGGATGATGAAGACGCCTGCAACCACCGCGACGATGGCGATCACGACGATGCCAGCAAGGATACGCATTGTCCTGCTCATGCTTTCTTCCCCGCAGCCAGCAGTTTCCGATCGATCGGTAGACGCCGCAGTGCCACGCCAGATGCTGCGTAGATTGCGTTGCGCAACGCCGGCGGTCCGGCATTGACGCCGGCCTCGCCGATGCCGCCGGGCGCTTCGCCGCTCTTGACGACGGTGACCTCGATCTTCGGGGTCTCGTTGATGCGCATCATGCGGTAGTCGTGAAAGTTCGATTGCTGAACGCGGCCCTTGTCGATGGTGATCTCGCCATAGAGCGCGGCAGTGAGACCGAAGATCAATCCGCCCTCGATCTGCGCCTTCACCGTGTCGGGGTTCACCGCGATGCCGGTGTCGACCACCGAGGTGACGCGGCGAAGCGCGATCTCGCCGAAATCGTCGATCTCCGCTTCCACCACGGTTGCGATGAAGCTCGCGAATGACGGCTGCACGCAGACGCCGCGACCGACGCGCGGCGGCAATGGCTGGCCCCAGCCGGATTTCTCCGCGACCTGGTTGAGCACCGCGAGCATGCGCGGGTTCTTGGTCAGCATGGACCGGCGGAATTCGATCGGATCCTTGCCGGCCTTGCGCGCGAGCTCGTCCATGGCGCATTCGACCGCGAACACGTTGTTGTTCGGGCCGACGCCGCGCCAGAAGCCGGTCGGTATCGACAGCGGTTCGGCGCGGACATATTCGACGTGGAAATTGGCGAAGTCGTAGGGCGCGTCCACGGCCGCATCGATCGCGTCGATGTCGATGCCCTTCTGGAACGCCGGCGGCAGCCAGCGCGCCAGGATCGCAGAACCCGCGACCTTGTACTTCCAGGCGGCGACCTTGCCGTCGACCAGCGAGGCCGTGATCTGGTCGCGATAGACAGGGCGGTAGACGTCGTGCTGGATGTCTTCCTCGCGGGTCCAGATCACCTTGACGGGATAGTCGACCTGCTTTGCGATTCTGACCGCGGCGACCACCATGTCAGGCTCGAGCTTGCGGCCAAAGCCGCCGCCGAGCAGATGCTGGTTGACGATCACCTTGTCGACGGAAACGCCGGCAGCCTTTGCCGCCTCCGACTGCACGCGCGTCATGATCTGCGTGCCGGTCCAGATCTCGCAGGAGTCCTTCGTGATCCGCACGGTGGCGTTAACAGGCTCCATCGAGGCATGCGCCAGG
Source organism: uncultured Bradyrhizobium sp. (assembly GCF_936928535.1). Taxonomy (GTDB): domain Bacteria; phylum Pseudomonadota; class Alphaproteobacteria; order Rhizobiales; family Xanthobacteraceae; genus Bradyrhizobium. The sequence continues at coordinate 75,594 of NZ_CAKZHY010000099.1, read as the reverse complement.
AACGGCAGCTCGTAAGCCGCCTCGAACTTGTCACCGGACGCGAGCGCCTTGGCGATGTCGCCGGTGGATTTCGCGACTGCACCGTCCTTCTCGCTGGCCTTGCGCAAATCGTCCCAGACGTCCTTGCTGCTGATCCTAGCGTTCGGGCCTTCGTTCCATTCGATCTCGAGCGCTTCGAGACCTTTCTTCGCCGCCCACATGTGATCGCCGATCACAGCGACGGCGTCATCGAGCACGACGACCTTGCGCACGCCGGCGATTTTCATCGCCGCGCTGTCGTCGACCTTGCCGACCTTGCCGCCGAACACTGGGCAATTGGCAATCACTGCAATCTTCATATCGGGCAAGATCGCGTCGATGCCGTAGAGCGCCTTGCCGTTGACCTTATCAGGTGTATCGAGCCGCTTTAGCGGCTGGCCGATCAGGACAAAATCCTTGGGGTCCTTGATCGCGACGTCCTTGGGCGGCGTCTGGCCTTGCGCGGCCATCGCCAATTCGCCATAGCCGAGCTTGCGGCCGCTTGCGGGATGGGTGACTTCGCCCTTCGAGGCCGTGCAGCTTGCAGGCTCGACGCCCCATTGGCTGGCGGCGGCCTGCACCAGCATCGCGCGCGCCGTGGCGCCGGCCTTGCGCAGCGGCGTCCACCAGGCGCGGATCGAGTTGGAATTGCCTGTGACCTGCAGGCCGAAGGTCGGGTTGGCGTAGAGCTTGTCGTTGGGCGGCGCGTGCTGCACCTCGACCTTGCTCCAGTCGGCGTCGAGCTCTTCGGCGATCACGGCCGAGATCGAGGTGTAAGTGCCCTGGCCCATCTCGACCTGGGGCATCATCAGCACGGTGCGGCCGGTCTCGTCGATGCGGATGAAGGCGTTGGGCGCGAACTTGCCGTCGGTCACATCCCTCTGCACCGGTTCGTTCGGCGCGGCGCGCAGCGGCAGATGGAAGGCGAGCAGGAAGCCGGCGGCGAGGCTCCCGGTCAGAAGCCTACGGCGGGAAACGTTGTTGTGTGCATTCATGGCTGATCTCACGACTGACGGCCGGAGGCGGCGAGCTTGATGGCCTCGCGGATGCGCACATAGGTGCCGCAGCGGCAGATGTTGCCGGCCATCGCCGCATCGATGTCGGCATCGTCAGGGTTCGGCGTTGCCGCCAGCAGCGCCGCGGCCGACATGATCTGGCCGGACTGGCAATAACCGCACTGGATCACTTCGGCATCCAGCCACGCCTTCTGCACCTTCGCGCCTGCAGGCGTGCTGCCGACATGCTCGATGGTGGTGATGGCGCGGTTCGCGACGGTGCTGATCGGCAGCACGCAGGAGCGCACTGCCTTGCCGTCGACATGCACCGTGCAGGCGCCGCATTGCGCGATGCCGCAGCCGAACTTGGTGCCGGTCATTCCGAGGATGTCGCGCAGCACGCACAGCAGCGGCATGTCAGCCGGCGCGTCGAACGATTTGGTTTCGCCGTTGATGGTGAGAGTTGTTGCCATATGGATCCCCTTGCTCGCCGGATCGCGTGCGGCGATCGGGTCGGCGAAATTTGCGCGCGACCATAATCATAACGATACGACACGATGAAGCTTCCAAATTCGCAGCAATGCATATCTGCACGAGCGACGCGTCAGGCCATGACGTTCACGAATTTGTGCGGCGATTGTTGCTGCGGTTTTAGGCTAATTGATATGATAAGCGTCATGTTTTGACGCATTTTCGTCATCCGCATCGTCGAGCGACGCAGATGATCGTGCGAACGCGCAAAATCGTGCGATGACGAAATTCGTGCGATTGGGAAATGGGTGGCGGTGGGTAGCTCGCCTGCAGCCATCCTTCGAGACGCCCGCCTGCGGCGGGCCCTCAGGATGAGGGCGGAGTGCGAGGCCACAATCTTAGAGGGCGCCGCCGCTGCTCAGCCTCATCCTGAGGAGACTGCGAAGCTGTCATCTCGAAGGACGAGGCGCTTGCTCAGGCCACTGCCAGGACGTCGGCTTGCAACAAGCACTGGGCAGCGATGAAAATTTCGGAATATTAGCAATATACCCCTGTTTTGCCCGACGCATCAAGCGGCATTGCGGCCTGCCGACGCACGCCGTTGCTTCCCCACGTCCCGGCTACTGTGCATGGGGTTGTTTTCGAGTTTTGATCCGAAGCGGTCGTCAGCTCTGCCGGAATCCCATCCGGAAGGCGCCCCAGTGCTTGCCGCGGACGACAATCGGCGAAGACAGGTCCTTCATCAGCACGAACTGTCCGCCGCCCATGTCGCGGCGATAGGTCTGCAGCAGGAACGGCTTTGTGTTGGCCGCGACCTTCTTCACTGCGCGATCGGAGAACAGGCGGCGGTTGCGGCAATTGGCGTTGTTCCAGACCGGGTCCTTGCCCTGCGGCAGGCGGTAGTTCGGATTGTGCGTCGGCAGGTACCCGCCCTTGGCCCAGGCGACGCAGAACACGATGCGCGGATCCGACTTCTGGATCGGGTCCTGGATCGCGGGCAGCAGCCGATCGGTGAAGTCGACATAGGCGGTGGTGTACTGCTTGGGATCGGTGCCCGATATTTCCCGGTAGTTCTCGTCCATGAGCTGGTCGAGCGTGATCTCGCCGCGGCCGATCGCGGCCTCGAACTCGGCCGAGATCCGCGTGGCGGTCTCGACCACGACCCGGATCAGCGGTGCATCCGACGTCTCGACGCCGCTGTCGGCGATCAGCGCGATCAGGCCCTCGGAGGTGTCGAGCAGCTTTGTCACCCGCTGGTCGGCGCTCTTCAGATCGCGTGAGGACAGGTCGACGCCTCTGGCGAGTTCGTTGAGCTCGGCGATCACGGTATCGCAATGGCCGAGGTTGGAGGTCGCCGCGCGCGTGACGCTGCCGATCTCGGCTTCCACTGAGGCAAAGCCCTGCTGGACGCGCGAGATGATGCCGGAGATCGCTTGCGCGCCTTCGCCCGCGGTCTTGGCGCGCAGGGAGGCGTCACTGCTCTCGCCGATCAGGCCTTCGATCTGGCCGTCGAGATCGCGCACGGTGTCGGAGATCTGGTGCGTCGCCTGGCGGGTCGCCTCCGCGAGGTTCTTGACCTCGCTTGCGACCACGGCGAATCCGCGTCCGGCACTCCCGGCCCGCGCGGCTTCGATGGTGGCGTTGAGCGCGAGCAGGTTGGTTTGCTTGGCGATCGCCTCGATCGAGCCCGAGACTTTTGCCACCTGCGCCAGCGCGGATCCGACGGCGGCGAGGCGCGCCTCGATCCGCTCCACCGCCGCGACGAGCTCGGAGATGTGGCTGACCGCGGTATCGACTGCGCTGCGCGACTGCGCGATCTCGCCGACCGCGGCCGATGTGGTCGATTGCACCGCCTGTGAGGCGTTGGCGATGTCGTGGTTTGCCGAGACCATGGTCTCGGCCGTCTTCTGCAAATGGTGGAACCGCTCCGACTGGTTGGCGACGCGGTTGGCGACCTCCTGGACGTTGCCGGCGATGTCGGCAAGCTCGACGCCGAGGCCGCCGATGCGGTCGGCGAGCTGGTCGATCAGCCGTTCGGCGAGCGTCCGGTTCGATCCGGTGTCGAGCACTGCAACTTGTGCAAGGGACATTTACGGGCTTTCTCCAATCGGAGCCGTTCGCCGGCCCTCCGCGGCATTCCCATTCCAGCTTAAAGCTTAGAGGATGATTCGTACGCCCCGTCTTGCCCGAGAGCGCACGAGAGGCGCCCTAGAGCTTGTATGCGGTGCGAAATCCGCCCCAGTGCCGGCCCTGCACGCGGATCGGAACGTCGATCTCGCGCATCATCACCGTGTTGCCGTTCCCCATGTCGCGCGCATAGCTCTGGATCAGGTACGAGCGCTGGTTGTGCGCGGCGGCGAGCCCCGCCGGATCGTTGAAGATGCGGCGGTTGCGGCAATTGGCCGTGTTCCAGGCGGCATCGCCCGGCCGTTGCGGATGCGAATAAATCTTGTTGTGAACCGGCAGGAAGCCGTTGCGGTCGACCATGGCGCAGAACGCCATGCGCGGTTCCTTGGCGAGAAAGGCTTCCTGGAACGGCGGCAGCGCGCGGTCGGCCCAGTCGAGATATCTTGTGCGATATTGCTGCGGATTGGTGCCTGATATCTCGGCGTAATCCGTATCGAAGAGGTCATCCATCTTGACCTCGCCGCGCGCGACGGCCTGCTCGAAGATCTTTGTCAGCGCGCCGCCGGCCTCCATCGCGCGGGTGACGAACTCGGTGTTCTCCTCGTGGATCGACCAGAGCTTGTCTTCGATCTTTTCGCGCAGCTCCGCATTGGGGCTGACGAATTGTGTACGGGCGCCGGCCTTGGATTGCTCGATCACGCGCAGACGGCAGGCGCCGATATCTTCGAGCGTGCCATCGACTATGGCCTGCGGCGCGAGCCGGCCTGCTTCCGCGCCGCCGAGCAAGGCGCCGTCCATCGCGATCTCGTAGACCGGCAACACGCCGCGCGCGGTCTCGAATTTGAGATGGCAGGGCAGCCGCTCGGTCTTGCGGCGGTCGTCGTGCTCGCTCTGCTTGAGCAGCACCGCGCAACGCGATTTCAGCTTCTGGGCGAAGGTGGTGACGGCCTTGCCGGCGCTGGCGACATTCTCGCCGTGGGTCTCGGCGGCCTTGGTCGCGGCGTCGATCTCGGCCGCGCTCTCGCCGACCGCGATGATGAATTGCGAGGCGCTCGACGCGTTGCCGGAGACCTCGCTGGTGGTGGCGTTCTGCTCGGCCACCGCGCCGTTGACGGTGTCGAACACCGGGCGGATCGCCTCGATCGCCTGCGAGATCCGATGCACCGCGTCGGCGGAGCCAGCGGCGTCGCGCTGGAGCGCGTCGATCTTCTTGGAGATCTCCTCCGTCGCGCTCTGGGTCTGCACCGCCAGCGCCTTCACCTCGGTGGCGACGACCGCAAAACCTTTGCCCGCCGCGCCGGCGCGCGCAGCCTCGATGGTGGAGTTGAGCGCGAGCAGCGTGGTCTGCCGCGCGATCTGGGCGATCAGGTTGACGACGTTGCCGATGGCGGCGGAGGATTCGCGCAGGCGGTCGACATTGGCGCGCGCCTCCTGCGCCGCTGCGCTGGCCTGATCGGCGAGCTTGCCGGCCTCGCGGACCTGTGCGCCGATCCCTTGCGCGGATTGGGTGAATTTGTCGGCGGCATGGGCAAAGCTCGAGGCGTTGGACTGCGCCGCATTGGTCCGTCCGGTCAGCGCGTCGGTCCGCTCGCGGATATCGGCAAGCGTCGCCGCCGTCGCCTCGGCGCCGCCGGCCACCGAATTGGCGGCACGCTCGAGCTGGCGGATCATGGCGCCGAGCTCGAGTTCCAGCAGTTCCAGGATCTCCCGGGCCGAATCGGCATCAGCGGCCGGAGCGGGCGCCGAATGGGCCGCCGGCGCCGCCGTACGCGCTTCCGGAAAAATGCGAACGCCATTGGGTCTACTCTTGTCGGGCGATGGGCGGACGCTATTTTCGCAAGTCGGAATGAAATCAGGGTTAACGGTGCCTGACTTCTGGGCGTGAGCCACTACGTTATTACCTTAAAGTATGAGAGGCTCTTTCATTCCGGTGGGTTGGCGGCCTATAAGGCCGCGCTTCCCCACGCTCACCTTTGACGCACGATTCCCCAGAAGAAGATCACGCATGGCCGGACATTCCCAATTCAAGAACATCATGCACCGCAAGGGGCGGCAGGATGCCCAGAAGTCGAAGCTGTTCGGCAAGCTGGCGCGGGAAATCACCGTCGCCGCCAAGCTCGGCACGCCCGATCCCAACATGAATCCCCGCCTGCGCGCGGCGATCATCGCGGCTCGCCAGGAGAACATGCCGAAGGACAATATCGAGCGCGCGGTCAAGAAGGCGCTCGGTAACGAGGGCGAGAACTATGACGAGATCCGCTACGAGGGCTACGGCCCCGGCGGCGTCGCCGTCATCGTCGAAGCCCTGACCGACAACCGCAACCGCGCGGCCTCCGACATCCGCTCCTTCTTCACCAAGTCAGGCGGCAATCTCGGCGAAACCGGCTCGGTCTCGTTCATGTTCGACCGCACCGGGATCATCGAATATGACCGCAGCGTCGCCGATGACGACGCGGTGCTGGATGCCGCGATCGAGGCCGGCGCCGACGACGTCGTCTCGGGGGAGGGCGGCCACGAAATCTACGCCTCGACCGAAGGCTATCGCGACGTCGCCAAAGCGCTGGAAGCCAAGTTCGGCGAGCCGCGCAAGGCCGCGCTGATCTGGAAGCCGCAGAACACGGTCGCCGTGGATGACGAGACCGGCGAGAAGCTGATCAAGCTGATGGACCTGCTCAACGAGCACGACGACGTCCAGCACGTCTACGCCAATTTCGAGGTGTCGGACGCGCTGATGGCGAAGATGGGCGGCTAGGCCTGGCCGCCTTTCCCCAGGGGACTTCTGTTCTGTTTCTGTTTCGCTATCATGGGCCAACCGCTATCACTGGCCCATGACCGCACTCCCGATTCGCCAACCCGTTCGCATCATCGGCATCGACCCCGGCCTGCGCCGCACCGGTTGGGGCGTGATCGAGGCTGAGGGCAACCGCCTGATCTACGTCGCCTGCGGTTCGGTGGAACCGCCGGACGATTTGCCATTGTCGAGCCGGCTGCTCGCGATCCACGAGGGCCTCGCGGCCATTCTCTCCAGCCACCAGCCCATGGAAGCGGCGGTCGAGCAGACCTTCGTGAACAAGGATGGCGTCGCGACGCTGAAACTAGGCCAGGCCCGCGGCGTCGCCATGCTGGCGCCCGCAATGTTCGGCATCTCCGTCGCCGAGTACGCGCCGAACCAGGTGAAGAAGACGGTGGTCGGCGCCGGCCATGCCGACAAGCAGCAAATCGCGATGATGCTGAAGATCCTGTTGCCCAAGGCCGAGCCGCCGTCGGCGGACGCCGCCGATGCGCTCGCCATCGCCATCACCCACGCCCACCACCGCCAGAGCACGGCGCTGCGGCTGAAGGTGGCGGGACTATGATCGGCAAGCTCAAGGGCCTGATCGATTCCTACGGCGAGGATTTTGTCATCCTCGACGTCGGCGGCGTCGGCTATCAGGTGCATTGCTCGTCTCGCACCCTGCAGCATTTGCCGTCGCCAGGTGAAGCGGCCGTTTTGTCGATCGAGACCTACGTCCGGGAGGACCAAATCAAGCTGTTCGGCTTCCGCACCGATCAGGAGCGCGAATGGTTTCGCCTGCTCCAGACCGTGCAGGGCGTCGGCGCCAAGGTCGCACTCGCCGTGCTCGGCACGCTGGCGCCGGCCGATCTCGCCAATGCGATTGCTCTGCGCGACAAGGCGGCGGTGGCGCGCACGCCCGGTGTTGGCCCCAAGGTCGCCGAGCGCATCGTCACCGAGCTGAAGGACAAGGCGCCGGCTTTCGCCAATGTCGATCCGGCCGTCGTGCATCTGGCCGGCGCCGTCGACGATCAGCGCGCGCCGCGTCCCGTTGCGGACGCGATCTCCGCGCTGGTCAATCTCGGTTACGGCCAGCCGCAAGCGGCCGCGGCGATCGCATCGGCTTCGCGCAGCGCAGGTGAGGGAGCTGAAACGGCGCAGCTCATTCGTCTCGGCTTGAAGGAGCTCTCGAAGTGAGCGATCCCAAGGCCGACCGCATGGTCTCGCCCGAGCGCCGCAGTGACGATGTCGGCGACACTGCGCTGCGTCCGCAATCGCTGTCCGATTTCGTCGGCCAGCAGCAGGCGCGCAAGAATCTCTCGATCTTCATCGAAGCGGCGCGGAAGCGCGGCGAGGCACTGGATCACGTGCTGTTCGTCGGCCCACCCGGCCTCGGCAAGACCACGCTGGCGCAGATCGTGGCCAAGGAACTCGGCGTCGGCTTTCGCGCTACGTCAGGGCCTGTCATCGCCAAGGCTGGCGATCTCGCCGCGCTGCTGACCAATCTCGAAGAGCGCGACGTGCTCTTCATCGACGAGATCCATCGGCTCAGCCCCGCGGTGGAAGAGGTGCTCTATCCCGCGATGGAGGACTTTCAGCTCGACCTCATCATCGGCGAGGGGCCGGCGGCGCGCTCGGTCAAGATCGAGCTGTCGAAATTCACCCTCGTCGGCGCCACCACGCGCGCAGGCCTGCTCACCAATCCCCTGCGCGATCGCTTCGGCATTCCGATCCGGCTCAACTTCTATACGATCGAGGAACTCGAGAGCATCGTCAGCCGCGGTGCGCGCGTGCTCAATGTCGGCATGAGCGCTGACGGCGCCAACGAGATCGCGCGCCGCGCCCGCGGCACGCCGCGCATCGCCGGCCGCCTGCTACGGCGCGTGCGCGATTTCGCCTCAGCCGCCAACGCCGACAAGATCGACCGCAAGATCGCCGATCATGCGCTCAGCGCGCTCGAGGTCGACGCTGCCGGCCTCGATGCCATGGACCGCCGCTACCTCACGACCATCGCTACGAACTACGGTGGCGGTCCGGTCGGCGTGGAGACGATGGCAGCGGCGCTGTCCGAGCCGCGCGATGCGATCGAGGACATCATCGAGCCCTATCTGATCCAGTGCGGCTATCTGCAGCGCACCCCGCGCGGCCGGCTGCTCACATCGCACGCCTTCCGCCATCTCGGCATCGCCGAGCCGTCGCGCGATGCCGCGGCCCAGTTCGGCCTGTTCGGCACGGACGAGAGCGACGAGTAATTGCGGTCACGCGCCTTGCTCCTGATGTCATGAACTTTCGGTAATCTCTGTGCAAATGATCTGCACGAGCGCACCCCAATTTCGCTCCATTCAAGCCGCATCACGGAAGCGCATCACAAGCAGGCTTGCATGATCTCCCGGCGTCATCTCATTCGTTCAGTTGGCGGCCTTTCCGCGCTCGGCATCTCAACGGCCGCCTATGGTGTCGGCGTCGAGCCGGAACTGCGGCCGCGCATCACCCGCTATCATCCAACGCCGCGGCAATGGCCTGCAGACTTGCGGCTGAAGATCGCCGTGATCGCCGATATCCACGCTTGCGACCCCTGGATGTCGCTGGAGCGCATCGAGGCGATCGTCGACCAGACCAACGCGCTCAAGCCCGACCTCATCGTCCTGCTCGGCGACTATGTTGCCGGCCACCACCACGTCACGCGCATCATTCCGGCCGGAGAGTGGGCGAGGGTGCTGGCTGGCCTGAAGGCGCCGTTCGGCGTTCATGCCGTCATGGGCAATCATGACTATTGGGACGACAAGGTCGTGCAGCGGGCCGGGCACGGGCCGACGGTCGCCCATCGCGCGCTGGAGGCGACCGGCATTCCCGTTTACGAGAACGATGTTGCGCGTCTCACGAAAGACGGCCGCTCGTTCTGGCTCGCCGGCCTCGGTGATCAGCTCGCTTATGCTCCGGGGCCGCGCTATGGCCACACGAGGAGTTTCGGTGCCGACGATCTCAACGCGACGCTCGCAAAAATCACCGACGATGCGCCGGTCATTCTTCTCGCGCATGAGCCTTATATCGCGACGCGTGTTCCCGCGCGTGTCGCGCTGCAACTGTCCGGTCACACCCATGGCGGCCAGATCCGCCTGTTGGGCTGGTCGCCGGCGCTTCCGCGGCAGCATGGCGTTCCGCTCATCTATGGCCATATGCGATTGAAGTGCGACGTCGTCATCTCCGGCGGCCTCGGTTGCAGCATCGTGCCTGTTCGTGTCGGCGTACCGCCGGAGATCGTCGAGGTGACGCTGGGACGGGCGCCAATGCCAATCCTGTCCTAGCCAAGCTTGCGCCGGCGGCCGTTTTTGCGCAAAACGGAGCTGCAGCGACAAGTGAAGAGGCTCGCGACGTGACAGCTCATCTCGACGGCGAGATCCGCGACGGCCGCCATCACATGCAGGTCCGCGTCTACTACGAGGACACGGACTTTTCGGGCATCGTCTATCACGCCAATTATCTGCGCTACATGGAACGGGGGCGGACCAACCATCTGCGATTGATGGGCGCGGAGCAGCAGGCGCTGTTCGATCAGGTCGAGACGGAAGGTGCCGGCTTCGCCTTCGTGGTGCGCTCGATGCACCTGGATTTCCTGAAACCTGCGCGGATGGACGACGTGCTCGACGTCGTGACCTGGCCGGTCGCGGTGAAGGGCGCCTCCATCATGCTCGCGCAAGAGGTGCGGCGCGGCGAGGACGTGCTGGTCAAGGCGGAGGTGCGCGTCGCCTTCATCAGCGGTGGTCGCGCACAACCGATCCCCAAATCGATCCGCAAGCTGATGAAGGCCGATTTGATTTCCTGATCGCCCGATAAGTGATCGGCCGATCGGTCGCGGCCTATCGACTCCACCAATCGCGGCGATAGATTGCGGCCTCGACCAACAGATGAGGCTCCCATGTCGCGCCCGCCGCTTCCGCCCTTCACCCGAGAGACCGCCGCGCAGAAGGCGCGCATGGCCGAGGACGCCTGGAATTCGCGCGATCCGGTGCGGGTCTCGCTCGCCTATACCGAGGACAGCCGCTGGCGCAATCGATCCGAGGTTTTCCAGGGCCGCGAGGCGATTGTCGCATTCCTCACCCGCAAATGGGAGAAGGAGCAGGACTACCGCCTGATCAAGGACCTCTGGGCCTTCGACGAGAACCGCATCGCGGTGCGCTTCCAGTACGAATGGCACGATGGAAAAGGTCAGTGGTATCGCTCCTACGGCAACGAGCAGTGGGAGTTCGACGAGCACGGCCTGATGCGGCGGCGCGAGGCCTCGATCAACGACATCATGATTGCGGAGAAGGACCGCCGGTTTCACTGGGCCGCGCCGGGCCCGCGGCCGGCGGATGTGCCGGGGTTGGGGACGGATCCGTTCTGAAATTTCTCACGAGCGGCGCTGCTTCACCCTCTCCCCTTGTGGGAGAGGGTGGCTTCGCGAAAGCGAAGCCGGGTGAGGGGTTCTCTCCGCGAGTCCGACTCTCATTAGTATTCGAGGAGACAACCCCTCATCCGGCGCTTCGCGCCACCTTCTCCCACAAGGGGAGAAGGGAAGAGCGGCGCGTTCTGATTTCGGTCGCTAGGTGCGCCTTGCCAGAAATCTCGTAATCGCACCACCCAGCTTCGCGCTATCCAGCGGCTGCGCCAGCGAGTCCATTGCCGTCGCCACGACATCTTCAGGCGCCTTGCCGTCGCGCAGCTCGCAGCAGATCTGGGCGAATTCGATGTCGAACTCCGGATGCGGCTGCACCGTCAGCGTCGCGCCGTTGGCGTAGAGCAGGCCGGCATGTGGGGTGAATTCCGACGAGAGGATGGTCATTGCATCATTTGGCGCTTCGATCACCTGGTCCTGATGCGAGCAGGCGATCGCGACTTCGCTGCCGTCGATGACGCCGTTCTCCGGCAGCACCTGATAGACATGCCGGCCGATGCCCCACCCCTTGTCCGACTTGCGCACGGTGCCGCCAAGCGCCTGCGCGATCAGCTGATGGCCGAAGCACACGCCGACCATCGGCGTCTTGTTGACGTAGGCTTTGCGCACGAAATCTTCCAGCGGCGCGATCCAGTCGAGCCCGTCATAGACGCCGGCCGCAGCGCCGGTGATCAGCACGGCCTCGAGCTTGCCCGGATCCGGCAGCGCATCGCCATTCGGGATGCTGACCACGTCGACTTCGGCGGTCGGATCCTCGGCGCGGACCATGCGCTCGAACATGTCCGGAAAGGAGCCATGCTGCCCGCGATATTTTGGCGGGACCTGCCCGGTCTCGATGATCGTGATACGTGCCATATGCCCCTCAGGTCAGCCGTTGCGAAGCCTGGTTGCTTCTTGGCCCATCTTGCTGGTGTGGCGCTGTGCGCTCCAGCAGCGCGCTCTCCTTACGGATCTCGCCGAGAAAGGCCTTTGCCAGGCGCGACAGCGGTTCGGCTTCCGACCATAGCATATACGCGACCGCGCGCGTCGTCGGTGTGAACGGCCGGACCACGAGGCCGTGGCCGCCGTTCTGCCGCGGCGAGAAGGGATCGACCACGGCGGCGCCGACGCCGGCTGCCGCGAGGACGCAGGCCGTATTGCAATAGCGTACCTCGACGCTCGGCTGGAACGGCGCGCCGGCGCGCGCAAAGCTGTCGCGCACGGCTTCGCCGAGCCGTGTGCCGCGTTCGAGCCCGATGAAGGGCATGCCGGACAGGTCCGAGGCCGAGATCACGGACTTGCCTGCAAGCGGATGCCGCGGCGGCAGCACGCAGACCATCTCGCCGGTGTGCACCACCTCATGCGCGATGCCGGGGTGATGCGTGAGCCCGAGCGCGAAGCCGAGCTCGGCGACATGGCTGAGCACGCCTTCGATGATGCCCTCATAGCGACGTACGTCGAAGAACACGTGCGTCTCCGGACGGCGGCGCAGGAAGCCGGACAGTGCAGTCGGGATGATGCTGTAGGCGAGCGGCGGCGTCGCCACGATGGCGAGGTGACCGGAGCGGTTCTCGCGCAGATCGCGCACGCGGTTCTCGAGCTTGGCATGCAGCGCGAAGATCGCCTCGCTCTCCTTGTAGAGCGCCATCGCCTCCGCGGTCGGAAACAGCCGGTTGTTGACGCGCTCGAACAAGGCAAAGCCGGCCTGCGCTTCCATCGTCTTCAGCGCGTTGCTGACCGCCGGCTGCGACAATGCCAGTTCGTCGGCCGCCGCCACCGTGGTGCGGTGGCGGATGACGGCACGCAGGATCTCGAGCTGGCGCAGGTTCATATCACTGCCATTTATACTTAGGGCCAAAAGATCATAGCACGATGAATTGCTTTTGCAGCCCCGCTTGCGCCTAATGCCTTCGGATTTGCGCGTCGGATCAATGGGTTCATTCGCCCATTGAGGCAGCACGCGCACAGATTGGAGGCAATCTTGGTTCGTGTCCTTCGCGCGGCCGCCGCCCAGATGGGGCCGACGCAAAAAGCCGATCGGCGCGAGCATACGCTGAAAAGGATGCTCGACATGCTCGAGGAGGCCGCGAGCCGCGGCGCCAGCCTCGTCGTGTTTCCGGAGCTTGCCTTCACCACGTTCTTTCCGCGCTGGCTGCTCGAGGGCGAAGCGCTCGACCAGTACTTTGAGCACGGCATGCCGAACCCGGCCGTGGCCGGGCTGTTTGATCGTGCACGGGCCCTGCGCGTCGGCTTCTATGTCGGCTATGCCGAACTGACCCCGGAAGGCCGCCGCTATAATTGCGCCATCCTGGTCGATCGCGACGGCGAGATTCTTGGCCGTTATCGCAAGGTGCATCTGCCTGGATCGGTCGAGCCGCGCGAGGGCGCGCGCTACCAGCAGCTCGAGAAGCGCTATTTCGAATATGGCGATCTCGGCTTCCCCGCCTTCCGCGCCGGCTCTGCCTGGGCGCATGCCATCATGGGCATGATGATCTGCAACGATCGCCGCTGGCCGGAATCCTGGCGCGTGCTGGGCCTGCAAGGCGTCGAGCTGGTCTGCATTGGCTACAACTCGGCGGCCTATGATCCCAATGGCGGCACCACGGAGGACGCCTCGTTGCGCACCTTCCATTCGACGCTGGTGACGCAGGCCAACGCCTACATGAACGCGACCTGGGCGATCTCGGTGGCGAAAGCCGGCGAGGAGGATGGCTCCGGGCTGATCGGCGGCTCCTGCATCGTCGATCCCAATGGTCGCATCGTTGCGCAGGCCACGACGCTCACCGACGAGGTGATCGTCGCCGATCTCGATCTCGACCTCTGCCGCCAGGGCAAGGACAAGATGTTCAATTTCGCCGCCCACCGGCGGCCCGAGCAATACAGGGTGATTACCGAGCGCGCCGGCGTGATCGAGCCGGCCGTCCTCGACGCGGACTGAGCAAATGGCACAGCGCTGGCAAGAGATCGGCAAAGGACTAACGAAGGGTTGAAGGAGCTGACATGACACGCCTCTCGCTTTCCCTCGGTTTCGCAGCGCTGGCTGCCGTGACATCCGCGCAAGCGGTCGAGCTTCCGACGGAGATCAAACAGGCGGGCACGCTCAAGCTCACGGTCAACTCGACCTACGCCCCGATGGAATATCGCGATCCCGCCAGCAACGAGCTGGTCGGGCTCGACATCGACCTGGCGAACGAACTTGCCAAGCGGCTCGGCGGCCTCAAGATCGTCTGGAGCGAGACGCCGTTCGCCGAACTGATCCCCTCGCTCCAGACCAAGCGCGCCGATTTCATCATCTCCGGTATTTCAGACCGCGCCTCGCGGCGGGAGACCGCCGATTTCGTCGATTACCTCACGACCGGGCCACAGTTCTTCGTGATGGCGGAGAGCGAAGCGAAGGCTGCGACCGACCTCTGCGGCAAGAAGGTCGGCACCACCCGCAGCACCAGCTTCCCGGTCGAGATCGAGAAGTGGAGCAAGCAGAATTGCGAGGCGGCCGGCAAGCCGGCGATCCAGTATGTGCCGGGCGAAAACTCGATCGACGTCCGCAACCAGCTCAAACAGGGCCGCATCGACGCCGCCGTGCAGGGCAGCGAGACGCTGCCTTATGCGCAGACGCAGGAGCCCGGCAAATACCGCATCGTCGGCGAGGCTTTTGCCAAAGGCTATCAGGGCATCATGTTCCGCAAGGACGATGCGGCCTTGCGGGAGGTGGTGACGGAGAAGCTCACGGCGATGATCGGTGACGGCTCCTACAGGGCCATTCTCGACAAATGGGGCCTCGGCGCCAACGCTGTGACCCAGCCCATGCTGAACGCGGCACCACAATGAAGCCAGCCCCGGCGCTCGCGGAGGGTTTTCCTGACTTGTCGGGGATGCGGATCGCCCGCGAGCCGCACTGGTTTCGCTGGTTCAGCGCGGCGCTGATCGTCCTGGTGCTGGCTGTGATCGCGCGTGCCTTCGCGAACGGCCAGATCGAATGGTCCTATGTCAGCCGCTTCATCACGGCAAAGGTCATCCTCGAAGGCATCGTCAACACCATGGTGATGGCGGTGCTGGCGATGGCGCTGGGGATTGTCCTTGGAATCGTCGTCGCGATCATGCGGCTTTCGCCCAATCCCGTGTTGAAGACGGTTGCGGCCGGCTACACCTGGTTGTTCCGCGGCACGCCGCTGATCCTGCAATTGCTGCTGTGGTTCAATCTCGCGCTGGTGTTTCCCACGATCGGCATTCCCGGCCTGTGGAGCGCGCGCGCCGTCGATGTCATGACGCCGTTCCTCGCGGCGCTGCTCGGGCTCGGCATCAACCAGGGCGCCTACACCTCCGAGGTGATGCGTGCCGGCATGCTGTCGGTCGATATCGGCCAATACGAAGCGGCGCAGGCGATCGGCATGGGGCGGTTGCGCGCGCTGCGCCGGATCATCCTGCCGCAGGCGATGCGCGTGGTGATCCCGCCGCTGGGCAACGAGTTCATCGGCATGGTGAAGGCGACCTCGCTTGCAAGCGTCATCCAGTATCCGGAAGTGCTGCACAACGCCGAGAACATCTATTACGCCAACTCCCGCGTGATCGAGCTCCTGATCGTCGCCGGGCTCTGGTATCTGCTCGTCGTCTCGATCCTGACGCCCCTCCAGATGCTGCTCGAACGTCGCTTTGCACGCGGAACATTGCGGGTTGCGCGATGACAAAGCCCCTCGTCGCGATCCGCTCCGTCAGCAAAAGCTTTGGAGAGTTCCAGGCTCTCAAAAGCGTTTCGCTCGACGTCCGGCCCGGCGAGGTGATGTGCCTGATCGGCGCCTCCGGCTCCGGCAAGACCACGCTGCTCCGCTGCATCAACCAGCTCGCCGTCATCGATAGCGGCGGTATCTGGCTCGACGGCGAGCTTCTGGGCGTGCGGGAGCAGGGCGGGCGACTGCATCGCCTCAGCGAGCGCGAGATCGGGCGGCAGCGGCTGAAGACCGGCATGGTGTTCCAGCGTTTCAACCTGTTTCCGCACAAGACCGCTCTGGAAAACATCACCGAAGGGCCGCTGCAGGTGCAGCGGCGCAAGCCCGACGAGGTGCGCGCCGAGGCGCTCGAGTTGCTTCGGCGTGTCGGGCTTGCAGCCAAGGCCAATTCGTACCCTGCGCAGCTCTCCGGCGGCCAGCAGCAGCGGGTGGCGATTGCCCGTGCGCTCGCCATGAAGCCGATGCTGATGCTGTTCGACGAACCGACCAGCGCGCTCGATCCTGAGCTGGTCGGCGAGGTGCTCGCCGTCATGAAGGAGCTGGCGAAGAGCGGCATGACCATGATGGTGGTGACGCACGAGCTCGGCTTCGCCCGCGAGGTCGCCGACCGCGTCGTCTACATGGACCAGGGCGCGATCGTCGAGCAGGGCCGCGCCACGGACGTGTTGGGCGCGCCGCGCGAAGAGCGCACCAAGGCATTTCTTTCGGCTGTGATCTGAGCATTCATGCAAACTGGGGGCGTGGTGATGAAGAGAGTTTTGGTTGCGGCGGCGCTGTTGGGCGCCATGAGCGTATCGGCCTTGGCGGTGGAGCTGCCGCCTGACATCAGCAAGCGCGGTAGCCTGAAGGTGGCGCTGGTTCCGAACTATCCGCCGATGGAGTTCCGCGATCCCGCCACCAACGCGCTCTCCGGCTTCGACGTCGATCTCGGCGAGGCGCTCGGGCGCAAGCTTGGCGTCAAGATCGAATGGACCGAGACCAGCTTCGCCGAATTCATGCCGTCGATCTCGACGGGCCGGGTGGATGCCATCCTGTCCGGCTTCACCGACTATGCGAGCCGGCACGAGATCGCCTCTTTCGTCGACTATCTGCGCAGCGGTCCAAAGTTCTTCGTGCAGCAGTCCCGTGCGGCGGAGTTCAAGGACATGGCCGCGCTGTGCGGCAGGAAGGTCGGCGCCAGCCGCCGCACCATGTTTCCGGCCGAGATCGACAAATGGAGCCAGAAGAACTGCGCCGGCAATCAGATCCAGTTCGTCGGTACCGACGGCTCGGCCGATGCACGCACCCAGCTCAAGCAGGGCCGTATCGACGCCGCCGTGCAAGGCAACGAGACGCTGCCCTATCTTATGGATCTCGAGCCGGGCGCCTATGCGCCGGTCGGTGGTCCCTTCGCGACGCAGTTCACGGGCATCGCGCTGCCGGTCAAGGAAAAGGCGTTGCAGCAGGCAATCGCCGAGGCGCTCGATGCGGTGACGGCGAGCTATGACGACTGGATGCATGGCCTCTCCGCGCGCTTCAGCCCGCGCTCGATCTTCCCCAAGGAGCATGTGCTGTCGATCTGGAAGGACGAGCTCGACGAGGTCCGCGATTGGGGCGCGATGGTGACGACCGTGCTGCATCCGCAATGCAGCGGCCGCCCCATGCGGCTGCGCCTGCTGCGCGAATTTCTCACCTACGCAAAATCATGCCCGGACGTCTGGATCACGACCGGCGAGAAGATCGCCGAAAATTTCCTGCGCCACGAGGCCGCCAACCGTTGAGTCACGCCATTGAGCCTTGCCATGACCCGTCGCCGCATCCTCGTTATCAACCCCAACTCCTCGGCGTCGGTGACGGCGGCGATCGACGACGCGGTGGCGCCACTGCGCGTCGCGGGCGGGCCCGAGATCGAGGTGGTCGGTCTCGCCGAGGGACCGCCAAGCATCAGCTCGCAGCGCGATTCCGACGGCGTCGTGATGCCGCTGGTGAACCGTGTCTCGCGCGACGACGCCGACGCTTTCGTGCTCGCCTGCTTCAGCGATCCCGGCCTGCATGCGGTGCGTGAGGCGGCAGGCGGCCGTCCCGTGATGGGCATCGCCGAATGCGGCATCTTTCGAGCGCTGATGCTGGGCGAACGTTTTGGCATCATCGCGCTGTCGCCGTCGAGCATCCGCCGCCAGCAACGTATGGCGCGGGTGATGGGTGTCGATGGCCGTTATGCCGGGAGCTGGTCGGTCGGCGCCAGCGCGGCGGAGACGGCAGGCGCTGATATCCGCGGGCGATTGATCGAGGCCGGCCGCGCGCTGGTCACGCAGTATCGCGCCGATGTCGTGGTGATGGGCTGTGCGGGCATGGCCTCGCACCGCGCGGCGATCGCGGACGCCATCGGCGTGCCCGTGGTCGAGCCGGTGCAACAGGCGGTTGCGGTCGCGATCGGCGCGGTCTTGTTGAATAGCTGATACACGAACGATGCAGTTTGTTAGGAGCACCTCGTAATCATTCTCGACGGCACCGTCGTCTTCTGGAACGTACGTCCCGCATGAGCACCACAGCAATCTTCGGCAGCTATGTGCTGTCACGCAAGGACGGCGCGCAGGATGTGCTGCGCGACCGGTGGGTTCTGGTCGAAGGCAAGAAGATCGCGGCCGTCACGCGCGACAAGCCAAGCGCGGATCAGGTCTACGATCGCCCCGGCCGCTTCGTGCTGCCGGGTCTGCTCAACCTGCACAATCACTGCTTCTCGGAGGCGGTGGCGCGCAGCCACAGCGAGGATGGCAATGGCCGCAAGAACAACCAGAGCATCGTCTACACGGTCCTCTTGCCGCTGACCAAGCGCGGTGCCGAGATATTGTCGGCGGAGGAGCGGCTCGCGGTGGCACGGCTCGGCATTCTCCAACTGCTCAAGGGCGGCGCCACCACGGTGATGGAGCCGTTCCGCAATTCGATCCCGGAAATGTTCGACGCGGCCGAGGAGATGGGCATCCGTTTCTACGGCGCGCCCTATCTGTTCTCGACGTCAGACGCCAAGGCGGGTCCGGACGGCGTGGTCAGCTATTCCGGCGATGACGGCGCCGCTGACATGACGACATGGGATGCGCTCTACCAGCGCTGGAACAATCGCGGCGATGGCCGCATCAGCCTCGCCATGAGCCCGCACGCGACCGACACCTGCGGCCCGGATCTGCTGAAGGCCTGCGCCACGCGGGCGCGCGAGCTTGGCGTACCCATCACGACGCATATGGCGCAGAGCCGCGCCGAGGTTGAGACCATCGGCAAGCGTTATGGCGGTCGCACGCCGGCGGAATATCTGGATTGGCTCGGCCTGCTCGCGCCCGACCTCATGGCCGCGCACTGCATGTTCTCAAGCGACGATGATCTCAAGCTGATGGCCACGCGCGGCATGACCGTGCTGAATTGTCCGCGCGTGTTCGCGCGCGCCGGCGTCACCGCGGCGTTCAGCCGGTTTGCCGAGCACGGCGTGCGCACCGTGGTCGGCACTGACGGCTACAATATGGATCTGCTCGGCGAGCTCAATGCGGCCTCGCTGATCTCCAAGATCACCTCGCAGCGCGCCGACGTCGCCAACTCGCCCGAACTGATTGAGGCGAACACGGCTGTCGCCGCCGACGTCATCAAGCGGCCGGATCTAGGCCGGATTGTATCAGGCGCGACCGCCGACCTCACTGTGGTCGATCTCACGCATCCGCACCTCCAGCCGCTGTTCGACCCGCGCCGCGCGCTGATCGCACTCGCCAACCGCGCCAATATCGATCAGGTCATGGTCGACGGCCGCATGCTGGTCGACGAGGGGCGCTATCTCGGCGCCGATGAAGCCGCGATCACCGCGGCAGGCACCGCCGCGATCGGCAAGATCTGGGATTTGCCGGAGGCGCAGGCGGCGTTCAACGGCTAGCGCTCGAACTCCGCGAGCGATTTGCGCATCGTCTCGACCAGATCGAGCGCCACCGGCGAGGGGCTGCGCTGCGCCGGAAACACGGCGGAGAATTCGAAGTCGATGCGCGGCAGAAAGCGGCGCACGACGACGCCTCGGGTGGAGAACTCCTGGGCCGTGAAGGGATCGCAGATCGCGACGCCGAGTCCTGACGACACCATTCCGCACATGATCTCCGACAGCGCCGTCTCCACGCGCAGCACGCGGCGGACATCGTGACGATGAAAAATCTGGTCGACGAGGTGCCGGCTCGACGATCCCGCCGACAGCGAGATGAACGTCTCGCCCTCGAAGTCGCGCGGCTCCAGCACCTCCTTCTCCGCAAGTCGATGACCCGTCGGCAGCACTGCGACACGGGCGGGCGCGGGCAATTTCATGGTTGGCAGGCCGGAATGCGCGATCGGCACCTCGGCGAAGCCGACGTCGCACTGATTGTTCAGCACCCAATCGACCACGATCGGCGAGATCACGCCGAAGAATGCGAGATTGAGGTTCGGCCGCTCCTTGAGGAAATGCCCGGTGAGCCGCGGCAGATAGCCGTTCGACAGCGCCGGTAATGCCGCGATCCGCAGCGAGCCGGTGCGCCGCCCGCGAATTTCTTCGGCCGCCGCAGTGATGCGTTCGAGGCCGACGAAGGAGCGCTCGACCTCCGTGTAGAGCGCCATCGCCGCAGCGGTCGGCACTAGGCCCGTGCCGCGCCGCTCGAACAACTCCATCTTCAACAGCGCCTGGAGGTCGCGCAGCAACCGGCTCACTGCCGGCTGCGTGACGGTCATTAATGCCGCCGCCTCGGTGACGCTGCCGGTCAGCATCATCGCCCGGAAGGCCTCCACCTGCCGCGAATTGATCCGCGCCATCTCGGTTTCCATTCATAACATTTACGCATGCAGAGGGTGTCATTATTCATTGGACGATGGAAGCCGGGGTTTGCGATCTTTTCATCAGGACTGGAGACGGCCCGCTTTTTCGGCAGATTGGAGGGATTCATGACGACTTTTCGCCTTCTGACCGCGGTCAGCTTCGCAGCGCTCATCGCCGTCCCGTCGGCCGTCTCGGCCCAGCAGACAACGCTCTATGTCGCCGGCTATGGCGGCTCGTTCGAGAAGACCATCCGCGACGAGGTGATCCCGACCTTCGAGAAGGAGAACAACGTCAAGGTCGAATACGTCGCCGGCAACTCCACCGACACGCTCGCCAAGCTGCAGGCGCAGAAGGGCAACCAGCAGATCGACGTCGCCATCGTCGACGACGGCCCGATGTACCAGGCGATCCAGCTCGGCTTCTGCGGCAAGCTCGACGGCCTGCCGGCCGCCGATCTCTACGACACCGCGCGCTTCAAGGACGATCGCGCCGTGGCGATCGGTATCGTCGCCACCGGCCTGATGTACAACACCAAGGTGTTCAAGGAGAAAGGCTGGGCGCCACCGACCTCGTGGAACGATCTGAAGGACACGAAATACGCCAAGCAGCTCGTCATCCCGCCGATCAACAACACCTATGGCCTCGAAGCTCTGGTCATGCTGTCGAAGATGAATGGCGGCGGCGAGTCCAACGTCGATTCCGGCTTCAAGATATTCAAGGAAGAGATCAATCCGAACGTGCTCGCCTATGAGCCGTCGCCGGGCAAGATGACCGAGCTGTTTCAGTCCGGCCAGGCCGTGATCGCGGTGTGGGGCACCGGCCGCGTGCAGAGTTTCGCGAATACCGGCTTCCCGGTGGACTTCGTCTATCCCAAGGAAGGCGCCGCGACGCTACTGACAACGGCGTGCCCGATCGCCAAGCCCAACGCCTCGCCGCTGGCATCCAAGTTCGTCAAGATGCTGCTCGATCCCAAGATCCAGCTCGTGATGCTGAAGGATTACGGCTACGGCCCGGTGCTGAAATCCCTGAAGGTGCCGTCGGAGCTCGGCAAGATGGCCCCGATCGGCGAGCGCGCGGCCAAGCTCTATAATCCCGATTGGACCACCATCAACGAGAAGCGCGAGGAGTGGACCAAGCGCTGGAACCGCGAGGTCGAGCGCTGATCTGATCGTCGTAGCGGAGACCGCGTATGGCCTTTCTCGAGCTCGATCGGGTGGCAAAGCAGTTCGGCGCGCAGACTGTGGTCGACGACTTCAGCCTGTCGGTGGGGAAGGGAGAATTCATTTCCTTCCTTGGCCCGTCCGGCTGCGGCAAGACCACGACCTTGCAGATGATCGCAGGCTTCCTTGATCCCACGCGCGGTGCGATCCGCCTGGAGGGCAAGGACCTGACCGCGATCCACCCCGCCAAGCGCGGGCTCGGCATCGTGTTCCAGAGCTATGCGCTGTTTCCGCACATGACCGCGGCGGAGAATGTCGCCTTCGGCCTCGAGATGCGCAACGTGCCGCGCGATGACAGGGCCGAGCGCGTCCGTGCCGCACTCGCGATGGTGGGCCTCGCCGGATACGAGGATCGCCATCCGCGTCGCATGTCCGGCGGCCAGCAGCAGCGCGTCGCGCTGGCACGCGCGCTGGTGATCAAGCCGAGCGTGCTGCTGCTCGACGAGCCGCTATCCAACCTCGACGCCAAGCTGCGCGAGGAGATGCAGATCGAGCTGCGCCAGATCCAGCGCACCATCGGCACCACCACGATCCTCGTCACCCACGACCAGAACGAGGCGATGTCGCTGTCCGACCGCATCGTGGTGATGAGCCAGGGCAGGATCGAGCAGATCGGCACGCCGCAGGAGACCTACGAGAAGCCGGCCTCAGCCTTCGTCTCGCAGTTTCTGGGCAAGACCAACGATTTTGCCGGAACGATCGATCGAGCCACAGTACCGCTGCGGATCGTCGCGGGCTCGTGGAGTGCGCCGGCGCCCGCTGGCTTGAATGGTGCAGTCACGGTCAGCATTCGTCCTGAACGTATTGGCTTCGGCGACGCTGGCCTTGGCGCAAAGATCGTCACGCGCATCTTCCAGGGCAATCACTGGCTGTTCCAGTGCGACAGCGAATGCGGCCCGGCGATCGTGATCCGTCAGAATGACGGCAAGGCGCAACCGGCAGAAGGCGAGGCCGTTCGCCTTACCTGGCGTCCGGAGGACATGAGCGTGCGCGCGAGGGCTGGCGCATGAGTATGGCCGCCGAGGAGCGCAGCACGCGTGCGCCATGGGCATTGACGGCGCCTGCCTTGATGCTGTTCGTCGGCGTGCTGCTGATCCCGCTGGCGATGACCGTGATGCTGTCGTTCCACGATTGGGGCCAGTACAAGGGCATCGAGCCGGTCTTCATCCTCAAGAACTGGCGCGAGATCGCGACCGATCCCTACTACGCCGAGATGTTCTGGCGGACGTTTCGCATCGCGATCCTGACCACGCTGCTCACCGCCTTGTTGGGCGCCCCAGAGGCCTACATCCTCAACCGCATGAGCGGCCGCTGGAAGAGCTTCTTCCTGCTGGTCATCCTTGGCCCGCTGCTGATCTCCGTGGTGGCGCGCACGCTCGGCTGGGCGCTGCTGTTTGGCGGCAACAACGGGCTCGTGAACAAACTCTTGATGTCGCTTGGCGCAATCCGCTCGCCGATTCCTTTCATGTTCACTGAAACCGGCATGGTCGTCGCGCTGGCGCATGTGATGATGCCGTTCATGGTGCTGTCGGTATGGGCGGCGCTGCAGCGGCTCGATCCGCAGATCGAGAATGCCGCGATGTCACTCGGCGCCGGCCCCGTCACCATCGTCCGCCGCATCATCATGCCGCAGATCATGCCCGGCGTGCTGTCGGGTGCGATCATCGTGTTCTCGCTCTCGGCCAGTGCTTTCGCGACGCCCGCGATCATCGGCGGTCGCCGGCTCAAGGTCGCGGCGACGCTCGCCTACGACGAATTCCTCAACACGCTGAACTGGCCGCTCGGCGCGGCGGTCGCGACGCTCCTGTTGGTGGCGCTGGTGCTCATCGTCGTCGGCAGCAATGCCTTGATCGAACGCCGTTACGCCGAGGTGTTCCGATGAGACGGAACGGCCCGCTGGCGCTGATCTTCCACACCATCTTCGTCATCGTGATGGTGGCGCCGATCCTGGTGGTTTGCCTCGTCGCCTTCACGCCCGAGGGCTTTCTGTCGCTGCCGACCAACGGCTTCTCATTGCGCTGGTTCAGGGCGATTGCGCAATATCCTGAATTCATCCATGCGTTCTGGGTCAGTCTCGGGCTTGGTGCGTTGTCCTCCTTCGTAGCGCTCCTGTTTGCGGTGCCGGCGGCGCTCGCGATCGCGCGCTATCGCTTCCGTGGCCGTGATGCGCTGGCGGCGCTGTTCCTGTCGCCGCTGATGATCCCGCATGTCGTGCTCGGCATTGCCTTCCTGCGCTTCTTCACATCGGTAGGCTTCGGCGGCAGCTTTGCGGCGTTGATCATCGCCCATGTCATCATCGTGTTTCCATTCGCGCTGCGGCTGACGCTGGCGGCGGCAACCGGCATGGACCGCACGGTCGAGATGGCGGCGGTCTCGCTCGGTGCCGGCGGCTGGACGCTGTTTCGCCGCGTGACCTTGCCGCTGATCCTGCCCGGCGTCATCAGCGGCTGGGCGCTGGCCTTCATCCAGTCGTTCGACGATCTCACAATGACCGTCTTTCTCGCGGCGCCCGGCACCGAAACGTTGCCGGTGCGCATGTTCCTTTATATCCAGGACAACATCGATCCGTTGGTGACGTCGGTCTCGGCCTGCGTGATCGCTGTCACCATGACTGCCCTCATTCTGCTCGACCGCTTCTACGGGCTCGACCGTGTGCTCGCCGGCAAGGGCGATCCCGGACGATAGGAGAACCTATGCGAACTGAATACGACGTCGCCGTTGTCGGCGGCGGGTTGCTCGGCTCCGCCATTGCCTGGGGCCTCGGCCGGCTCGGCAGACGCGTGGCCGTGCTCGACGAAGGCGACATCACCAAGCGCGCCTCGCGCGCGAATTTTGCGCTGGTCTGGGTGCAGAGCAAAGGGCTCGGCATGCCCGCCTATACGGTCTGGACCGTGCAGGCCTCGCACGCCTGGAGCCGGCTGGCCTCCGAACTGAAGCAGCAGACCGGGCTCGATGTCGCGCTCCAGCAGAACGGCGGCTTCCATCTGACACTTGGCGATGACGAATTCGGCCAGCGCACCGAGCTCGTCACGCGCATGCACAACCAGGTCGGCGCGGCCGACTACAAGATGGAGATGCTTTCCGCCTCGGATGTGAAGAAGTTGCTGCCGCTGATCGGCCCCGAGGTCTCCGGCGGCAGCTATTGTCCTCTGGACGGCCACGTCAACTCGCTGCGCACCTTCCGCGCCTTCCACACCGGCTTCAAGGCATTCGGCATCGACTATTTTCCGGAGCGGCCGGTTTCTGCGATCAGCAAGAGTGGCGGTGAATTCCGCTTGACCACGCCGAAGGGCGAGCTGCGCGCCGCAAAAATCCTGCTTGCCGCGGGCAATGCCAACCAGACCCTGGCGCCGATGGTCGGCCTCTACGCGCCGATGGGCCCGACCCGCGGACAGGTCGTGGTGACCGAGCGTACCATGCCGTTCCTGCCGCATCCGCTGACCACGATCCGCCAGACCGACGAGGGCACGGTGATGATCGGCGACAGCAAGGAAGACGAGCTGGACGATCGCGCCTGGAGGCCTTCGATCAGCGGCGTGATGGCCGATCGCGCGCAGCGCATGTTTCCGCATCTGGCGCGGCTCAACGTCGTCAGGAGCTGGTCCGGCATCCGCGTCATGCCGCAGGACGGCTTTCCGATCTACGACCAGTCGGAGACGCATCCCGGCGCCTTCGTCGCCTGCTGCCATTCCGGCGTGACGCTCGCCTCCAACCATGCCTTCGACGTCGCGCGCATGGTGGCGCAGGGCGCGCTCGAGCCGGAGCTGGTCGGCGCGTTCTCGGCCAGCCGCTTCGGCGGCGCGGGCGCTGCGAACAACAGCGGCTACTAGAGACATTTAAGAGGCCTAGAGGCATCCCATGTTTAGACGATCCGAACAGGACAAGCGTCCGCAGGTGCAGATCTTCGTCGACGGTGTCGCCGTCGCGGCGCGCCAGGGCGACACCGTCTCCGCAGCGCTTTTGGTGTCCGGCCAGGACGCGCGGCGCTCGACCGCGGTGAGCGGCGCGCCGCGTCTGCCCTACTGCATGATGGGCGTGTGCTTCGACTGCCTCGTCACCATCGACGGTGTCGGCAATCGCCAGGGCTGCCTCGTTCCCGTCGCCGAGGGCATGCAGATCGAAATCCAGAAGGGCAAGCGGGAGATCGGAAAATGACTGTGGCGCCCAAGCGCGAAGCCTACGACGTCGTGGTGATCGGCGCGGGCCCTGCGGGCCTTGCCGCCGCCGCGACCTCCGCCGAAGCCGGTCTCACGACGTTATTGCTCGACGAGAATGTCGGCCCTGGCGGCCAGGTGTTTCGCGCCATCTCGTCGACGCCCGTGACCGACCGCAATCAGCTCGGCGCCGACTATTGGGTGGGCGCCGATCTCGTGCAGTCGCTGCGTGCGAGCAGCGCCGAGGTCATCCATCGTGCCACGGTCTGGAGCCTCGACCGCAATCTCGACATTGCCGTCTCGATTGGCGGCGCCTCCGCCTTCGTCAAGGCAAAGCGCGTGATCCTCGCGACCGGTGCGCTGGAGCGGCCGTTTCCGATCCCCGGCTGGACCTTGCCGGGCGTGATGACCGCAGGCGCTGCGCAGACGATGTTGAAATCGTCGGCGCTGGTGCCTGATGGACGCACGGTGATGGCGGGGCAGGGGCCGTTGCTCTGGCTACTCGCCGCGCAGATTTTGCGGCTTGGTGGCCGCATCGACCGCATTCTCGACACCACCGAGCGCGGCAATTATTTCGCAGCGCTGCCGCACGCCTTCGCGTTCCTGACCTCGCCCTATTTCGCCAAGGGCCTATCGATGATGCGGGAGGTGAAGGCGAAGGTGCAGGTCGTTTCCGGTGTCACGGAGCTCGCGGCGGCTGGTGACGGCCAGCTCGCAAGTGTCAGTTATGTCGCCGGCGGTAAGCGCGAGACCATTCCAGCCGATCTGTTGCTGCTGCATCAGGGCGTCGTGCCCAACGTCAATCTGGCCATGGCGGCTGGGATCGAGCATCGCTGGGACGATTTGCAGCTATGCTGGTCACCGGTGCTTGATGCGAGCGGCAATTCGTCGGTCGCGGGCATCGCGATCGCCGGTGATGGCGCGGGTATCGGCGGTGCGAATGCGGCGGTGGTCCGCGGCCGCATCGCGGCTCGCGCGGCGGTGGAGGCGCTGGCACCTGCGGCCACTGCGAAGCTTGCGCCGATGGCGATGCTGCGCGCCGATCTCGCCAAGGCCGAGCGCGGCCGCGTCTTCCTTGACGCGTTGTTCCGCCCGGCGCCGCAGTTTCGCATTCCCGCGGGCGACACCATCGTGTGCCGCTGCGAGGAAGTGACCGCCAAGGACGTTCTCGATTCCGTCGCGATCGGCGCGACCGGTCCGAACCAACTCAAGGCCTATCGCCGCACCGGCATGGGGCCGTGCCAGGGCCGGCTCTGCGGCCTTACCGTCACGGAGCTGATGGCGCAGGCGCGCGGGAAAACCCCGCAGGAGATCGGATATTACCGGCTGCGTGCGCCGGTGAAGCCGATCACGCTTGCTGAGCTCGCCGCGGTTCCGAAGACGGAGGACGACATCAAGGCGGTAGTGCGCGGATGACGAAAAACGTGGATGCGATCGTCATTGGCGGCGGCATCCACGGATGCTCGACGACGCTGCATCTGTGTCTCGCCGGCTTGAAGCCCGTACTGATCGAGAAAGACTATGCCGGCCGCCACGCGTCAGGCGTCAACGCAGGTGGCGTGCGCCAACTCGCGCGGCACATTCCGGAGATTCCGCTCTCGATCCGCTCGATGGGAATCTGGGAGAGGATCTCGGAGCTGCTCGACGACGATTGCAGCTTCGAAAGCTACGGCCAGGTGCTGGTCGCCGAGAATGAGGAGGAGCTCGCGGTCTGCCGTGCGCGCGTGGCCGAGCTCAACGCGCTGGGCTTCACCCATGAGGAGCTGATCGACGCGGCCGAGCTCCGGCGCCTTGTGCCCGCGGTCGCCGAGACCTGTCCCGGCGGCGTGGTCTCGCGCCGCGATGGCGCCGCCAATCCGGCCCAGACGACGACGGCGTTCCGCCGCAAGGCCGAGCAGCTCGGCGCCACCGTGCGCGAAGGCGTCGCGGCCAGCAACATCCGCTACAGCGACGGCCTCTGGCACGTCGATGTCGGCACCGAGAGCTTTGCCGCGCCGGTGCTCGTCAACGCCGCCGGCGCCTGGGCCGGCAAGATCGCCGCCGCGCTCGGTGAGCCTGTGCCCGTCGAGACCGTGGCGCCGATGCTGATGATCACCTCGCGCGTGCCGCACTTCATCGATCCCGTTGTCATCCTGCGCGGACGCAAACTGTCCTTCAAGCAATTCAAGAACGGCACCGTGCTGATCGGCGGCGGCCATCTGGCAACGCCGTACCAGGATCGCAACGAGACGGTGCTGGACTGGAAGAGCCTCGCGATCAGCGCCCGGACCGTGTTCGAGCTGTTTCCGGTGATGCGTGGCGCCACCATCGTGCGCGCCTGGGCTGGCATCGAGGCGAAGATGAAGGACGATATCCCCGTGTTCGGGCCAAGCAGCCGCCACAAGGGCCTCTATCACCAGTTCGGCTTCTCGCTGCACGGCTTCCAGCTCGGCCCCGGCGCCGGTGCCGTGATGGCGGAGTTGATCGTCAACGGCGGCACCCAGACGCGCATCAGCGATCTCGGCATCGAGCGTTTCCATCCTTCGGCACTTTAACAGAGGAGATGTCGGCGCTCGCGCCGCGGCTTGATTTCGCCCTGTTGCGGGACTACTAAGAGAGCCTTCCATCAAGGATATCAGCAGCCATGGATTTTACCCCGACCGCAACGCCCATCCGCTTTGCTCACGGGGAATTCCATGCCTGCTTCCATCATCCTGTCACGCCTGTCGCTGTCCACGCCTGACGGCCGCTCGCTCCTTTCCAGCATCGATCTGACCTTCGGCGCCGAGCGCGCGGGCCTCGTTGGCCGCAATGGTGTCGGCAAGACAACGCTGCTTGCCGCCATCACGGGCGAGCATGTTCCGCAGTCGGGACGTGTGGTCGTCAACGGCACCGTTGGGCTGCTGCAGCAGGATGCCCAGCTCCGCGCAGGTGCGAGCGTTGTCGACCTCTTTGGTGTACGCGATGCCCTGAATCTGCTTCGCCGGGCGGAGCGCGGCGAGGCCTCGGCCGAGGAGGTCGCCGAGGTCGACTGGACCCTCGAGACGCGACTGGCATCCGCCCTTGCGCGCGTCGGCTTCGATATTGCGCCGGATACGGAACTGGATCGTTTATCTGGCGGACAGATCACGCGCGTTCGTTTGGCCGCGCTGCTGTTTGTGGAGCCGGATTTCCTGTTGCTGGACGAGCCAACCAATAATCTCGACCGGGATGGGCGCGATGCCGTGATCGATCTGCTCGCCGCCTGGCGCGGCGGCGCGATTGTCGTCAGCCATGACCGCGCCCTGCTCGAGACGATGGACGCCATCGTCGAGCTGACCTCGCTCGGCGCAGCACGCTATGGCGGCAATTGGAACAGCTATCGCGCCCAGAAGGCCGTCGAGCTCGCTGCCGTCAGGCACGATCTCGCGCATGCCGAGAAGCATCTGTCCGAGATCGACGGCAAGGCGCAGGAGGCCGCCGAGCGGAAAGCGCGCAAGGACAGTGGCGGAAGGGCGAAGCGCGCCAAGGGCGACATCCCACGCATCATGGCGGGCGCGCGCAAGGATCGCAGCGAAGACAGCGGTGGCAAGGCCGCGGAGATCGCCGAGCGGCGTCGCGCGCAGGCCCTGGATGCGGTCGACGCCGCACGCCGACGCATCGAGATCCTTCAGCCCTTGTCCGTGAAACTGCCCTCGACCCGGTTGCCCGCGGGCAGGGAAGTGGTTTGGCTAGATCGCGTCAGTGGCGGCTATCGGCCGGAACGGCCGGTGTTGCGCGATCTATCGCTTGCCATCGTCGGGCCGGAGCGCATCGCGATTGTCGGGCCCAATGGCTCCGGCAAGACCACGCTGTTGAAGCTGGTCGCCGGAGAGCTTCGCCCTGTCACTGGCACCGTGCGTGTCAGGCGCGACTTCGTTCTGTTCGACCAGAAAGTCAGCCTGCTCGATCCTGAGATCTCCGTTCTCGATAATTTCGGGCGTCTCAATCCGAGAGCAGGCGCGAATGAATGTCATGCCGCGCTGGCCCGCTTCATGTTTCGCGCAGATGCGGCCTTGCAGATCGTCGGCCGCCTGAGCGGTGGTCAGCTGTTTCGCGCGGGCCTTGCCTGCGTGCTTGGCGGGGCGACGCCGCCGTCGCTGCTGATCCTGGACGAGCCGACCAATCACCTCGACCTCGAATCCATCGAGGCCGTCGAAGCGGGTTTGCGCGCCTATGACGGCGCGCTGCTCGTCGTCAGTCACGATGAGGCGTTCCTGGACGCCATCGGGATCACACGCCGGCTCGATCTGGGATCCAAGCTTTGACGGCCAGCTCGCGATCAATCGGAAGGGAACCTTCAAATAGGTTCCAGGCGAAGCGGCGCGGCGGCTGCGCAATGGCCGTCGCATCGCCGATCCAACGTCGCGCCAGGCCAGCGTGGCTGCCGCCGACCTACCCGCTCGGCAGATCCCAGTGACAATTCTTCAAAAACCCGACGCTCTGCCCCCAGCGCGTCGGGTGGAATGGATGAGTATCAATCCGTGATCCCAACGCCGTGGTTGTGACTCTAGTCCTACCAATTTTCTACTCCGGAAAACTACCGCAATGGAACCGCGCGGCGTCTCCCTTCGCTTCGCGGCTCTATGCGCCGCCGCCGGGCTCCAGCGCTTCGCCGAGCTCCAGCGGATGCGCCATGGTCTGGTGCAGCGCCTCGCGATCGAGTTCGCCTTCCGAGATGCTGATGACGACGCAGGCGACGCCGTTGCCGATCAGATTGGTCAGCGCGCGGCATTCGCTCATGAACTTGTCGATGCCGACGAGGATCGCGATCGACTGGATCGGGATGTCAGGCACGATCGACAGCGTTGCGGCGAGCGTGATGAAGCCGGCGCCTGTGACTCCGGATGCGCCCTTCGAGGTGATCATGGCGACGCCGAGAATGCCGAGTTCCTGCCAGATCGTCAGATGCGTGTTGGTCGCCTGCGCCAGGAACAGCGTCGCCAGCGTCATATAGATGTTGGTGCCGTCGAGGTTGAAGCTGTAGCCGGTCGGGATCACGAGGCCGACCACCGAGCGCGAGGCGCCGAGATGCTCCATCTTCTGGATCATCTGCGGCAGCACCGTCTCCGACGAGGAAGTGCCGAGCACGATCAGGAGCTCGTCCTTGATATAGGCGATGAAGCGGATAATGGAGAAGCCGGCAAGCCGTGCGATCGAGCCCAGCACGATCAGCACGAACAGGATGCTGGTGAGATAGAACGTGCCGATCAGCGCGGCGAGGTTGAGCAGCGAGCCGAGGCCGTAGGCGCCGACGGTGAACGCCATCGCGCCGAACGCGCCGATCGGCGCCACGCGCACGATGATGCGGATGATGCCGAAGAACATCTTTGCGGCCTTGTCGATCGCCTCCGCGATCGGCTCGCCGGCCTTGCCGAGGAAGGCGATCGCGAAACCGGAGAGGATCGAGACCAGCAGCACCTGCAAGAGGTCGCCGCGCGCGATCGCGCCCACATAGCTGTCGGGGATGATCGCCATCAGATGGGCGACGATGCCGTCTTCATGGGCCTTGGTGACGTAGGTCGCGACCGATTTCGGATCGATGGTGGCGGGATCGATGTTGAAGCCGTGCCCCGGCTGGAGCACCTCACCCACCAAAAGGCCAATGGCGAGCGCGACGGTCGAGATCGTCTCGAAATAGATCAGCGATTTCAGTCCGACCCGGCCGACGCGCTTGAGGTCGCCCATCGAGGAGATGCCGTGCACCACGGTGCAGAAGATGACAGGCGCGATCATCATCTTGATAAGTGCGATGAAGGCGTCGCCGAGCGGCTTCAGCGCCTTGCCAAGGTCCGGATAGAAATAGCCGATGAGCACCCCGAGCACGATCGCGATCAGCACCTGGACGTAGAGGATCTTGTACCAGGGCTGGTGCCGGCGATGGGCGGCTGGCTGGATCGCAATCTGTGTCATAAGTTAAATCCCGGAACACATTGATCTTGCATGATTTACATCATCTGATGGTCACAGCATAAGCAACAATCACATTTTTGTCGGATCGCACGAAGATCAATCGCTGCACCGTAAAGGGGGAACATGTCCAACGCGATGGGCGCGGACGAGCAATCGCAAGGCTATTTTCCGCGTTGGAAGCTAAAGGCCTCCGGCGTGATCATGCCGGAGGAGCGGCTGCCATGGGGCCAGACCATCGTCTCCGGCCTCCAGCATTGCGTCGCAATGTCGGGCTCGACGATCATCGCGCCGCTGTTGATGGGTTTCGATCCCAATGTTGCGGTGTTGTTCTCCGGCATCGGCACGCTGATCTTCTTCGTCATCGTCGCAGGCCGCGTGCCGAGCTATCTCGGCTCGAGCTTCGCATTCATCGCCGTCGTCCTCGCTGCCACCGGCTATGCCGGGCACGGCCCCAATCCGAACATCTCGGTTGCGCTCGGCGGCATCGTCGGCGCGGGCGTGCTGTATGGCGTGATTGCGCTGATCGTGATGTGGTCGGGCATCGGCTGGGTCGAGCGCCTGATGCCGCCGGCGGTCACCGGCGCCGTGGTTGCGGCGATCGGCCTCAACCTCGCGCCCGTGGCGGTGAAGGCGGTGAGCGCGAACGCTTTCGAGACCTGGATCGGGCTTGCGACCGTTCTGATGATTGGCATGGTCGCGGTGGCTGCGCCTGGCCTGTGGCGCCGCCTGCCGATCATCCTGGGGGCGATCGGCGGATATCTGTTGTACCTGCTGTTCGCGAACGGCCTTGGCTTCGGCAAGCCAATCGACTTCGCACAGCTCTCGGCCGCGCCGTGGTTCGGCCTGCCGCACTTCACCGCGCCGACCTTCCAGGCCGATGCCATCTTCCTGATCGCGCCGGTTGCGGTCATCCTCGTCGCCGAGAATCTCGGTCACATCAAGGCCGTCGGCGCCATGACGGGCCGGAGCCTCGATGCCTATCTCGGCCGCGCCTTGCTGGCCGACAGCTTGGCGACGATCGTGGCGGCCTGCGGCGGCGGCACCGGCGTCACCACCTATGCCGAGAACATCGGCGTCATGGCGGCGACGAAGGTCTATTCGACCCTGCTGTTTGCCTTCGCCGCCACCGTGTCGGTCCTGTTGGGCTTTTCGCCGAAATTCGGCGCGCTGATCCTGTCGATTCCCGGCCCCGTCATCGGCGGTCTCTCGATCGTGCTGTTCGGCTTGATCGCGGCGATGGCGGGCCGGATCTGGGTCGAGAACAAGGTCGACTTTGCCAATCCGGCGAATTTGATCACCGTCGCCGTGGCGCTGACCGCAGGAGCCGGTGATCTCACGCTCAAATTCGGCGCATTCACGATCGGCGGAATCGGCACCGCGACCTTCGGCGCGATCATCCTGTATCAGATCCTGACCTCGCCGATCGCGCGCCGCGCGGAATGAATCCCAGCGATGCGCCACGAGGGTGGAACAAAATCTCGGTTCCATCCATGATGAATAGTCCCGGAGAATACTCATGTCACAAACCGATCTCTCGCCCGCCTTTCCTTCCCGCCTCAAGGGCCGCTATGCGCTGGTGACCGGTGCCTCCCAGGGCATCGGCCGCGCCATTGCGATCAGGCTCGCCCAGGAAGGCGCGACCGTCGCCATCAATTATGTTGATCATCCCGGGAGAGCCGAGGAGACGCTTGCGCTGGCGAGGACGGGATCGAGCGACCGCGGCCATGGCAAGCTCGACCATATCATCGTCAGGGCCGACGTCAGCAACGAGCAGGAGGTCGCCGCGATGTTCGAGACGGTGCTGGCGCGCTGGAAGCGTCTCGATTGCCTGGTCAACAATGCCGGCTTCCAGCGCGAATCGCCGAGCGAGGCGCTCGATATCGAAACCTATCGCCGCATCATCGACGTCAATCTCAACGGCGCCGTGCTCTGTGCGCAGAAGGCGCTGGCGCATTTCGTCGCCCGCGGTGGAGGCGGAAGCATCATCAACTGCTCGAGTGTCCACCAGATCATTCCAAAGCCCGCCTATCTCGCCTATTCGATCAGCAAGGGCGGCATGGCTAATCTGACGCGCACGCTGGCGCTGGAGTTTGCCGGCCGCGGCATTCGCGTTAATGCGGTTGGCCCCGGCGCAATCGACACCCCGATCAATGCGGCCTGGACCGGCGACGCCGAAAAGCGTGATACCGTCACCAGCCACATACCGCTCGGCCGCGTCGGCACGCCGGAAGAGATGGCCGCCGTATTTGCCTTCCTCGCCTCCGACGATGCCAGCTACATCACCGGGCAGACCATCTATGCCTGCGGAGGCCTGACGCTCTTTCCGGAATTTCGGGACAATTGGGCCAGCTAGAAGGGGTGATCTGGCAAAATGCCATGGCGCAGACTACATCTGCGCGATGACAACCCGACCACTCCAGGATTTCGTCGGCCGGCACGAAAAACTGTTCGTGTTGACCGGCGCCGGCTGCAGCACCAATTCGGGCATTCCCGATTATCGCGACAGCCACGGCAACTGGAAGCGGACCCAGCCCGTCAACTTCCAGGCGTTCATGTCGGAAGAGCAGACGCGTCAGCGGTACTGGGCGCGCAGCCTGATCGGCTGGCGGCGATTCGGACAAGCGAGGCCGAACGATGCGCATCACGCGCTGGCCAGGCTCGAGGCGGGCGGGCGCTGCGAGATGCTGTTGACGCAGAATGTCGACCGGCTGCATCAATCCGCCGGCCACCAGCAGGTAATCGATCTGCACGGGCGGCTCGATCTGGTCCGCTGCATGGGCTGCGGGGCCAAGACGCCGCGCAATGAATTCCAGGATGCGCTCGGCCGCGCCAACGCGGAATGGCTGGCGCTCGACGCTGCGGACGCCCCCGACGGCGATGCCGATCTGGAGCACGCGGATTTCGCCTCGTTCAAGGTGCCGGCCTGTGCGGCCTGTGGCGGCCTCCTCAAGCCCGACGTCGTGTTCTTCGGCGAGAACGTCCCCCGCAATGTGGTCGCCACCGCGCACGATCATCTGGCGCAGGCCGATGCGATGCTGGTCGTGGGCTCCTCGCTGATGGTCTATTCCGGCTTCCGCTTCGTGCAGGCTGCGGCGGCCAGGCAAATCCCGATCGCTGCGGTCAATCTCGGGCGCACCCGTGCCGATGATCTCCTGACGCTGAAGGTTGAGGAGCGCTGCGAAGCGGCGCTGGCTTTCCTGCTCTGATCCGGCAACGTCGCGAGCACTCTCCTCTCGCATAGGTGCCACGCAAACCGGCCCTGCCGCTTCACCAATTGCACCGTCGCTGGTATGAAAATTGCTGCGGTTTCAATCCCGATTTGACTGTGCACGGAGAGGTTTGGAATGCATGAGGGAGCCGAGGTGCGGCTTGCCGTGGATATTGGCGGCACGTTCACCGATATCGTGCTTGACGTGGGCGAGGTGCGCAAGACGCGCAAGGTGCTGACCACACCGCAACGCCCGGAGCAGGCGGTGCTGGACGGCATGCGCCTCATCCTCGCCGATGCGCACGTGCATATCAGCGACATCGATGTCTTCATTCACGGCACAACGCTGGCCACCAACGCCATCATCGAGCGGCGTGGCGCCAAAACGGCCCTGATCGCGACCGAAGGCTTTCGCGACGTGCTCGATATCGGCACCGAGAGCCGTTACGATCAATATGATCTCTCCATCGACAAGCCGAAGCCGCTGGCCCCGCGATCCCTGCGTTTCACCGTGCCAGAGCGCATCGACGCCCACGGCGCCGTTCGCCTCCAGCTGGACGAGGCTGCCGTCCGCGCACTCGCGCCGAAATTGCGCGAATTGAAGGTCGAGAGCGTCGCCATCGCCTTCCTGCATTCCTATGCCAATCCCGACCATGAGCGCCGCGCAGCCGCGATCCTCAGCGAGGAGATGCCGGGCATTTCGGTGACGGTGTCGTCGGCCGTCTGCCCCGAGATCCGCGAATACGAGCGCACCTCGACCGCTGTCGCTAACGCCTATGTGCAGCCGCTGATCGACGGCTATCTCGCGCGCATGGCCGACGCCTTGCAGGTCGAGCAATTCCGCGGCGCCATCTATCTCGTCACGTCGGGAGGCGGCGTCACCTCGATCGAGACGGCGCGACGCTTTCCGGTGCGGCTGGTCGAATCCGGTCCCGCCGGCGGCGCGATCTTCGCGGCGCAGATCGCCGCAAGGCTCGGCGAGAGCAAGGTGCTGTCCTTCGACATGGGCGGCACCACGGCAAAGATCTGCCTGATCGAAAAATACCAGCCCGAGACCTCGCGTGTGTTCGAGGTCGATCGTGCCGCGCGCTTCCTGAAAGGCTCAGGTCTGCCGGTCCGTATTCCCGTGATCGAGATGGTCGAGATCGGCGCCGGCGGCGGCTCGATCGCTCATGTCGACGCGATGAAGCGTGTCACCGTCGGCCCGGAGAGTGCGTCTTCCGAGCCGGGTCCCGCTTGCTATGGCCGTGGCGGCCAGCGTCCGGCGGTGACGGATGCGGACGTTGCGCTCGGCATGATCGATCCCGACGCCTTTGCCGGCGGCACGATCAGGCTCGACCCGGAGCTTTCGAAGCAGGCGCTGCTGCAAAACGTCGGCGCGCCGCTCGGCCTGTCGGCTGAAACTGCTGCTTATGCCGTGCACGAGGTGGTCTGCGAGAACATGGCAAGCGCGGCGCGCGTGCACGCGGTCGAGCGTGGTGAAATCGTCGGCCAGCACACGCTGATTGCTTTCGGCGGCGCTGCCCCGCTGCATGCGGCGCGCGTTGCCGAGAAGATCGGCGTCTCCCGCGTGATCGTGCCCTCGAATGCCGGCGTCGGTTCTGCCGTCGGCTTCCTCGCAGCTCCGATCGCCTATGAGCTGGTGCGCAGCCGTCACGTCCGCCTCGATGATTTCGACACCAGGGCCGTCTCCGATCTCCTGCAGGAGATGGTGACCGAAGCGCGCGCGCTGGTCGAGCCCGGTGCGGCCGGCGCGCCGGTGCGTGAGCGCCGCGCGGCCTTCATGCGCTATGTCGGCCAAGGCCATGAGATCACCGTGGAGCTGCCGAACCGGCCGCTGACATCGGCTGATCTCGCAGGTCTGCGCCAGAAATTCGAGGCGGATTATGCCGCGATGTTCGAGCGCCCGATCCCGGGCGCCGCGATCGAGGTGCTGAGCTGGTCGGTGCTCGCGACGACGGAGGCGCGCAATCCGCCCACAGTCGCGGCGGTCGCGCGCAGGCCTGCGGGCAAAGCGTCGGGCAGCCGAAAGTTCTTTGACGGCCGGGCCGGGGAAGTGATCGAGATCCCGCTCTATCGCCGCGAGGACATGGCGCCGGGCGCGACCATCGCCGGACCCGCCGTGATTGCCGAGGACGAAACGTCGACCTTCGTCTCCACCAGTTTTGATGCCCATATCGACGGTGCCGGCAGCATCGTCATGGAACGGAAGGCAGCCTGATCATGAGCAAGGCAAACAGCGCGAGCCTGATCGACCTTCAGATCATGTGGCACCGGCTGATCGCGGTGGTCGAGGAGCAGGCCCAGGTGCTGCTGCGCACCGCGTTCAGCCCGATCGTGCGCGAATGCGGCGACCTCTCGGCCGGCGTGTTCGACCTCAAGGGGCGGATGCTGGCGCAGGCCGTGACCGGCACGCCCGGCCATGTCAACTCGATGGCGGAATCGGTCAAGCACTTCATCGCGCATTTCCCGCTCGAGACGATGAAAGAGGGCGATGCCTACATCACCAATGATCCCTGGATGGGCACCGGCCATCTCAACGATTTCGTCGTCACCACGCCCTGCTTCAAGGACGGCAAGATCGTCGCGCTGTTCTCCTGCACCAGCCATCTGATGGACATCGGCGGCATCGGCTTCGGCCCTGATGCCACCGACGTGTTCATGGAGGGGCTCTACATCCCCATGCTGAAGCTGATCGACCAGGGCGTCGTCAACGAGACGCTGATGGCGATGATCCGCACCAACACGCGCCTGCCCATCGATACCGAAGGCGACACCTATTCGCTCGCCGGCTGCAACGACGTCGGCTGCGAACGCTTGGTCGAGATGATGACCGAGTTCGGCATCGACACGCTCGACGAGCTCGGCGACTACATCTGCGACCGCTCGCGCGAGGCCGTGCTCGCCGAGATCGCCAAGCTGCCGAAGGGCAGCTGGCGCAACAGCATGGTCGTCGACGGCTACGACGCGCCGGTGACGCTCGCGGCGACGCTGACGATCTCCGACCAAGGCATCCATGTCGATTTCGACGGCACCTCCGCCGCGTCGAAGTTCGGCATCAACGTGCCCTTGTCCTACACCACGGCCTATACCGTGTTCGGGCTCGGCTGCGTCGTCGCCTCGCAGATCCCGAACAATGCCGGCTCGCTCTCGCCGCTGACGGTGTCGGCGCCTGCGGGGGCTATTCTCAACGCGCCGAAGCCAGCGCCGGTCGCCTCGCGGCACGTCATCGGCCAGATGCTGCCCGATGTGGTGTTCGGCTGCCTGCGCCAAATCATTCCCGAGCGCGTGCCCGCCGAAGGCACGTCGTGCCTGTGGAATCTCAACGTGCGCGGCCAGACGCGCAGCGGCGTCGGCGGCAATTACGGGTTCTCGATGGCGGTGACGTCCAACGGCGGCACCGGTGCGCGCTTTGCCAAGGACGGGCTGTCGGCGACCGCTTATCCCAGCGGCGTGCGCGGCACGCCGGTCGAGATCGCGGAGACGCAGACGCCGCTGATCTTCTGGCGCAAGGAGCTGCGTCCCGACTCTGGCGGGGCAGGGCGCACCCGCGGCGGTCTCGGCCAGATCATCGAGGTCGGCAGCGGCGTCGATGCGCCCTTCGACATTCTCGCAGCGTTCGACCGCATCGATCATCCGCCACGCGGCCGCGATGGCGGCAATAATGGCGAGGCCGGCTATGTCGGCTTGAAGTCCGGCAAGAAGCTGCGCGGAAAAGGCTTTCAGCAGGTACCGCCTGATGACCGGCTGGTGGTGATGACGCCCGGCGGCGCCGGCATCGGCGCGCCCACGGAGCGTGATCGCGCCGCGGTAAAGGCGGATGTCGAGAGCGGGCTCGTCTCCGTTGACAATGCGGCCGCGGTCTATGGCTACGCGCGCTGAGGCACGAACAAAATCGTCCCGGCCTTGATGGCCGGGACGAGGTCTTGATGCTCTGGGCTTACGCCGCCGCCTTCCTCCGTGCCTGCTCGGCCTTGTACAGCTCGAACTCTTCCGCGACCGCCCTGGCGATCGACGGCCGCTGGCGCAGGCGCTCGTAATACGCCTTCACATTCGGCCATTTCGAAAGCTCGATCGGCGGCGTCGCCATGGTCCAGTTGATGACAGTGACGAGATAGGCGTCCGCCACGCTGAAATGCTCGAGCAGGAACTCGCGACCTTTCAGGTAGTTGTCGAGATAGTCGAGCCGTGACAGGTTCTTCTCCAGCGCGTAGGCCTTGGTCTCCTGCGGCGCCTTGCGGTCGAGCACGGGGATGAACAGGCCCTTGTGCAGCTCGGTGCCAATGAAGCAGAGCCATTGATGCAACCGCGTACGATCGATGCCTTCAGCCGCGCCGAGGCCGGATTGCGGGAAGCGGTCGGCGACGTATTGCAGGATCGCCGCGTTCTCGGTCAGCACCACGCCCTCGTCGGTGCGCAGCGTTGGCACCAGGCCGATCGGGTTCACAGCGCGGAAGTCGGAGCCGTCCTTCAGCACCGTCTTGGTCGGGGAATCGACTTCGAGATAATTCGCATCAGCGCCGGCCTCATAGAGCGCGACGCGCGTCGCCATCGAGCAGGCGAGGGGCGAGAAATAAAGATCCATCGTGGGCCTCCTTGGCAATTCCTCTTGTGAGTGTCGCTCAACCTGGCCAGATTGATTTTTGTACCATCTTGCATAATATGGGGCGGGTCAAGGATTAATTTGCGAAATGGTACAAAAATCGAAACTGCCAGCTGGTGCCAAAGAACCAGAGCGCCCCGAGCGCCGCGGCGAAACCAAGCGCCGCGGCCGGCCGCGCGCCTATGAACCCGACATCGCGCTGGGCAAGGCGCTCGATCTCTTCCGCAAACAGGGCTTTGCCGCGACGTCGCTCGACGATCTCAGCCAAGCCACCGGCATGAACCGGCCGAGCCTGTACGGCGCCTTCGGCGACAAGCGTGAGCTCTACATCAAGAGCTACCAGCGCTACCGCGAGGACGCCCGGGCATCGATGGTCGAGATCTTCCGCCAGGAGATGCCGCTGCGCCAGCGGCTGGAGCGCATCTATGCGGCCGCATTGAACATCTATCTCTCGGGCGATACCGGCCCGCGCGGCTGCTTCACCGTGGTGACGGCCGCATCGGAAGCGGTGGCCGATCCGGAGATTCGCGCCATGGTACTGGAGGGGCTCACCGACCTCGACAAGGCGTTTGCCAATTGCTTCCGTCGCGCCAAGGAGCAGGGCGAGCTATCCGCGAGCGCTGATCCCGCTGCGCTGGCGCAACTCGCCTCCGCCACCATCCACACCATCGCCATCCGCTCCCGCGCGCGCGTGCCGCGCAAGGAGCTGGAAGCGATCGTCAAGGGCGCGATCGACGTGATGGTGGGGTCTAAGGGTTAGGCTGTCGTCGCGACATCGGTGAGCGTGTGGCGCAACCTATCTCCTCATCGTTGTCCTGGCGAAGGCCAGGACCCATAACCACCGAATGCTGTTTGGCGAAGACTCGGAGTGAACAGCTTCGCGCTGCAATGACCTCTTGGGGTGACGGGTCCTGGCTTTCGCCAGGACGACACGCTGCGGGTGTCGCGCGACCCCGCCTCGAACTACGCCGCGCGGATCTGCGCGAGGAAGCGATCCACCTCATCGCGCAGGCGCTGCGACTGTTTCGACAGCTCGACCGCCGAGACCAGCACTTCTTCCGCAGCCGTGCCGGTTGCTGCGATGCCGTCGGTGACGCCGGCGATATTTTGCGACACCTCGCCGGTGCGGGCGGCGGCCTGCTGGACGTTCTGTGCGATTTCCTGCGTCGCGGTGCCCTGCTGGCCGACGGCGGCCGCGATCGCGGCCGAGATTTCGTCGACTTCGCGGATCGTCGCGCAGATCGACTGGATGCCTTCGACCGCACCTGATGTTTCGCCCTGGACGGCTGTCACCTGTGCGCCGATTTCCTCAGTCGCCTTTGCGGTCTGGGTCGCGAGCGCCTTGACCTCGGAGGCGACCACCGCGAAGCCGCGGCCGGCTTCGCCCGCGCGCGCCGCCTCGATCGTTGCATTCAGCGCCAGCAGATTGGTCTGGCCGGCAATCCCATTGATGAAGGAGACGACGTCGCCGATCTTCTGCGCGGCATCTGCGAGGCTCTGGACGCGCGCATTCGACGCCTGTCCGTCGCTCGCGGCCTTGCCCACCACCTGCGTCGCATGCGCGAGGCGGCGGCTGATCTCGGTCATCGACGAGGACAATTCCTCCGCGGCAGCCGCAACCGTCTGCACGTTCTCCGAGGCGAGCGCCGAAGCCGACGACACCGCGCGAGTCTGATTGCGCGACTGGTCGACGATGGCGGACATCGAGCGTGCGGTGTGTTCCATCTCGACCGCGGCCGAGGAGACCGTGGTGACGACGTCGCGGATGCTGGCCTCGAAATTGTCGGCAAGCGCGGCGAAGGCGCGCCGTTTCTCCGCCTCGGATTGTGCTTTGGCTTCGAGTTGACCGGCCTGGAGCTTGCTGAAATTGACGGCATTATCGCGGAACACCGCGACCGCCTTTACCATCGCGCCAACTTCGTCATTCGCCCGGCTTTCGGGAACGGCGACGTCGAGCCGGCCATCGGCGAGCTCACGCATCACGCTGGTGATGGAGAGGATCGGCCGCGAGATGCCGCGGGCGATGAGATAGCCGACGATGGCGGCGAGGACCAGTCCGAGCGCGGCGATGCCGATCGCGAGCATCCAGGCGCGGTCGGCGGAAGCCACGTAATCGGCGTTGTCCATCACCAGCTCGACAGCGCCGAGTGGCTTTCCGGAGAAGTCCTTGATCGGTCCGAGCAGAGCGGCGACCGGCCTGGTGTCGAGTTTCGACTGCCGTACCGTAAAGTCGCCATTGGTGGCGCGGCCGTAATCGGCGGCATCGAAGAAGCTCGCGCCCTTCAGGGTGCCGCCAAACAGTTTGAAGCCCGCGCCATCGGCGAGATGGAAAGCGATGTCGACATGGCGATTGGCCTTGAAATCGTCGAGAAAGGACTGACCGAAAGTGAGACCGAATTCCACCGAGCCGAGATGCTTGCCCGCTTGCGCGATCGGCACCACGCCGCGGATGCCGAGCCCGGCAACGCCGCCTTCGAGGCCGACCACGACCTTGTGCTCCTGATTGGCGTCGACGACGGTCTTGCGGAAGCTCGAGAGATCGTCGCCGAACTTCGCCACCTGGTGCACGCGCAGGAAGGAGGTCGCCCGCGGCGTATGGAACTGGAACTGCTCGACGCCGTACTCCGACTTGGTCGCCGCGAACACCGGCCCGAACAGGCGCACCAGGGCGTCGCGATCCTGCTTGGCCATCGCCTCCTGCGTCGCCGGGATCGCGGCCACGACCGCGCTCATGGCGGCGGCACGATGGGACTCTTCGGCAATGCGCGACAGCAGCGCATCATAATGGCTGCGCAATTCGCGCTGGTCGGCGCGGTCGATGATCCCAGCGATGATCCACATGGCGCCGAGCACGGCAATCAGCGCGGTCGCCGCCGCCGTCAGCGCCAGCGCAACCGTGATCCGCATCCTGAGGCCGAGGCTCGTTCGCATATCCGACTCGTTTGTTGAGCGTTGATTAACAAGGCTTATCAACTTCTCGCTAAAAGAGCGTGAACGGGATACCGTCGATGCGGGGTGGCGTCGGCAACGCCATGGCCACACTGAATATAGGGTGCCGGCGTTCGCGATAATCTCGACGCCCTAATACCCCCTCACCCGATCCACCACATTTTCCAGTGCACTTCCGGCCTCGAACCGCGCGATCTGTTCGGCGACATAGGCCGAGATCGCGTCCGCATCGGTGTCGGCGGCGTTATGCGGGGTCAGCACCACCTTGGGATGGGTCCAGAACCGGCTGTCCGCGGGCTGCGGTTCCTGCACGAAAACGTCGAGCGAGGCGGCGCCCAGCGTGCCGTCGTCGAGACAGGCCAGGATGTCCGCCTCATTCTGCAAGCCGCCGCGGCCGGCATTGATCAGCACCGGCGCACCGAGCGGGCTCGTGCGGTTGAGCTTGGTGAAGACCTCCCGGTTGAGAATGCCGTTGGTGTCAGGCGTGAGCGGCAGCAGCGACACCAGGATGTCGGTCTGGCGCAGGAACGCATCCATCCCGGCGGTTCCGTGGAAGCACTCCACGCCCGGGACGCTGCGCGGGCTGCGGCTCCAGCCAACGACGCGGAAGCCGAGCCGGCGCAACACGTCGGCCGCGTCGGCACCCAACGTGCCGAGGCCCATGACGCCGACCGTGACCGCGCTCGCCGGCCATTGATATTTCGGCTCCCAGCGCTTTGCGCGCTGCGAGTCGCGCAAATAGAGCTCCTGACGGTGGTGCATCAGCACGTGCAGCACGACATATTCGGTCATGCGGTTGGTGAGGTCGGGCACGGCGACGCGCACCAGCGGCACGTCGGGCAGGCTCTTGTCCGCCATCAGTGCATCGACGCCGGCGCCAAGATTGAAGATCGCGCGCAGGTTCG
The DNA here is from genome assembly GCF_936928535.1 of uncultured Bradyrhizobium sp. Taxonomy (GTDB): domain Bacteria; phylum Pseudomonadota; class Alphaproteobacteria; order Rhizobiales; family Xanthobacteraceae; genus Bradyrhizobium. Next base: position 32,331 of record NZ_CAKZHY010000099.1, on the reverse strand, counting down.
GTAACGTCTTGAGATCGCCCGGCGCCGGCTTCCACACCGCGGCATAGTGCACCTTTGCCGGATCGAGCCCGGAATCGGGCAACAGCACCACGGGCCGACCGTTGCAGACCGCATCGAACCGGGCCTTCCAGCGCTCGGGCAGCCAGTTCTGCTGCGTGCTGTTGATCAGGACGGCCAGGGTGCCCATGGTCATTCGAAGTGCCTCATAAGGTTCCGCTTTTGTTAGCCCTCCTTGGCACGATCCGGCGGATTTTTCTCGCAAATTTTTTCCGCAGCCCTGTCGGGGCGAGGCATAGTGGATCGTCTTCAAAACAAGCGTTCCTGGAAGGTGCCGCCCATGCTCTATGCGATCCTTTGCTATCATGACGAGGACTTCGTCGGCTCCTGGAGCAAGGACCAGGACGAGGCCGTGATGAAAAAGCTCGCCGTGGTGCAGGACAAGCTCACGAGCCAGGGCCGGCTCGGCCCGGTGGCGCGGTTGCTGCCGACCACTGCGGCGGCGACCTTGCGCAAGGAAGACCCGCCGCTGGTGCTCGATGGTCCCTATGCCGAGACCAAGGAGCAGCTGCTGGGCTTTTACATCGTCGACTGCAAGAACCTCGACGAGGCGCTCGACGTCGCGCGCGATCTCGGCGCTGCCAATCCCGGCGGCGCCTATGAGGTGCGCCCTGTCGGCGTATTCAGGCCAGGAGGAATTTCGGCGTGAACGAGGCCGACACTGGCTGGATCGAGACCGCGCTGAGCTCGGCGCGCCCCCAGGCCGTCGGCGCGCTGCTGCGCTATTTCCGCGATCTCGATACGGCTGAAGAAGCCTTCCAGAACGCCTGCCTGCGCGCGCTCAAGAGCTGGCGGCAGAATGGGCCGCCGCGCGATCCCGCGGCCTGGCTGATCATGGTCGGCCGCAACGTCGCCATCGACGAGGTTCGCCGCACCCGCAAGCAGCAGCCGCTGCCGGAGGACGATCAGGCGATCTCCGATCTCGACGACGCCGAAGGCGCGCTCGCCGAGCGTCTCGACGGCTCGCACTATCGCGACGACATCTTGCGGTTGATGTTCATCTGCTGCCATCCGCAATTGCCGGCGACGCAGCAGATCGCGCTGGCGCTGCGCATCGTCTCCGGTCTCACCGTGAAGCAGATCGCGCGCGCTTTCCTGGTCTCGGAAGCCGCGATGGAGCAGCGCATCACCCGCGCCAAGGCCAAGGTCGCGGACGCGGGGACGCCGTTCGAGACGCCCGGTGCGATCGAGCGCTCCGAGCGGCTCGCCGGTGTCGCCGCGATGATCTATTTGATCTTCAACGAGGGCTATTCGGCGAGCGGCGATACCGCGGAGATCCGCAAGCCGCTCTGCGAGGAAGCGATCCGTCTGGCGCGCCTGTTGCTGCGCCTGTTCCCGAGCGAACCCGAGATCATGGGGCTGACGGCGCTGATCCTGTTGCAGCACGCCCGCAGTGCCGCGCGCTTTGCCGAAGATGGATCGCTCATCCTGCTGGAGGACCAGAACCGCGCGTCGTGGAACGGCACTATGATCGCGGAAGGCCTCGCCTTGATCGACAAGGCCATGCGTCACCGCCGCAGCGGGCCCTACCAGATCCAGGCCGCGATCGCGGCGCTGCATGCACGCGCGGCGACGCCCGACGAGACCGACTGGACCCAGATCGACCTGCTCTACGGCGCGCTTGAAGTCGTGCAGCCTTCGCCGGTCGTGACGCTCAACCGGGCGGTCGCGGTCGCCAAGGTGCGCGGGCCTCAGGCCGCGCTCGATCTGATCGAGCCGCTGGCACCGAAGCTGGCCAACTACTTCCATTTCTACGGCGTGCGCGGTGCCTTTTTGATGCAACTCGGCCGCAACGACGAAGCGCGCGTCGCCTTCGACCGCGCCATCGCGCTCGCCAACACCTCTGCTGAAGCCGCCCACATCCGCATGCACATCGATCGGCTGATCCGTGATAGCCAGCCGAAGGGTGCCAATGGCGGTACGCGGCAGAGTGCGAAGGCGAAATAGGGCGCCTGTCATTCCGGGGCGATGCGAAGCATCGAACCCGGAATCTCGAGATTCCGGATTCGGTCCTGCGGACCGCCCCGGAATGACGATAAAAAAATCGCTCCCCATTTGTCGGCTCCCATCCGCCCCCTTCGTCTTAATCCCGTATCAAGGGAGCCAATCATGCTGAAAGCTGTTGCCATTATCGCTATCGTGCTCGCGGTCGGGATCGCGGGCATCCTCGTCTTCGCCCTCACAAAGCCCGACACGTTCCGTGTCGAACGGTCGCTCGCGCTGAAGGCGCCGGCCGATGCGATCTATCCGCTGGTCGCCGATTTCCACTTCTGGACCAACTGGTCGCCCTACGAGAATCGCGATCCCGCCATGAAGCGTACCTACAACGGCGCCGCCTCAGGGAAGGGCGCGACCTATGCCTGGGACGGCAACAACAATGTCGGCGCCGGCCATATGGAGATCCTCGAGGCGAACACGCCGTCGAAGCTCCGCATCAAGCTCGATTTCGAGCGTCCTTTCGAGGGGCACAACACCGCCGAGTTCACGTTTGTGCCGCAAGGCGATGCTACGCTGGTCACATGGGCGATGTACGGTCCGGCCTCCTTCATGTCCAAGGTGATGCAGGTCTTCGTCAACATGGACACCATGATCGGCAAGGACTTCGAGGTCGGCCTCGCCAGCCTGAAGAAGCTCACCGAGAAGTAACCCACCATCGCCAAAGAAACGAAGAGGAGAGAAGCGATGCTCAATCCCTATCTGTTCTATCAGGACACTTGCGAAGCTGCGTTCAACCATTACGCCAAGGTCTTGGGCGGCAAGATCGAGATGATGATGCGCGCGAGCGAAGCGCCCGCCGATATGGGCCCGTCACCCGGACGTGAAAACATGATCATGCATGCGCGGATGTCGCTGCCCGGCGGCAGCGTCCTGATGGCCTCCGACGCGCCGCCCGAGCATGTTCAAAAGCCGCAGGGCTTTTCGATCTCGCTCACGGTGGCGGATCCTGCGGACGGAGAGCGCAAGTTCAACGCGCTCGCCGAAGGTGGAACCGTGACCATGCCCTTCACCAAGACGTTTTGGGCCAAGGGCTTCGGCATGTGCGTCGACAAGTTCGGTATCCCCTGGATGGTGAATTGCCCGGCCGAGGGAATGTAAGAGTATCGTTCCACTGATCGCCGCGCCTTCCTCTCTCCTTCGCCGCGAGAGAGGAGGGCGCATGTCAACGGATCGATCCTGTCGTCTCTTCGTTCGGCTTCTGTGTCACGCAGCTGCGGCAGATCACGAGCTTCGAGCCGAGCTGCCTGTCGTTCTCAGCCTCGATCTCGTCCTGAACGGCCCACCATGCGTCGGAATAAGGGCGCAACGTGGCCAGCACCCTTTGCCTCTCGAGATTTGGATCAGTCTCCGGCGCTGCGCGAACGGCAACGCGACGCTTTGTGGCATGAGGACGATTCGGATCCTGGCCGAGCCCGTCCCATGCGATTGGTCGCCGCTCCGCCGCCGGCGCGGCCGCGCATCCCGCGAGCACTGCGCAAAAACTAAGCAAGACGAAGATGTGTCGCATCGTGTCGGACTTTCGGTGCTCCACGCGACAGGCAAAAGCTGCGCAGGACGTTCTGCATCGCGCCAATAAATGGAACCCAAAAGAAATGACACCGTCGGCGAGGCTGAATCTGAAGTTTCGATTCGCACAACATTGCGAGAGCAGTGAGGCCGCTTCGTGAAATGAAGCGGATCGCAATGCACAACAATTGGCGTAATAATAGGCTGTGCACCTCACGCGAGAATCCGCTAATAATTCCTTCATAAATTTAAAAACTGGGGTGGACGTAACTCGGAAGGGAGCGACCGATGGCGGCGGCGCTGCAAATCAACTTTGCACTGTGGGGAATGCTCATTTGCGCGAGCCTGGAGCTGGCGCAAACGATCGAGAGATTCTTCTAGGTTCTAACATTGGCCCGTTCGCGAGCGATGCTGCGAACGAAATGACCTATGCGAGGACTCTCGCGGTAGCGATGACCCGCACCCGATGGTCGCTGATCCTCACCGGCAGCGAGGATAGATGGCGGCGAGATCGCGCCCCCTCAGCAAGAGCAACCGAGACGTGAGGCCGCCGCGGCGGCTGATCCAGTCACGCACCGGACCGGGATAGGCTTCGAGCACGGCTTCGGATGCTTCCGGCTCGGCATAGAAGCGTCCGCGGCGGTCGACCGAACGCGCGGCATGGAAACCGAGCACGGCGCGCCTGGTGACGCAAATGCGTTCGCCCGGTACGATGCTGAGCACCAGCGTGCAGGCCGATAGGCAGGGACCGTCGATCACGACACGCTCGCCGCTCGCGCGCACCTTCTCGAACAGATCAAGGAACGGCCCGACCTGTCCGCCGGGGCTCTGGATGATGCGGATCTCGGCTGCGGCGGGCGTGGCGGCGAGGAGGGCGGTCGCGAGCAGCAGGGCACTGAAGAAGGTGACGCGTCGCATGGTGCACTCCACACATTCGATCTTGTAGGGTGGGCAAAGCGTAGCGTGCCCACGATCTGCTCGGCAAATCCAGAGATGGTGGGCACGGCGCGTTGCGCCTTTGCCCACCCTACAAATCCTGTGCCTACCCGTTCCGTCGTTGCCCCCGCAACGTCGGCAGGCCGATGCCCGCGGCATCGAAGCCGCCATCGACGGCCAAAATTTGACCGGTGATGTAGCTCGCCCGTTCCGAGCACAGGAAGTAAATCGCTTCCGCCAGTTCCTCCTCCAGTCCATAGCGGTTGAGCGGGATGGCGTCGTGATAATCTGCGCGGATTTCCTTGGTGTGCACCTGCTTTGCCATGGCCGTGTCGACCGGCCCGGGCGCGACCGCGTTGACGCGGATGTTGAGCGCAGCGAGCTCGACCGCGAGCTGCTTGGTGAGATGCGCGAGCCCGGCCTTGCTGGTGCCGTAGGCCGAGCGAAGCGTCGAAGCACGCACGGCCGAGATCGAGGTGATATTGACGATGGCGCCGCCGTCGGCCTCGCGCATCAGCGGCACGGCCGCTCTGGTGGAGAGGAACGGCCCGGTGAGATTGACCTCGAGCACGCGGCGCCAGTCGGCCTCCGACGTCTCCATCAACGGCGCGAACACCGCAATGCCGGCATTGTTGACCAGCGCATCCAGCCGGCCGAAGCGCCGCCCGACAGCGGTCACTGCGGCGTCAACCGCGGCCGCGTCCGAGACATCGCAGGCGAGTGCCAGCGTATCGTCGCTCCTGTCGATGTCGGCGACGGCCTTTGCAAGCAGCTCGCCCTCGATATCGAGCAGGGCCACCCGCCACCCTTCGGAGAGAAACTTCTTCGCAGTGGCAAGCCCGATACCGCGCGCGGCTCCGGTGACGAGGGCGATCTTTGGCTGGGCTTGCGGCATGGGCGACTTATCCTCGAGTCGAAAGGTGGCGTGCTTGAACACGCGCTCCTTTTACCGCGCTTTGGCTTAGAGGAGGAAGGCCCGAGTGGGAGAACGGCGATTTAGCCCCTTGCTTCGTCATTGCGAGCGCAGCGAAGCAATCCAGAGTCTTTCCGCGGAGGGATTCTGGATTGCTTCGCTGCGCTCGCAATGATCCCCGTGGCGAGAGCGAGCGCTCAGGATGACAGAGATTGCGATAGAACGAGAGCCTAGGCCAGCTCCGCCGACGCCCGCTGCATGTTGGCCGACATGTCCGCGGTCACCGCGCTCTGCTCCTCGACCGCGGCGGCTGTGGTGGCGATGAACTCGTTGACGCCGGCGATCGCAGCCTTGATCGCGGTGAGCGAGCTGGCGACGTCGCCCGAGATGGTGTTCAGCGCGTCGATTTCTGAGGTGATGGTGTCGGTGGCCTGCTTGGCCTGGTTGGCGAGGTTCTTCACCTCGGAGGCGACCACTGCGAAGCCCCGTCCGGCTTCGCCCGCACGTGCCGATTCGATCGTGGCGTTGAGCGCCAGCAGATTGATCTGGCTGGTGATGCCGGCGATCATCTCGACGATCCCGCTCATGGCCTGTGCGGCCGCGTTCAGCCGCTGCGCCTGGCCGTCGGCGGCTTCGACCCTCGTGGTCGCGACCTTGGAGTTCTCGCGCGACTTCGCCATGGTCTCGGAGATCTCGCGGATCGATGCGCTCATCTCTTCGCTGCCGGCCGCGACCGCCTCGATCAGTCCGCGCGCATTGTCGGCCTTCTTGCGGCCGATGACCTGCGCAGTGACGTCGGTGGCGTATTTCACCACCTTATAGGGTTTGCCGTTGAGATCGAAGATGGGGTTGTAGGATGCCTGGATCCAGATCTCACGCCCGCCCTTGGCGAGGCGTCTATATTCGTCGGCCTGGAATTCGCCGCGGTTGAGTGTTTCCCAGAACTGGCGGTAGGCTGGCGAGTTCTTCTCGTTAGGCTCGACGAACATCGAGTGATGCTGGCCCTTGATCTCGTCCAGGGAATAACCCATCGCCTTCAGGAAATTCTGGTTCGCGGTACGGATCGTACCGTCCATGTTGAACTCGATTACCGCCTGCGATTTCTGGATCGCGGCGAGCTGGCCGTCATTGTCGGCCGCCTTCATCTTCTGTGCGGTGATATCGGTTGCGAACTTCACCACCTTGAACGGCTTGCCGGCCTCGTCGAGGATCGGATTGTAGCTGGCAAGAATCCAGATCTCGCGGCCGCCCTTGGCGATGCGCTTGAATTCGGCGGCTTCGAACTCTCCGCGGTTCAGCTTGGCCCAGAGCGCGCCATAGGCCGCGCTGGCGCGGTCCTCCGGCGTCACGAACATGCTGTGATGCTTGCCCTTGATCTCGTCGAGCGTATAGCCCATCGCGCCGAGGAAGTTTTCGTTGGCGGTGATGATGGTGCCATCCATCTGGAATTCGATCACGGCCTGGGCTCGGTTGACCGCGGCGATCTTGCCGGCGTCCTCCATAGTCTTGATCTTGTAGGCCGTGATGTCGGTGGCGAATTTGATGAAGCTGACCACCTTGCCGTTCCCGTCGCGCAGCGGCGCGTAGGAGGCGTGGACCCAGACTTCCTTGCCGTTCTTGCCGAACCGCTTGTATTGCGTGGTCTGGAACTCGCCGCGATTGAGGCTCGCCCAGAAATCACGGTAGCGCGCGCTCTCGCGCTCGGTCGGGCTGACGAAGATGCTGTGGTGCTTGCCTTTGATTTCCGCGAGCGAATAGCCGCTCATCTTCAGCAGGTTTTCGTTGGCATCGAGAATAGTGCCGTCGAGACCGAACTCGATCACCGCCTGCGACCGATCGAGCGCCTCGACCTCTGCGACCGCGTGTTTGACCTTCTTGCTTTGAAAATTGAACACGTTTGCTCCGCAAAGTTCCCGAATCGGCAGATTCGCCACACCGTCTGCATTGTTCGGAAAAGTTGCATGTGCTTCTTGAGCAACTGTAAACGCTTGCGGGGAACCGCATCGGCTCCGTCATTGGCCGTGTTCCAGCCATGTCCCTCAGCGCGCACACGTTCCGGATTCATATGCACGGCGGAATTCATTGGTCGCACGTATTTGTACGGGTCGTTATTTCGCATTATTTTGCGCGGCGCGTTGATGGATCGCCTCCAGACCGCGTTGCGGGCGCGGCCGCCTCCTACATCCGCCTCGCGAGTTCCAAGCCATGGCGTCCGAAATAATTTTCGCGGCCGTGTCGGTCTCGGAGACGGCCGTTCGTCTTGGAACTGAGCGGGTGACAGAACACCTGCCTCAGTGAGGCACTGCATGCGATTCATGATGCTGATGATTCCGCTCGGCTATGAGACCGCGCCGGCGGACGTGCAACTCGATCCCGAACGCGTCGCCGCGATGATGCGCTACAACGAGGCGCTGAAGGATGCTGGCGTGCTGATCACGCTGGACGGACTGCATCCGCCCTCAATGGGCGCCCGCGTCTCGTTCTCGACCGGCATTCCCGTCGTGACCGACGGCCCGTTTGCGGAAGCCAAGGAAGTGCTGGGCGGCTACTGGATGATCGAGGTCTCTTCGCGCGAGGAGGCGATTGCCTGGGCAAAGCAGTGCCCGGCCTCCGCCAACGAAATCATCGAGATCCGCCAGGTCCAGGAGATGAGCGATTTTCCGCCCGACGTGCAGGCGGCAGCCGCCGGCTTCGAAAACCTGAAGAACTAGCCGCTGCCGAGACTTCGCGGCTTCGTCAATCCGTCAACAAGGGAGCAAACCAATGAGCAACGACACCTATCTCGCCGTCTTCCTGGGTAGCAAGACCGGTCCGAAATGGGCCGCGTGGAACGCGATGTCCGACGCCGAGCGCAAGGCGAAGGAGATGGAGGGCATGGCGGCCTGGAAGGGCTGGGTCGAGAAGCACCAGGGCGCGATCCAGGCGATGGGCGGTCCGCTCGGCAAGACCAAGAAGGTCGATGCCAAGGGCATCGCCGACATCGCCAACGAGATGGGCGCCTTCACGGTCGTTCGCGCCGCCTCGCATGAGGCGGCCGCCAAGATGTTCGAGAACCACCCGCATTTCGCGATCTTCCCCGGCGAGCGCGTCGAGATCATGCCGGTGCTGCCGATCCCGGGCGGTTAGGGCCCAAGCATTGTTCATTCCGGGGAGCGCGCAAGCGCGAACCCGGAAGTCTCGAGATTCCGGGTTCGGCTCTGTCGAGCCGCCCCGGAATGACGGGGAAGTACGGGTTCACCAAACCCCGCGGCCGCTAGTGACCTTCATGCGCAGCTCATGTAAAGATCGTTCACATGAGCTGGCGCAAGGAGCAGCGCCGCGCCGAGCGCGGCTATCACCACGGCAATCTGAAGGAAGCACTTCTGCAGGCCGCCCTCGGGCTGATCGCCGAGAAGGGTGCGGCCGGCTTCACCTTTGCCGACGCCGCACGCATGGCCGGCGTCAGCGCTGCGGCGCCCTACCGGCATTTTCGCGACCGCGACGAGCTGCTGTCCTCGATTGCCGAGCGCGGTTTCGAGCAATTCGAATCGCGGCTCACCGCAGCCTGGGATGACGGCCGCCCCGACACCGTCACGGCGTTCGAGCGCGTCGGCCGGGCCTATCTCGCCTTCGCCCGCGAGGAGCCGGCCTTCTACAACGCGATGTTCGAATCCGGCCTGCCTGTCGATGCCAATCCGGCGCTTCAGGCCGCAAGCGAGCGCGCCTTTAACGTCATTCGCGCGGCTGCGGAGCGTCTTGCGGCGCTCGCCTCGCCCGGTACGCCGCGTCCGCCGGCGATGATGATGGCGTTGCACATCTGGTCGATGGCGCATGGCGTCGCCTCGCTGTTCTCGCGTGGTGATGCCGCGCGCCGCAAACTGCCGATGTCGCCGGATGAACTGCTGGAGGCCGAGGTGCTGATCTATCTGCGCGGCCTCGGTTTCCCGACCGACCGCAGGCCGCAGGCGAAGAGCGCCGAGCCGCCGCCGGTGCCGCCGGAGGCATCCTCCGGTTCTGGCGTCCCGCCGGGTGGACCCTGGGGCAAGCCGAAATAAAGTTACGCAAATAATCACGCGGGCGTGTCAGGCGGCCAGCTTGACAAAATCGCGGGATTGTCTAGCTATGTAAATGTTATTTACATTCACAACGGCGCTGATGCCGTGATGGAGAAGGGAAATGGCCTACACCGCTGATGTCAATCGCTGGCGCGGCCCCTCGGACCAAGATCGATCGTATGAGCGGCCTCACATGCTCGATACGCCCTGGCATCCTGGCTGGATTGCCGTGACCATTCTCGGCTTCATCATCTGGTGGCCGATCGGACTCGCCCTTCTCTTTTTCACACTCGGGAGCAGAAGAATGTCGTGCTGGAGCAACTCTGATCGCTGGCAGAACAAGATGGAGCGGATGCAGTACAAGATGGACCGCATGCGCGACCGCATGGAGCGCCGCGGCTTCGGCGGCTTTGGCTTCGGCCCGCCGTCCTCCGGCAACCGCGCCTTCGACGAGTACCGCTCCGAAACGCTGCGCCGGCTCGAGGAGGAGCAGGTCGAGTTCAAGAACTTCCTCGACCGTCTGCGCCACGCCAAGGACAAGGACGAGTTCGACCAGTTCATGGCCCAGCACAAGACGCGTCCGACCCCGCCGCCGACCGACCAGCCGCAGGGTTGATCTTCACACCTCTCAAAGCCTTCAGGCGCATGCCCCCAAAGTCCTGATGGCCCCGAGCCGCCCGCCTGCGCACCGCAGGCGGGCGGTTTGGTTTTTGAAGGCCGTTGTCAGGATACGTTCGCGTTCCTGCCTCCGAACCGGCGCGCGGTTCGCCGACACCAACGACCATGGACCTCACCACCCGCCTGCTGCTCGGCGCGACCACATTCGCGGTGCTGGCCTTTGTCAGCTTCGTCTACGGCCGCTGCGCAGGCGATCCTGATTGCCATTTCCGCGTCTGCGGCCATCGATTTTGTGGCGTCGTCTATAACCATCCCGAGAACGGCCCGACCCCGTAGAACCCGATCGATCCGCGGCGCGACCAAGTCGTGACGGCGCCTCCCGCGCCGACGGGTCCGACCATGATCAACGCCGAACGCAAAGAGATCGACCTGCGCATCGCGCTACTGGAGCGCGCCAGCGCGCTGTTCGACCGGTTCGGCGGCTACATCCCGATGGCGATCGCATTCCTCAATCGATGGCCGACGCAGGTCGAGCTCTATCCGCATTGGCAGGTCGGCGAGTCCTGGAAATTCTTTCTCAGTTGCCTGCTGTATTTTCTGGCCTCGTTCGCCCTCGACCGCGCCGTCATTTTCGCGAAAGCGGGACTCGAGCCATGATCCTGCTCCGCGATTTCGCGCTCTTCGTCCTTCCCGGGCTCGTCGCGGCCGGCGGCTGGCTTTATGCGCTCGACTTGCGCAAGCAAGCCCGGTCTGGCCGCGCCAGCGATGGCCGCGAGCTTCAGCGCACCGTGGCGAGCTTTGCGCGAACCGCCGTCAGGAAGTGTTCGTAGGCGTGGTCGACGATCTCGTTGAGCGATCGCGTCCGCGCGAACATCGCCCTGGCCTCGGCGAGAAACTCGTCGCGGGTCGGTATCTTCGGCAGATGCAGATGCGTCAACGCATCGACACCTTCATGGGCGCGATTCAAGATGTCGTGCAGCGTTGGCAGCTGCAGCTGGGTCAGATCGGCCCGGTGCAGCGCCGATGAGATCGCGTGCGCCAGCGCGTGTGCGTCGAACCGCCCGGCAAGCTCGCGGGCGGCGCGATTGATGACGCGTGCGCCGAGCGGTTGCTCGTTGCGCAGCACCAGCTCGGGCGGCGCTTTCATGTTCCAGACCACGCCGAACCAGGACAGGACCGTCAGGACGTAATAGGTCACGTCGATTTCCCACCAGCAAAAGCCCTGTCGCACGCTGCTCTGGTAGGCGTGGTGATTGTTGTGCCAGCCTTCACCGAGCGTGAACAACGCCAGTAGCCAGTTGTTTCGGGAATCGTCGCCCGTCACGTAGCGCTTGCGTCCATGCACATGGGCAAGCGAGTTGATGCAGAAGGTCGCGTGGTAGAGCAGCACCGTGCTCCACAGGAAACCGACGACCAGACCCGACCACCCCGCCACCAGGAAGCAGAGCACCGCAAGTGCAACGGCCGGCAGGAGCTCCAGCCGATGCAGCCACACCAGCTCCGGATAGACGGTGAGATCGCCGACCTTCACGAGGTCGGTCGTGTCGTGCTCCCGGTAAAAAATCCAGCCGACGTGGCTGTACAGGAAGCCGCGCTGACGCGGCGAATGCACATCGTGTTCGGTATCGGAATGCAAATGATGATGCCGATGCTTGGCCGCCCACCACAACACGCTCTTCTGCGCGCTGCTTTGCGCCGTGAAGGCCAGGATGAACTGAAACACCCGGCTGGTCGTATAAGTCCGATGCGAGAAATAGCGGTGGTAGCCCGCCGTGACCCCGAACATGCGCACGACGTACAGCGAGGCGCAGATCGCGAGGGCCTGCCAGGTGACGCCCGACCAGATCGCCGCAATGCAGCCGAGATGGACCAGAAGGAACGGCACGGCGGAGGGGTACATGATGTCGTCGTGCTGGTCGTCGGCGGGCGCGTTGGGCGACATATCTTGGCGTAACCTCGGGTAACGGTAGCTGGGATTTGCTTCGGCCGGGCCGAAGACCATCGGGTACAAAAAACCCGCGGATGGCGGACCACCGCGCGGGCTTGGGATGCTTTCTGAATGTCCGGCCAACACAGCGTCGGCCTAAAATCCGCCGGACTATAGGGGCGCGGGCATCTGGCATGCAAGCTCGTAGCCACACGGGGAGCTGCGGCATGATGCTCGGCTCGGTCGGGCCGCCGCTGGCGCCCTCTTGCCTGCGACCTATATAGGGAAGCACCAAAATACCGGAGGCGGCGATGGCACGAGCTGCGATCATGGCGAGCGATGACCTCTGGCGAAGCATTCGCGACGAGGCGCAGCGCGCCGCGGCCGCCGACCCTGTCTTTGGCAAGGCCGTTACCGACGCCATTCTGGCCCATGATGATTTCGCGGCTGTTCTCGCCGATCTGATCGGGCGCCGGCTTGGCGGTAGCGCCAGCGCGTGCGAGCGCTTCACGGCATTTTCCCGCGAGGCCTTTCGCATGCAGCCGGACCTGATCGAGGTGGCTGGCCGTGATCTGCAGGCCATTGCGCGCAGCGACCCCGCGATCACCGTCCTGCTGCCGCCGCTGCTGCATTTCAAGGGCTATGTCGCGCTGCAAGCCTGGCGCGTCTCGCACTGGCTCTGGCGTCATGACCGTCGCGACGCGGCGCTGCTGTTTCAGAACGAGGCGTCCAACGTCCTCCAGATCAGCATCCATCCTGCCGCGTCAATCGGATCGGCCGTCTATCTCGACCACGCCACCGGCATCGTGGTCGGTGCCGCCGTCGTGATCGGCGACGAGGTCACCATCCTCCAGAACGTCAGCATCGGCCGCAGCAGTGAAATGCCGGCGCGCTCCCCGCGCATCGGCCGCGGTGTCTTCATCGGCGCCGGCGCGACCATTCTCGGCGATATCAGCATTGGCGATTTCGCCAAGATCGGCGCCGACACGGTGGTGACATCGGATATCCCCGGCGGCTGCACCGCGGTCGGCAATCCCGCGCGACTGACCAACTGCCCCGAACCGGCACCGGCAGCGTAATCTGTCGCCACGAGCGATCCTTGTTCCCGTGACCCCGCCCACGCTCCCCATCCCCCTGCGTCGCCTGCGTTTCCCGCCGCCAAATTCAGCCCCGGTAACCCGGCATTAACCATCGCCGGGCTCTGGTATTTCCGGACAATCGCGCCCGGAGCTGTCGTCGAGGCCCATAGTTTTGACATCTTGGCAGGGAATGCAGGCGGCGGCTTGGACGAGCCCCTGCACCCCAGAAAGACAAGGCTTTGAGCGGGCTTGCCGGCCGCGCGGTGCTAGCGCGGCTATTGGGAACCGGCCGCCATAGGCGGGCGGGACATAGGTAACGATCGCCAAAACGGTCGTTTTGAGAGGATATTTCTGATGAATCCGGCCGACGTGGCTCAGTCTGCCCTTCCGGTTGCCGCCTCCGCCGACGTGTCGCTGATCGCGCTGTTCTGGCAGGCTCACTGGATCGTGAAATGCGTCATGCTGGGCCTGTTGTCCTGTTCGGTCTGGGTCTGGGCCATCGCGATCGACAAGATCTTCCTCTATGCCCGCACCCGCCGCTCGATGGACCGGTTTGAGCAGGCATTCTGGTCCGGCGAGTCGATCGAGGAGCTTTATCGTACCCTCTCGGCCAAGCCGACCCATTCCATGGCGGCCTGTTTCGTTGCCGCGATGCGCGAGTGGAAACGTTCGTTCGAGAGCCATGCCCGCTCGGTTGCGGGCCTGCAGATGCGCATCGACAAGGTCATGAACGTCTCGATCGCCCGCGAGGTCGAGCGGCTGGAACGGCGCCTGCTGGTGCTCGCGACCGTCGGCTCGGCCGGCCCGTTTGTCGGCCTATTCGGCACGGTTTGGGGCATCATGTCGAGCTTCCAGTCGATCGCGGCGTCGAAAAATACCTCTCTGGCGGTGGTGGCGCCCGGTATCGCCGAGGCGCTGTTTGCGACCGCGGTCGGCCTGATCGCCGCAATTCCTGCCACTATTTTCTACAATAAGTTCACCTCCGAGGTGAACCGGCAGGCCCAGCGGCTCGAGGGCTTCGCTGATGAATTTTCAGCCATCCTGTCCCGCCAGATCGACGAGCGGGGCTGACGGGCGGCATGTATAGTGTGAAGGCGAGATTGGGCACCAAGCCATGGGCATGAACGTAGCCAGTTCGTCCGGAGGCGGCGGCCGTCGCAGCCGGCGCAAGCCGGTCATGGCCGAGATCAACGTCACGCCGATGGTCGACGTGATGCTGGTGTTGCTCATCATCTTCATGGTGTCGGCGCCCCTGCTTACCGTGGGCGTGCCGCTCGACCTGCCGCAGACCCAGGCCAAGAGCCTCGATCAGAGCGACCAGAAGCCGATCCAGATGTCGGTCGACATCAATGGCAAGGTGTTCATCGCCGACGCCGAGATCGCAATCAACGAGCTGATCCCGAAGCTGAAGGCGATCACGGATGCGCGCGGCGGCCTCGAGGAGCGCATTTATCTCCGCGCCGACAAGAAAGCGGATTACGGCACGGTGGCCAAGGTGATGGGGCTGCTGTCGGGCGCAGGTTTCAAGAAGCTGGCGCTCGTCACGGAAGCGGATCAGGGGTCTTAAGGCCGTGAAGGTGAACGTCGACAAGACACTCGTTGCGTCGATTGTCCTCCACGTCCTCGTGCTGGGGTGGGGCCTGCTCACCTTTAGCAGCAAGGCTTACATCTCGCCGGAGGAGTCGCTTCCGGTCGACATCATCTCCAGCGACCAGCTTGCGCAGATGATGCAGGGGCAGAAGACCGGCAAGAAGGAAGAGCCGAAGCCCAAGGTCGAGAAGATCGCCGAGGCCAAGCCCGAGGAAGATGCCGTCGGCAAGGTCACCGAGAAGAAAGAGCTGATCAAGACCAACTCGACCCCCGACACGCCGCCGCCGAAGCCCGTCGAAAAGCCGGTCGAGAAGAAGCCCGATCCGCCCAAGCCGGTTGCCGAGACCAAGCCGAAGGAAGAGCCGAAGCCGCAGGAGAAGAAGCCTGACCCGGCCAAGGAAGATCCGATCGCGGAGCTGCAGAAGAAGCTGGACACCAAGAAGCCGCCGCCCAAGCCCGTGGAGCAGAAGGTCGCAGCGGTTCAGCCGCAGCAGCAGCCGAAGCCGAAGGAACGCACCTTCGATCCCGCGCAGATCGCCCGCGACCTCGACAAGCGCGCTGCGACCCGGCACGAGCTCACGGGCTCGGCGCTGAATGCGTCGGCGTCGCTGGGCTCGACATCAGGAGCTGCGGCCAACAACGTTGCGACCTGGCAAGGCGCATTCCAAGGCGCGGTCAAGCGCTGCTTCACGCCCACGTATAACGGGCAGGACGCTAACCTGTACGAAGCCGACATCGATATTCCGATGAGGATCGACGGATCGCTGGCGTCCGAGCCCGTCATCGTCGCGGTGCGCGGACCGTCGCGGTCGATCGCGCAGGCGGTGGCAGAGAGCGCCAAGCGCGCCATCGTGCAGTGCCAGGTCTATTCGTTCCTGCCGAAGCAGCAATACGACAGCTGGAAGCTCATTCCGATGACTTTCGGTCTGAAAGACATGTTGTGACATCCGAACAAAAGAATTTTGCAATGAATGACGTTCGATCGATGAACCGCCGTCGCTTCATGACCCTGACCGGGTCGACGCTCGCGCTGCTTGGGAGCGGACCGGCCTTCGCCCAGGGGCGCATCCGCATCGACCCCACCGAATTTCGGCCGATCCCGATCGCAATCACCAATTTTGTGCCGGGCTCGCCCGCCGACGGCGATGTCAGCAACGGCGTCACGCAGGTCATCACCAACAATCTGAGCCGCTCGGGCCTGTTTGCGCCGATCGACCAGGCTGCCTTCATCGAGCGCATCAGCAACATCGACGTCGCGCCCAATTTCCAGAACTGGAAGACCCTGAACGCGCAGGCGCTCGTCACTGGCCGCATGACGCGGCAGCAGGACGGCCGTCTCAAGGCCGAATTCCGCCTGTGGGACGTCGTCACCGGGCAGCAGCTCGCCGGCCAGCAATATTTCACCTCGCCGGAATATTGGCGCCGCATCGCCCACATCATCTCGGACCAGATCTACACCCAGATGACCGGCGAGAAGGGCTATTTCGACAGCCGCGTGGTGTTCGTCGACGAGTCAGGGCCGAAAGAGCGCCGCGTCAAGCGGCTCGCCATGATGGACCAGGACGGCGCCAATGTGCGCTATTTGACCCGTGGCGCCGACCTCGTGCTGACACCGCGCTTCTCGCCGAACTCGCAAGAGATCACCTACATGGAGTTCGGCCAGGGCGATCCGAAGGTCTATCTCTTCAACATCGAGACCGGCCAGCGTGAGATCGTCGGCAACTTCCCCGGCATGACCTTCGCGCCGCGCTTCTCGCCGGACGGCCAGCGTGTCATCATGAGCCTGCAGCAGGGCGGCAATTCCAACCTGTTCGTGATGGACCTGCGATCGCGCTCGACCACGCGCCTCACAGACACGCCGGCGATCGACACCTCGCCGTCCTACTCGCCCGACGGCACGCGGATCTGCTTCGAGTCCGATCGCGGCGGCCGGTCGCAGATCTACGTGATGGCGGCGGGCGGCGGCCAGGCGCAGCGCATCTCGTTCTCAAAGGACGACAACAACGCGACTTATTCGACCCCGGTGTGGTCGCCGCGCGGCGACTACATCGCCTTCACCCGGCAGGGCGGTGGGCAGTTCTCGATCGGCGTCATGAAGCCTGACGGCACCGGCGAGCGTCTGCTCACCTCGGGCTATCACAATGAAGGTCCGACCTTCTCGCCGAACGGGCGCGTGCTGATGTGGTTCCGCGATCCAGGCGGTAATTCCGGTCCATCGCTGTTCTCGGTCGACATTTCCGGCCGCAACGAATTGAAAGTGCCGACGCCGGGCTTCGCATCCGATCCCGCATGGTCGCCGCTGCTCTCCGCGACCGCAGGCCAATAAAAGATCGCACGTTCCGCAACGCGCGATCTTTTCGAAAAAGGGTACCGATTTTTTCGCTTTCTGCGCACGCGGCAAGCTTTCCTTCACCTTGTGCCCGGCAAGCATTGCCTAGTTGCTTGATTTCTCAGCAGAAACAGTTTCGCTATTGCCGAAAAACAACTCGACTTTAACGATGTTCCCTCAGAAAGGCTTCACCTGCTGTGGGTAAAAGTACGTGCCAAACAGGACGCGCGTACAAACCAAAATGCAATTCGCAGACCAGACCGGCGGGATTGATCAAAAGCCGACGAAGCTTTCGGCGGCGCTGATCGATTCGCTGTTCGAAGCGTCCGGCCCGTTGCTGGCGGGCATCGTCTTCGTCTCCTTTGCGGCGGGCATGACCGCGCTGAAGACCGGACAAAGCCTGCTCTGGGGCTGCGTGCTGTTTCTCGTCGTTGCGGGCGCGATCCGTGTGTTCGATCTTCGCCGCTTCGATCCTCGTAAGTCGGATCTCACCGCCGAGGAAGCCGCCAAGTGGCAGCAGCGCTATCGCATCGGAGCATTGATTCAGGCGGCTGCGATCGGCACCTGGTGCTCGACCGCCTTGCTCAGCAACGACGATGCCGTCGTCCACCTCATCGCGCTGTCCGTGACGACAGGGATCGTGGCGGGAGGCGCGGGCAGGGCTTACGGACGGCCTTCGATATTCCATCAGCAGGCGCTGCTTCAGTTCGGTCCCGCGGTGATCGCCCTGGCGATCCGCGGCACGCCCTATTACATCGCGATGGCGTTCGTGAGCGCAGCGTTCCTGCTGGCGATCATGCAGCTTTCGGCCAATCTGCACAAAATCTTCATGCGGGCCGTCGTCGCCCGTGAACGCGAATCGGCGCTCGCCGGTCAGTTCGATACTGCCCTGAACAACATGCCGCACGGCCTGTGCATGTTCCGCGTCGACCGGCAGCTGGCCGTGATGAATCACCGGTTCAGCGAAATGCTGAATCTGCCCGACGATCTGGTCCGGAGCGGCTCGACCGCGCGTGACATCCTGTCCGCGTGCGTCAGCTCGGGCTCCATCTCGGCCGCGAGCGGCGAGATGATCGTCGCCGAGATCGAGAACGCGCATGCGAACCAGATCGTGACCGTCGATCCCGACGCGGAGAGAAACCGGTCATTGTCCTGGACGGTCCAGCCGATGGTCGACGGCGGCGCGGTGGTGCTGCTCGAGGATGTGACCGAGCGCCGCAACGCCGAGGCCAAGATCACCCATCTGGCCCGTTACGACGAATTGACGGCGCTGCCCAATCGCGTCCATTTCCGCAACGAGATCGAATCCCTGCTGGCGGCCGCGCACCATGATGCGCGGCTGTCTGCGCTGCTGTTCATCGACCTCGACCAGTTCAAGCAGGTCAACGACACGCTCGGCCATCCCTGTGGCGACCAGCTGCTCTGTGCGGTGGCCAACCGCCTGCGCGAGATGCTGCGGCCGGAGGATTTCGTCGCCCGCTTCGGCGGGGACGAGTTTGTCGTATTCCAGCAGAATATCAGCGCGCCCGAGGATGCCGCGAGCCTTGCCCGCCGTATCGTCGAACGCCTGAGCGAGCGCTATCGCATCGACAATCATCTGGTCGAGATCGGCGCCAGCGTCGGCATCGCGCTGACCTCGCCGGAGGGCGCCAGCGCCGATACCCTGCTCAAGAACGCCGACATGGCGCTCTACCGCGCCAAGGCCGATGGCCGCGGCACCTTCTGCTTCTTCCGCGACGAGATGGCGGCAACCGCCGAAGCCCGACGCATCCTCGAGCTCGACCTGCGCAAGGCGCTGGCCAACGAAGAGTTCGAGCTGTTCTACCAGCCGCTGGTCAATCTGAAGTCCGGCAAGATCTCCACCTGCGAGGCGCTGCTGCGCTGGAATCATCCGGTGCGTGGCACCGTCTCGCCGGTCGACATCATCCCGGTTGCCGAGGACATGGGCCTGATCGTCGATCTCGGCCGCTGGATCCTGCGCCGTGCCTGCATGGAATGCATGAAGTGGCCGGAGGGCGTCAGTGTCGCCGTCAACTTCTCGCCGCAGCAATTCCACCAGCGCGACGTGCTGAGCGAGATTCGCTACGCGCTGGAAGTGTCGGGCCTGCCGGCGCATCGCCTCGAGATCGAAATCACCGAATCCTCGCTGCTGCGCAACACGCAGCTCACGCACGACATCCTCTCGCAGTTGCACGCGCTCGGCGTGCGAATCTCGCTGGACGATTTCGGCACCGGCTATTCAAGCCTCAGCTATCTGCACAACTTCCCGATGCAGAAGGTCAAGATCGATCGCTCATTCCTCGAAGGGATCGATGCCGACCGCCCGCTGACGCTTCTGCGCGGCGTGGCGCGGCTGTCGGCCGACCTCGGCATGGCCGTGGTTGTCGAGGGCATCGAGACCAACGAGCAGCTCGAGCTGATCAGCGCGGACGGCACCGTGTCCGAAGGGCAGGGCTACCTGTTCAGCCGCCCCGTTCCTGCCGTCCGTATCAGGCAATTGCTCAATGCCTCGCACGGCAAGCGCGTGCAGGAGCAACTGATCGTCGTCTCCTCGCGATCGCTCGCCTGAGCCTCCCGCGCTCCTAAGCCGTCGCCATTTCCTCAATGTTTCCAGTCGTTTCCCGGGATACTACGGGGGCGCAACCCTTAACCCTAACAGTTCGAACCCTTTGCAATTGTGTTAATGAACCTTTAATCTTTTGCGTACTCGCGGAAGTTGATTGGAAGTTTGGAGTAGCGGATGTCGTCTCAAGCCGAGCTGCGCAGGCCCTCGCCGATGCGCGGAGCTGCGCTGTTCGATCGCACCGACTACCGGCTGATCGAGACTCCCGAAGATCGAGATGAGATCTACCGTCTGCGCTACAAGGCGTATCTGAATGGCGGGTTGATCCTGCCGTCCGAGACGGGTCAGGTTCGCGACGTCTATGATGACGCGCCCAATGTCTGGATCTTCGGCGTCTACGTCGATGGACAGCTGTGCAGCTCGGTCCGCATCCACGTCCTGACGAACGAATGCAGGATGTCCTATTCGACCGAGTTGTACGGTGATCATCTCCACCCGCGCCTCGATCGGGGCGAGGTTTTCGTCGATCCGGCGCGGCTTGCCGCCGATCCCGAGAAAGCCAGGCGGCTGCCGGAGCTTCCTTATCTCACCCTGCGGCTGGCCTATCTGGCTTGCGAATATTTCAATGCCGATACCGGCCTTGCGATGGTGCGGCCCGATCACCAGCCGTTTTACCGGCGCGTGTTCTTGCATGAACCCGTCGCCGAGCCTCGCGCGTTTCCCGGCTGGCACACCATGAAGACGTCGTTGATGGCGTCCGATTTCAAGAACCTGCGGGAAAAGGTGCTGACACGCTTTCCCATCATGCGCTCGAGCGCGTTCGAACGGCGGATGCTGTTCGAGCGCAACAGCCAGCCCCAGCCCTTGTCCCGGCCGGTGCTCGTTCAAGCGCCGCTCAGCCCCACCGCCGCCAGCCTGGCCTGACCGGGCGGTTCCGGCCGTGCTCTGCCTTTGGGCGAGCACCCCAGCCCCGTAAAGGTCCGGAATTCGTTGATTTTGCCAGCTCGTGCGGCTTGCTTTCACCCTCGCGCCACATTTACAACCCATTAACCACGATGGGTGCTTTTCGCTGGTTGGGGGCATTTGACCGGCTGAGGCAAGGTTCCGTCAAGGTTGACGGAACGTTCGCTTAACCAACCCCCTGTAGACCGGACAGCAGTGGACGAACGTGAGCGTGGAGGCTCCGGAATGAAATATCCTATGCGTATCCTCCAGGGATTGAAGCTGGCCGCGGTGGTTGCCATCGCGCTGTCAATGGGTGCCTGCGCAAAAACGAACGCAGGTCTGGACGCCAATGCGAGTGCGGCGACCCCGGGCAGCCAGCAGGATTTCGTGGTGAACGTGGGCGACCGCGTGTTCTTCGAGAGCGACCAGACCGATCTGACCCCGCAGGCGATCGTGACCCTGGAGAAGCAGGCGCAGTGGCTGCAGACCTATCCGCGCTACTCCTTCACCATCGAAGGTCACGCCGACGAGCGCGGCACCCGCGAATACAACATTGCGCTCGGCGCCCGCCGCGCCCAGTCGGTGCGCTCCTTCCTCGCCTCGCGCGGCATCGACCCGAACCGGATGCGCACCATCTCCTACGGCAAGGAGCGCCCGGTCGCCGTGTGTAACGACATCTCCTGCTGGTCGCAGAACCGTCGTGCTGTGACCGTGTTGAACGCGAGCTCCTGACGTCCAGTCAGGTACGGTTCATCTTTGGAAACCGAATATGCCGGCGCCCTCAAGGGCGCCGGTTTCGTTTCAGCCAACTGTGACAGAAACCCTGTGGTGCCAGTCACATTTTTGGCGTAGTGCGTTTCAATGTGTGGCGCCTTCAGTGTTCCGTCGCAGATATCGTTTTCGTCGTCAGGGCAAGATGTCATCCAGATCCAAGGGAATTACCGGCATCGTGGCATTGGCCGCGCTGCTCTCTTTGTGCGCGCCTTCCTTCGCCCAGACGGACGATGATCCCGAGATGCGGATCGAGCGGCTGGAGAACCAGCTGCGCCAGCTCACCGGCCAGAACGAAGAGCTGCAATATCGCAACCGCCAGCTCGAGGATCGCATCCGGCAGCTCGAGGGCGGCGCGCAAGGCGCGACGCCGGGGCAGGCGCCGGTCCAGCCCAATGTCGCGGGCGTCCCGCCCGCTCAGGTCGCACCGCCCTATCGCCAGCCGCCGCCGCAACAACAGGCCGTGCAGCAGCCGAACTACCAGCAACCGAACTACCAGCAGCCCCAGACCGCCGCGCCCGCGCCGATCGTTCAGGAGCAGCCGGGCCCGGGTGCTCCCGGCACGCGCCGCCGCGGCGATGCGTTCGATCCGAGCCAGAGCCCCAACGCGCCCGGTGCGCCGCGCGCGCTCGGCGGCGGCCAGCAGCCGATGCCGGCAGGCGCGCCGCTCGATCTCTCCAACAATGGCGGACAATACCCGCAAGGAGCGGCACCGGCCCAGCCGGGTTATCCGCCGGCCCAGCAGCAGGGCAACCCCGCGCAAGGCGGCGGTCCTGCGCTCGCGACCCTGCCGCCCTCGGCGACGCCCCGCGACGAGTTCGACCTCGGCATCGGCTACATGCAGCGCAAGGACTACGCGCTCGCCGAGCAGACCATGAAGAATTTTGCGGCGAAATATCCGAACGACCCGTTGCTTGGGGACGCGCAATACTGGCTCGGCGAAAGCTATTTCCAGCGCCAGCAATATCGCGATTCCGCCGAGGCCTTCCTTGCCGTCACCACCAAATATGACAAGTCGGCCAAGGCGCCGGACGCGCTTCTGCGGCTCGGCCAGTCGCTCGCCGCGCTGAAGGAGAAGGAAGCCGCCTGCGCCGCCTTCGGTGAGGTCGGCCGCAAATATCCGCGCGCCTCCGCAGGTGTGAAGGCCGCCGTCGACCGCGAGCAGAAGCGGGTGAAGTGCTGATCTGCGACGGCAATCGCTGACAAGGCGGATGGCGTTGCGCTAAAATCGCGCGCGCCATTCGCTGGCGATTGCCGGGCCGCGTCATGTCAGACGACGATATCTCTCCGATCTCCGCACGTGCGGCGAAGCAACTCTTCGCCGAGCTGAAAGGTGCGCCCGCCTTGGTGCTCGCCGTCTCGGGCGGACCCGACTCGGTCGCGCTGATGTGGCTGGCGGCGCGCTGGCGGCGCAGCCTCGCCCGCGGCCCGGAGCTCACCGTCGTCACCGTCGATCACGGCCTGCGCAAGGAGGCGGCGCGCGAAGCGCGCGAGGTCAAGCGGCTCGCGACAGAACTTGGACTGACACACCGGACCCTGCGCTGGCGCGGCGCCAAGCCAAAGACGGGATTGCCGGCCGCCGCGCGCGAGGCCCGCTACCGCCTGCTCGCGCAGGCCGCGCGCACCGCCGGCGCGAGCCACGTGCTGACCGCGCACACCAGGGATGACCAGGCCGAGACGCTGCTGATGCGCCTGTTCCGCGGCAGTGGCATCGCGGGGCTGTCGGCGATGGCGCGCCTCACCAGCCGCGACGGCCTCGTGCTGGCACGTCCGCTGCTCGATGTTCCGAAGTCGCAACTCATCGCGACCCTGAAACGGGCCAGGATCGGCTTCGTCGAGGATCCCACCAACCGCGACCCGGCCTTCACGCGGCCGCGGCTTCGCGCGCTGCTGCCGCAGCTTGCTGCCGAAGGCGGTGATATCAGAACCTTGGTGCGGCTGTCGGCGCGGCTCGCCCGCGCCAACGCGGCGGTCGAGGTGCTGACCGACGGTGCCGAGCGCTTTCTGCGCTTGCGGGATCGCGGCCATCTGCGGCGTGCGGGCGTTCGCAGTTTCGAGGCCACGGCCTTCGCCATGCTGCCGGAAGAGGTCCGGCTGCGGATCCTGCTGCGGGCGATCGACGCGCTCGGGCACGAGGGCCCGGCGGAACTCGGCAAGGTCGAGACCCTGCTGGCCGCGCTCGATCAGGCCATGGCCACCGGCGCACCGGCAAATGGCCGTGCCATCCTGAAGCAGACCCTTCTCAAGCAGACCTTGGCGGGAGCCTTGATCAGCCTTGTCGGGGGGCGTATCCACATCGCGCCTGCGCCGGCCCGGCGGTCTAAAGGCGGTTCGAGGGCGGATGAGGGCGGATCATGACACCGGCCGTTTCCGTGAGGCGCCGTCAGGACACCTTAACCAGGCAGGAAAAACCCCGCACTTGATGCCATTATTTCAGCGGGAATCGCTCTAAGATGGGCTAAATAGTCCCATCTCGTTCCCTTGGCAGCGACCGGGACGGCACCTAGATTGTATACGTCTAACGATGAGGATTCCTTGGGGATTTCCTCGTACTGCCCCAAGGATGAGGCCGCGATCCGCGCGACCACGAAGGAAGATCGATGAACGCCAATCTGCGCAATTTCGCCCTCTGGGTCATCATTGTTTTGCTGCTGTTGGCGTTGTTCACGCTCTTCCAGAATCCGGGTCAGCGGGCCTCCTCGCAGGACATCGCCTTCTCGCAGCTGCTGAGCGAGGTCGACCAGGGCCATGTCCGCGACGTCGTGATCCAGGGCCCCGACATTCACGGCACCTTCACCAACGGCTCGAGCTTCCAGACCTATGCGCCGAACGATCCGACGCTGGTGAAGCGTCTCTATGACAGCAAGGTCCAGATCACTGCCAAGCCGCCCGGCGACAACGTGCCGTGGTTCGTCTCGCTGCTGGTCTCCTGGCTGCCCTTCATCGCGCTGATCGGCGTGTGGATCTTCCTGTCGCGGCAGATGCAGGGCGGCGCCGGCAAGGCGATGGGCTTTGGCAAGTCGCGCGCGAAGATGCTGACCGAAGCGCACGGCCGCGTCACCTTCGAGGACGTCGCGGGCGTCGACGAGGCCAAGCAGGATCTGCAGGAGATCGTCGAATTCCTACGTGACCCCGGCAAATTCCAGCGTCTCGGCGGCCGCATTCCGCGCGGCGTGCTGCTGGTCGGCCCTCCCGGCACCGGTAAGACCCTGATCGCGCGTGCGGTCGCGGGCGAAGCCAACGTGCCGTTCTTCACCATTTCGGGTTCGGACTTCGTCGAGATGTTCGTCGGCGTCGGCGCCTCCCGCGTCCGCGACATGTTCGAGCAGGCCAAGAAGAACGCGCCTTGCATCATCTTCATCGACGAAATCGACGCGGTCGGTCGTCACCGTGGCGCCGGTCTCGGCGGCGGCAATGACGAGCGCGAGCAGACGCTGAACCAGCTGCTGGTCGAGATGGACGGCTTCGAGGCGAACGAGGGCGTGATCCTGATCGCCGCGACCAACCGCCCCGACGTGCTCGATCCGGCGCTGCTGCGTCCGGGCCGCTTCGACCGCCAGGTCGTGGTGCCGAACCCCGACGTCGTCGGCCGCGAGCAGATTTTGAAGGTGCATGTCCGCAAGGTTCCGCTGGCGCCGGATATCAACCTCAAGACCATCGCGCGCGGCACGCCCGGTTTCTCCGGCGCCGATCTGATGAACCTCGTCAACGAAGCCGCGCTGACCGCTGCCCGCCGTAACAAGCGCATGGTGACCCAGGCCGAGTTCGAAGAAGCCAAGGACAAGGTGATGATGGGCGCCGAGCGCAAGTCGCTCGTCATGACCGAGGAAGAGAAGCTGTTGACGGCCTATCACGAGGGCGGCCACGCCATCGTCGGCCTCAACGTGCCCGCGACCGACCCGATCCACAAGGCGACCATCATTCCGCGCGGCCGCGCACTCGGCATGGTCATGCAGCTCCCCGAACGCGACAAGTTGTCGATGTCTCTGGAGCAGATGACCTCGCGCCTCGCCATCATGATGGGCGGCCGCGTCGCCGAAGAGCTGATCTTCGGCCGCGAGAAGGTGACATCAGGCGCCGCCTCCGACATCGAGCAGGCCACCCGCCTTGCCCGCATGATGGTCACGCGCTGGGGCCTGTCGGAAGAGCTCGGCACCGTGTCCTACGGCGAGAACCAGGACGAGGTGTTCCTGGGCATGTCGGTCTCGCGCACCCAGAACGCTTCTGAAGCGACCGTGCAGAAGATCGACTCGGAAATCCGCCGTCTGGTCGAGGAAGGCTACAAGGAAGCGACCCGCATCCTCACCGAGAAGCACGCCGATCTCGAAGCCCTGGCCAAGGGCCTGCTCGAGTTCGAAACGCTCAGCGGTGACGAGATCATCGACCTGCTCAAGGGCAAGAAGCCGAACCGCGAGTCGGTGCTGGAGCCGACCACGCCGCGCGCTTCCGCCGTGCCCCCGGCCGGCAAGCCGCGCCCACGGCCCGATCCGGATCCCGGCCTGGAGCCGCAGCCGCAGGCGTAACGCCTCGGCCCATGGCCGGATATTCCGGCAAAGCTGTAGTGCAAAAGCTCGGCATCAAGCCGGGCTTTTGTATTTTTGTGGACGGCCTTGCGACGCCCTATCGCGACATCGTCGGCGAGCTGCCTGACGGCGTGGCGATCGCAAAGGCCGCCAAGGCGCCGCTCGACATGGTCCATCTCTTCGCAGGCGAGACCAAAGGCCTCGCCTGCAAAATTGCGCCTCTACCGCAAGGCGATCGCCCCTGATGGCATGATCTGGGCGTCATGGCCGAAGAAGGCCTCCGGCGTCGCGACTGACGTGACGGAAGCGCTGGTGCGCGAGACCGCGCTCGCGAACGGCCTCGTCGATATCAAGATCTGCGCCGTCAACGAGATCTGGTCCGGCCTGAAGCTCGTGATCCCCGTCAAGGATCGCGGGAAGTAACTCCGCTCTCGTAGGGTGGGCAAAGGCGCGCAAGCGCTGTGCCCACCACCTTTCGCCAATCGCAACAAGTCGTGGGCACGCTGCCGCTTTGCCCACCCTACAATAGCTGCGCTTGTATTGACGCCCCGCCCTGTCACGACGCCAGACGCAGCCAGACGTCCTTGCTCGCCAGCGTACCGTCAGGCGTGGCGATCTCCAGGTCCACGACGTGGAGGGAGCCGGGTCCGTAGACATATTTCAGGTGCCATATCAGCCCGAGGTCCGGCGTGATGACGAAGTCGTCGAGCCCGTCGGTGATCGCCCGCACGGCATCGCGGTGCGCCAGCGGCGCCGAAAACATCGCATCGATCAGATTGGCCAGGCTCATGCCTTCGACCAGCATCATCCGCGCGATGTCGTCACCATGGACCTGGCGGAGCGTCGATACGATGACGGCGATGGCGTCCGGATTTTTCATGACACGGTTTGCTTCTGGCCACTTGCATCGCCCCGATCCCGCCGCATTGAACTGCGTCAGACGGCAGGAGACAAGTCCGCTTGATACGCCGTCCTCACTCTGACGGCGCGCCGTCCCGATCGTCCCGCACGTGGATCACCGCGATCTTGTCGGCATAGGCCCGCTTCCAGCCCTTGATATGATCCAGGATCTGCGCTGCCGGTGAATCCGCCGTCAGCAGCGTCGCATCGATCTTGTTCTCGTCGAGCATGCGCAACAGGCCGGACACGTCGCGGCCGTCCTCGGCGGCAAAATAATCCATCAGGAATTTTTCGCCGTAGAGCTCCGAACGTCCATCGACGAACGGCCTGATGTCGCGAACGATGAGGTAGCCGCCGAAGCCGTAGGAATTGAAGATGCGCGTGGCCTTGCGCTCGATCAAGGCATCGACCGCGGCATCAGGCGTCTGCGCGGTGGAGAATGCGAAGGTGTGATGCGCCGTGAAGGCCGCCGTTGCGCTTGCAGTCGCGAGCACAATTCCCACAGCAGTCAGCGCCGCGGGGGCGCCGGGCGCCATCCGCAAGCCGCGGGGTGTATCAGGGAAAGCTCTGAACCAGCCACTCAGCGGCTGCGCCAGCAACAGAGGGACGAGCACGCCGAAGCTCTCGATGCTGCGGACATGCGCCAGCGCCATCCAGGTCAGCCCGAGGATCAGCAGCACGCGCGGCGGTGACAGCGTCAGGCCGCGGGTCAGTGCGAGGCCGAGCAGGCCGAGCAGGGCGCCCGCGAAGGGGCTGAAGGCGCTGAAATCGGCCGGTCGCCACTCGGCGATGACCGAAAAGGATTTGCCGAGGCTGAGGATGCGGGCAGCCCCGAGCATTGTATCAACACCGTAAGGCGTGCAGCAGCTCGCGGCCAGCGCCCCAAGGCCGAAGGCGGCCCAGTGCAGCAGGAGCGCCGGCCGGCGCGCCGGCGCGGCACACCAAAGCGCTTCCAAGCCGATCGCGCCGATCAGCGCGAGGCCGAACACGAAGCCGCCGTGAAGATTGGCCCACAGCACCATCAGCGGCAGCAGCATGAAGGAGGGCGCGCGGCCGCGATCGGCTGCGGCCATCAGCGCGCCGCTCCAGGCGACCATGACCGGCAGTGCAAGGACGTGCGGGCGCGCCAGCAGATGCGGCGCGGCCAGCGTCATCGCCAGCAGGCAGAACACGAGCGCGTAGGGAAGATCGAGATGCCGCTGCAGGAAGGACAATAGCAGCGCCATCGCCAGCGCGATGGCGGCGGCGGTCAGGATGACGGGCCCGGCCCATCCCCAATGCGAATAGGTCGTCGCGAACAGGACCTGCGACAGCCAGGAGGTCGAGAGCCAGGCCTCGCCCTGGCGCGTCAATGAATAGAGGTCGGTCCACGGCACGCTGCGATGATCGAGGATCCACTGGCCGACCTTGATCTGCCAGAGGGTGTCAGGATCGTGCAGCAGACTGTCGCCGTTCACCAGCAGCAGCAGGAAACTCGCGGCCGCGACGCAGAGCGGCGCCAGATTGCGCTGGGCGCGCGCGACCGGAAGGCTGGCGGCGATGGTCATGGCTTTAGGATCATGGCTTGATAGTCATGGCTTGGCCGGCGTGTCAGCGCCCGGTTCGCCATCCCGCACATGGATCACGGCGATGTTGTCGGCATAGAGCCGCTTCCAGCCCTTGATGTGATCGAGCACCTGGGCGGCGGGGCTGTCGGCGACCAGCAGCGTGGCGTCGATCTTGTACTCCTCCAGCAACCGCGTCAGGTTATCGAGCTTCTTGACCTCGATCGCCTTGAAGAAGTCCATCACGAACTTCTCGCCATAGAGCTCGGCGCGGCCGTCGACGAAAACAGGAATGTCGCGCGAGATCAGGTAGCCGCCGAACTGGTAGGCGTTGAAGATGCGCTGCGCCTTGCGCTGCTGCAGCAGATCGACGGCGGCGACCGGCGTCTGGTCCATCGTGAAGGTGAAGCGGTGATGCGACATGTAGATCGAGGTCGAGGTCCAGGCCGCGGCCGCGATCATCAGCGCGCCCATCACCGTGACATAGCGCGCCGCCGGGCTCTCGGTGCCCCGCGTGAGATGTGGCAGCGGCGATGTCTCGCCGAGCGGCTTGGCCAGCACCAGCGGCACCAGAAAGGCAAACGCCTCGATGCTCCTCACATGGGTCAGTCCCATCCAGGTGAGCAGCAGGACCAGCAGGATGCGCGGCGGCGATAGCGTGAGGCCGCGAAACATGCCGATCGCGATCAAGCCGAGGATCGCGCCTTCGAACGCGGAGAACGAGGCGAAATTCGCCGGCATCCATTCCGAGATGACCGACAGCAGCTCGCCCAGATTGAGGATATTTGTCGCGCCCAGCAACGTGCGCCAGCCATAGGGCGTGACACAGGCAGCCAGCATCGCAGCGACACCAAACACGAACCAGCGCGAAAGCAGGCGGATCTGCTTGGCCTGGTCGAGCGTCCAGATCGCCTCCAATGCCATCGGGCCGATCAGCGCGAGGCCGAGCACGAAGCCGCCATGCAAATTCGCCCACAGCGACATCAGCGGCAGCCAGACCCAGGACGGCGTGACCTTGCGGTCGGCCGCGTTCATCAGCACGCCGACCCACGCGATCATCACTGGCAGCGCCAGGATATGCGGCCGCGCCAGGATGTGGTGCAGCGACAGCAGCACGGCCAGCATCGCGAACAGCACCGAGCGCGGGATTTCGAGATGGGCTTCGAGCAGATAAACGAAGATCGCGACGGAAGCCGCGATCGCAAGCGCGGTCAGGACCACCGGTCCGGCCCAGTCCCATTGCGCATAGGTGATGGCGTACAGGATTTGCGACAGCCAGGACGTCGAGATCCAGGGCTGGCCTGAGCGCGTGAAGGAATAGAAGTCAGTATAGGGCAGGGCGCGGTGGTCGAGGATCCATTGTCCGATCTTGATCTGCCAGAACGAGTCGGAGTCCTGAAGCAGCGTGTCGCCGACAGTGAGGAAGAAGAGAAAGGCGCCCGCGCCGACACACAGCGGCACCAGCGCGCGCGCGCGGCTCTGCATGGTGATGCTGTTGGTAAAGGAAAGCGACATGCCGCCTCGTCTTGTTCTTGGGTCGTGTTGGCCGAGCGGGCGGCATTGGACCACGGCGGTCATAACTTCCAGTAAATCGGCGGAATACACGCCTTTGGCGCGGCTTTATGTCTGCGCAATTTAACTGATTGTTTTTAATTTCGGTTTACCATCGGCGAATACATCTAAGCCGTTCATTGTTTACGCAGTCGAATTAACTGCGGCGCAAGTCTTTGCCCTTACGGTCGGTTCCATGGTCGGGCGGCGCTGGGAAGCCGAAAAGACCAGACCAGTTGAAGCCACGTGTATCCTTTGGAGCAGTCTATGAAGAACCTCGTTTCGCGTTTCGTGAAGGACGAATCCGGCGCCACCGCCATCGAATACGGCCTGATCGCCGCCGGCATCGCGCTGGCGATCATCACCGTCGTCAACAACCTCGGTTCGACGCTGAACACCAAGTTCGGCTCGATCTCGTCCAGCCTCAAGTAAGCTGAGACGTAGCAAGAGTTTTAAGAGCCCCGTCCTCGGACGGGGCTCTTTTTGTTTTGGGTGGTCGACAGCGCCTCCCCACCGTCATTGCGAGCGCAGCGAAGCAATCCAGGCTGCATCCGCGAAGGGATTCTGGATTGCTTCGCTGCGCTCGCAATGACGAGGAGGCGACAGAGTGCTCGCCGCATATATCATCGACGCGGATACATCGTAGGCACGGCGCTACGCGCCTTTGCCCATCCTACGGGAGCTGTAAATGTGATTGATAGCGGTTGCTATTCCGCGAGGCTCGGCTGCCACGTCGCCGGCGCTGCGGAGACCTGCGCCGCGCTGCTCATCCACGCCAGGTACGCCTTCGCCGCCCAGAT
Source organism: uncultured Bradyrhizobium sp. (assembly GCF_936928535.1). Classification (GTDB taxonomy): domain Bacteria; phylum Pseudomonadota; class Alphaproteobacteria; order Rhizobiales; family Xanthobacteraceae; genus Bradyrhizobium. The sequence continues at coordinate 1,747 of NZ_CAKZHY010000099.1, read as the reverse complement.
CGAGCCTGCCGCCAACGCAATGCCGCCGGCGACGTCGATGATGTAGTGTGCGCCGATGACAGGCGCTGCCGCGATCATCATGAGGTTGAGGGCCGCCGCGATGCCGCCGATGCGGCGCACCGGCCACAGCGCCCACATGTAGAGCACGGCGGATGCGGCGTGGAAGCTCGGGAACGAGACGATGCCGGAGAGCTTGAACAATCGCAGCTCGTGCAGGCTGCCGTCCCGTAGGGACAGGATGTCGCGCAGCTGTCCGGCGTAAACAGCAGTGTTGATGTCGGGGAAGTGGGCCGCGGCCAATTGCAGTCCGTAATAGGTGCCGATCGCCGGCACCAGTGCCGAGATCGCGATGGTGATCGCGAGCGCGAGACTCATCGCCAGCATGAACAATTGCAGCCGCACGTAACGCGCGGACAGCGTCAGCGCGATGGGGATGAAGAGCAGCGGCCATTTGATCAGGCCGTAGCTGCGTGACAGCAGGTCGGCGAGCCAGGGATGGTCGTTGACGAAGCGCGCGATCGGCTCGGGATCCAATCCGAACGCGCGATCGACCGCGAGCAGCGCCTGATCCTGCAGCGGTAAACCCATCTTGCCGGCGACGTAGCTGAGCGGCCCGACGATGGCGCAGGTGATGATGACCTGACCGATCGTGCCGAGCGAGAAGATCAGTTTCGGATCGGCGCGATCGCCCTTGGCGAAGCGGTGGCGATAGGCGATGGCGACAAAGCATGCGGCGACCGCGAGCGTGATGCCGTAGGCGACCGGCTCGAGCCGGAGGCCGGTGGCGGACAGGCCAAGCGCGAGCAGGCTGCCCATGATCGCGATGGGAAGCCAATTCAAATGGAAAAGCTGCCAGGCGGTTTTGGCGTCCGTGTCGACCATGCTGCACCGGGTTGGATCGCAGCCACACTCACCGAGGCGCTTTAAGACCGCGGTAAGAAGTGTGGTCAGCCGTTTGCCAACCGATTCCCTACAATTTGAGTGGTTTGCAGTGCAGCGTTGCGCGTGTGATGCACAACACATTTGCTTCTTGTCATCCTCCCTGAATAGTTGTTCAGTCCTTGCGGGGCGATTTGCAGTGCAATCGGTGACGAAGCGTTCGGCCGCGGCGTGCGGCAGGCGTGGTGGGACAGGAAGCGCGCCATGGTTTATCGGCGGACGCATCAAGTGGTGAAGCGCCTTGCGGCTCGGCGCAGCGCCATCCTGGCGGCGGCAAGGGAAGCCGCAGCCGAAGGCGGCATGGCCGCGGTTCAGATCGCGCCGGTTGCCGTCAGGGCGAATGTGGCGGCCGGCACCGTCTACCGCTACTTCCCCTCCAAGGCCGAGCTGATCTCTGAACTGATTTCCGAAGTCTCCCGCGACGAGCTCGCGGCGATCAGGCGGGCCGCCGATGCCGCGCCGGGGCCGTCCTCGGCGCTGGCGGCAGCCGTGACCACCGTGGCGGTCCATACGCTGTCGCAGCGGCGCCTCGCCTGGGGCATCCTGGCCGAGCCTGTCGATGTCGATGTCAGCGCCTCACGGCTGGCCAGCCGCCGCGAGATCGCGGGCGAGATCGCCGCGCGGATCGACGCTGCGGTGCGCGCCGGCCATCTGCCGGCGCAGGACACGGCGCTCGCCGCGACCGCGCTGCTCGGGGCGCTGCATGAGGCCCTGGTCGGCCCGCTCGCGCCCGACAATCTCGAGGATCCCGTCAAGATGCGCGACGCCGTCCAGACCGTGACGCTGCTGGCGCTACGCGCCGTCGGCG